>CAMDZW010000007.1 GCA_945911015.1 uncultured Propionibacteriaceae bacterium
ACACCGGTTTCACCGAACCGGAGGCCAATGAGCACATGGTCCGCGGCTGGCATGCGGTCGGGATGGCGATTCGACCCAACCATGCCGGTATCGGGCACACCGGTTTCTTGGTCACTGCCCGTCGTCTCGCACCGGGCACGGTGGCCCCGGCCCGCAAGCGTCGCCCGGCACCGGGCGCCTACGGTCCTGACTACCACGGCCCGCGCCCGCCGGGAGTCGACGACGGCACTGCTGTGGAGTGACCTGATCTCCTGCAAGTGACTGCAATTGCTGCAACGCGGTCTGCAGATTGCTTGACCATTCACTGGGGGTCTCCTTCGATGGGGCTTGTCAACCCTCATGACGAGGCACTCCAGTGAAGGAGCAATCATGACCACCCTGCCCATCGGACCCTCCGGGCCCATTGGACCCTCCCGGCCCGTTCAACGACGTGCCGTGCTCGGTCTCGGCGCCGTTGCAGCGCTCGGCGCGACACTGCCCATCCTCAGAGCCCAGGCCGCACCCTCGGTGGTTCCCACCGGCGAGGTCGTGCGCGCCTCCGACTTCGGATTCGACGCCGTCGACGCGACCGACGCCCTGCAGACCGCGCTCGACCACCCCACTGCCGACACCGTGATCATCGACAACGTCGACCAGCCATGGATCACCCGGCCGCTGTTCATCCGCCGTAGCAATCTGGTCGTCATCGTCGAGGACGGAGTCGAGATTGTTGCCAAGGAGGGCGGCTTCCCGGGCGCCAACGACTCCTTGCTCAGCATTGATGCCGAACATGACATCACCATCAGCGGGTACGGGGCGACGATGCGGATGCTGAAGCCTGAGTACACCAGCGGGGAATGGCGGATGGCAGTGGCGTTGCGCAGCACCGACACCGTCGTCATCGAAGGCCTTGCGCTGCGCGACAGTGGTGGCGACGGCGTCTACCTCGGTGTCTCCAGCACGGCCGGCAGCCCTCGACACTGCATCGATGTCACGCTGCGCGACCTGCTCATCGACAACCACCGACGCAATGGGATCAGTGTCATCTCGGTCAGCGGTCTGGTCATCGAAGGATGCACCGTGTCCAACACCGTCGGCACCAACCCGCAGGCCGGCATCGACTTCGAGCCCAACTACGACAACGAACGGCTCGAGGACATCGTCGTCAGGGACTGCATCTTCACCGAGAACTGGTCGGTCCAGATCAACTTCTACACCAAGAATCTGGCTGCCAGCTCACCGCCGGTGACTGCTCGGGTCGAGCGGACCGTGCTCGAGGGGCAGTCCGGTGGCATGCCGATGTTCCTGATCTGGGCCAACGGTGCCGATGATCCGACCGGACACATCGAGATCACCAACTGCTGGTTCCACAACGTGCAGACCTCCGGTGCGCTCGGCCTGCTCAACAAGTCCAGTGACACATTCCGGGTCAGCCTCTCCCACAGCGTCATCGACAGCTGGGACACCCCGGAGAAGTACTACGCACCTCTCCACATCGCCGCTGACCAGCCCGATGGCACGCTGCGGGTCGACCACTACGGAGCCGTTGACTTCGATGATGTCCTGGTGATCACCAACCACGTGAACCCGGTGTTCAACGCCCGCCCCTATCGACCTGCCGATCCGGAACCGGACGTGATCCCGCAGCTGACCGATGTCCATGGCGACATCACCGTGATCAGCGCCGATCCGATCACGGTCGAACTCGGCCCGGACCCGGTCGATGTCGACCTCACCTTCGACAACATCCTGATCGATTCGACGCCCGATCCATTGGACGCAACAGTCACGGTGACGCTCGACACCGCCACGGTCGACGGTGAGACCGTGGTCGAGGTGACCGCGAGCCGTACGGGTGGTCTCACCGCCGCGCCTCTGGCCGTACGGTACGAGATCACCGGACCGGTGGCCGAACGCCACGACCTGGCCGGTCACAGCGGAGTCATCATCATCTCCGGTGGGGAGTCGTCGGGCACGGTCAGGATCCCGGTGGGCACCAGCGACAGCCGCGCCCGCATCGTACGGGTCACTGCCGTTGATTCTGATCGCTACGCGGTGTCGGGGGCTGGCCGCAAGGTCATCGCGTTGACGCCGCGGTGAGTCCGAGTCGACCCCAGCGGTGACCACGACCGACACCGTACGAGTCATACCCGCCACAGACCTGATTGACTGGGGTCGGCGGTCTGCGCTCCAGCGACCGCTCCGATCGGACCGGTCCCAGGAGGCGGTAGTGCAGCGTACGGTGCTGGCCGACCGCACCGGTGTGGCCACCGTACGCATCGATGCCGGCGAGGCCAATGCGGTCCAGTTGGCCGCCGAGGAGTTGCGCACCCATCTCACTGCGGCCACCGGGACCGAGACGACGAGCATGACCACCGTCTGGGTGGGCGAAATCGCCCGACGGCGCTTCGCCCACCTCGAGCCACCCGACCATCCTCAGGGGTTCGTCGTCGAGGTCACCGAGACCGACATCGCCATCCTCGGCAACACCGAGGTGGGCACCCTGTACGGCGCCTATGACGTCTTGGAGAAGGCAGGCATCCGCTGGCTCGCCCCCGGCCCGTACGGCACGGTCCTGCCGAGCACGCTCATTCTCGACCAGGGCAGCTGGACCGACCAGCCCCATTTCATGCACCGGGTGTTGCAGAGCATCGCGCCCTATCTGCGGCCAGACGTCGAGATCGACCTGTGGGAAGCGAATGCGTGGGTTCGCCGCAACCGGCTCGGCGGGCAACAGTTCGGTGCCCACGGCATCGCCACCCTGCCGCTGGCGACACCGGAGAACGAACCGCACCTGTTCATCCAGGAGGGGCGCCGGGCAACCCATCAACTTGACGTCACCCTGCCCGAGGTGTTGGACCGGGCCGAGGCCGCGGTCCGCGCCCACCTCGCCGAACACCCTGACCTCGACGTCATCCACCTTGGTCCTGAGGACGGGGAGGGCTTCGGCATCACCACCTGGGATGTACGGGAGAGGCTCGACCCCCTGCTCGGCACCCTGGTCGTCACCGACCGCTATGTCCGGTTCTTCAACCAACTGCTGGAGCGGCTCAGCGACACCCACCCCGAGCTGCGACTGGCCTTCTA
This sequence comes from uncultured Propionibacteriaceae bacterium, assembly GCA_945911015.1. Classification (GTDB taxonomy): domain Bacteria; phylum Actinomycetota; class Actinomycetes; order Propionibacteriales; family Propionibacteriaceae; genus Avipropionibacterium. Next base: position 3,067 of record CAMDZW010000007.1, read on the forward strand.
TGCCCACGGCCCCTGCATGGAGCCCCCGGTCCGGGAGAGGCCGAACCCCCGCCTGATCCCGGTGATCGCCCCGATCGCCGCCCAGATCAGACGCTCCTTCCGCGGGTCGGACGGTAGCGAGGAACGCTATGTGATGCGGGTGATCGGTGAGTGGCAGGCGTTGGGTCTGGACTGGATGTATCGCGGTTATCTGGGTGCACTCAGCGACCCTGGTGTGCCGTACTCCTCGGCCTCGGAGGTGGCCCGACTGCTGCCGGCGATGGCCGAACGTGGCGCCGGCGCCGGGATCAGACTGGAATGCTTCGGCGGTTGGGGACACCACGGACTGGCCCTCAACCTGGCCGCGAAGCTCATGTGGGACCCGACCCGTGACGTGGCGGCGCTGCAACGTGACTGGCTGCGTGCCTCGTTCGGACCCGCCGCCCGGGCCATGACCCGCTACTTCGACCGGCTCCATGAGGCCGTCACCTCAGCGCCGAAGGCCGATGGCGGGGTCTTCGACCTGGCAGCCTCACTCGAGCTTCCCGTCCTGGCTGAGCTGGAACGTCACCTCGTGCAGGCCGAGCGGGCTGTGGCCGACGAACCCGGTGCCCGGGCACGCCTGGCGACCATACGGCAGGCCTTTGACTTCGGCAGCAGCTTCCTGGAGGCCTACCGTCAGCACCTGCGGGGTGCCTACACCGAGGCCACGACCTCCCTGGAACTTGCCCGCCACCGCGCACGACAGGCCCTGACCAGTACGCCGATTTCCCTGTGGTCGAAGGCAGGTATCACCCTGGAACGAACGGTCGGCCGGTCGATCGATGCGGTTTCGCAGATGGTCGACCGGTACGGCCCACCGATGGCGGTCACCCCTCGCACCTGGCAGGCGTTGATCGACGACTCCGGGGCGACCGCCCGTCCTGGCACCCACGACGGCCGCTGGAGCAGCCTCGACGCCTGGCTGACCTGGGCGGTGCAAGGACTGCGTCATGTCGACGGCGCCGCCTGGTATCGCTGTGCCCTGCCGGGCCGCTCCATGCCGGGAACCCCGCAGTTGATCATCCCGCAGCTCGAGGCGCCCTGCCGGGCCTGGGTCAACGGAGTCCCACTCAAACTGCTGACCACCGAACGACCACCTGGCCAGCGGACCGCAGCACGGTTCGACCTGAGCCGGGCGTGGCAGGAGGACCGACCCAACCAGCTGTTGTTGCAGGTGATGAGCGAGCCCAACTGGATGCTGCCGTGGGGAGTGCTCGGCACTGGGATGGTCTTTGCCGATCGCAGTCGTGCCTGGTCACCGGCCCGGCCTGCGGTGCCCCGACCCGGCCCCGAGCCCGAACTCGACGCTCCACCGGCCGCGGATCCCGTACCCGATCCGACCGCGGTGGCGGTGCAGGGGCAGTGGTGGGCCCTGTTGGACCCGCACGGGGTCGCCGAGCGACTTGGCCTGTACGACGAAGGGCTCAGCCTCGACCGCTTCCGCAGCTTCGACCCGGTGGTCAGCCCGGCCGACCAGGGCCTCGGCCGCTACGGCGGCGGCATGGTGCTACGGGCGACGGTGTCCATCCCGCGGCGGGCACGGGCCTTGCTGGTGCAGGCGGACCGGGCCTCGGCAGTATGGATCGATCAGCGACCCTGTTCGGTGGTGCCGGTCGAGGACGACGGCGATCCCGAGGCCGAGGGTTGGCTCAGGGTTGCCCTGCCCACCTCACGAGGCCGCAGCACGGGGATCGTGGTTTCGGTACCCCGCACCAGCCACCGCTGGACCGGGCTGCGGCCGCACTGGGTGCTCGACGACAGTTGAACCACGGCGACCACCGGTGGCGGCGCGGCGTAGGGTCGGTGTCATGACCGAGCAGGGCGACCACGAGTCCGACCAGCACCCGAACGAGCGCAGTGCGACCATCATCGCTTTGGACCGGCAGCTTGCCGAGACCCGCCGAGAGCTCAGCTCACAACGAGCCCGCACCAACCGGCTCGGCGGTCTGCTCGCCGAGGCGAAGGACCAGATCGTCAAGTTGCGCGAAGAGGCCGACCGGCTGACCAGCCCGCCTTCGTCGTACGGGACTCTGGTCGCCGTGGTGCCGGCCCGCGAAGAGGACGGCAGCCCGTCGGAGGTGTTGCTGGCCGACATCGTCACCGCCGGACGCAAGGTCCGGACCGCGATCAGCACGCGCATCGATGCCGCCCAGCTGCGGCCCGGGGTGCAGGTGCTGATCAACGAGACGCAGAACGTGATCGAGGTGGCGGGAGCCGAGCAGGTCGGCGAGGTCTGTCACCTCAAGGATGTCCTTCCTGACGGGGAGCGGGCCGTGGTCCACACCCAGAACGACTCCGACACCGTCGTCGTGCTCTCCGAGGCCGTACGGGCCGAGACTCTGCGTCCCGGCGATGCGCTGCTGGTGGATCGGCGTAGCCAGTTCGCCCACGAGCTGCTGCCCAAGTTGGAGGTCGAGGAACTGGTTCTCGAAGAAGTGCCCGACATCGGCTACGAGCAGATCGGTGGCCTGGGCGACCAGCTCGTGGTCATCCAGGATGCGGTCGAGTTGCCTTTCCTGCACCCCGAGGTCTTTGCCGAGCACAATCTGCGCCCGCCGAAGGGGATCCTGCTGTACGGACCGCCCGGTTGTGGCAAGACGATGATCGCCAAGGCCGTCGCCCACTCGCTGGCACAGAAGGCCGCGGCGAGGACCGAGAGCGAGGGCCGAGGTTTCTTCATCAACATCAAGGGTCCCGAGCTGCTGAACAAGTACGTCGGGGAGACCGAGCGGCAGATCCGTCAGGTCTTTGCCAAGGCTCGGGACAAGGCCATCGAAGGGGTGCCCGTGGTGGTCTTCTTCGACGAGATGGATTCGTTGTTCCGCACGCGCGGCTCGGGTGTGTCCTCCGATGTGGAGAACACCATCGTGCCGCAGTTGCTCAGCGAGATCGACGGCGTCGAGGGCCTGCACAATGTGATCGTGATCGGTGCCTCCAACCGTGAGGACATGATCGATCCTGCGATCCTGCGCCCCGGTCGACTCGACGTGAAGATCAAGATCGAGCGTCCCGACGCTGAGGCCGCGAAGGAGATCTTCGCCAAGTACCTGACGGCGGATCTTCCCTTGCATGCCGACGATCTCGCCGAATTCGATGATGATCCTGCGCGGTGTGTCGCCGGGATGATCGACGCCACGGTGGAACGGATGTACTCGGTGGCCGAGGAGAACCGCTTCCTCGAGGTGACCTATGCCGGCGGTGACAAGGAGATCTTGTACTTCAAGGACTTCAGCTCCGGCGCGATGATCGGCAACATTGTCGACCGGGCCAAGAAGATGGCCATCAAGGACTGGCTCGTCGCCCGACAGCGCGGCATCCGGATCGATCATCTGCTGCAGGCGTGTGTCGACGAGTTCACCGAGAACGAGGACCTGCCCAACACCACCAATCCCGACGACTGGGCAAAGATCTCCGGCAAGAAGGGGGAGCGGATCGTCTACATCCGGACCCTGGTCTCGGCGAAGTCACCCCATGCGGTGCCCCGTTCGATCGAGACCGTCTCCAACACCGGCCAGTACCTGTAGTCGATCAGGAGCGGCGGTTGGTCGCGCCGATGACCAGGGTGACCACCAGCCGCGGCACCAGCAGCGCCGCCGCCAGCACCAACGTGGCGACCAGGACGAAGGGCAGCGCCGTGCCTGCACCGGTCAGCAGCCGCAGCGCCATCCCGCCACCGAGCGTGACCACCCACACGACGATCCCGGTCGGCCACAAGGCAGCCGGTTTCCAGTCTCGACGGGTGAGGGCGAGCACCACCGGTACCAGCAGATGTCCCACCACCAGGGCGACCAGGAACGGCCAGGCGGTGGCGAGGACACCGGCCGGGCTGAGTGCCTCGTCATGCGAGGCACGGCCCGAGGCGGCGAAGACAACCACAAGGAACAGGTCGAGCACCAGGATCAGCCACATGGACGTCATCGTAGGGTGGCAGATGTGACTGCTGCCGACCGCGTGATGGGGATCGAGACTGAGTACGGGATCACGATTGACCCGACGCCTGATGCCGAACCCATCCATCCCATGGTGTTGAGCAATGCGGTGGTCAGGACCTGGGCCGAGCGCACCCAGCTGGGACAGTCCGGCTGGGACTACTCGACCGAGTCACCCCTACGGGATCAGCGCGGCACCGAGCTGCGCCGGGCCAGTGCCCATCCGGACATGCTGACCGACATCGATGCCGGGATGGCGAACCTGGTGCTCACCAACGGCGCCCGGTTCTACGTCGACCACGCCCACCCGGAGTTCTCGGGCCCCGAGGTCACCACCGCGCTCGATGCCGTCATCTGGGACCGCGCCGGAGACCAGATCCTCACCCAGTCGGCACAGTGGGCGTCCGAGACGACCGGCCGCACGATCCGGATCCACAAGAACAATGTCGACGGCAAGGGCTCGTCCTACGGCACCCATGAGAACTATCTTCTCGAGAGGGACACTCCGTTTCGACAGGTGATCAACCAGTTCACCGCCTTCCTGGTGACCCGGCAGGTCTTCACCGGAGCCGGCCGGGTCGGGATCGGGCAGCGTAGCGAGGAGGCCGGTTTCCAGATCGCGCAGCGCGCGGACTACTTCGAGGCCGAGGTCGGCCTCGAGACGACGATGAACCGTCCGGTGATCAACACCCGCGACGAACCACATGCCGACCCGCGTCGTCATCGTCGCCTTCACGTCATCACCGGCGATGCCACCCAGGCCGAGTGGAGCACTTGGCTGAAGGTCGGCACCGCAGCGCTGGTGCTGAGAGCCCTTGAAGCGAACCTGCTCACCGGGGTTCCGGTGTTGGCCCATCCGGTGGCTGCCATGCATGCCATCAGTCACGACCCAACCTGCACCGCAACGGTCCCGGACACAGCCGGACGGCAGTGGTCAGCAATCGCGGTCCAGCGGGTCTTCCTGGCTGCCTGTCGATCCCTGTGCGATCGCGGTCCGTTCGGCACCTCGGCCCAGTACGAGGAGGCGTTGGGTTTGCTCGATGCCTGGCAGGCCGTGCTCGACGGTCTCGACCGCGATCCCATGGAGCTGGCGGACCGGCTCGAATGGGTGGCGAAATGGTCGTTGTTGCAGTCCTATGCCCGACGGGACGGTCTCGACTGGTCAAGCCCCAAGCTGAAGCTGATCGACCTGCAGTTCAGCGAACTCGATCCGCAACGCGGACTGTTCGGTGCTCTGGAACGCAAGGGACGGATCATCCGACTCAGCTCACCGGACGCGGTGACAGCGGCCATGTCGGACCCGCCGGTCGACACCCGGGCCTGGTTGCGCGGAGAATTGATGCGGCGACATGGGGCCTCGGTGGTCGCGGCCAGCTGGGACTCGGTGGTGCTCGACGTACCGGGCCGGACGGCACTGCAACGACTGGAGATGATGGATCCATTGGGCTTCGATCGGGACGCCATGGAGCCGGTCCTGGACGCCGCGGAGTCATTGACCCAGTTGGTCGCCCGGTGGCCGGTCTGATCCGAACCATGGCCAAGCCGGCACCAGGGGCCGGCCACGACCTACTCTTGGGTCATGTCCGAACAGATTCATCGCTCCCGTCAGGACGAGCCGGAGCCGGAGCAGCCTGATCTGCCCGGCCCCGCAGCGGCCAGTGACGCGACCCAGCGACAGGACTCCGATCTGGACGATCTGCTCGACGAGATCGACGGGGTTCTTGAGGTCAACGCCGAGGAGTTCGTGCGGTCATTCGTGCAGAAGGGTGGGCAGTGATGGTTTCTGATGCCGGCCTGCCGCCCCAGTTCCTGCGTGCCGGGTCCTCCTCGTTCACCGAATTCCTCGCCTCGGTGCGGCCCGAGTTGTTGCCCAAGGACCGCGATGCCGACCTGAGCCATCTCGCACCCCACGGCACCACGATCGTGGCCGCCACCTTCGACGGTGGGGTGGTGATGGCCGGTGACCGCCGCGCGACGATGGGCAACCTGATCGCCCAGCGCGACATCCAGAAGGTCTATCCGTCCGACGAGTACTCCTTGGTCGGGATTGCCGGTGCAGCCGGGATCGCGGTCGAGATGGTGCGGCTGTTCCGGGTGGAACTCGAACACTACGAAAAGGTCGAAGGGGCGCCGCTGTCCCTGGACGGCAAGGCCAACCGGTTGGCCGGGATGATCCGGCAGAACCTACCGATGGCCATGCAGGGCCTCGCCGTTGTCCCGCTGTTCGCCGGCTGGGACACCGCGGCCCAGCACGGACGGATCATCTCCTACGACGCCACAGGCGGACGGTACGAGGAGTCCTCCTTCCACTCGGTCGGTTCTGGATCCGTCTTCGCCCGCGGGGCGTTGAAGAAGCTCTACCGTCCCGGCATGACAGCTGAACAGGCCGCGATGGCTGTGGTCCAGGCGCTCTACGATGCCGCCGATGACGACTCCGCGACCGGCGGGCCTGATCTGACCCGCAAGATCTTTCCGATCGTGATGATCGCCGGCCCGGACGGGGTCGACCAGTTCGACGAGGCCGAGATTGCGGCCATGATGGATGACGTGATCGCGGGGCGGATGAACCGTCCCGACGGACCGGAGGCGGGCCTGCGATGAGCATGATGTATGTCGCTCCAGAGCAACAGATGAAGGACCGGGCTGACTTTGCTCGCAAGGGCATCGCCCGGGGTCGATCGGTGGTCGTGATCCGTTACCAGGAAGGGATCTGCCTGGTCGCGGAGAATCGGTCACAGTCGCTGCACAAGGTCAGCGAGATCTACGACCGGATTGGTTTCGCCGCGGTCGGGCGTTACAACGAGTTCGAGAACCTGCGCATCGCCGGCATCCGACATGCCGACCTGCGCGGCTACAGCTACGACCGGCAGGACGTGTCCGGACGTGGTCTGGCCAATGCCTATGCCCAGCTGCTCGGCACCATCTTCTCGGCCGGGGGAGAGAAGCCCTACGAGGTCGAGCTGGTCGTTGCCGAAGTGGGCCTCAGCACCGACTCCGACGAGATCTATCGACTCACCTATGACGGCTCGGTCGTCGACGAGGACCGATTCGCGGTCATCGGTGGCCAGACCGAGGCCATTTCTGCGGTCCTGGCGGCCGACTTCACCGAAGGGGCGTCCTTGACCGAGGCGGTCCAGCTCGCCGTCAAGGGCCTGCGAGCTGCCCCGGGCGGGGCGGACGAGATCGCGGTCGGCGCACTCGAGGTCGCGGTGCTCGACCGTTCCCGGGCCCAGGCCCGCAAGTTCCGCCGGATCGGGGCGGATGAACTGCGCCAACTCCTCGACACCGCATGAACCTGGTCGTCATCGGGGTCGGCATGGTCGGCACCTCGATCGCCCTCGCCGCAGCCCGCTCGGGGGCTGCGGTTGAGCTGCGTGATCGCAACACCAGTCATGCACTCGTTGCGGCCGGCCTCGGGGCAGGATCGGTCACCCCCCATGTGCCCGAGACGGTGAGCCTGGTCGTGGTCGCGGTCCCACCCGATCACTGTGCTGCGGTGATCGCCGAGGCTCTGGCCACCTGGCCCACGGCGACCGTCACCGATGTCGCGTCGATCAAGGGAACGTTGGTCTCGCAGTTGCGGGATCTGGTCGATGCCAAGATGTTGCGCCGCTACGTCGGGTCCCATCCGATGGCCGGCTCCCACCGGTCGGGCCCGGTCAACGGTGATGCCGACCTGTTCGTCGATCGCACCTGGGTGATCACCCCTCATCGGGTCAATGCCGAAGCAGATGTCGACCGGGTCCGTGCCCTGGCCACCACTGCCGGCGCCGTGCTGGTCGAGATGTCTCCCGATGACCACGATCGTGCGGTGGCCGCGGTCTCGCACCTGCCGCATCTGGCCTCGGTCCTGGTGGCCGAGCAACTCGACGATGTCCCGACTGACCATCTGCGACTGGCCGGACAGGGATTGCGCGACGTCACCCGCATCGCGGCCAGCGACCCGGACCTGTGGGTCCAGATCCTCACCGCCAACGCCCAGGCCGTACGGGCCCGGCTCGAGCGACTGCGCGACGGGGTGGACCAGCTGCTGGCCAGCTTCGATGAGCGCGGCTCGCTGACGGCCGTGCTGGACGCTGGGGTCGATGGCACGAAACGGATCCCACGCAAGCATGGTCAGGCCGATCTGGTCTGGGCCGAGGTTGTCGTCGAGATCCCCGACACCCCGGGCGCACTGGCCAAGCTCTTTGCTGAGGTCGGCGAGGCCGGCATCAACATCGAGGACATGTCCATCGAGCACGACCAGAACCGCGAGGTGGGCCATCTGGCCCTGCTGGTCACCCCGGCCTTCGAGCCTCAGCTGCGGGAGCTGCTGGGACGCAACGACTGGACCGTACGGGGATAGGCTGCTCCGGTGACTGAACAGCGGATCGTGATCGCCATCGACGGGCCCAGCGGCTCGGGCAAGTCCAGCACCTCGCGAGGGGTCGCCCAACGTCTCGGGTTGGATTATCTCGACACCGGCGCCATGTACCGGGCCGCGACCTGGCTGGTCGTCAACCGTGGCGTCGATCCGACCGACCAGGACGCCGTGGTTGCCCTGCTCGGGGCCCATCCGGTCGAGGTGACCACCGATCCGGCTGGGCCCGCCTTCCACATCGGTGGCACCGACGTGACCACCGCAATCCGTGAGCCTGCGATCTCGGCGCAGGTGAGCAGCGTTGCCTCGATCCAAGGGGTGCGGGATCTGCTGGTTGCGGCCCAGCGGGAGATCATTGCGGCCGCCCCAGCCGGGATCGTCGCCGAGGGCCGCGACATCACCACCGTGGTCGCCCCCGATGCTGATCTGCGGCTGCTGTTGGTCGCCGACCCTCAGGCCCGGGTGGCACGTCGACAGGCCGAGCTCGGTGAGAAGGTCGATGCCAACCAGGTCAACGACCAGGTGCTCAGGCGTGACCGCGACGATGCCAAGGTGACCCAGTTCACCGACGCGGCCGAGGGCGTCGAGGTCGTTGATTCGACCTTCCTCGATCTGGACCAGGTCATCGACCTGATCTGTGCGAAGGTGTCCGGCGACAACTGAGTGGGGGATATCGCTGCCGACCAACTATGGTTGACCGGTGAGCGAGACCCCTGACACCGACCCCCCAGTGACCGAGCCTGCCGCCGTACGACCGGTGGTGGCGGTGGTCGGCCGCCCGAATGTCGGCAAGTCGACCCTGGTGAACCGGATCATTGGACGCCGGGCCGCGGTGGTCGAGGACACCCCTGGTGTCACCCGTGACCGGGTTTCCTATGACGCCGAGTGGAGTGGCCGCGATTTCGTCCTGGTCGACACCGGTGGATGGGCGCCGGAGGCGCAGGGTCTGGCTGCTCAGATTTCCGAACAGGCCGAGATCGCCATCTCCACAGCGGATGTGGTCATCTTCGTCGTCGACGCCACGGTTGGCATCCAGGATGTCGACGATGCGGTGGTGAAGGTGTTGCGGCGCAGCAAGCGGCCGGTGGTGGTGGCGGCCAACAAGGTGGACGACATCCGGTCCGAGTTGGAGTCAGCCTCGCTGTGGAACCTGGGGCTGGGGGAGCCGTTCCCGGTCTCGGCCATTCACGGCCGCGGCACCGGTGACCTGCTCGACGCCGTGCTCGCGGCGATGCCGGACACCGATGGTGCGGTGCCCGAGCCGGAACAGAGCGGCCCCAGTCGGATCGCAATCGTCGGCAAGCCGAACAATGGCAAGTCGAGTCTGTTGAACCAGCTCGCCGGGTCGAAGCGAGTCGTGGTCGACGATGCGTCCGGCACGACGGTCGACCCGGTCGATGAGCTGGTGGAGATCGCCGGCACCCCGTACCTGTTGATCGACACCGCCGGCATCCGCCGCCGGGTGAAGGAAGCCTCCGGTCACGAGTACTACGCGTCCTTGCGGACCCACAGCTCGATCGAACGGGCCGAGGTCTGTCTCGTCGTGGTTGATGCGTCCGAGCCGCTCACCGAACAGGACCTGCGGATCCTCGGGATGGTGGAAGAGGCGGGGCGAGGTCTGATCATCGCCTTCAACAAGTGGGACCTGACCGACGACGAACGTCGGTTCTACCTGGAGCGTGAGATCGAACGGGACCTGGTGCAGTTCGGCTGGGCGGGACGGATCAACATCTCGGCGTTGACCGGACGCAATGTCGACAAGCTCAGCCGGGAGATCGAAGCGGTCCTCGAAGGCTGGCACACCCGTGTGTCCACAGGAAAGTTGAATGCCTTCCTGGGGCGTTTGGTCGCAGCGCAGCCGCACCCGGTCCGCAGCGGCAAGCAGCCCCGGATTCTGTTCGGCACCCAGGCCCACAGCGGCCCTCCGACCTTCGTCCTGTTCACCTCGGGCACCCTCGACGACGGCTATGTACGGTTCGTCGAGCGTCGTCTGCGCGAGGAGTTCGGCTTCCACGGTTCGCCGGTGCATGTCCAAGTGCGAGCGCGGGAGAAGCGCCGGGACCGCTGACGCGACAGGCTACGCTCGGGACCACTTCGGGGTCTGTGGCTGCCACTGCTCGAGGGCGTTCAACAGTTCGGCCGGGGTCTGTGCAACGATCAACCCACTCCGCCGTTCCGGGGTGAGGAAGCCGCGCTCGGTCATGACGTCCAGGGCGGTGAGCAGCGGCTGCCAATAGCCATCGATGTCGTAGAGCGCGACAGGTTTGCGGTGCAGGCCGAGTTGCTGCCAGGTCCACACCTCGAAGAGTTCTTCCAGGGTGCCGATCCCGCCGGGTAGCGCGATGAAGGCATCGCCGAGTGCGGCCATCCGGAGCTTGCGGCTGTGCATGTCCGGGACGATCTCGAGGGTAGTCAGGCCGCGATGAGCGGTCTCACCGTCAACCAGTGACTGGGGGATGACCCCGATCACTTCGCCGTCGGCGGCCAGTCCGGCATCGCCGATGACGCCCATCAGACCGACGTGACCTCCGCCGTACACGATCCCTGTTCCGTTGTGGGCAAGGGAAGTGACGAGTTCGGCGGCGCCGGTGGTGAATGCTTCGCTGTCTCCCCGCGCCGAGCCGGTGAACATGGTCACCCGTCGGATCCGCTGCTGGGCCAGCGCAGGAAAGACGGCCTGGGCCAGCAGGGGAGCGAGGTCGTCGGCGCGCTCGGTGAGTGGTCGCCACGAGAGCTCGGCGATCTCGGCCTGAGGGTCTGCGATGGTGATGGTGGGGTGCTCGAAGACCGCTGCCGCGACCTCGTGGTCGGGTTCATTGGCGGCAGCCGTGGTGAACTCGCCGACCCAGCGCAACATGGCCGGATCGAGCGCGACGCCGAGTTCCTCAGCCACCTCACGGACCGCGGTGGCGCGTGCGTCCTCGCCGGCCTCCGGTTTGCCTCCGGGAAACATGAACCTGCTCGTGCCCTGCTTCCGTACGGTCAGCACCTGACCCTCACTGTTGCGGATCACCACTGCGCTCACTCGGACGGTGTCGGTCACGACTGATTCCTCTCGCTCGGATCCCGATCCTATGGCTTCAGCCAGAGCGCCGCGGTCGGGGATCGATGAATCGTGGGATGCCGTTGCTGACAACAACAGCAGCCACGGCGAACGGGACGACTCCCAGGGCGAGCATGGCGGCGCCGGTGCCCCCGGCGAAGGCCACTGCGTCGTGGGTGAGGACGAGTTGGGAGCCAGTCTGGAACGCGGCGTGGAAGCCGATGGTCAGCCACACCGAGCCGGTCGTCATTCGCAGGTAACCCAGGCCGATGCCCATTGCCACGAACAGGGAGAGATCCATCGGATTCCAGTTCTGACGGACCAGTCCGGCGAAGAGGGTGAACAGCACCGTCTGCACGATGATGACCGTCCAGCCGCGGGTGAGCTTGGTGAGAGTGGTCGTGATGTAACCACGGAAGACCGCTTCTTCCGGGATTGCTTCGGTGAGGAGCACCGCCACCAACAGCAGGGCCACCGTCCGTATCAGATCGGGCCAAGCGGCGGTGGCGCTCAACGGCATGCCCAACAGGCCGAGCACAGCGAAGGTCGCGGCGGCCGGTACGGTCCAGATGACCGCTCCCCCCATCGCCAGACGCCAACCAGTGCCCGGCCTGGCCAGACCGACATCGCTCCACCGTTGCCTGTCGAGGCGATGGACGAGGAGGCCGATCACAGTGAGGGTGAGGATGCTGATCACCACCCCTGCCACGATCCTGAGCGCCAAGGTCGTGGGCTCAGAGGGATCGGTGACGGCCGGCAGCACGGCGGCGGCGATGGGCAGTCCAACGGCGAGCGGGAGCATCACCACCAGGATCCGCCAGGCGACCGCGATTGGTGCCCGAGGTGTCGACGCAGGTTCAGTTGTCATGGCGTGTCCCGATGTCGATCTGCGAGGGCGTGAAAGGCGCGTTTCGGTGTCCAGTTGCCGTCATCGTCGACCGCGACGATGCCATAGCTGGCCAGGTCCAAGTCTCGTCCGGGCACATCTGAGGTGGTCAACGCCGGTTCGGCGAACCCCCACACGAATGTGCCGTCCACACCGATGCGATCGAAGGTGGTGAGCAGATCAATCAGATGGTCGGCCTGTTCCTGCTCATCACGGACGAGGGTCTTCGGCACTCTCAGGTCGGTACGCCCGCGGATCACGCCAGCCGCGGTGGAGGACTTGTCGGCGGTGCCGCGGTACGTACAGGTGCCGAACTCGAACACGTAGGTCGGTTTGCCATGTCGGTGTGCCTGCTCGGTGATCGCGCGCAGGTCGTCCTCGAATCGCCATGCGTTGCTGGCTTCGCGGTAACGGTCGAGACCGATGACGTCGAAGATCGACCAGTCGGGTCGTTCCCAGGATCCGGCACCGTACGAGATGGGTCCATCGAACAGCTCGCGCGCCTCGGCGACCAGTGCAGCCAACAGTCGTCTCAGCCGACGGCTCGCGATCGGCAACAGGGGAAAGGTCAACGTCAGCAGCGTTCCGCTGGTCCAGAAGGTCGGCCCCGGGAGCATGCCCGGTGTCGACAGGGTGAGCTCGCAGCCGACGACCAGCCCGACCTCGGCCCCTGAGGTGCGCAGTTGCTCGGCGGTGGTCGCGGCCGCCTGCACCGCCGTGTGCAACTCTCGGACGGGCCGGTCGAAGGGGCGTGGCTGCAGCCAGACTGCCAGGTCCTCCTCGGCGGCGAGTTGGGCTGCGGTCGCAAGCCGCTCCGGATCGCTGGCCATGATCAACACTGCATCGCAACCGAGCTCGTGGCGGATCGCTCGGAAGTCACGGCGGGCCGACGCGGCGCTGAACCGGGGATGGCTGTCGAAGCTCTTCTCGTAGATCACTCCGGCGTCGTAGCCGATGCCTCGCACGGGTTCAGGCATCGTCCACCCCGAGTGCCCGGAACAGGAAGGGCACGGCCTGGTCTGCAAACTCACTGAGATCGACATCGCGATTGCGCTGGACCATGGTGATGGCTCGGTCCAACACGCTCTCGGCAAGACCGGTGGCCACACCAAGGGGCATCGACCGGAATCTGCCGTCGTCGATGCCGGCGCGCAGGATGCTCCGGAGCAGAGCGACATCGGCTTCGTCCTCGACGAGGTAGAGCAGGGTGCCGTCGGCCGCGCGGTGGGACACGACGATCTCCACGGCCGCAGCGATCGCGTGGCGCTCGGCATCCACGTGCGCAATGTAGGCAGTGGAGTAGGCCCGCAGACGTTCGACGGGCCCATCGATCCCGTCGACCGCCGACAGCACGGTCTGGCCGAGGGAGGTGAAGACGGTCTGCACGAGGTCAAGCAGCAGGCCTTCCTTGGAGGTGAAGTAGTACAACACCGCGCTCTTGGCGATCTCTGCGCGCCCGGCAATCGCGGCCAAGGACGCCCGGTGGTACCCGATCTCGTTCACCGTGGCGACCGCGGCCTCGAGCAGCTGTTGGCGTCGGGCTGACTCGATGAAGCGCATCTCAGAACGCATGGTCTGATTCTAGACCGGTCGGTCAAGATTCCTGATGGCCAGCCTCGATGCGACACCGGCGGCGAGTCGATGTAACATGTACGAGCGCGAGCACCCCAGCTGGGGTGCTCGAGTCGCGAAAGCGGGCTGTGGCGCAGTTTGGTAGCGCACCTGACTGGGGGTCAGGGGGTCGCAGGTTCAAATCCTGTCAGCCCGACAGTGTGATGTCTCGGGACATCGGAATAGCCGGACCTACGACTTTGTAGGTCCGGCTGTTGTTCTTGTGGGGCCTGGTGGTCGGCCGGTGGGTTGGTCGTCGCGTCTGGGGTCGATGGTCGGTTCGGGCGTAGCGGCGTGCTGGGGCAGTCGGTGTCATGCCGATGTCCTGAGTTGCCGTTGTTGTTGACCATCGTGATCTGACCGTCCGTGCTGCCGTCGCGGCGGACGGGTTCGAGCGCCGGCGGGACCGGCAGGCGTGCACGGAAGGCCTCGGGAAGCGGCGCCTGGCTGGCGAGCACTCGGCCCACGCTTCCCTGAATGTTGTTGTTGGAACCGCCGCTGTCGATGTTGCATGCGGCGAGAAGCTGGCACAGGGCGGCTCCGGCCACCGTCGCACCGCCGATCTTCAGCACCGTGCGACGGGACAGTTCGCGGCCGCGAGGCTCACTCATCGGTCGCCTTTTCCGACTTGCGCTTCACACTCCGGTTGTAGATCAGGACCGCGAAAATGGCGCCGAGCACCGCGAAGACGGGCATGAGGGAGCCGAGCACGATGCCGAGGCTGGCAGGGATGGTCCCACTGCTCAGGAAGGCGGTCGCCAGGAGGTCTTGGACGATGAGCGCGAGCAGCACTCCTCCCACGACACCGAGCGCGCCGACTCCAACTTTTCGCATTGCGTTCCTTTCGTTGATCGCCCCTACACGGACCTGGCAGCGGAGGCGAGACGGATAGTTCAGGGGTGTTCGATCGGGGAGTTTCGAGCGCGGCGCACGAGGTAGTAGTGGTCGATCACGAGGGCGATGACGACGCCCACCACAGTGCCCACGCCGAGAAGAAGCACCAGGGCCAGCGGAGGGTCCCGGGCACGAAGAAGCGGACAAGAAGGCCGACGAGTAGCCCACCGATCAGGCCGAAACTCCGACGCCGAGTTTGCGCATGGGACTTCCCGTTCGATGGGTGGTCCCCGCCGGGACGGTCCCGGCCAGGGGTGGCTGATTGGGCGTGCCGACAGACGCGGGATCTGGCGGCTGAGGCCACACCACGCGGGCCTTCAGCTCCCGAATCGCGGCATCGGTGCGTGCCTCATCGGCTTCGGAGCGGAGTCGTGCGGGTCGACGGGCTCGTGCGGCGTGTTGATCATGGGCCTTCCTTCCGAACTCAGCGGGACTCGAAGGCATCACGTGACCGGACGCCTCGCAGACGCTGGAGCAGGAGCGCCAGCCCGCCGGCGGCCAGGCCCCAAATCGCGTTGGTCAGCAGGACCGGAATGATCGCGACAGGTATGGCGAGCGGCCCTTGAAGTTCCCCGGTGAGGATCGGGGAGAGGATGCCGCTGAGAATGATCGACAGCACCGCGTAGGTCAGTCCGGTGAACAGCAAGGTCAACACCGGATGGGCGGTCCTGTTCAGGCCCACGACAACGATCCAGACGGCCGAGATGACGAGGGTGATGATGATCGGCACCGCGGGAGGGTCGCTGACATCGAGCTGATACTCCACAATGCTCACGAGCGGCCGGACCAGCGCCAGCGTCGCGAGGACGGCGATGAGGGGCCGCTGAAGTGACTTGATTCGGTTCATGCCAGCAACGCTAGAAACGCGCTCGTGTCCTCACATCGGCCTGGGCTCTCGACCTGGGTCGCCTCCTGTCTCGCCTTGCGTACGTCGAGAAGCGACACCGGGCATCGCCTTGAGGCTCATGACTGCGGGCCCGTCCGCCCGTAACCTTGAGGTATGGCGAAACGATCTTCGGCGCCGGCGCGTGAGACCGTGGGCGATGATCGCCGCGCCGGGCACGCGGCGCCGTGGGTCATCGACGCGCTGCTCGGGACGGCGGTCGCTCTCGCACTCGCACTCATCATCGCTACAGGTTCGGGCGGCACCAAGCTTCCGGATGTCATCGCTTACCTGTTCGCGGCTGGCTTCGGTGCCCTGATGCTGCTGCGCCGGAGGATGCCGCGGACGGTGCTTCTGCTCAGCGGGCTCGGATTGTTCGCCTACTACACCCTCGACTACCCGCCGATCGGTGTCGCCGTCCCGGTCTTGGCCGCCTTGTTCTCCGCGGCCGAGGCCGGACTGATGCTGTGGTCGACCGGAGCAGCACTCGTCGTGTTCGCCGTCTCCATGTTCTACCGGGTCTACGACGGCGGAGAGGCGATCGGGCTTCTTCTCGGCTACGAGTCCGTCTCCAACATCGCCCTGTTCGCTGCCGCGATCGCACTCGGATACAGCGTTCGAGCCCGCCGCCTCCGGGCGGCACAACAGGCCGAGATTGCCCGACTCACCGAAGCACAACTCGCTCGTGAGGCGGAGTTGCGGATACAGAGCGAGCGTGAGCGAATCTCCCGGGAACTGCACGACACGGTGGGTCACACCATGTCGGTCATCTCCCTCCAAGCAGGGGTCGGGGCCGAAGCGGTCGGGCGGGACGACCGCGCGGTCAGCGAAGCCCTCGACCGCATCCGTTCGGCCAGCACACGATCGCTCCAAGAGTTGCGCTCGATGGTGCGTATCCTGCGTTCAGCCTCCGAACGCGACGAGACACGGAGCATTCAGTCGCTCTCGGCCGTGCCGGAACTCGCGGACGCGGCGAGGGGTGCCGGCGTCGAGGTCACAACCGATATCACCGCGGTCCCTTCGGAGTTGTCCGCTCCGGTAGACGCGGCCGCTTACCGAGTGATCCAAGAGTCCATCACCAACGTCGTCCGTCACGCCGGGGCCACTCACGCGCAAGTGAAGGTCGGCATCCGTGACGACCGGCTCCACATCAGCGTCACCGACAACGGGCGCGGAGCGGCGACCGATGACGGCGCGAAGAGCGGTTATGGAATGGCTGGCATGAGCGAACGGGTCAGGTTGCTCGGCGGGTCGTTGACCACTCGTTCCTTCGCTGACGTCGGGTTCGCCGTCGAGGCCACGATCCCCGCGAGGCTGCCATGATCCGAGTCGTGCTGGTCGATGACCAAGAACTCGTCCGAACGGGCTTGCGCACGCTCGCCGAACACGACGGCGACATCGAGGTCGTCGCCGAGGCCGACAACGGCAGCGCTGGGATCAGCGCGGTCCGCCAGTACAAGCCGGATGTGGTCCTCATGGACATCCGCATGCCGCAGATGGACGGTATCGCTGCGACCCGGGCCATCGTGGCCGACCGCTCGCTCACGGACGTGCGGGTCGTGGTTCTGACGACCTTCGATGAGGACGAGAACGTACTGGCGGCGATCCGAGCAGGATCGGCCGGCTACCTCCTTAAAGACATCGCCCCCGCCGACCTGCGAAGCGCGATCCGCACCGTTGCGTCCGGCGACGCCCTGCTGTCGCCAGCGATCACGCGAAAGGTCATGGGCACCCTGGCGGGACTCGCGACCACCAGCACTCACCCGGCGCTGCTCGACTCGCTCACCGACCGCGAACGCGAAGTCCTCACCCGGATCGGTATGGGCGAGTCGAACGACGAGATCGGCGCAAGCCTGCACATCAGCCCTGCCACCGCGCGCACCTACGTCAGCCGACTCCTGTCCAAGCTCTCCGCCCGCGACCGCTCGCAACTCGTCATCCTCAGCTACGAATCCGGGCTCATCAGCCCCGGCAAAGCCCTCCCGACCGTTCCCTCCGGCACCGCGAGAATCGGGGATTAGCTTTGCGGAGCACCGCATCCCGCCCATACATGAGGATGGGTCAGCCTGCGACGCCGCCGGACGGCGAGTCGAGCTGCTGAAGTGCCGTGTCGAGCACGAGCGCCGAGTGAGTCCAGAGCAGCGCGCCGCCCGCCTCGTCGATCACCGACCGGCAGGCACGGGGAATCCGTGCGGTGAGAAGCGCACCGTGACGGGCGAGTGCACCTGGTCGCGGGCCCCGAATAGAACGGTGACAGGGATGGTGATTGCAGACAGATCGATGTCCCAGCGGGCGGCAGCCATCATCGTGTCCGCAACGTACCCGACGCCGCTTCCCGTGAAGCCCTCCGCGAGTGCGGTGCGGTAGAGCGCGTCGAATGCCGGCCCGCTGTAGACGGCGCGATCCCGCTCGTCGGATCCGTCGCGAACCATCGTCCGCATTGCTTCCGGGGTGAATGATCTCAACAGGTCCCGTGCCGCGTCCGGGGCGTTCTGCACGAGGTCGGGAAGAGTGCGTGCGGCTTCGGGCAACAACGCGTGAACGGACGGGTGTGCGACTTCGTCTGCAGGTGAGACGAGGACGAGATTCTGAGCCCACCCCTCAGCGGCTGCGGCGAGACCGAACAGAGCGCCCTGCGAGTTCGCGACCAGAGAGACGGTCGGGTGCTCGTCACCGGTCACACTCACGACGAAGGCGCGGTAGTCGGCTGCGGTCGAAGCTGCGGTGCGCGCGGGGTCCGGGGTCGAACCGCCCATACCCGCGCGATCCATCGTGATCAGCCGGACACCATAGGCGTCGAACAGGTCTTCGCCGAAGATCATCGACTTGCCTGTTCCGGCCCCAGCGATGAACAAGATCGGTGTCCCGTCCTCCGGGCCATGGACATGACCAGTCAACGATCGATCCGAAGAACGACTGACATGACGAACAGAGCGCATCGGTTCAGCCTAGATGGGTGTGGGTCCTGGTGGTCTTCCAGGAACTGATGACAACACAGGGGAGTGGCGCGGCGAAGGGGTGGACCATGCCGCTGGTGCTGTAACTTGGGACGTGGCGCGTCGGGAAGTCTGGTCGACACTTTTCTGTCTGCTGTCGACCCTGATCGGATGTGCCCATGACGCCTAGGCCTGCTCGCCGCACGCCCACCCTGTTCCCAGCTCGCGGTACCCGCTCCGAGGCCACCCGCATCGGTGCTCTGTTGCGCAAGGAGACGGTCGGTGGTGCACTGCTTGTGCTCACGGCCGTGATTGCCATCGTGTGGGCGAACTCACCCTGGTCCGAGGCCTATTTCGCCCTGCGGGGTCTCGAGGTCGGACATGAGCCCTGGCACCTGCGGCTGAGCCTTGGCGCCTGGGCTGCCGACGGACTGCTTGCGATCTTCTTCTTCCTCGTCGGCCTCGAACTCAAACGCGAGTTCGTGGCCGGAGATCTGCGACGATTCTCCACCGCGATCATTCCGGTTTCGGCCGCAATCGGCGGCGTGGCCGTCCCCGCGCTGGTGTACGTCGCAGTCGTCGCACCGGACCCGGCCATGTT
The DNA here is from genome assembly GCA_945911015.1 of uncultured Propionibacteriaceae bacterium. Classification (GTDB taxonomy): domain Bacteria; phylum Actinomycetota; class Actinomycetes; order Propionibacteriales; family Propionibacteriaceae; genus Avipropionibacterium. The sequence continues at coordinate 22,231 of CAMDZW010000007.1, forward strand.
GCGCGGCTGGGCGATCCCGACGGCTACCGACATCGCCTTCGCTGTCGCAGTGCTCGCACTCATCAGCTCCCACCTGCCGAGCCCGTTGCGGATCTTCCTACTGACCCTCGCCGTCGTCGACGACCTGATTGCGATCACGATCATCGCCGTCTTCTACACCGACACCATCCAGGTTGTACCGCTGCTGATGGGTCTGATCATCGTCGGGATCTATGCGGTCCTCGCCCAGCGGTATCGCCAGTTCTTCTACCTCAGGTCCGTCGCGGCTTGGCTGGTTCTGTTGCCAGTCGGCGTCGCTGCTTGGGCCTTCATCCATGCCTCCGGTGTCCATGCGACGATCGCCGGCGTCCTGCTGGGCTTCACCATCCCCGTTCTGCACCGACGTCGCGATCAGGTCGCCGACACCGAGCCAGGCCTCGCTGAGGTGTTCGAGCACCGATTCCGACCGTTGTCGGCTGGGCTCGCGGTGCCGGTCTTTGCCTTCTTCTCCGCCGGTGTCGCCCTCGGGGGCGCTGACGGATTCGTCTCAGCCATGACCGATCCGGTGACCATCGGAATCATCCTGGCACTGGTCGCAGGGAAGCCGCTCGGGATCGTTGCCATGACGTGGCTCACCACCCGGATCCGGGGCATACAACTCGATCCGGCATTGAGATGGATCGATCTCGTCGGAGTCGGGTTGCTCGCGGGAATTGGCTTCACCGTGTCGCTTCTGGTCACCGAGCTCAGTTTTTCGGCAACCGATCCGCATCAGGACCATGCCAAGGTCGCGATCCTGATTGCCTCGGTGGTCGCGGCCGTCGTCGCATCGGTCCTGTTGGGTAGCCGCAATCGCCACTACCGCCGCATGTCCCCGACCGAAAAGTAACCATTCGACGGGGACCTGTGGCCCGCGACCGGTGCAGCGGATCAGAACAGCTGGCGCCAGTTGGCTCGGGCCAGGTCGAGCAGTTCGTCACCTCGGCCCGACATCACCGTCCGCAACGCGTGGAGAGCAAAGCCCTTGACCTGTTCGGCGCTGACCGCCGGAGGGATCGACAGCTCCTGACGTTCACACACCACGTCGAGCAGGGCCGGACCGTCATGGTCGAGCACCTGGCGAAGCGCATCAGGCAGGTCGGCAGAACGCTCGACCCGGACCGAGAAGATGCCCAGTGCTGCTGCCACCGCAGTGAAGTCAGGGTTGTTCAGATCGGTGGCCCAGGTGACGAAACCGGCAGCCTTCATCTCAAGTTCGACAAAGTTGAGCGACGAGTTGTTGACCACGATCGTCTTGACCGGCAAATCGTTCTGGGTGAGCGTGATCAGCTCGCCGAGCATCATCGCCAGGCCACCGTCGCCGGCCAGTGCAACCACCTGCCGATCAGGATGTGCTGCCTGCGCTCCAATCCCGTGCAGCAAGGCGTTAGCCATCGAGCCGTGACTGAACGAACCGATGAGCCGTCGCCGGCCATTCATGGTGAGGTAGCGAGCGGCCCAGACGACGGGTGAACCGACATCGGGGCTGATGATCGCGTCATCGGCTGCCGCCTCGTCGACCAGCCGCGCCAGATACTGCGGATGGATCGGCGCGTCTCCCTTGGACGGAACGGCAAGCTCGTCGAGCCGCTCCCGCGTCGCTCGATAGTGCTTGGTGGCATCGTCGAGATGCTTGCGCTTGCGACCATCGGTGATCCGGGGCAACAGAGCGCTCACTGTACTGCGGACATCGCCGACCAGGCCAAGATCGAGCGGATGTCGCCGCCCGAGCTGACTGCCACGGATGTCGACCTGGATCGTCGTGGCGTCCTCGGGATAGAACTGTGGGTAGGGAAAGTCCGAGCCGAGGACGAGCAGCGTGTCGGCGGCCTCCATCGCCCGATAGCCGGAAGCAAAGCCCAGCAGCCCGGTCATCCCGACGTCGTACGGATTGTCGTACTCGATGTGTTCCTTGCCCCGAAGCGCGTGCACAATCGGAGCCGCGAGTCGGTCCGCCAGGGCCACCACCTCGTCATGGGCGCCGGCCACACCTGCGCCCGCCAGGATTGTGACCTTCTTTGCCTGATTGAGCAGTTCGGCTGCTCGGCCGAGCTCGTCCTCATGCGGCGGGATCGTCGGGCGGGTGCGAGTGATCACCGTGGCGCGGTCCGCGGCGGCCTCGGCCAGAGCGATGTCGCCGGGGATGACCAGCACGGCAACTCCGCGTTCCTCGATCGCTGCACGCATGGCGATCTCCAGCAGTCGCGGCATCTGCGCCGGATCGGACACGTGCTCCACATAGACACTCGACTCCCGGAACAGCTCCTGCGGATGGGTCTCCTGGAAGTAGCCGGTCCCGATCTCACTGGTGGGGATGTGGGCGGCGATCGCCAGCACCGGGACCCGAGATCGATTGGCGTCGTACAGTCCGTTGATCAGGTGCAGATTGCCGGGGCCGCAGGATCCCGCAACGACGGCGAGCTCGTCAGTGGTGGCGGCTTCGGCGGCGGCAGCAAACGCAGCGGACTCCTCGTGCCGCACATGCACCCACCGGATCGTGCCGTCCTTGCGCAGGGCATCGGTGAAGCCGTTCAGTGAGTCCCCGGGGATCCCGTAGACCCGTTCCACGCCGTTCGCGCGGAGGGTGGCGACGATGTTTTCGGCGATGGTGACCATGTCTGTGACCCTACGCGCCCGACCTGGGATCCCACCAGAGCTGCAGCCGCTCGGCCAGCCAATCAGGTCGCTGCAGCGGCACACCATGACCACAGCCGTCGACGACCTCGAGCTCACTGGCCGGCAGTGTGGTGTGGAGGGCCTGGGCGGACCGCCTCATCAGTCCATGTTCGCGCTCACCGACCAGGATCAGTGCCTGCCCCGGGAAGTCCGACCAGTCTGCGGGTGGGAGGAAGGTGGCGTTCTCCCGTACAGAGGTGATCAACGTCTGTTTCGTCAACGAGACCGAGGTACGCAGATAGTCGTCCATCAACGCGTCGGGGATGAACAGTTCGCGGGCCTGCAGCCGCGCAAACCAGGGCCGCCGGGCAAGCCCCGAGGTGAGACCCAACAGGCCGAGCACTGCGGAGGACCCGCGCATCGGCACCGCCTGGGCACTGATCACACACACCCGTGCGACCAGATCGGGTCGGTGGGAGGCAAGCAGCACGGCGAGTTGGGCACCCAGTGAGAAACCGACCACGGTCACTGGATCGTCGGGATCACTGTCCAGCAAGGAGATCAGTGCATCGATGGTCGCTTCGTGGGAGGTGTACGGCTGGCTCGCGCTTGCGTCGTGGCCAGGAAGGTCCGGCACCATCGCGGTGACCTCGCAGCCGAGATGGTCGAGCAGGGGAGTCCACATCCAACCACCGACACCACCGCCGTGCAGGAACAGCACCCGATGCGTACCATGTCCGGATCGGATGACCTTCATGACGCGTCGCCGTCGAGTCGAGATTCGTCAACACGGAAAAGAAAGTCCCGTACGGAGGCCAGGAACAGCTCATGGGCTTCGAGCTGCGCCCAGTGACCGCAGTGGGGCGCCGTGACCAACCTCGCCCGAGGCATCCGCGCGGCCGCCCGACGCGAACCCGCCGGGTCGACGAGAGGGTCGTTCTCGCCGTGGAAGAACATGGTGGGCACGGTGATGCGGGAGACAACGTCACTGAGATCGTTGAGCATCCCGGTACGCCCCAGAGTCGCCTGGTTGTAGCGGCCATAGGCCACTCCGCCACGCGGATCTCTGGCCTCACGGACGAACTCGGAGACCACCGGGTCGGGCAGCGTCATCGGATCGGTGACCATGGCGTTCAAGGCGTACTTCACGAAGCGGTTCGCGAATCGTGCCATCGGCAACAGGATCCAGTCCGGCAGTTGGGCCGCGGCCCAGGCGCTGAACTGGGTGACCGGTCCACCGACGCGTGCAGCCAGGCCACCCGGGGCGATACACACCAGTGCGGCCACGACATCGGGGCGGTCCAGTGCAAGGTTGAGGGCAACATCGCCACCCATCGACACTCCGCCGACCGCCATCGGTCCACCGAGCGTTTCGATGACGTCGGCGACCACCGCCGCCAGTTCATGGGGGCCACCTACCGGATCGAGTTCGATGCTCCCGCCAAACCCGGGCAGGTCGAGGGCCCAGACCTCCCGATCACGCCCCAACGGCTCCAGCAAGCGATACCAGGAGATCCCGGCGTTGTCCGTGCCGCCACCGTGGACCAGCATCAGCGGCAGCCGACCCGGCGTGGGCTCGCCGGAGCACAGCACCCGGACGGTTCCGGCGCCGGTCTGGATGTGGTGCGTCCTGGCACCGGGCGGTGTCAGCGGCACTCGGGGGAGGGCATCAGTCATGGGGTCCTCGTCAGTCGGCCGACAGGGGAGTGGGCTCCGGGGACTCCAACTGTAGGCGCAGCGATCACCGCTGTCAGTCCCGCTGGCGTCGCACGGCTGTAACACAACGATGGCAGGATGGGTCCATGCATCCGTTGCAGGCCGAAATCATTGCCGCGTTGGACGTCCAGCCGCAGATCGATGCTGCCGCCGAGGTGCGCCGCCGCGTTGACTTCCTCAAGGACTATCTGACCAGGTCCGGAGCCAAGGGATTTGTGCTGGGGATCTCGGGCGGGCAGGACTCCACCCTGGCCGGCCGACTCGCCACTCTTGCCGTGACTGAGTTGCGCGCCGCGGGAACCGAGGCCACCTTCATCGCTGTACGTCTCCCGCACGGCGTCCAGCAGGACGAGTCCGATGCCCGGGCGGCCATGCAGTTCGTCGATGCGCCCGAGGAGGTCACCTTCAACATTGCGGCCGCCACAGACGCTGTGGCCAATGAGTACCGCAGCGCGACCGGTGAGCCGATCACTGATTTCAATCGTGGCAATGTGAAGGCACGTCAACGGATGATCGCCCAGTTTGCCCTTGCCGGGCAGCGATCCCTTGTCGTCATCGGCACCGACCACGCCGCAGAGGCAGTGACCGGATTCTTCACCAAGTTCGGTGATGGAGCTGCAGATGTGCTGCCTCTGGCTGGCCTCACCAAACGTCAGGGCAGAGGTTTGCTTGCTGTGCTCGACGCTCCGGGCCACCTGATTGCCAAGGTGCCGACGGCCGATCTTCTCGACGACGAACCCGGCCAGACCGACGAGTCGAGTCTGGGACTGACCTATGAGCAGATTGACGACTACCTCGAAGGTCGCACGATCGACGAGGCCGCTGCAACCAAGCTGGAGCAGCGCTACGTTTCCTCACGCCACAAGCGAAATCTACCGGTCACTCCCGACGATATCTGGTGGCGTTGAGGTCTCCGGCTCGGGAGTCTGCCGGGCGGCTGCGATGGCTGCTCGCCCCGACGGAACCACCACGGCCACGCTGATCACTATCACCGTGACGACCCCGGCAGCGATCAACAGTGTCTGGACCCGGACCACATCGGCGAGCGGGCCGAAGATCACCATCCCGATCGGGGTGGCCAGTGCCATGACGATCCCGACATAGCTGAAGACCCGTCCGTGCTTCTCCGACGGCACGATCTGCTGCATCAACGTGGTCACCGGAGTCGAGAACATCGGCACGACCAGACCGAAGCAGAACATGAATCCGTAGAACACCCACAGGTTCGGGCTCAGGCCCAGACCGACGGTCAATACGGCGAATGCGTACGTGGCGACCAGAATGAGCCCAATCCGACTCCTCCTGGCGAGCAGGGTGGCCACCAGGCCGCCGCCGATCATCATGCCGACGCTGAACGCTATCTCCAGGACCGCAAGCTTCCACTCCTCGTCGCCGAACTCGCGTGCCACCATCAGCGGAGTGATGAAATTCGGCGCGACGGTCAGCAGGAAAACCACGGCGAACACGACCAACAACCAGCGGACCACCTGGTGATGCCAGATGTAGCGCATCCCCTCGACCAGGTCCTCCCGGTAGGAGGTGACTGTGGCCGACGTACGGACCACAGTGCCGACCGGCACCAGCAGCAGAAAACCGATCCCGACCACCGCGGTGACGACATCGAGGTAGAACACCGGCACTATGCCGAAACTGGCAAAGATTGCTGCGGCGATCGCCGGGGCCACCAGCGACATGCCAGCGTTGATTGTCTGGAACATGCCGTTGACTCTCATCAACTGATCGGTCGGCACGATCTGGGGGATCATCGCCTGCACGGTGGGCGCCTGGACTCCAGCCCCAAATGACCGGATCCCGACCGCCAGGAGGATGATCCACATCTGGGTGATGCCGAGACTCATCACGATCGCCAGCACCAGCGTGACGGTCGCTATTGCCGCATCAGCCATGATGGCCAGACGTTTGCGGTTCATCCGGTCGGCGAACACACCACCGAAGATCGACACCACGCCTTGCGGAGCGAACGCGGCCAGCGCATACAAGGCCACGGCAAGCCCAGACTTGGTCTCCAGCGTCACCCACCACATGACGACGTACTGGACGACCATCGACCCGAACAGTGAGATCAGCTGCCCGGACAGGAAGAGAGCGGCGTTGCGCTTCCATCGGGCAGGATTGGGTCCGGCAGCAACATCAGGCAATTGAGGATGTGAGGTCATCGTCTCGACTTCTGGCTCGGTTGCCGGCACAGACTGAGACCGGGCGACGGACACACTATCGCCGCCACCGTCGAGACGCGAACGCTTTTGTCTTGGCCGTGGACTACTCAGTCGAGTCGACGGTAACCTCCGTCGGACGCTGCGGTCGCCATGGACGCATAGGCGCGCAGCGCTGTGGAGACGACCCGGTCGCGATTGCGAGGGGTGTATGGGTGTTGCCGAGCCTCCTCGAGCGCCCTTCGTTCAGCGATGATCTCGTCGTCGACCAGGAGTTGGATGGAGCGCTGCGGGATGTCGATGGCGATTTCGTCGTCGTCCTCGATGAGCGCGATCAGGCCACCGCCAGCAGCTTCGGGGGAGATGTGGCCGATCGACAGACCACTGGTGCCACCGGAGAACCGGCCATCGGTGATCAGTGCACACTTGCGGCCCAGCCCACGTCCCTTGAGGAACGAGGTCGGATACAGCATCTCCTGCATGCCCGGACCGCCCTTGGGGCCTTCGTACCGGATGACCACGACATGGCCTTCGCCGACCTCGCCGGCCAGAATGCCCTGCACCGCATCATCCTGCGACTCGTAGACCTTCGCGAAACCGTTGAAGACCAACGATTCCTCAGGCACCCCGGCGGTCTTGACCACACAGCCGTCCTCAGCGATGTTGCCGAACAGGATGCACAGACCACCATCGGCGGTGTAGGCGTGGTCGAGGTCCCTGATGCAGCCGTCAGCGGCATCGGTGTCGAGGGATTCCCACGTGTTCTGCGTGGAGAACGGCTCGGTGGTGCGGACTCCACCAGGGGCTGCCAGGAAGAGCTCCTTGGCGACCTCGGAGGCGGTCTCGGCACGGATGTCCCACTCGGCCAGCCAGCTCTCCAGGCTGTCGCCGTCGACCCTGGTGCCAGTCCGGTGGAGCAGTCCGCCACGGTTCAACTCGCCCAGGATCGCGGGGATGCCGCCAGCACGGTGCACGTCCTCCATGTGGTACTTCGGGGTGTTCGGCGCAACCTTGCTGATGCACGGCACTCGTCGGGAGACCTCGTCGACATCGGCGTGGCTGAACTCGATCTCGGCTTCGCGGGCGGCAGCCAACAGGTGCAGGACGGTGTTGGTCGAGCCACCCATGGCCACATCCAGCGCGAAAGCGTTCTCGAAGGACTCCCGATTGGCGATCGCCCGCGGCAGCACTGAGTCGTCCTCCTCGCCGTAGTGTCGCCGGGCGAGATCGACGATCCGAGCGCCAGCGTTGAGGAAGAGTTGTTTGCGGGCCGCATGGGTGGCCAGCGTGGAGCCGTTGCCAGCCTGGGCCAGACCGATGGCCTCGGTCAGGCAGTTCATCGAGTTCGCGGTGAACATGCCAGAACAGGATCCACAGGTCGGACACGCCGACTGCTCGACCAGGGAGAGTTCTTCGTCGCTGACCGAGGTGTCGGCCGACATGACCATCGCGTCGATCAGGTCGAGTTTGGGACGGGCAATGCCGTCGGTGGCGACGATCTTGCCGGCCTCCATCGGGCCACCGGAGACGAAGATGGTCGGGATGTTGAGCCGCAGTGCAGCCAGCAACATACCGGGGGTGATCTTGTCGCAGTTGGAGATGCAGACCAAGGCATCGGCGCAGTGCGCCTGCACCATGTACTCCACCGAGTCGGCGATCAGCTCACGACTCGGCAAGGAGTACAGCATGCCGGCGTGGCCCATGGCGATGCCATCGTCGACCGCAATCGTGTTGAACTCCTTGGCGACGCCGCCGGCCTCGGCAATCGCCTCTCCGACAAGTCGGCCCATGTCACGCAGGTGGACGTGGCCGGGCACGAACTGGGTGAACGAGTTGGCCACCGCGACGATCGGCTTGCCGAAGTCGTTGTCGGTCATGCCGGTGGCACGCCACAGGGCGCGGGCTCCGGCCATGTTGCGGCCAGTGGTGGACGTTGCGGAACGGAGTGGACGAGACACGGCCCAAGTCTTGCTCACCGCACGCCCTCGACGAACCACACCCCACCATGCGGACCTGGTACGGGTCCGTGGTGGGGTGCGCTCGGTCGGGTGACTGGTCTCAGATGATGCCTTCCCCGCGCCGACGAGCCTGAGCGGCCTCCCGGGCGAAGGACACGATGATCACGGCGAGCACCGCGGCCACGATCACCGGCCAGATCAGGACATAGATGGTCAGGGCCAGAGCTGTTCCACTCATCGATCTCTCCTTGGCTGTGCAGTCAGGTCAGGCTCAGCAAGCACGTCGGGCTCGGCCGCCGTCTCGTCCAATGGGTCGAACTCACCGGTGCGGACGGCGATCTGGTCGAAGTCGTAGCGACGCTTCGACGGCAGAGCGAGTGCCACACACAAGATCGTCGACACGGCATAGGCCACCAACGATCCGGCGAGCACGGGTTGGGTGTGGAGGAACCCGATGCCGAACGGTGCCGTCGCCACAACGGCCACGACGGCGACCGCCCAGGCCACCTTCTTGCCGAAGAACCCGAAGGCCATCAGCCCGAGCACCACCCCGACGCCGATCACCGACAGCACGTCGACCACGATCCCGACACCACCGGTCAGGGCGATCCACTCGAAGCGGACCGGGAGGAAGAGCAGGATGCCGGCAGCCGCAGACACCGTGAACGCCAGGTTGGTCACCCGGTCCCAGTAGAAGCTGGCGATCACCGGGAACACCAGGGCACCCCACAGGGCGCCGACGAAGACCAACAGGTCGAGGATGTTGAACCGGCTCCCGGCAAAGTACAGCCCAGCCCCCATGGCCACCACCATCGTGATGCGTCCGATCAGGACCATCAGTCGCGGATTGGCCTTCTGCTTGCCGGCGATGTTCTGACCGTAGACATCGGTCATCACGATGGCGGCCAGCGCGCTCAGGTCGGAGTCGGCCGTGGAACACAGCGAACCGATGATCATGACGAAGAACAGACAGATCAGCACTGGACCGAGATAGGTCCCTGCCATCTGCGGGATCAGATTGTTGACATCGCCGTCGATCGGCTCCATGCCGGTGTAGAGGGCAACTACGCCGAGCATCCCGATCCCGATCACCGTCGCTCCGTAACCGATGGTCGCGGTCACGAAGGTCTTCTTGATCAGGTCCTCGCGTACGGCGAAGAGGCGTTGCGCGATCGTCTGGTTGCCGATCGCGTACGCCAGGACTGCGGCAATGTACGGAGCGCCCTGGCCGAAGAACGCATCGGAGGAGAAGAAGTTTTGCTGCTGCGGGGTCACATGTTGCGCACCGACGTCGAACAGTTCAGGTCCGCCGGCGGCGAAGAAGACCACCGGGAGGATGATCACGACCGCGCCGAGCATCGCCAGCACCTGGGCGAAGTCAGTCAGCACCGAGGCACGGAACCCCGACCACAACGTGTACAGGAGCACTCCCGCCGCAATGGCGAGCACACCTTGGCTGAAGCTGAAGGGGGAGAGCATGTCGATCAGGGCGCCACCGGCGATCAGGTTCGATGTCAGGCTGATCACACTGCCCAGGACGTTCGACAGGGCCAGCATGAGCTGGCTGGATCGTCCGTGCCGAGCGAACATCACCTCGGCGATGGTGTGGGCCTTTGGGGCGACCTTGCGGATCCTGCGCCCGAAGGGGTAGATCAGCAGGATCATCAGGGCGCCCCACAACCCGTAGTGGATCGGTCCCGACACGCCGTAGGTGTAGCCGGCGGTGGCCGAGGCATACATCGACGACGCCCAGATCCAGGTCGCGGTCATCGAGGCCGCCGAGATGCCGAAGCCAATACGACCGCCACCGGTCATGTAGCCGTCAGCATTCTCCTTGCGCCGACTGATCTTCAACGACATGATGAAACTGCCGCCGAAGAAGACCAGCATCAAGATGATCACAACCGGCGTCGAGAGCTGTTGCAGCTCAAGCAAGAAAAATCACTCCAGACTTGTCGCACAATGGCAACACAAATGAAACGGGAAATGGCAGGCACAACCGACCGATGGTCAGAGGGACGAGCTCAGAAGGGGTCAGCGATCAGTCCACGGGCACGCGACCGAGAATTCGGTCAGGAGGCACCGCCAGAACACACTGAGTCGCTCCGTCCATGGCCGGCACATTAGCACGGCTGAACATTTTGTGACCGAGCACGACCACCTACGGCACCCATTCTTGAATGGTGAGAGACCGAACCAGACATGGACAGCCGATGTGATAGGTGCAACCATGGACCATGCCTGAGGGGGATGCCGTACGACGCACGGCCGACGACCTCGACCAAGCCCTTCGTGACACCGTGATCCATCGGGCCGAGCTGCGCTGGCCCTCACTGGCCACGACCGATCTGTCGGGCTGGCGCACCTTGGAGGTCTGCAGCGTCGGCAAACACCTGCTCCACCGGTTTGACAGCGGCATGACCCTGCACTCCCATCGCCGGATGGAGGGACGCTGGACGATCTCGACACCGTCACCGCCGCCGACGAACCACCGGGTCCGCGCGGTGTTGCTGGCGGGCCCAGCAGGCGTCACGCCAACTGCGCAATCAGGGGTGATGGCGGTGGGGTGGTCCTTGGGTGAGCTGCACCTGGTGGCCACCTCAGCCGAGCATCGACTGATCGGCCACCTCGGCCCGGATCTGTTGGATCCGCGGTGGGAGGGCCGAGAGGACGAGTTGGTGGCTGCCGTGACCGGTGCGGTGTCCGCCGCACCGCAGCGGATGGTGGCTGAGCTGTTGCTCGACCAAGCAATCGTGGCCGGGCTGGGCACGATCTGGGTGAGCGATCTGCTCTTCGTCCACCGCACCAACCCCGCGACACCGGCCGGTGAAGTCGACGATCTCGCGGTCCTGGTGCATCGCGCTCGCACTGGGATGCAGCGCGCGGTTGATCTACGGTGCACCACCACCACGCCAAGCACCAGGCGTGGCCAAACCACGTGGGTGCACGGTCGCAGCGGCCGACCCTGCCGCCGCTGTGGCACCGCAGTCCGGCTCTGGCTCACTGCCGACCACAACCGGACCATCTTCTACTGCCCGCATTGTCAGGGCGGACTGGCCCGCGGTGACGACGGATCCCCGCAGGCACCGCTCGGCGCCCGCCGCCCGACTCGGTGACCGGGGTGGGTTCAGGTGCGCCCAGCGAGTGCGGTGACGATTCGCTCGGCGCTGCCGCCGAGTCCGAGCTCCTCGGCCAGCGTCTCCCAGCCCGATACATCGGCTGGGGAGGAGACCAGTTCCAGATCATCCAGTTCCAGCGGCAGCGCGACCTCGCGCGCCACGGCGACGACCGTACGGGCGGGGCCCAGGTAGTCAGCCGCTGCCGCCAGCTTTGCCCGTACACCCCCGGCCAGTGGCGACGGTTCGTCCGCTGCGGCCTGTTCGATCGCCGACAGGTCGCCAAATCTGGCCAACAGTCCGGCCGCAGTCTTCTCACCGACCCCGGCGACGCCGGGCAGACCGTCGCTGGCATCACCGCGCATCACCGCGAAGTCGACGTACTGCTCCGGCCCGATCCCGTACCTGTCGTGGATCCAGGCCGGATCGATCCGGTCATGTTTGGCCACACCGCGACCGACGTAGAGCACCCGGGTGGTGTCCGAAACCAGCTGGAACAGGTCCCGGTCACCGGTCACCACATCGGCGGCCCACCCACGCGACTGCGCCACGGTCGCCAACGTGGCGATCACATCATCGGCCTCGTAGCCATCAGCTCCGACGATCGGCAGCCCGAGGGCATTGAGTGCAGCCACGATCAGGGGCACCTGCGCATCCAGCTCGGCGTCGGTCGTCTCGCCGCCGGTGGGGGAGACCCGGTGTTCCTTGTAGCTGGGGATCAGGTCGACGCGCCACTGCGGGCGCCAGTCGTTGTCCCAGCAACAGGCCAGATGGGTCGGTCGGTACTCGGTGACGAACCGGGCGATGAAGTCGAGCAGTCCCCGTACCGCGTTCACCTGCCGGCCGTCGGGGCTGCGGAGCTTGTCGGGCAGGCCGAAATAGGCCCGGAAGTAGAGCGAGGCCGTGTCGAGCAGCATCACCCGCGGCGTGCCCATGGGCTCCGGATTGTCCATGGTCGCCATCCTGCCACGGATAGGCTGGACCGAACCGTAGGCAACCTCTTGGTGCGACCCGGCACCATGGATCCCACGACGAGTGAAAGGTGAGTCATTTTGACCGCAACGCCGACCCCCCGCACGTTGGTGATCATCCCGACCTACAACGAGGCGGAGAATCTGGAATGGATCACCGGCCGGGTCCGGGAAGCAGCGCCCGAGGTCGACATCCTCGTCGCCGATGACAACTCGCCCGACGGCACCGGAAGAATCGCTGACCGCCTCGCTGCCGCCGACCCGCACCTCCATGTGATGCACCGGCCCGGCAAGCAGGGTCTCGGTGCGGCCTATCTCGCCGGTTTCCACTGGGGGCTGGAACGCGACTACGAAGCGCTGGTCGAGATGGACTGCGATGGCTCCCACAAGCCCGAGGATCTGCCGCGACTGCTCGCCCGCGCCGGCGACACCGATCTGGTGATCGGTTCGCGATATGTCCCCGGTGGCGGCGTGGTCAACTGGCCCCTGTACCGGCAGCTGATCTCACGGGGCGGAAGCCTGTGGACTCGGATGATGCTCGGGTTGAAGGTCAGGGACTGTACGGGAGGGTTCCGGGTCTTTCGTCGGGAGACCTTGGAGGGGATCGGTCTGGACGAGGTCGCCTCGGCCGGGTACTGCTTCCAGGTTGATCTGCTGTGGCGCACTCAGAAGGCCGGGTTCTCGATCACCGAGGTCCCGATCACCTTCGTCGAACGCGAACGCGGCAACTCCAAGATGAGTAAGGCCATCTTCATCGAGGCCCTGATCCGCACGACCTTGTGGGGCATCGCGCACCGCGCCGCCCAGTTTCGCGATGCCGGTGAGCGTGCGTTGGAGAAGCGGGAACGGAAGCGCTGATGTCCACACCCAGATCGATGCCGGGCCCGAAATCGAGGGTGGGCTGGCGCGCTCTGGTCCCGATCGTCCTTGGCGTGCTGGTGGTCATTGGGATCCCGATCCTGGAGTGGACCGTGCTGGCCCTGGTCGTCGGCTGGATCGGATTCTGGCCGACCGTCGCCATCCTGGCCGCCAAGATGATCGCCGGTGCGGTGCTGGCTCGCCGCGAACTCGCCCGGGCACGGGACACCATCACCGGTGCCCTGGCCGCGCGGCCGGGACAGGTCGCTGCGGTCGACACCTCGGGCATGGGCAACCGGGCGTTGGTGCTGGTCGGAGCGATCCTGCTCATCCTGCCCGGGCTGGTGACCGATCTGTTCGGACTGGTCCTGGTGGTGCCGCCCACTCGGGCCGTGGTCCGGCGGGCCGGCGCTGCCGTGTTCCGCAGCCGAGCCGAGCGGGCCGGAGCCGATCTGACTCGCCTGAAGATGCAGATGGACCGCGAGGGCACCATTCCCGGCGAGACCGATGATGCCGGGCCCGGGTCGACCTCCGCCAGCACAGACGACTCTGCCCACCGCCCCCGGCGCAGGCCGGGTGACGATGGGCAGGTGATCTCGGGCGAGATTGTCAGCTGAGCCGAAGGGTCTCCCTGGTCACAGAGAGCGCATCCCCGGGCCGATCTTTCCGTTGCGGAGCAGGTCAAGACGCTCGGAGAGCAGCTCCTCCAACTCCGGGATGGAACGACGCTCGCGCAGCATGTCCCAGTGGGTCCGCTGCGGCTTGACCTCCTTGGCCTCCGGTTCGACGCCGTCGCTGCGGCGAGACTCCTGACCGCACCGCGGGCATTCCCACAGTGCAGGGGTCTCAGCCTCATCGGAGAAGGTCAGCTCGAAGTGATGTCCATTCGGGCAGTCGAAGCCGAGCTGCTGACGGGGCGCAAATTCCACGCCCGTCTCGTCCTCAAAGCTCTTCGATCCCAGTCCTGCTCCGCGCAGTGCACGGTCCGCCATACTGCCTCCCCAACAAATGGTCCGGTACGATCCTGTCGACGGTGGGCCAAGCCCAAGGCCTGTCGACAGTGGGCCAAACCCACGGCCAACCGCTCCATTGTTCCCGATCGGTCAAAATGTTGCCAATCGTGGTGCGGTCATGCACCCCGCGGTGGCCGCACTCGGATCAGCGCCAGCGTCCCCGCGACCAGCACCGCGATGATGCCCACGATGCCGAGCCGGTCCCCACCGAGCGCCGAGAAGGCGGCCACCAGGGCCGGAGCCAGGAAGGACACGGCCCGACCACTGGTGGTGTAGAGCCCGAACATCTGTCCTTCATGTCCCTTGGGCGCGACCTGCGCCAGGAAGCTCCGGGCGGACGCCTGCGCGGGGCCCACCCACAGGCACAGGGCCAGGCCGAGCACCCAGAAGACGGCCGTGGACTGGACGAAGAGCAGGATCGACGCGGTCACGATCAGCCCGATCAGGGAGACCATGATGATCACCTTCGGGCCGAGCTTGTCCTCCAGCAGGCCGCCCAGGAATGCGCCGGCGGCAGCGACCACATTGGCTGCGACGCCGAAGATCAGCACATCGGACGGGGCAATGCCGAAGACGGTCACGGCCAGGATCGCCCCAAAGGTGAACACTGCCGACAACCCGTCGCGGAACAGGGCACTGGCGATCAGGAAGTGAACCGCGTTACGGTCGGTGCGCCACAGCTGGACGATGTCGCGGAACAGGATCCGGTAGGAGTCGATGACCCCCACCTTGTCGGCGATCGCGGCAGTGGCTTTCCTCTCGGGCACCGCCAGGAACAGCGGCAGGGCGAACAGGGCGAACCATCCTGCTGCCAGCAGTGCCACCAGTCGATACTTCAGGCCCTCGTCACTGGTGACGCCGAACCAGCCGACCTCGGGTGCGATGACGCCCACGTACAGGATCAACAACAAGAAGATGCCGCCGACATAGCCAGCGCCCCAGCCGAAGCCGGACACCCGGCCGACCGTGGCCGGTGTGGAGACCTGGGTGACCATGGCGTTGTAGGACACGCCGGCGATCTCGGAGAAGACATTGGCCGCCCCGAGCAGCACCAGGCCGAGGAACAGGTACGAGTAGTTGTCCTTGACCAGGAACATCAGCGCCATGCAGGTGATCGTCAGCGCGGTCCAGATCGCGAGGTTGCGTTTGCGGTGGCCGCCGGAGTCGGCGCGGTGGCCGAGCACCGGAGCCAGGAGCGCGACAATCACCCCGGTGATGGCGGTGGAGATGCCCAACCAGGTCTGCCCACTCGGGGCTCCCTCGGGTGCACCGTTGACCGCGACGGAGTCAGCCAGGTAGGTGGCGAAGACGAAGGTGGTGATCACTGCGTTGAACGCGGCCGATCCCCAGTCCCAGCTCGCCCAGGCAGCCACCCTGCCCCACGGCGTCCGCGCCGGCACCGCTGCGGCAGGGTCGGTGGAGATGCTCATCTACGCTCCTGGTTCAGGGATCGTGCGGCTCGTACCGCATCCGGAGATCCGGCTCAGTCGTACCACATTCCGCGGTTCTGCAGGACCGTCCGGAGCACATCGGGACGGTCGGTGAACAGACCGTCAACACCGAGATCGATCAGGTGTTCCATCTGCGCCGCATCATCGATGGTCCACACGTGGACCTGTTTGCCGGCCCGGTGTGCGCGGCGGATCAGTCCGGGCGTGACCAGAGTCATCCATCGACCGGCGACGCGACGGCGGATCGGAATCTGCAGGGCCTGCCCCCGCGGCGGGACCAACGGGGCCACGCCCGATCCGAGCCGGGTCCAGCCAATACCCCACTGGCTCTGGCTGGAGGCGACCCGGTTGCCGAGCCGTGACCGCAGTCGGCGCAGCCGTGCCGCGTTGAACGAGGAGACGCAGACCCGTTCGTGAGCGTTGAGGTGTTCGATGGTGTCGGCCAGCAGATCGACGGCTTGGTCCGATTTGGCGTCGATGTTGAACCTGGTGTCGGGAAAGGCCACCAACACATCGTCCAGCCGCGGGATCCGATCCTGTTCGCCGACGACCAGGGAGGCGAGCTCTGCCCAGGTCTTCTCGCCGATCCGGCCGGCGCCGTTGGTGACCCGGTCGAGGTGGTCGTCGTGGAAGGCGACCAGAACCCCGTCAGCGGTGGCATGGACATCGGTCTCGAGGTAGCGGTAGCCCAGGTCGACCGCAGCACTGAAGGCGTGCATGGTGTTCTCCCGACCGATGTTGGTCGGCAGGAGCGAGCCGCCTCGATGGGCGAAGGCCAGAAAGCCTCCAGTGTCGCCGCTGTCGAAGAACGGATAGTCCCGGGCACGCATGAGCCCAGTATTTCAGGCGCGGGACCAGTTGCGACCCCGTACCAGTCCTCAGCGCAGTCGGCGTGAAACGAAGGTGTGACGCGGGCTGACGAACTCATCCTGGGCCTGCACCAGTTTCAGCTCGTACGACTGGGCTGCGACAGTCTGCTCGAGAACCCCGAAGACCGAAGCGGCCGTTTTCTCCACGGCCGAGGGTGGCGCCAGACCGGCCAGCAGATGGGCCAGGAAGGTCGCCGAGGTGATGTCGCCGCAGCCACTGATCTGCAAGGCCAACAGGGGAGTGGTCACAGCCCAGGCACCGTCGTCGGTGACGACCACCAGGTCGAGGGTCTGCTCGGTGGAGTCAGGCAGGATCGCCGAGGTGACCAGTACGGTACGGGGCCCGGTCTCGCGCACCACATCCACCGCTGCGAGCAGGGAGTCCACATCGGTGACGGTGTGGCCGGAGAGGAACTCCAACTCGAACAGGTTCGGCGTGATCACGTCGGCGGCCGGCACGACGGTGTCGCGCAGGAACTCAGGGATCCCGGGCCGGACGAAGAATCCCCGTCGGACATCGCCCATCACCGGGTCGCAGCACCAGATGGCCTGCGGGTTGCGTTCCTTGAGCAACGCGGCAGCCTTCAGCACCTCGGCCCCGACATCGGCAGCACCCAGGTAGCCCGACAGCAGTGCGTCGCACCCCGTCAGTACGCCGCGCTCGTCGATGCCGGTGATCACCTCACCGATGTCGGCAGCAGCCAACAAGGGACCGCGCCACTTCCCGTACCCGGTGTGGTTCGAGAAGTGCACGGTCAGCACTGGCCACACCTCGACCCCCATCCTCATCAGCGGGAAGACTGCAGCGGAGTTGCCGGCATGTCCGTAGGCGACCGACGACTGGATCGACAGGATGGAGGTCATGAGGTGTGTGCTTCCCGGGTGCGGGTTCAGTCGGTGAAGGTGGTGATCTTTGCGCCGAGGGCGTTCAGCCGGGCGGCGAGGTCCTCGTAGCCACGGTTGATCACATAGGTGTCGCGCAGCTCGGAGGTACCGCGGGCGCCGAGCATGCACAGCAGCACGCAGACGGCCGGCCGCAGCGCGGGCGGGCAGACCATCCGGTGCCCACGCCAACGGGTCGGCCCAGTGATCTTGATCCGGTGGGGGTCGAGCAGATCGACACTGGCGCCGAGCTTGGTCATCTCCAGCAGATGAATCGCACGGTTCTCGTACACCCAGTCGTGGATCACCGTGGTGCCTTCAGCGGTCGCGGCGATGACCGCGAAGAAGGGCAGGTTGTCGATGTTGAGGCCGGGGAACGGCATCGGGTGGATCTTGTCCCGGGGGGCCTTCAACTCCGAGGGGCGCACGGTGACATCGGCCAGTCGGACGTGGCCGTTGGCACCGACCCGTTCATTGCTGATCGTGTGATCCAGGCCCATTTCGGCGAGGATGGCGAGCTCGATCTCGAGGAACTCCATCGGGCAACGGGTCACGGTGAGCTCGGAACCGGTGACGATGGCTGCGGTGAGCAGGCTCATCGCCTCGATCGGATCCTCGCTCGGGGTGTATTCGATGTCCACATCGATGTCGGCCCGGCCGGTCACCTCGAGGGTAGTGGTGCCGATGCCCTTGATGCCCACCCCAAGCTCGACCAGGAAGTAGCAGACGTCCTGGACCATGTAGTTGGGGCTGGCATTGCGGATCACGGTCGTGCCCGGAGTCATTGCAGCGGCGAAGAGGGCGTTCTCGGTGACGGTGTCGCCACGTTCGGTGAGCACGATCGGCCGGTTGAGGGTGGCCCGTGACGGGTCCTGGGTGCTCTGGTAGAAGCCTTCGGTGGCGACGACGTCAAGGCCGAAGCGACGCAACACCTGAAGGTGCGGTTCGACCGTACGGGCGCCGAGGTCGCAGCCCCCGGGGTAGGGGAGTTGGAACTGCGACTCCTGGTGCAGCAGCGGCCCCAGGAACATGATCACCGAGCGAGTCCGTCGAGCAGCCTCGATGTCGAGGGAGGCCAGGTCGAGTCGTTCGGGACGCTTCAGGGTGAGGGAGGACTTGTCGTCGGACCAGATGGCTTCGACACCGATGCTGGTCAGCACCTCGAGGATCCGGTTGACCTCTTCGATCCGGGCCAGTCCGTTGAGAACGGTCCGTCCCTTGTTGAGAAGACTTGCCACCAACAGGGCGACAGCGGCGTTCTTCGACGATCGTACGGAGATCTCACCGCTGAGCGTGTGTCCACCTTCAACCCTCAGGTGGGTCGGTCCCTGTGCCCCCAGCGAGATCAGCTGGCTGTCCAGGGCTTCGGCGATGCGATTGATCATCTCGATGCTCAGGTTCTGGTTCCCGGCTTCGATGCGGTGGACCGCGCTCTGACTGGTCCCGAGGACGTCAGCGAGCTGGCTCTGGGTCATGCCCCGATGTTTCCGGGCGTCACGGATCAGGCCACCGATACGGTCGAGGTACGAGGTCTCGGTCATGGCCATGGACTCTAATCTCATATACGAGATAACCCAAACTGGGTGGGTCCTCGGTGCGTCGTGCTCGACCTGATTAGACTCCTGCCATGACCTCTCACTTTGACGTAGTCGTGCTGGGCGCCGGCCCCGGTGGTTACGTGGCCGCGATCCGGGCCGCACAACTGGGACTGAAGACCGCAATCGTGGAAAAGAAGTATTGGGGAGGGGTCTGCCTGAACGTCGGCTGCATCCCGACCAAGGCCCTGCTCCGCAATGCTGAGATCGCCCACCTGGTCACCAAGGAGGCCGACGCGTTCGGCATCAGCGGCGACATCAGCGTCGACTTCGGGGCTGCGTTCAAGCGCAGTCGTGCAGTGAGTGACCGGATGGTCAACGGCATCCACTTCCTGATGAAGAAGAACAAGATCACCGAGCTGAACGGCTGGGGCGAGTTCACCAGCGACAAGGCCATCACGGTGACCGCCGATGACGGCAGCACCGAAGAGGTGACCTTCGACAACTGCATCATCGCGGTGGGCGCGGTCACCCGTCTGCTGCCGGGTCTGCAACTGAGTGACCGGGTCGTCACCTACGAGGAGCTCATCCTCACCGACAGCGTTCCCGACTCGATCGTGATCGCCGGATCGGGTGCGATCGGCACCGAGTTCGCCTATGTGTTGGCGAACTACGGCGTCGACGTCACGATTGTGGAGTACCTGGATCGGATCGTCCCCCTCGAGGACCCGGAGATCTCCAAGGAACTTGCCAAGGCCTACAAGAAGCTCGGCATCAAACTCCTCACCAGCACCAAGGTCGAATCCGTCACCGAGGACGCCGAGGGGGTCACCGTCACCGTCTCGCCGGCAGCCGGCGGAGACCAGCAGGTGTTGAAGGCCGACAAGTTCCTCTCGGCGATCGGCTTTGCCCCGCGCACAGAGGGCTACGGTCTGGAGAAGACCGGTGTCACGCTCACCGATCGTGGCGCCATTGCCATCGATGACTTCATGCGCACCAATGTCGACAGCATCTACGCCATCGGCGACGTGACGGCCAAGCTGATGCTGGCCCATCTCGCCGAGGCTCAGGGCGTCGTTGCCGCAGAGACCATTGCCGGTGCCGAGACCATGCCCCTCAACTACGACATGGTGCCGCGCGCGACCTACTCGCAGCCGCAGATCGGTTCCTTCGGCTACACCGAGGCCCAGGCCAAGGAGAAGGGGTACGACGTCAAGGTCGCCAAGTTCCCGTTCTCGGCCAACGGCAAGGCCTGGGGGTTGGGCGATGCGACCGGTTTCGTCAAGGTCGTCGCCGATGCCACCCACGGTGAGCTGCTCGGCGCCCACATGATCGGCCCCGATGTCACCGAGCTGCTGCCTGAGCTGACCCTGGCCCAGCAGTGGGACCTCACCGCCGAAGAGGTGGGCCGCAACATCCACGCCCACCCGACGTTGTCCGAAGCCCTCAAGGAAGCCGTCGAGGGCATTGCCGGCCACATGATCAACTTGTGAGCGGGGCCAGGTGAGCGCCCACAACTCCTGGTCACGCCGCAACTCCTGGTCGCGCCGCCAGCTCCTGGCCAGCGGCGCGGCAGCGGTGGTCGGGGCGAGTGCTGTCGGTTGCAGCTCCGCCCCCGATCAGCCGGGCACCCCGACGCCCACGCCCACCGTCGCGCCACCGTCCACAGCGGACCCGACACCGGCCCCCACCCCGACACCGACTCCCACCCCGACGCCAACGACCACGCCGTTGCCGCGCGGAGGAACGACTTTGTTGGGCAACCGCCGTCTGGTCGGCTACTGCGGTTATCCCGGCGCCAAGGGACAGGGACGTCTCGGCATCGGCAAACTCGACGACCGGGTGGTCGAGATCGAGAAGCGCTACACCAAGTCGTACGGAGCAGACGTCCCGATCCTGCCGGTGCTGGAACTCATCGCCACCACCGTCCACCCGGTCCCGGGCAGTGACGGCACCTTCCGCACCCGGACCGATCCGGAGATCATCGAGCGCCATGCCAAGGCTGCGGCCAAACATGACGCCTACCTGTTGCTCAACATCCAACCGGGAGTCGCCGACTTCATCGACGAGGTCAAGGCCTTGGAGGAGTGGCTGGTCCGCCCCGACGTCGGTGTTGCCCTTGACCCCGAATGGGCCGTCAAGAAGGGCCAGATCCCTGGCAAGGTCTACGGCTCGACGACTGGCAAGGAGCTCAACGAGGTGGCGGCCTGGTTGGCGGGACTGGTCAAGAAGCACCGGCTTCCCGAGAAGGTGATGGTCTACCACCAGCTCCACCCGCAGATCGTGACGAAGGAGTCGGCACTCAAGGCCCACCAAGGGGTGGCGCTGATCAAGTCGGTCGACGGCATCGGCTCGAAGGGCGCCAAGGAAGACACCTGGCGCCGGCTGGTCGACGACACTCCTGAGCACGTGTCGATGGGGTTCAAGCTCTTCTACGAGGAGGACACCGCCGGCGGGGTCGATCTGATGACCCCGGCCGAGGTGCTCGCACTCAAGCCTCGCCCCGATTACGTCATGTACGAGTGAACGACGACGTCACCGACGAATGAACGGGGACGCCCAGAGTCTCATTCGGTGGCCGGGTCAGGATCTGGCTCGGGGAGTTCGACCTTGGTCGCGACCGGGCTGCGGTCGACCAGGGCATTGACGAACGTGTTGCCGAAGGCGATCACCGGGATGGCGAAGACACCGCCGACGATGCCACCCAGGGTGATGCCAACAGTGATGCCGAGGATGACCGCGAGCGGGTGGACCGAGACGGCCTTGCCGAGCAGGAAGGGCTGCAGGATGTGGCTCTCGAGCTGCATCACCAGGATGATCGCGCCCAACATGATCAGTGCCTTGACCCACCCCAGGGCGAACAGGGCCACCGCGACCGCGACGAATCCGGTGACCAGGGCCCCGACGATCGGCACGAAGGCGCCGATGAACACCAGCGCAGCCAATGCCGGTGCAAGCGGCACCTGCAACGCAAGCGCGGCGATCAACACACCGACTGCATCGACCAGGGCGACCACGGTGGTGGCGCGGACGTAGGCGACCAGTGACTGCCAACCGATCCGGGCAGAGACGTCAGTGCGGCGACGTGCAGCGCGTGGGAAGAACTTCAACACGAACTTCCAGATGGTGCGGCCGTCGTACAGCAGGAAGAACAGGGTGAACAGGGCGACGGCCAGGCCCGCGAAGAAATGACCCACACCGGTGCCGGCCGAGGCTGCCAGCGACGCGATCGCCGACTGTGATTCCTTGGCGATCTCGGTGATCTGACCGATCCAGGAGTTGATCTGGTCCTCATCGAGGTGGAACGGTGCACCACCGAGCCAGTTCAAGGCCTGTTGGACGCCCCCGACGATCTGGTCGGCGAGGTTCGACGCCTCGGAGACGATCTGCCACACGATCAGTCCCAAGACACCGAGGAGGATCAACAGACCACCGATGACACCGAGCCCGACCGACAGGCCGCGTGGCCAGCCCCAGCTGGACAGCTTGGTGATCATCGGCTGCAGCAGAGCGGCCAACAGCAGGGCGACCGCGATCGGGATGCTGACCTCGGAGAAGTAGCGCAGCACATAGCCGACCCCGACCACAGCCGCGCCGATGACGATGGCCCGCCAGGCCCAGCCGGCGGCGATCTGGACACCCCACGGGATGGCCCGTTCGAAGGAGCCCAGACGTTCCTCGCCGGTGAGCGGACCTTGATCATGGTGGGATTCGTCCTCGAAGGCGGCTCTTTCCGCTGCTGCCCGGATCCGGGTGCGACGGGCATCGTCGCGTGCAGCAGCGGCGGCGCGCTTGCGTTCGCGCCGCAGTGCCCTACCTGTTGATGCCATGGAGTGACTGCCTTTCAGTCGAGGGGGGACCGCCCCGTCCAGTACCGGGGAGAGCCTACCCGGACGGTCCTCTACGATTATGGGGTGAGCGAGTGTTGTGGACCGAGCCGGGGGAGCACACCGGCCGAGCCCCAGGACCGGGGCGGCGCATCCACCGTGGGCATGCCGTCGTTCAGGACCGGTGCAGCCGGGGTGGACACGTCTGACTGGCCGTTGATCCCCGCCGGGCCGTTCCTGATGGGCAGCGACAGCAGCGATGTCTTTCCCGATGACGG
This sequence comes from uncultured Propionibacteriaceae bacterium, assembly GCA_945911015.1. GTDB lineage: Bacteria > Actinomycetota > Actinomycetes > Propionibacteriales > Propionibacteriaceae > Avipropionibacterium. The sequence continues at coordinate 45,513 of CAMDZW010000007.1, forward strand.
GGAGGGCCCGGTCCGAGAAGTCACGGTTTCGGCCTTCCGACTGAGCCCGACCGCAGTCACCAATGCCGAGTTCGACGCGTTCGTGACGGCCACTGGCCACCGCACCGATGCGGAACGGTTCGGCTGGTCGTATGTCTTCCGTGGTCAGCTGCATCCCAAGGCCCGCCCGTATGTCGTCGACGGGGTGGTGCCCGATGCGTCCTGGTGGTGGGGGGTCAACGAGACAACCTGGCGGTGCCCACAAGGTCCGGGTTCGCAGGCAGTCGCCGACCATCCGGTGGTCCATGTCTCCTGGGCGGACGCCATCGCCTACGCCCAGTGGGCAGGCGCACGGTTGCCGACCGAGGCCGAGTGGGAGAAGGCCGCCCGCGGCGGGCTGGAGCAGAACACCTATCCGTGGGGCAATGAACTCACCCCCGGCGGTCAGCACCGGGCCAACATCTGGCAGGGGACCTTCCCTGACCACAACACCGCCGAGGACGGCCATGTCGGGACCGCGCCGGTGACCGCCTTTGAGCCGAATGGTTATGGACTGCACCAGATGGCGGGCAATGTCTGGGAGTGGACCGCCGACTGGTTCTCTCCGTTCTGGCACACCCGGGACCAACCGCGGACCCGGATCGATCCACAGGGTCCGCCGCGGGGGACGGCCAAGGTGGTCCGTGGCGGATCCCACATGTGCCACCGCTCGTACTGCAATCGGTATCGGTCGTCAGCCCGAACCCAGACGACACCGGACACCACACTCGGCCACACCGGATTCCGGCTTGCCGTCAGCGTTCTCGCAGAGGGGGACCGTTGACCGTCCCGGTCGAGCTTTGTGCAAGACTTTTCTGTGACTTCAACCCGAGGCGTGCCAGTATGGGGGCGGCTCGTCACCAGGCGATGCAAGGAGGAGAATCGTGAGCAACCCCTATCCCCCCGGTCCCGAGGGGCAGCCCCAACATCCGTATGGCTCGCAGCCGCCCGCCGGTGGTGCGTGGGACTCCGCACCCCAGCAGCCTCAACAGCCACCTCAGGCACCCCAACAGCCCCAACAGGGTGGTTACCAGCAGCCACCGATGAGCCCCGGGTCCGGCTACCAGCCGACCAGCGCATCGATGCCACCGTCCAGCCCGGGTTCGGGCTATCAGCCTTCTGCCGGCCAGCCCTCGGCCGGTCAGCCGCCGAGCAACCAGCCCTCGGCCGACCAATACGGCGCACAGCCCGGATACGGAGGCCAGGGCTACGGTGGTCAGCAGGGTTACGGCGGTCAGGCCGCTGGTTACTCCGCCCAGGAGCCTGGTTACGGTCCGGCACCTGGTGGTGGACAGTTCGGTGGCGGTGGTGACCAGGGCGGTGGCCAGTTCGGCGGTCAGCCCCCGAAGAAGGGCCCCAACAAGGTTGTGATCGGCACCATCATCGGAGTCGTCGTGCTGGCCCTCATTGGCGGCATCGGTGGATTCTTCCTCTACAAGAAGAACCAAGAGGAGAAGGAGTACGCCCGACAGGTCGAGACCGCCGGTCAGACCGTCCAGGGCTTCTTCGATGCTCTCGTTGCCGGCGACCCCTCAAAGGCCCTCAGCTTCAGCAGCGAGCCCGCGTCCGGGCCGCTGGTCGACCCTGAGGTCTACAAGGCAGCTGCCGAAGCGGCCCCGGTCAGCAATGTGACCGTCGGCGAAGCCACCGTCGTCCAGGACGACGACAAGAACTTCGTGTCGGCCTCGGTGGAGAGCTCGTGGTCGATCGATGGTCAGGACATGACCAAGACCTGGAGCCTGTCGAAGTCGGGCGATGACTGGAAGCTCGACACCGTGACCGGTTCGGTCACCCTGGCTGACAGTTCCTTGGACATCGTCATCAACGGTGCCACGGTCGAGCCCGGCACCTACGAAGCCCTTCCGGGCAAGTACGCCGTCACGACCGGCGTCGACGCCATCGTCTACAAGTCGGACTCGTTCACCGTGACCGGCCCGGGCGAGGAGATCTCCTGGCTGGCTGATGCCAGCATCTCCGACGATGCGAAGAAGAAGATCCTCGACAATGTGAAGGGCTCGCTCGACTCCTGCATGAGCCAGGACGACATCATGAACGAGGCGTGTCCCAACCGCTTCAACGTCGATCCCGGTTTCACGATCGACAAGAAGACGGTCGAGTTCGGCATGGCAAGTGATCCTTGGAAGGATGCCAAGATCATCCACCTCGAGGGCGACCAGTTCGCCGTGGAGGCGACCTTCCACTTCACGCTGAAGGCCGTCGCTACCAAGGACAAGAAAAAGTACAACATCACGGGCAGCGGCAAGGACGGAAAGGTCTGGCGGGCGATCAGCTCACTGGATGACTCCAAGGTCACCTGGCAGTTCGTCAAGAACGCCTAATCTCACCTCCCTCACGGGGCATCCGCTACGGCGGGTGCCCCGTGTGGCGTCTCCGGCACCGATCAGAAATCAAGAACCCTCCGTACCGGACCTTGATCTAGGGTTGTGCCGTCCACCGCACGACAGGAGCCCCATGCATCCCGCTGACCAGCACGACCTGATCCGCGTCCACGGCGCCAGGGAGAACAACCTGCGTGACGTCAGCCTCGAGATCCCCAAGAGACGACTGACCGTCTTCACCGGGGTGTCCGGTTCGGGCAAGAGCTCCCTGGTGTTCTCGACGATCGCCGCCGAGTCGCAACGGATGATCAACGAGACCTACAGCACCTTCGTGCAGGGGTTCATGCCGACACTGTCACGGCCCGACGTCGACGTCCTCGACGGACTGACGACCGCGATCATCGTCGATCAGCAGCGGATGGGATCCGACCCTCGCTCCACCGTCGGGACCGCGACCGACACCGGAGCCATGTTGCGGATCCTGTTCAGCCGCCTGGGCCAACCCCATGTCGGATCGGCCCAGGCCTTCTCGTTCAACGTCGCCTCCATCAGTGGCGCTGGAGCGGTCAACATCGAACGCGGTGGTCGCCAGGTCAAGGAGCGCCGGGACTTCAACATCACCGGCGGCATGTGCCTGCGCTGTGAGGGGCGGGGGAGTGTCTCCGACTTCGACCTCACTGCCCTCTACGACGACACCAAGTCGTTGAGCGAGGGAGCGCTGACCATCCCTGGTTACAGCATGGACGGCTGGTACGGCCGGATCTTCCGCGGCAGCGGCTTCTTCGACCCGGACAAGCCGATCGCCCAGTTCACCAAACGTGAGCTGGACGCGCTGCTGCACAAGGAGCCGACCAAAATCAAGGTCGAAGGCATCAACGTCACCTACGAAGGCCTGGTGCCGAGGATCCAGAAGTCGTTCCTGTCCAAGGATCGCGAAGCCATGCAGCCCCACATCAGGGCCTTCGTCGACCGCGCCATCACCTTTCAGACCTGTCCCGACTGTGACGGCACCCGCCTCAGCGAGCTCGCCCGTTCGTCGAAGATCTCCGGCATCAACATCGCCGATGCGTGTGCGATGCAGATCAGCGACCTCGCCGCCTGGGTGGCGGAGTTGTCGGACTCGTCGGTGGCACCGCTGCTGGCATCACTGCGCGAGACCCTCGACTCGTTCGTCCAGATCGGCCTGGGCTATCTGTCGCTGGACCGACCGGCCGGGACCCTGTCCGGCGGAGAGGCTCAGCGGACGAAGATGATCCGTCATCTCGGTTCGGCGCTGACCGATGTCACCTATGTGTTCGACGAGCCGTCGATCGGGCTCCACCCCCATGACATCCAGCGGATGAACCAGCTGCTGATCCAGCTGCGTGACAAGGGCAACACCGTCCTGGTCGTCGAGCACAAGCCGGAAACGATCGCCATCGCCGATCACGTCGTCGATCTCGGTCCGGGCGCAGGCTCGGCTGGCGGTCAGATCATGTACGAGGGCTCGTACGCCGGACTCGAGTCGAGCGACACGCTCACCGGACGACATCTCCATGATCGGGTGGCGCTGAAGGACACCGTCCGCACCGCCAAGGGTGCTGTCGAAATCCGTGGTGCCGACACCCACAACCTGCAGAACGTCGACGTCGATGTTCCCCTCGGCGTGCTGTGTGTCGTCACCGGGGTTGCCGGCTCGGGCAAGAGTTCACTGATCCATGGCTCGATGTCCTCCCGTGATGACGTGGTGGTCGTCGACCAGACTCCGATCAAGGGATCGCGGCGGAGCAATCCGGCAACCTACACCGGCCTGTTGGATCCGATCCGCAAGGCCTTCGCCAAGGCCAACGGGGTGAAGCCTGCCCTGTTCAGCGCCAACTCCGAGGGCGCCTGTCCTGCGTGCAACGGAGCCGGCGTGATCTACACCGACCTGGCGATGATGGCTGGGGTGGCTTCCGTCTGTGAGGAGTGCGAGGGCCGCCGGTTCCAGGCTTCGGTGTTGGAGTACCACCTCGGTGGCCGCTCCATCTCCGAGGTGCTGGCGATGTCGGCCGTCGAGGCTCACGCCTTCTTCGGCGACGCAGACTCCAAGGTGCCGGCGGCCCACCGGGTTGCCGGACATCTGGTCGACGTCGGGTTGGGCTATCTCACTCTGGGCCAACCCCTCACCACTCTGTCCGGTGGTGAACGGCAGCGACTGAAGTTGGCGACCCACATGGGGGACAAGGGCGGGATCTATCTGCTGGACGAACCCACGACCGGGCTGCATCTGGCTGACGTCGAGCAGTTGTTGGCCTTGCTGGACCGCCTGGTTGACGGCGGCAAGTCCGTGATCGTGATCGAGCACCACCAGGCCGTGATGGCCCACGGGGACTGGATCATCGACCTCGGCCCCGGCGCCGGTCACGACGGTGGTCACGTGGTCTTCGAAGGGACTCCGGCGGACCTGATCGCCGACAGCTCCACCCTGACAGGAAAGCATCTCGCCGAGTACGTCCAATGACGCCTGCCGATCTCGGAGCGGACCGGGTCCGTACGATCGCTTCCGACCTGCTCTGTGCTCCGGTCGACGACATCGTCCGGATCGAGCGGGGTCATGGCCATCAGAACTGGCTGATCCACAGCGATGACAACGCCCTCCTGGTCAAGGTGTCCCACCCTCACTTCCCAGTCACCAAGATCGAATCGGCTGCTGCGGCATGGCGCCGAGCAACGGCCGCTGGCATCACGGTGCCGGAGCTGCTGGTCGTCGCTCCGCACCATCGGCCGGCCGACGGACGCGCCGTACGGATCCTGAAGTGGTTGGCTGGACAGCATCCACGTGAGGTGTTGACCGATCCGCATCGGATCACGCGGTTCTTCACAGGCTTTGGATCCGAACTCGCACGCTTCCACGGAGTCCGGTGTGAAGCGTTCGCATCCCGGGTCGGCGGCACTCCCAGCTTCACCTCGTGGGCAGCCTATGTGGAGTATCGATGCAGCCAGATTCGTCAACGGGGCAAGGAATCGCGGCTCCTGCCGGCTCCCCGGTTGCAGACCGTGTTGAACGAGGCCGTACGACTGGCGCATCGAGTGAGCGCGGTGGTCGAGCCGGCGTTGACTCACCGTGATCTCCACCTGGACAACCTGCTCGCAGCGCCGGACGGGTCGTTCGCCGGACTGCTCGATCTCGACCTCACCGAGCCGTGGGACCCGGTGGCGGACCTGGTGAAACCTCGATGGCAGGTCTTCGGGAGGTTTCCCGGATCGGAAGCGGACTTCCGCGCCGCCTACCGGCAGGTGCGGGGAGACGTCGAGATGGAGACCGAACGGCTACGGCTGGCCGCGATCCTCGAACTGGGCAACCAGATCATCAATGCCGAGCTGGAGGGCAACGACGACCACGCACGTTCGGGCCTGGATCGCCTCCAGGTCGAGCTGGGGGAGCGTGACACTCAGGGCAGCCACTGATCGTTCAGCGGGGCGTCCGGACCTCGGCGCCTTGGCTCAGCCTCATCCTCGGTGACGGTCTGGCCCTCGGCGTTGGCCTCCTTGGCGTTCGCCTTGTCCTTGGCAATGACTCGTGCCCACCAGCGGATGGTGAAGATCGTGACCCCCACCATGGTCAGCGTCACCAGCCCCATGACGACGACCCCGATCAGCCCTCCGAGGATGTCGAGATTCTGGTCCTCGTAGGGCGGCGCCTCCCAAGCGGTGCCGAGCATCGTGAACATCCAATAGGTGACCGCCCCACAGCCGAGCGCAATGACAATGCAGACGGGGATGTTGACCCAGGGGTTGAACAGGACGCCGCCGGACACCCAGGACCGACGAGACTTCGGTGGAGTTGCGGGCATCGATCCACTGTAACGATCGACCCCGCCTACACGGAGCGCTCCGATCGTCAGAGGGTCAGACGATAGAAGCGGACGCCGTTCCCAGTGCGCACCAGGTCAAAACCAGCTCTCTCGTACATTCGTTGCGCTGCCTTCTGCTCTTCCATCGTGTCCAACACCACTGCGACACAACCGTCCTCGCGCGATCTGGTCAGCGCAGCCGTCCCCATGACCGACCCATCGGCGACAAGGACGAGTATCCGCGCGTAGTGATCTTCAGGGCAGACCAGATCGCGATCGAGTCGGGGATCGTGGACAAGTTCGTACTCGGCGTGCACCGACTGCACCAGTGCCTCGAATCCTGGCTGGTCCGACGGCTGGTAGCCGCGGATCACGGGCGTGGACGCAGGGCTGTCGGTCATCCAATCAGATGCTGTGCAGAGGCCGCTGGCCCGGTGGGATGGAGTCACTGTCGACGATCTGCTTGCCGAACGGGAAGCAGGTGACCGGGATCATCTTGAGGTTGGCCACCGCCAGCGGGATGCCGACGATCGTGACGGCCTGTGCGATCGCGGTGGTGACGTGGCTGATCGCGAGCCACAGCCCGGCGACGATGAACCAGATCACATTGGCCAGACCCGAGCCGACGCCGGCGGACGGCTTGGCCACAATCGCCTTGCCGAAGGGCCAGAAGGCATACTTCGCCATCCGGAAGCTGGCGACCCCGAAGGGGATCGTCACGATGAAGATGCAGGCGATAATGCCGAACAGCACATAGCCCAGCGCCAACCAGAGGCCACCGAGGACCAGCCAGATCACGTTCAGCAGGAACCGCATGTGTCTCCTTCAGGCTGTCGCTCCGGCCGGACGGCCGGCGACCTTCCCAGTGTTCCATGGGCCGACAAGCGCCTCATGCGATGATGTCGCGGTGGTGAGCCGTGAGTCCGAGCGGGTGGAGGTTCGACCCCGTCGTCCCCATCGCCGCCTTGTCCTGCTGATTGTCCTGCTGGTGGTGCTTGCCCTGGTCCCGGCCGGTCTGCTGGTGGCCCACCGGATGGTGACTCCGCGCGAACAGCTGGTCACCGTCGCTCCGGGGGAGTTGTCGGTGTCCGCCGACACCATCGGTGAGTGGCAGATCGGGGCTGCCCGGGTGGCGGTGGGTGTGGACCGCCTGACCATCACCGAGGGCGAGCTGGTGGTGTGGACATCGACGCCCGGCGAAGCCTTCGTGACCGCTGCCCGCGGGCAGGTGGAGTGGAAGGAACACCGCGGATACGTCTGGCCGACAATGCATCTGAACACCACGTTCACCGATCAACGCATCGACACGGTACGGGCAGGGAAGGACTCGCTGCTGCTGAGCGGTGTCCTGGTCGGTGGTGACAGTGAGGTCGGGTGGTCGATGGAGGTCACGACCCGCGGGCCGGGTGGTGTGGTGGTGGATGTCAGCACTGACGACGACGTTGACGCCGTCAACCTCCACAGCCATCGATCAGATCATGCACCGGTGCACGGATTCGGTGCCCAGTTCACCGAGTTCAATCTCGACGGCCGACTGATCCCGATCGTCACTCGTGAGCAAGGGGTGGGGCGAGGCCTGCAGCCGTTGACCTTTCTGGCCGACCTGACCGAGGGCGGACTGGGTGGGACGAGTTCGATGACCTACGGCGCATGGTCCACCTTCCTCACCGAGGATCTTCGAGGAGTGAGTCTCGATCCCGGGCTGGCCGAGTCCCATGCCTTCGCTGTCGCCGACACCCGCGACCCGGCTCGGGTGGACCTGCAGTTGTGGGCACCTCGATTGCGCGCAGAGTTGGTGGCAGCAACGACGCCGGCTGGCGTGATTGCTGTCCAGCAAGGGATGGTTGAGCGACCTGAGCTGGCTCGTTGGACCCAGGACGGTGCGATCCTCGGGCTGCAGGGAGGTACCGATGCCGTACGGGAACATGTGGCGAACCTGTTGCAGGCCGATACGCCGATCGCCGCGGTCTGGCTGCAGGACTGGACCGGACAACGGACGACATCGTTCGGGGAACGGCTCTGGTGGACCTGGCAGCTCGACCGGGATCGCTACCCTGGTTGGGAAGAACTCGTCGCCGACCTCGCAGCGCAAGGGATCCGCACCACGACGTACGTCAATCCCTTCCTGACCGATCCCACGGACAAACCGGGCACCGCGATCCGCAATCTGTGGGCCGAGGCCCGCGATGCCGGCTATCTGGTCCGCACCGCATCGGGGGAGCCGTATGCGCTGGACCAGGGAGGTTTCGCTGCCACCTTGGTTGACCTGACCAACTCGGACGCGAGGGACTGGTTCGCTCAGGTGATTGCCGACGAGGTTCTCTCCGACGGAGTCGACGGCTTCATGGCGGACTTCGCCGAGGGGTTGCCGTTCGATGCGGTGCTTGCTGATGGGGACCCTGTCCTGATGCACAACCGGTGGCCGGTGTTGTGGGCCGAGACGGTCGCGCAGGCCTGTGCGCTGGCCGACAAGCCGGGCTGCGTCACCTGGTTCCGTTCTGGCTCGTTGGGGATGGCGGGGGAGAGCGCGCTGTTCTGGACCGGCGATCAGTTGGTCGACTACGGCCCGGAGGACGGTTTGGCCTCGGCCCTGCTGGGCAGCTTCTCGTCCGGGGTCTCGGGATGGCCGTTGTCACATTCCGACGTCGGCGGCTACACCTCCATCAACGCCGTCGTCCGCAACTATGTCCGTCCTGATGACCTGTTGCAGCGGTGGACCGAGTTCGCCGCCTTCGGGGTTGTCCTGCGCACCCACGAGGGCAACAGGCCGGCCGAGAACCATCAGGTCTACGACACAGCCGAGAGTCGTGAGGCCTTCGCTCGGATGACCCGAGTGTTTGCCGCGCTTGCCCCGTACCGAGCCGAGATCCTCGCTGTGGCTGAGCAGAGTGGTGTGCCCGCGATCCGCCACGGCTGGTTGGTCCATCCCGGCACGGCCGCGGCGCGTGTCGACAACCAGTTCTTCCTTGGCGACGCAATCCTGGTCGCGCCGGTGCTGTTCAGCGGAGCAGACACCGTCCAGGTGACGTTTCCTCCTGGACGGTGGGTGCATCTGTTCACCGGTGACGTCTACGAAGGCGATCGGGTCGCAGACGTGGTCGCACCTCTCGGCACACCAGCTGCCTTTGTTGACGCCGCGGATCCGCGTGCAGATCAGATCAGAGAGGCCGTACGGTCATCGCTCACGTGACGGCGGAGTCGCCCGGGTGGCCGCTATGCTGCCGGTGTGGGATTCTCATTGGTTTTCATGCGCGTCAAGGGCAATCAGGAGCTGGATGCTGACCGTGAGGGACTGGCCGCGTTCCTCGCCAGCCGTGGGCTCGCGGTGGCACCGAGCACGGACTCCACGCATCACCTGGCCGGTCCGGACGGTGATCTGACCTTCGACGGTGACTGGACTGACCTGCACCTCAAGCCGCTGGACCACGATGGCTATGTCAACGGCGGCATCTGGCATGCCAGTCTGAGTGACGAAGAATGTGCCTTCATCTACGACCTCTGCGTGGCTGGGCGAATGCTGATCCTGAATCCCCAGGGCGCGCCGATGATGGTGATACCCGGACAAACCCATGCCCTGGCGGATCTGGACCCAGAGATCCCCGATGAGGAGATCGCCTGTGTTGACAGCGCCGGCGAGCTGTCAGAAGTACTCAGTGGCAACTTCGAGAAGTTCCTCGCGTACCGAAAGCGCGTCCTGGACAGCTGACTTCACGACGACGCGCGTTGCGACTCGAGGAGTGTCGTGACGCGTTCGGTGGCGGTGGGTGCCGTTGCCACGAACGGCTGCTGGGTCAGTTCCTCCGCCAACAGGATGTAGCGGGCGGCCGTGGCGACCCGTACCTCATCGGTCAGCACCGGGGCCGGTCCGTCGCCGTGGAAACCCTGCTCAACAAGCCACTCGCGCAACGGTTCCTTGTCGAGGGCGCGCTGATCCCGGTCGGCCTCAAAGAGGTCGCCGTACGAATCGGCGTACCAGTAGCGCGAGCTGTCAGGAGTGTGGACCTCGTCGATCAGGACGATCTCGTCCTCAACCAGACCCAACTCGTACTTGGTGTCAACCAGGATCAGCCCGCGTTCGGCAGCGATCTCGGTGCCTCGTGCGAACAGTCGCAGGCACAGCTCGGCGCACCGGTCGTACAGGTCTGCGGTGATGAGCCCGTCTGCGATCGCATCGCCACGATTGATGTTGCGGTCATGGGTCTCGAGCTTCGTGGTCGGAGTGAGGATCGGCTCGGACAGACGTTCATTGCGGCGAAGGCCGTCAGGCAACTCGATGTCGGCGAACTTCCTTGTCCCACTTGAATAGTTCGACCACAGCGACGTTCTGGTCACACCAGTGAGATGTCCACGGACGACGAACTCGATCGGGATCGGGGTGCAGTTGCGCACTCGTACGACATTGGGATCGACTATTTCGACCAGGTGGTTGGCGACGATGTCAGACGTCGCGTCGAACCAGAAGTTCGCGATGGTGTTGAGCACCTGCCCCTTGAACGGGTGAGATTGTGCGGCATCCCACCGATGGCTGAGTCAGCTGACATGGCGATCACCTTCTCGATCATTCGGTCCATGGAAACGACGCGGCTGTTTGCTCGGCGGGCCAGGTCGACCAAACGATGCCGGTGGGCGAGTAGCCGGGCCTGCCTCGCCGCAGGATCGGTGAGAGCAAGGAGCTCGGCGACCTGGTCGAGCGGCATGCCGACGTTGCGCAGTGCAGCCAGGCGTCGAGCCAGGGCGAGTTGGCTCATCCGATATCGCCGATAGGCGGTGCGCTCATCCACCTCCGCCGGCACCAACAGTCCCGTCTGGTGGTAGTGCCGCAAGGTCTCCACTGTCAACCCCGCCAGCTGGCCGAAGGCGCCGATCCCGATCCACTCGCTGGTGTCTACGTAGAGCACTGTTCCACCCTCGGCCGCCCGAGAGTCAACCACAACGCGCAGATCGGAGCATTCGTCTAGCCTGCAGTCATGCTGACGCAGCGATTTCTGCACCCCCGGCCGGGTCATGGCCGCGGGGTTGTCGTCGCGCACGTCTAGCGCCACAGGTCTCCGCAGGTACGGACGGGGGAGCAGCATCATGTTCATCCCACCCATCACCGAACTGGAGACCACCTCATGTCGCATTCCCACTACGTGACGTCCGAACAACTCTGTCGCGCCCTGAACCTGCGTGACCTGACCGATCCTGCCCAAGGCGAACACGCCGTCCAATCTCTGCTCGAAACGGTCGTGAGTCAGCTGCGGCGTCATTGGCACTGCACGGTCCGTGAAGTGCGGAACTCGCCCGTTGTCGCTGTGCGGGACAACTACGACCGCCTCGGTTACGACATCGGCGACGTCACACGCGCTCGTCGGTACACCCGATACATCAGTCCCACCGTGATGTTGCGCAGTCACACGAGCGCCGACATCCCAACCGTGCTGGAGAGCTACGCCGACAGGAGCAGTGTTGACGAGCTGATCGTGGTACCCGGCCTTGTCTATCGACGTGACGCCGTCGATCGCAGTCACGTGGGCGAACCTCATCAGGTGGACCTGTGGCGCATTCGCAGCACACCGGACACCAGTGACGAGGACATGACCGCGATGATCAAACACCTCGTCGATGCGGTGACACCAGGAGCACAGTGGCGAACCACTGCGGTGACCCATCCGTACACGGTGGGCGGTCGTCAGATCGATGTGCTCCATGACGGCGACTGGCTCGAGCTGGCCGAGTGCGGTCGGATCCATCCGGAGGTGCTCCGCGGGTCCGGGCTCGACCCGGACCGGTGGTCAGGACTCGCACTCGGAATGGGCCTCGAACGGGCTTTGATGCTCCGCAAGGGAATCCCCGACATTCGCTATCTCCGCGCGACGGATCCGCGGATCGCCAGCCAGCTGACCACATTGGATCCGTGGCGACAGGTGTCGCCGCTGCCTGCCGCACGACGAGACATCTCGGTGGTCCTGGCTGCCGACGAGGATCAGGAGACGTTGGGGGACCGCATCCGTATTGCGCTCGGCGACGATGCTGATGTCGTCGAATCGGTCGACGAACTCGGTCGCACTGCACATGAGGATCTGCCCGAGACGGTACGGGTGCGGCTCGGCACACAGCGCGGCCAGGTCAACCTGCTGCTGCGGATCATCCTGCGTCCGATTGACCGCACTCTCACAGCCAACGACGCGAACGGCATCCGTAACAGGATCTACCGAGCGCTCCATGAAGGACCGGTGATGGAACTCATCTGACCAAGTCGGTCGGTCGGCTCATGCCACGTTGATGATGGCCTTGCCCTGACCTGTCGCTATGACTGTATGGCCTTCTGCGGGCGCATCACCCAGCAGTACACGGCAAACAGTACGGTGAGCACACCGATCCCAATGTCGAACCACGACGTCATCGCTCCCAACATGCTCCACCGATCGAGCAAGGCGAAGGTGACGACGAGAAGAACGAGCTGTGCTCCGGCTGAGACTGCGGCAGCCCGATGTGCCCACCAGCTCCGAACCACGAGGAGAATCGGCGCAAACAGCCCACCAATGATGTTGAGAGTCCAGATGAGCCGCAGCGGGATCGGGTAGTCGGCGAAGTAGTCCAATCCGCCGGCCCCGAACTGTTCGCGGATGTAGCCGGTGTCGCCGGTGAGGATCAGGAGGTAGTCGCGGGCGCCGCCGACGTAGAGGGCAAGGACCAGGAACGCGACGACCCAAAGGTGCCATGGTCGGCGTGGGGGAGTGCCGTCAGGAGCTGAGCTCACGGGATTCCCTTCGAATGGTCCAGTTCTGTTGGTCCTCACCGTAGCGAACTGGCATGCTCGTCATCTTGGTCCGGGACCGGCTCGGCGGCGTTCACTCGGCACGGATCCTTCTCGACTCTGTTGACTTTGCCGAGATCGAGGCCCTTCAGTCAGCTGGCGACTGGGATCGCGCAGGGGAGTTGCTGGCCGCTCACGCACGGGCGCTCGAAGACTCCGGTGCCGAGGTCCTGGTCCTGTGCACGAACACGATGCACAAGGTGGCCGATGCGATCGAATCAACAGTCACGATTCCGTTTCTCCACATTGCAGACGCAACAGCTGCGGCCGTGCATGCTGCTGGTCGACATCGAGTGGGGCTGCTCGGAACAGCATTCACCATGGAGCAGGACTTCTACCGCAGCCGCATCGCTGATCACGGGATTGACGTCATCGTCCCTGAGTCCGAGGACCGTCAGACTGTCCACCGGGTCATCTACGAGGAGCTTGTCCGCGGAGTCATCCGTGACCAGTCACGCACAGCTTTCCGGGAGATCATCGAGCGCCTGGTGCTGGCCGGCGCAGAAGGCATCATCCTGGGTTGCACCGAGATCGAGCTGCTGGTGGGCGCCGACGACAGTTCTGTCCCCGTGTTCCCCACCACCCGCATCCACGTCGAGGCTGCGGTCGCCGGCGCTCTCGCCACACCCTCCCTCGGCAGCCACGAGTCACTCACCGCGACGGACTACCTGCGCCGGAGTCCAGCCAATGCGCGTCACGTAGCGGCGTCGATCGAGGAGCTGGAGTCCACCAACCGGGATCGCTGAGTGAGGGATCATCTTCAGCGCACGGCCCTGGGGCGCTACCTGAGCTGCCCAAACCACCATGCCCCTTCCCTTCACCTCTTGTTACATGTAACATCGACGGCATGGCTGTACGAGAGAGAGTGAGCGCCTACCGGGCCAGGATGCGCGCCCAAGGGCTCAGGCCTGTCCAGATCTGGGTGCCAGACGTCCGATCGCCGGAGTTTGCGCACGAAGCGCATCGGCAGTCCAAGCTTGTTGCAGCTGCAGACAGGGCCAGCGATGACATGGACTTCGTTGAGGCAGTCTCTGAGGACTGGGCCGACGGCGAATGAGACGGGGGCAAATCATCACGGTGGCCGGTGGCGTCTACGCGTCAAAACCACGCCCAGCGCTGGTGATTCAAGACGACATGTTCGACGCCACCGACTCACTCACCGTCTGCCCGCTCACCAGCGTCGAGACTGACGCGCCGCTCCTGCGCGTCGCAGTCACTGCAGACGGCACCAACGGCCTTGATCGCGACAGTTTCTTGATGGTCGACAAGATCACAACGGTGCGCCGTCGCAACACCCACGAGGTTCTGGGCCAGCTCGAGCCTGCAACACTCGTTGAATTCGAACGACGGCTACTTGTCTTCCTGGGGCTCGGTCACTGACGGGCTCAGCGGCCGGGTGTCTCCACACATGGATCTCAGTCCGATAATGCACATTATGTCAGCTTGTATCTCGTCCGCCACCCCTGCGAGGGCAGATATGGCTCGATCGCTCACTCGTTCCGTGGCAACGTTCTGGTCATGTTGGTACCGAAGGAGCTGCTCACCCGGTCCGGATATGTCCCGGTCACCCGGTCACACCTGGCTCAGGCACTCACTGATCTTGGCGTCCGCCGTGGCGGCGTGCTCATGGTCCACGTTCAAATGTCGGCTCTGGGTTGGATGGTCGGCGGGATGGACGCGGTCGTCTGGGCGCTCCGTGATGCGGTCGGACCCGACGGCACCCTCTTGGCCTTCACCGGCTGGGAAGACAGCCCCTGCCACGTCTCATCGTGGCCCTCCGAGTGGCAGCAGGCCTACCATGATCAGCCAGCGTTCGACCCGAACGTTTCCGCCTCCAGACGCGAATTCGGCCGCTTTCCTGAGCGTCTCCGAACCTGGCCAGGAGCCGAGCGCAGCAACCACCCGGAGGTCAGCTTCACAGCCCTCGGCCCGACCGCGCACGACTTACTGACCGACCCCAGCGATGAGAACTCGTGGGGCCCAGAAGGACCGCTCGGCCTCAACATCACAGGATGGGTCGCCACCATGACCGACCAAGCGATCGCCGCCGGAACAACAACCGACGGCACAGTCAACGACTGCCCCTTGATGTTGGTCGACGCACCTCGAGCGACCCAAGCCATCAAAAAGTGGATCGAAGCCAACTTCTAACCTGAACACCACAGCCCGCAAGCCTGGCCTGCACTCCCCCGACGACCAAGTGTTCATCCTAGTCAACGCAGCGCGACACGTTGCCGCCGCTGAAACAACCACCGAGCCCCCTCCCAGCGAGTGGAACCTCGAGCAGATCCTCGCTCACGTGACCCTGGTCAATGCCGCCACGATCGCGGTCGCGTACACGATTGCCTCAGGAGCCAACGCAACCTACGACAATCGATTGACCCTCGACCGGTGGTCGATCCGGAACACCATCAACCTGGCTGGAGGCGGTCCCGGCCTGCGACGACGGATCCAGGAGCAGGCCAAGGTTCTGTGTGCACTGGATGGCCCGGCCCTCAGCCAGGCCGAGCTCGCGGCCACGATCCCGGCCAGATTGCTGTCGAACGATGCCGTGGTGGTCGACCAGGTTCTCACCTTGTACGACATCATCACCGGCCTCGCTGACGCTGAGACCCCCGGACACACGCAACAGGTACGTGCCCTCATGCCGAACAGCTCATGAGTATTGGTTCCCATCCCGTCCGGGACACCTTTCGTCACAGACATCTACGCTGGTCGGCGTGACTGACCAGATCTCCCGGAAGCGCAGCACTCCCCCGTCCTGGACTGCTGACCTGCGTCGCGCGATCTGGTGCGGTGTCGGTCTGGCGGTCGGCGAGACTCTGTTGCTGCTGTTGGCGCGCACCGGACTGATGCGCAACGAGACCACCAACAATCCTATTGTTGCTGACGCGGGATGGGCCGGCATACTCGTCGGCATCGGTGGCGTCGCATGGGCTGTCCTCCAGGTCTCCACCACGCGCGACGACACCGGCTTTCGCCACGATCGACTGACCACACTGCTGGCCCTCGGGGTCCTGATCTCCACGGCAATTCAGCTCCTGACGATGTCTGTCTGGCCCCTGGTCGTCGGTGACCACGCTGCACCCGATACCATCATTGCCACCCTCACCAGCAATCCCCAATCGCTGGCGATCACGGCTGGTTTCGTGGTCACGATCCAGTCCTTCGGCGCCGCCGTCGTCCTGGCTCTTGTCCGGATCCGTATGCCCGGGGTCCTGGTCGCTGTGCTCGGTTTGCTGATACTTCTCGGTATCGGCGGCTGGCAGGGCATCACCGTCCTGGGCAGCGCGGCGACGCCCATTCTTGTGGCCATCTGGGTTGCGCTCGCACTAGCCGGCGTTCTGACGATGATGGTCATGGCCACATGGCAGGGGCCCAAGCGGCACCACACTTGGCGGCGGCCTCACCGACCGTGACCACTCCGGCCATCGAACTCACGACGTCAGCGCTGAAATGCGCCACAGTGGTCCCATGCAACCATCAGGAACCCGTAATCCCGGCCAGTGTGAGTTCGCCACGGCACTCGAGGTCATCACACCCCCAGCTCCGGTGCGTCTTGCCTGCAGCGGTGACTTCGAAACGCTCAGCACGGCGATTCATGACGACCAGTACGTACGCGTCATGGCGCTGCGCTCCCCCGACGACCATGTGCTCATCCTGGTCAGCTACGAGCTGTTGTTCTTCGACCGGTCGCTCAACCGGGCACTGGCCGAGCATGCCCAGCAGCGGCACGGTGTGGACCCGGCATGCGTCACGGTCGGCGCAGTCCACAACCACAATGCTGGAGGGGTCGCCGGCTACAACCCGGGCACGAGCCATGCGCCTCAGTGGCCATCAGACGACGATCCGACCGGATATGAGGAACTGCTCCTCAACAAGGGCATTGCGGCCATCGACACCGCCATGGCCCACCTGCGGCCAGGACAGATCGAGCTGAGGCGGAGCCACTCCGAGCTCAACATCAACCGCCGTCAGAAGATCGGAGACCAGATTGTCGCTGGGCCGAACGAGGCCGCCCCACGTGACACCGAGTTGATCGTCCTCTCAGTCACCGATCACCACGGGACCCTTGCCGCCTGCCTCGTGGTCTGGGCCTGCCACCCGGTCTTCTATCCCGAACGCACGGTGTTGACCGGCGAGTTCCCGTCCCGGCTGTGTCAGCTCATTTCCGCTGAGCGCTACGGATGTGCACCGATGTTCCTCCAAGGCGCTGCTGGTGACGTCCGACCTCGAGCGACGGTCGTCGACGGCCAGTTCACACCACAGCCATTCGCGGTGATCGACGAGTTCTCACGAGCCCTGGCAGCAGAAGTCCTCACCCTCCTTGACGAGCCAGGCGAACCGATCGACCTGGCGCCCTGCGGTGTCGAGTTCACCGTGGACCTGCCCCTGCGGGTGCATGATCGCGACCATTTCAGCAACTTGGTCACACAGGGGCCCTCACTCCCCCACCACCCCGAATGGACCAATGCTGTGCTGATTGAGCAGGAGTATCTCAACCGGCCACACCAGGTCTCGCTGGGGTGCAGCCTGGTGCGCCTGACCCCGCCGGATGCTGCACCCCTGTGGCTGGCCACCGTCGGAGGTGAGCCCTGCAATGACATCAAGAATCTCGTACGGGCCGCCATCGGCGAGCCGGTGATCTTCGTTGGCTACACCGACAGCACCGCCTACATCGTCAGCGACCGGATGCTCGAAGAAGGCGGCTACGAACCGACCTGCGCAGCAGAGTTCGGCCATCTCGGCCCCTTCGCCCCGGGCATCGACAACCGGATCAGTTCTGCCTTCGACGCGAGCGCGCAGCAGCTTCGACAGCGGCGATGACTGAGCACACCTGAGCGGTGCCCGGCGTGAGTCCGACATGACGACCCCTTGCATCGCAGGGGGTGGCCCTTGGTCAAAAAAAGTACAGGTGAAGGTCGTACTTGTGCATGGCAGAAACGCAACCCACTGACTTAGCGTTGGCGCGTCGGATGGTTGACAGCGTGCCGGGCCCTTGGCGGGAGACCCGGGTCAACCACGGATCCGACCACACCCGATGTTGGGAAAGGACACGACGTGATGAATCCAGACCTGAGCCGACGGACCGTGCTGTCGTACGGACTCGCTGGGGCGACGATCGCTGGAGCCGGGCTGCTGAGCAGTTGCTCCTCCCAGGGCGACAGTCCTGGTGGCGACGAAGGCACATCCGGTGCTGAGGGGAGCGACCTGCCCAAACATGTGCCGTTTGAGGGGACGACCCCGGACGTCAAGGGCGAGAACGGCGCAGCCGACTTCTACCGCAACTATCCACAGGATCCGGCTGTCACGGTCTCCGACACACCAGGAGACGGCGAGCCGATCAGCGCGATGCTGTCGATCTACTACCCGGCCTGGGGCGATGCACCCGAGAACACCGCCTTGGACGAGCTGAACAACGAGCTGGGCAGTGCATTGAAGTTCCAGCAGGTGCCCGGCGCCGAGTACACGAGCAAGTTCCAGACGATGGTGGCCGGAAATGACCTGCCGACCATGATGGAGGTTCGCAACGTTGCACGGCTTCCCGAGCTGCTGAAGTCGAAGTTCATTGACCTGTCCGAGCATCTGTCCGGTGAGGCCGTCACCGCGTACCCGAATCTGGCCAATCTGCCTGAAACGGCTTGGCAGGCCGCCCGGTACAACGGCGGCATCTATGGCATCCCTGCGACCAGGGGGATGTGGCAGTCCGCCATCATGCACCATCGAGACGATCTGCTGGCCGAGCGCGGGATGGATGTCGAGCAGATCACCAACTTCGACGACTTCCTTGCGTTCTGCATCGAGGTGACCGACGCGAAGACCTTTGCCCTGACGACGATGCCGACGACCTACATCCGGCAGATGCTGCGTATCCCGAACAACTGGCAGTTGGACAATGGCAACCTGATTCATGCCTATGAGGTGCCTGAGCAGGAGGAAGCACTCAATGCGCTGCGCAAGTTGGCCGAGGCCAAGGTGATCCGGCCCGACTGGTCGACGCTGAGCTCGGACCAGGTCCGAGAACTCTTCACCGACGGTTCGACGCTGATGACCAGCGGCACCTATCAGGGATGGACCCGCTGGCACCGCTCGCACACCGGAAACTGGCCCTTCGACTTCGGTGGGATGCCGATCCCAGGCTTCGACGGGGGCGAGGGCGTTGCCCATCTGGCCGCTCCCACATGGGCGATCGGCGCAATCTCGAAGGGCAACGAGGAGCGTGTCGAGACCCTTCTGCGGGTCTGGAACTACCTGGCGGCGCCCTTCGGCAGCAAGGAACAGTTGACCGTGCTGTACGGCCGGGAGGGGGCAGACTACGAGCTGGACGGTTCGGATCCGGTCCAGACCGAGCAGGGCAAGAAGAACGCCATGCTGCTCACCACCATTGTCTGCGCACCTCAAATGGCCTACTACCCCAACGATCCTGCGGTCGCAGAGAAGCTGCAGGCCCACATGCAGCGGATGGCACCGATCGCCATCGACGATCCTGTTCGATATGTCTACTCCGACACCAAGGCAGCCAAGGAAGTGACGTTGTCGCGTGAAGCCGACGACGTCTTCACCGACATCGTGCTGGGTCGACGTGAGATCAGTGAGTGGGCAGCAGCGGTGGAGAACTGGCGCAAGAAGGGTGGCGACCAGATGCGAGGTGAGCTTGAGGAGGCTGTGGCTGCCGAAGCGGATGGCTGAGTAGTGGTCAGTGCTTCGAACGCACCCGGACCCGCAGACCGTCGCGCGGCTTCATCGTGACCATGCTGCGCGGTCGGATGCGTTGTGGGACGAGGGTGAGCTCGGCCCGGGTCAGGATCCGACTCAGCATGACCGCGACCTCGGTGACTGCCATCGCTGCGCCCACACAGCGGTGCGCTCCCCCGCCGAACGGGAGGTACTCGTACGGCTTGGGTTTGTGGTGGGACGGGTCACCGGCAATCCAACGCTCCGGCCGGAACTCCAGGGGCGCCGGCCACAGTTCCGGCAGTCGGTGAGTGACGTACGGACTGATCACCACCGAGCTGCCGGGACGAATGTCCTTTCCTGCAAAGGAAATCGGCTCGGCCAACCACCGGGCCAACACCACGACCGGGGCCCACAGGCGCAAAGACTCACTGACCACCCCGTTGAGGTACGGCATGGAGCGGATCTCCTGCGCGGTCGGCACTCGGTCGCTGGCAACGGCGCGCACTTCTTCGGCCGCGGTTTGCCAGACCTGTGGATCGGCGAGCATCGCGTGCAGGGCCCACCCCAAAAGTGCGCTGGTGGTCTCGTATCCGGCCACGATCAAGGTGACCGCCTGGTCTCGGATCTCGTGATCGGCCAAGCCGTCACCAGTCCCGTCACGGCCGTGGACCAAGGTGTCCATGATCGACATCTCGGACCCAGGGTGGAGGCTGCGGACGCGGTCGATCTCGGCATGCACGCGAGCATCAACACGATCTCGAGCCGCCATTGCTCTACGCCACTGTGGCGTACGAAGGCGACGTTTCGCCGCCACCGCCTGGGGCATGGCATCACACAAATCGATCATGACCTGCAGATCGCCGCCGAGCGTCTCCGCGTCACTGGCCAACGTCGGGCCGAACAGCGTGTCCAGGGTGGTACGACGGATCGCGGAGCGGAACTGGGCGAAGGCGTCGTGTTCCTCCCCCGGGCGCCACTGGTCGATGACGCGGTCGGCGTTGGCGGCCATCGTCGGGACATGGTCGGCAATTCGACGATGGTGCAGACCCGGTTCCACCAGCCGTCGGCGGCGACGATGGTCGGCTCCATCGCTGAGCAGCATTGAGGTCTCGCCGTCGACCGGCCGAAGGAAATCGAGCGCCCGGCCCCATCGGAACTTGTCGGAGTTGGCGAAGACAAACCGGTTCGCCTCCGGCCCGAGCAGATAGGTGTAGCCACGGCGACCACCCACTGACGCCACGGAACCCCGTGTGCGGTGCAGCCACATCAGGCTGTCGGCCAGACGATAGCGGACCCGCTCGCCGAGCGGGCGATGGACGGCATCAGACACAATTCGTTCCACAAGTGTGGAAACTACTACGCTACTCCTCATGACGCGAATCGAGATGACGCGGATCGAGGCGACCACCCAGCTACGGCAGAATCTGGTCCTGGCAGCGGTGGATCTGCTGGCCGAGGACGGACTGCGCGCCGTCACCCACCGTCGGGTCGAACAACGAGCCGGCGTTTCCCAGGGCACGGTGAAGTATCACTTCGGGTCACTCGACGGGCTCATCGCCGCCGTCGTGGAGCACATGGTCGACGTGGAAGTCACCAGTGTTTTGGCCGTGCCCCGCGAACTGGTCGAGACTGCGCTGGCGACCGGCCGTGTCCCCGACGCCGTGTGGCAACGCGCCGATGCTGTCCTGCACGAGATGCTCAGCCGCCCCGAGCTGGTCCGCGCCAGGTTCGAGCTCTACCTCCATGCTGCAGCACGGCCCGAGCTGCAGACAATGATTGGACGTGGCCGGGATCAGTTCGTCAAGCAGACGGCCGCGTCACTGGCCGAGGTGACAGCGGGTCAGGCTCCTGACTCGGCCGAGTCAGTCGCTCGGATGATCCTCGCCCTGGTGGACGGCATGCTGCTGCACCACCTCGCAGCGCCCCATCGGAGCTTGGTCGACGACGGCGCAGCCTGGCTGGTGGCCACGGCCATGTCAGCGCCAATGGTGACCGATCTCGTTAGCCAGCACCAGTCCTTCGCTCAGTGACCGAAGGAGTCTGAGTCGGCAGCCGCACCCTCGCCCTTGTCGAGGGCGAACAGCGCAGACATCTGCTCGTCGTCGAGCTCGAAGTCAAAGATCGACGCGTTCTCCACCATCCGTTGGGGTGTTGCTGTCTTGGGCAGTGGCACCAGTCCCTGTTGGACGTGCCAACGCAGCACAACCTAGGCAGCGGTCCGTCCTAGATCCTCGGCGATCCGCGTCACGACCGGATCGTGCAACAGACCTTCGGCCTTGATGGGGCTCCATGACTCAGTGACAATTCCCTGGCGCCGGTTGTCCTCGACACTGGCCGTGCGGGGTGTGTACGGGCTGAGCTGGATCTGGTTGACGTCAGGGACCTCACCGGTCTCTGAGACCAGACGAGCCATGTGGCTGGGCTTGAAGTTCGAGGTGCCGATGGCGCGGACCGATCCATCGGCCAACAGCTCGAGAAGCCCGCGAAATGCGTCGACGTAGGTGCCCTGATCCGGGTTCGGCCAGTGGATCAGCAGGAGGTCGATGTGGTCCAGGCCAAGACGCTCGACACTGGCCTGCCATGCCTTCCGGGCGCCATCAACGCTGTGCCACTCCCGGTTGAACTTCGTCGTCACGAACAGCTCGTCACGCGGGACACCGCAATCACGCACTCCTTGGCCCACACCGCGTTCGTTGCGATAGTTCTCGGCCGTGTCGAAGTGCCGATACCCCCGCTCGACTGCGGCTCGTACGGCCGCAGCAGCCTCGTCGTTGTTGAGGGGATAGGTACCCAGCCCGATGACCGGGATCGAGGCGCCGTGCAGCAGTGGGACAGTGGGGATCGACATGTCGGTCAGACTACCGGTGCAGGGAACCCGATCCCGCGCTTCACTGCTGCTCCCCTGCCCAGTTGGCATCGAAGTAGGCCTTCACCTCGTCGGCGGACATCGACCGGGACGGGTCGTCGTGGAGTTCGTCATAGGCACACACGACATGCGAAGGTCCCGACGGACCCTCGAGCTCGCGTTCGACAGATTTCAGGAGTCGACGCGCAAGATCGCGGCGCTGCTCCGGCGGCAGCGCCCTGGCCATCTCGTAGAGCTGCGATGCATCCGTCGACATGTACCGAGAGTACCCACCGAGCCCATCGCTGGGAACCACTCGCGTGCGATGATCAGCCCATGCGCCTGGGACGACGAGAGTTCGGCTGGTTGACCGCCGGCGTCTCGACCGCGCTCGTCCTGTACGGATGCGGCCCGGCTCGGCCAGATCCCACCCCCGAGGCCCAGGCCATGCTCGACAGCCTGATCTCCGAACTGTCCGGGATCGATCTGCTCATTGACATCGACGGCACAGTGACCACCCACGTCTACACCGAGACCGCCATCGTCGTCACCGCCCGCACAGCGACTGAACCCGACCGCGACCAGCTGGTCACGATCGGTATCGCGGTCCAGGCCGCCGTCGACGGTCACCAACGTGAAGGCACACGGACCCGCGTCACCCTCCGTACGACCGTGAGGGCTGCAGACCTCAACTGGCACTGGGGTCCCACCACCAAGGACACACCCGGGGTCGACCAGCAGGTCGACGCCTGTCTCTCCGAGATCGATCTCGGAGCCCGTACGGTCAGCCTCGACGACGGGCTCTCCTCTCGTTGGTCGACAATCGACGACAGCACCGTGCTGCAGGCCCCGCCGGCGGGCATGCGTCGAGTGACTCGCTGGGTGAGCTTCGCCACGTCCCAGGACCTCACCGTGACCGTCCACGCCAGCCAG
The DNA here is from genome assembly GCA_945911015.1 of uncultured Propionibacteriaceae bacterium. Lineage (GTDB taxonomy): Bacteria > Actinomycetota > Actinomycetes > Propionibacteriales > Propionibacteriaceae > Avipropionibacterium. The sequence continues at coordinate 68,940 of CAMDZW010000007.1, forward strand.
CCGAGCCTCGACTGGCCGGTCACCGCCCTGGTCACCGGCATCCGATCTTTCCTGCACTCATTGAACCTTGTGGTGATGGATGACTGGGCGCACTGGCAACTGTCCCTGGACGTCGACGAGGAAACCTCCGCTGCCTTCAGCGAGGCCGTGGTCCACATGCTGCGCCTGCTCCGCACCGTCGATGCCCCCGACCGACACACGCTCGACTGCACGGGCCCGTGGTGGGTCAACTTCGCCATCGGTGTCACCGTGGCGATCGACCAATGGCTTCCGGACAAGGCGCGCTCAGTCGATCGGGCCGTGATCCAGCAGGTTGTCGACCGAGCCAACCAGTGACCGACCTCGATCAGAACAGGTAGCTCGTCACGGCCCTGTCGCAGTGAGCCGCTGGTCGACTGCGTTGACCAGTAGGACAGCACGGCAGAACAGGTCGGCTGCTCGGACCGGATCCTCGGGAGCCGTCCGCACAACCGCGCAGAGCAGCTGTCCGGTGGTGATCAGGCCAGCCCGCTCCAGCTGCTCGGCCAGCGCGGCGAGCTGCTCGAGGGCCGCCCTGGCCTGCTGGCGCAGTCCGCGATTGGTCCACGCGGCGATGGCCCGCCGAACTTCGTCGACGAGCTTGGTCTGAGCTGTGCCTGGCCGGCGGGGTGGCGGCGGGAGGGCGGTGTGCTCGCGGGGCGGCGCCACAGCCGGCACCGCGGCAAGCTCATCCGATGCTACCGCCAGCGGGGCAATGACGGTCTGTCCCCCGCGGCGGGTGACCACCCCGGTGACCATACGCACCGATCCCTCGGACAGGAACGCGGCCAGCGTTTCGACTCCGCCGGGTGCAGCAGAGGTGTGGGCCCATTCGAGGACCATCTCACCGTGCGGGGTGGTGAGGATCGCCCGCAGCTGTTGGGCAGCAGGATCCCATCCCCAGTCGACCACCTCAGTGACCTCGATGATGCCCACCCCATCGGCCAGGGTCCGGTGGTTGATCCAGGTCGGAGTGGAACTCCCCCGATCGATCAGGGTGATGGGCCAGGACTTCGGCCCGAGCGGGTTCAACGAGGTTTTGCGCCGATCCTTGGCAATCTCCACCACACCCAGCGCATACCGGGTCGCTCCGCCGGTGACCACCTGCGATGCGGCCACCCTGGCCACGGTGGTGCCGAGCATTCGACGCTGACCGGGCGGCGCCAGGCCGTCCCATTTTCCTTCCATCACAGAGATCTGTCCCGTGTCTGGGTCCAGCAGATGAATCTGCGCCCCCGTGCCATCCTTGCCTGCCCAGACCTGAGCACCCAGAGACACCAGCCGCAGGTGCGCAAGCTGCACCGAGCCCGGCGTTCCGATGCCCAGGATCTCTTCCACGGTCCGGATCGTCGGCGCCGTGCCGTCGACGACGGCACGGGCCGAGACCAAGCGGGCTGGAGCTTCGGCCAGGAGTCGGGCCAGACGCTGAGGATCGGCCGCGGTGGAACGATCCTGGCGTGACCGGACCTGGCGCACGATTTCGTCGATGTCGGCCACCACCCAGGACCACCCCAACCTCCGGGCCCGTTCGGCGACCCGATCGAACCGAGTGAACACCGCAGAATCGGCGTTGCCGGCACCGATCAGGATCACCTCCCGGCAGGCTTCGGTCAGGTCAGTCGTCATCGATTCCAGTTCGCCCAGGCTGGCGTCGACTGCTCGATCCCCCCACTCGACTGTCACTTGCCCGGTCATCGCCGACCCAGCGCGGTCCTCTGCCCGCCGGAACGCCCACACAGCCTGCGCCAGATGTATGCAGCCTGCGGGCGCGTTGCAGTCGCAGCGGGCATGGGACAGGGAACCCGAGGAGAAGAACCGGACCACGTTCAACGGCAGCTGCGCCGTCGGTACCCCGTCGACGGCGCTGAGGCGTACGGTGACCGCCTCCTCCGCGGCGGTGGCCAACACCGTGGCACCGACCACGGCGGCCAGCTCCTGGTCATCAAAGCCGGCCGGAGACCAGGCTGGCACCTCGTCCCGCGCGTCGTCGGGACTGTCGGCATGGGTGTCCTGATAGGCGAGCACGAGGATCACTCGGTGACGACACCAGCCCGAGGCCGGACAACTGCAGGTGGCATCCTTCACGGCCGCACCGGCAGCCAACTGGGTGACCACGCCGTCGTCGAAGACTGCGGTCACTGTCTGGTCACTGTCCGTGCTCAATTGTGGTGTTCGACCGGCATCAAGGTCCTTGCGAGCACGCTTCACGAAGCCAGGATTGGCCAGCGCGATCAGGGCACTGGTGGTGAGTTCGAGGAGATCGGTACGGCTCATCGGCGGACCTGTTCGGCGAGCCAGACGGCGAGCTCGCCCGGCGTCATGGCCGCGACCTGTGCCCCTTCGTTCACGAGCGCGCGGGCCGTGTCGTGGTCGTACATCGGATCGGCCTCGCGATCGAGGGCAGCAAGACCCAGGACGATCGTGCCGTTGTTGACCAACTCCCTCACCCGGCGCAGCAGGAGCTGCCGGTCGCCGCCCTCGCAGAAGTCCGAGATCACCACCACGATGGACTTGTCCGCTCGAGTGACCTGCTGCTGCGCCCAGCCGACCGCGTGGGCGATGTCAGTGCCGCCGCCGAGCTGGACCTTCATCAGCAACTCCACCGGATCACCGATGTCGGAGGTCAGATCGACCACGGCGGTGTCAAAGGCAGCGATACGGGTCTCCATGCCCGGCAGTGACCACAGGCAGCTCGCCATCACGGCCGAGTGGATCACCGAGTCCGTCATTGATCCGGACTGGTCAACCAGCAAGCAGATCTGCCAGCGCTCGGTGTGGCGTCGGGTGCGGCTCACGAACAACGGCCGTTCGACGAAAAGCTTTTCCTGATGGGGATCCCAGCGATGCAGGTTGGCCGCGACGGTGCCCCTGAAGTCAAAGTTGCGGGCCATCGGGACTGGTGAGCGTCGACGACGGTCGAGTGTGCCGGAGAATGCCTGCCGGACCTCGGTCTGCATCTGGTCCAACAGCTGCTCCACGACCTTCGTCACGATGCGACGGGCCGCGGCCAAGACCTCAGGGTTCATCAGGTGCTTGGTCTGCAGGATAGATCGCAGCAGCGACTCCGACGGCTCGATCCGTTCCAGGACGTCGACGCGGGTCACGATTTCGGTGATGCCGAACCGCTCCACCGCATCGGTCTCGACCCGTTCGATCACCTCCGTCGGGAAGAGGCGGTGCACCGAATCGATCCACTCGGGCACCGACAGGGTCGACCCGCTGGTCCCGCCGGTCCGTTCGCCGCGGTCGGCCAGCTCAGGATCCCGGCCGTACAACCAGTCCAGTGCCGCATCGGCAGCGGCCAGCCTGCCCTCGAGGCCACCCAGAGACTCCTCGGCGGCCTCTCCGAGAAGCATCCGCCACCGCTTGAGCGTGTCGGGGATCTCCATCACGGCTGCACCTCCGGCCACACACCCCACTGGGACAGCTGGGCGATCGCTTCCGATTCGGCGTGAGTGGCAGCCGCAACCGTGACTGGGTCGTGCACCAGGCGGCCGGTCAGCACTCTGGTCGAGGCGCCCGAGATGTCATGCAGGGAAAGGATCTGTTCGGCCAGTCCGCCGCGTTCCCTGGCCGGAAGCCAGCCAAAGGCACCGCGCAGGGCAGGCAATGCGCCAACGAACTCGCCCTCGCCGAGTTCGGTCACCACCCGATCCAGTCCGGCGACGAACAGCGAGTCGGTGACCAGTTCCTCCCGGGCCAGCGCCATCAGTCCGGCCAGGGCGTCACCGAGCCGACCGACCGGGCATCGCGACAGCAGCTCGAGCGGATCCGCATGGGTCGCCAGATGCTCCTCCAGACTGATCAGTGCCCCGAGTGCGCCCCCACGACTGGCCGGATCTGAGGCCCCGTCCTCGGCCTTGCGCCGCAGCACTGCCACCACGCGCTCAGCTGGCACCAACAGGTCGACATCGCTATCAGCGCGCCGAGTGCGGACCAGGTCACGCAAGCCGATCAGAAGACCCAGATGAGCATCGATCTCACCCGGCGCGATTGTCGCCGGCGGCTCGATCAGCCACAGGGCCCGATCAGTGATGGCATCCACGGTCACCGTGACCGCTGGCAGCGAGTCCCATCCGAGCAGTTGCGGGCTTCGTAACAGCGGGAGGAGCCGTCGTAGGGCACGACCGAGCGCGCCGAGATCGGTCTCGGTTGCCACGGCATCGGCGAGCTGTGCCAGCACACCATCGGTGAAACGGGTGAGGCCGGCCCACACCGCTGAATCCAGCGCAGCGGCCAGCCCGGCCACGTCACCGTTGACCTGTGACACCGCGTCGACCCAACGGGCTCGTGCCGCGTCGGTCAGCGTCCCGCCCCAGGCGCCGGCCTCGATCAGTGCTGCCAGTCGGGCGTGTGACTCCTGCAAGGACCACGACTCGCTGTGGGTCGCACCGTCGAGAGCGAAGCTCGGGCCCGAGGTGCGCTTGACCCCGGGCAGGTCCAGCAACCGCAGACGATGCAACACCTGACTGCGGGAACGTTCGGCCGGCCCGGCGAGCAGATCGAGTTCGACCGTGCCGTGCACCGGCAGATCGTGAGATTCCAGTTCGGCTGCCACAGCGGCAACCAGTGGCGGTTGCGGGGTTCCGGGTGCGAGTGCCCCCTGTGCTGTCCCGGCCAGCACGTCCATCACCTCGACCAGCACCGGATCGGTGCCCGGCCGGATCGGCCCCCGGTAGGACCACGGCAGCGGCACGTCCAGAGCGTCGTTGACCCAACTGGCCGCCATCGCGTCAAGCCAGTCGACACGCAACACCGCGTCGTGGCCACGCAGCCGCGCCAGACCGTGCGCGTGGGTGTGAACCGCGATCAGGGTGGCTGTGGAGGCCGGAAGATTGCGTTGGCGAAGTCGTTGCCGTACCTGCTCGACCAGCCGCAGTCCGGCACGCTCGGCGCCCAAGCTCCAAAGCCACTGATAGTAGGCCGGTGACGGCATTCCGGAGGCGTAACCGGTGAAGGAGTCGAGCCGGCGGAAGCTGTACGGCACCAGGTACGATCCGTACCGGACCTGATCGCTGTGGTGGTCGGGAGGCAGCGGGGTCTGTGGCAGCTGGCCGTCGAACTCGCGCCATCGTCGGGCCAGGCCGGGCGCATGGTAACCGCCACAGACGACCAGAACGGGACCGTCGGCCTCCGCCATCGCCCAGGCGATCCAGCGAGCCATCATCTCCTCGCGAGCGGCGTTGCCGATCGAACCGGCCGTGTCTGCGCGCAGGCTGCTGAACCACTGGGTGAGCCTCGCGTCAAGCTCGTCGAGGTCGGTCACCGATTCGAAGACGTGGTCCCACAGTGCGTCGGTGCCCTCGATCCCCATCTGGGCCGACACCTGGGCCTCGAATCTGCGGAACCGTTGTTCCTCCTCCATCGACGCCGTGTCGGCATACCGGTTGTCGAGCTCGGCGAAGGCAGCGTGCCAGGCCGGCAAGTCGATGAAGCGCGTCCGGGCGCCGACCTCCCGTCCGACGGTCAGGGCCTGCCACTCCGGGGAATGCTCGGCAAACGGCGCCCACGACGTGTGGTGCCCGGTCGGCGAGGACAGGTAGGTGTAAACGGCGATGGGCAGGCGGTGGCCGAGGTGGAGCTCGTCAATCCGGTCGTTGACGTCAGCCGGTCCCTCGATCAGGACGTGAGCCGGTCGTACGGCGCGGATCCGTTCCACCACCAAACGGGCACAGGCCGGCGAATGGTGACGAACTCCGATGATGACCGGCGCCTGACCGACCGACTGTTGCTCGCTCACGGAAGTCGGTGCCGGGCCTCGTAGAAGGATCGCCAGTGGTCGCCGCGCCCGACCTGTTTGGCGACCTGCTGCTCGAAATAGCGACGCAGCTTGGCCCGGTCATCGGGGTCGTCCTTCACGACAGTGCCGCTGATCGAGTCGACCAGGTCCTGGGCTGTCCCCTCGCGCTGGTCGAGGTACCACGCCCTCACCCCGACGGCATGAGCCACGTTCACTGCCTCAGCCGTGGACATGACGGCTGAAAGCCGGTCCGAGCCACCGGCCGGGTCCCCGTGGCGCAGATCCCGAAATGTGCTGACCAACAGCTCAAGCACCGGCTCAGGAACAGTCACCGGGATGCCACTGTCAGCAAGCAGGCGTGAGGAATTCCTGGCCACCAGTTCCAGTTCGGCCGCGAAGTCGAGAATGGGGAAGACAGTCTCGAAGTCGAACCGGCGTTTCAGAGCCGCACTCATCTCGTTGACGCCGCGGTCTCGGGTGTTGGCTGTCGCGATCAGGTTGAACCCGTCGCGGGCGTAGACCATCGCAGCATCACCGCTCAGCTCCGGCACCGCCATCACTCGATCCGACAGCATGCCCAGGAGGCTGTCCTGGACCTCGACCGGTGAGCGGGTGATCTCCTCGAAGCGGACCAGCTTGCCCTGGCTCATCCCGGTGTGCAGCGGAGCCGGCACCAATGCCCTGGGGCTGGGACCTTCGTTGATCAACAGGGCATAGTTCCACGAGTACTTGATCTGGTCCTCGGTGAGGGAGGCGCCGCCCTGGATGGTCAGGGTCGACAGTCCGCTCACTGCGGTCGCGAGCAACTCCGACAACAAGGACTTCGCGGTGCCCGGTTCACCGACCAACATCAGACCGCGGCCGGTCGCCAGGGTCACCAACATCCGCTCGATCGACGCCACGGGAGCAACGATCTTCGGCGTCGTCCCCATCTCGGGATCACCGAGGACAAAGGCTTTCGCAGCCTTCAGGCTCAACGCCCACCCGGGCGGTCGCGGATCGGCGTCGGCTGCGGCCAGTGCGGCCAGCTCATCGGCGTACAGGATCTCCGCGGGTGGCCGCTGCAGAGTCTGGTCCTGGTCGGGTTCGCTCACATCAGTCCGTCCAGGTCACGCAGCATCTCGCTGATCACGATCGGAGAGATCTGGTCGAACGGGACCGGATCGGAGACATCGCCCCACCAGCTGGCCTTGCCGATCGAGACCTCGGTGATCTCCTGCTCCGGCGCCCCTTCGAGATAGCCGGTGAACAGACCAGGGTCCAGCTGCGCCACAATTGCACGGCCGTCACCGATCGGCTTCTCGACGTAACCGGCGACGCCGCCGTCGGCGGGAGTGCCACGTTGCCAGCCGCGATTGGTCAGTCCCAGCACCTTGCCGGTCGGGATCTCGGTGCCTGCCCACCGGGTCAGCTTGGTCGAGGAGAGGTCGGTTGCCGACAAGCTCTGACTCTCACGGGCCAACTGTTCGAAAGGTGGCAGCAGTTCGTAGTCGGTGAAGAGCTGGCCGAAGTCTGCGGCAGTGTCGGCAGGGATCTCCAGCGAGTGTGGGATCCCGACAATGGCGTCCTCGTCGAGGGTGATCGGCTCGTCCTCGGCATCGGTGTATTCGCCGTCCTCGGACACTCGGAAGAAGGTCTGCGCGGCGCCGTCGGTGAAGCTGGCCCAGACCAGTCGTTGGACCAGGTTCTTGACCAGTGGATGGCCGGCCAGGAACTGTTCGAAGACAGCCAGATCCCAGCGTCGCTGGGTGCACATGGCGATCTCGAGTCGCAGCACCTGTTGTGCTGCGATGGCGCGTGCGTCCTTGCGCAGAACCTTCCAGGCGGCGACGGCTTCCTTGGCCAGTGCTGCATCGTCGCTCTGCCGTGGCTTGGGAAGGTCTTTCAGGCGCTTGCCCTCCTCGTCCCGTACGTAGGGCTTGAGCGCCTCGTCGAAGCCGACGGTGAATCGGCGCGGCCCGAAGTCGAGCTCCATGGTGCCGTCGGCAGCGAGCCCCAAGTCCGGTGCGAGCCGGTCGGCGAGTTCCTCGGTGCTGAGACCGCGGTTCTCGGCGATGGCCTGGATCTTCTCCTTGGCAGCTTCCTGCAGCGCCTTGAACTTCACCTTGGTGGCGATGCCATTCAGCTGCATCAACGCGAGGTCGGTGCCGATCCCTTCCAGTACGGAAAGCCCGGTCACCGCCCGCTTGTGCTGCGATTCCCCCGGCCAGGCCCGCAGCAGCGGTGTGATCCGCCGTGCCGTCTCGTCGTCACCGACCAAACCGAGGATGGTCATCGCCCAGGACTCCTTGCTCGCTCCTCCTGACGCGAGCCAGGCGGAGAACATGTCCCAGGCAAACTCAGCCAAGGAGTCGGCATCAGCCTGCTCGACGACCTGGGTGATGCCCGCATAGGGCTCGTCATCGACCGGCGGGAACGCCAACATGGTGCCGAAGTGGTCAACTGCCTCGTCCGGCAGCGCCTTGCCACCGATCGTGATCGGCGTCCAGACAGACGGCGTCCACCAGGCCGGCCGCTTGCCGATCTTGGTCGGGAAGCGGTCGGTCGCATCCTGGTCGAGGACCGCCACCACGGCTGCGGTGACTGCAGGGTCCTCGTACCGGTCGGCGGTCGCGAGGATCATGGTCCGCAACTCCGGGTCCAGCGCGAGCCGCTGCAGTGCCGTACGAGCACAGTCGAGCGCCTCGCCCTTCTTCCCGAGCGCAGGCGCGATCAGCCCGGCCGCGGCATGTTCGGGATGGGCCAACAACCACTGCAATCCCTGTTCACGGATCGACTTCAACTTCAGGAAGGCACGCGCCATGATCGGCGCCAGTTCCACTGATCCGAAATGCATCGCCGTCGAGATCTCGTCGGTGGGGTGGCGCCGTATGGTCTTGTGGAAGCCGGGCAGCGCCGCCGTCCCCCAGGTGGCCATGACGCGGGCGGTGTCGTTGTCGTCATCACCGATGCCGGCCAACGCGTTCCACACCTCAAGGGCAAACCCGGGACGCACACTGTCGATGACCGCCCGCCCGGTCCCGGCCAGAACGTCTCCACGGAGGGTCTCGCGTTGCCAGGTGGCCTTGGCGCGCACCACTTTCGCGTACTCCTGGTACGCGGCCACGACCTGGTCCACGTCACCAGCCGTCAGCGCCTCCGCCATCTGCACCTGGACTGCGATGAATGGGTCGCTGCTGTTACGGAAGTACGTCTGTGAGCACAGTCCTTGGGCAACCTCGGTGATGCTGGTGAAGTCCTCACGGCGACGCCAGGGAACCTGCTCCAGTTGACGTTCACGGGCGCCGTCGGGCCATTCCTCGGTCGGCTCCAGCGGCAGCGGCTCGAGGTCGAAGACCTTCTCCTTCGTCCGCTTCTTCAACCAGGGCGGAGAAACCAACACCTCGGGCAGATCCTCGGCTGCAGCCTTCTCCCCTCCCCCGGCGAGTCGCGTCTGGGTCTGGCTCAGTTGGGTCTGGGCTGCCGGCGACAGCCAGGGCTTCACCTCGGCGGCCTCTGGATGGTTCAACAGCACCGTTGAGAACATCGACTTCGCCAACGACGCCGAACGGCTCGTGCCCGCTGCGGCCTCGGCCAGTGCGGCTGCCGCAGCCATCGGCCACCGCTCCACGGCGCCCTGCAACCGGCCGAGATACTCCTTGTTGCGGTGGGCCACCGAGAGCAGACCGGTGATTGCTTCTGGCGTACCGATCCGCCGCAGTGCTTCACCGGCACATTCCTCGTCAGCGCAGGCTGCCAACATCCGGGCCGACGCGCTGCCCCGCTCCACCACGTACGAGTGGACCAGGCCGCGGTTGCAGCCGAACCGGTTGTACTCCGGCTTCGGACCCTTGACGGCGAGAGCCGCCAGCTCCGGGGTGGTGACCAGTCCCTGCAACAACTCGAGATGGTCGGACCGCTCACCGTCGAACCGCACCGCCCGATCGGCGAACTCGGGATGGTCGGGCAACATCAGTGCGACACTGATCTGACGCCGATGGGACAACTCGGCCCAACGCCGGTCCGCAATCTCGACGACCGCTGTCCAATCCTGTTCACTCGCCATCGCCAGTGCGGCCCGCATGACCCATTCCTGCTCGACGAAGGGTTTGCCGCGGTCGTCGTCACCCTCGGCGACGCTCAGTGCGTACTTGCCGTGGGACCAACTGTTCGCGATGTGGATGCGGTAGCTGTCGAGCAGCAGTTCGAAGGCCTTGACGAAGCCGAACCGTTCGATCACGACGATCATCGTCAGACTGGTCCCGGTGTGGACGGCCCGGGTCAGTGCCAGATACGCGACTGCCTGTTCCTCAGTCAGCTGTTCCGGGTCGACCTCGGTGAAGCAGATCTCCAACATTGAGTGCAGGTGGGGTGCGGTGTTCGGCTTGTCCTTGTGGTAGCCGTCGCGCAGTCGGGCCGCAATTGCCCCCCAGTCCGGGCCCGAACGCAGCGCCTCCATCGTCGGGTTGCCACGGGTCGCGAATGCAGCATTGCGGAACTCGTCATCAAGGTCGACCGGGTCGCCGTCGCGCAGCCACGGTGGGGTCCCGGATGCGTCCGGGTCGGTGGCCGCTTCCGGCTCGGGGGCCGTCCTGGGCTCGGGTGCCTTCGCAGGCTTCTCGACGGCGAGTGGCTCGGACGGTGTGGTCTCGTCCGCCGCGGCGACCGGCTCCGGGTCGTTCACCGAACCGACTTCCACATAGCCCTTCTTGGTCTTCTGGTTGATCAGCTTGGTCTGCTCCGCCTCGGCCGCCGCCGGGTCGTCGAGGGTCTTGGTCTTCGTCTGGCCGTCGGTGCCAATGCGCCCCCACTGGGTTGTCACATCATTGTCCGAGATCGTGACCTGCCAGAACTTCGCCGACGTTCCCTCAACCAACTCGAACCTGCGCATCGCGGGCCCTTCCTGTCCGTGTGTGCAACCGGTCCGATCCTAGGACCCGAAGGGTCTGTCTCGAGCGGTGGACCTACAGTCGGTGTCCGTGTCAGTCGTCTCCCCTGTCTCGGCCTCGGCGCTGGCCGAAGTCCGCCGCCGCACCACAGCCGTCCTGGTGATCAGCCAGGTCATCGGCACGATCGGTGTCGGTGTGGCTCCGTCCATCGGTGTGCTCCTCGCCGAGGAGGTCACCCAGAACGAGGCCTGGGCGGGGCTGGCCCGGACTGCGAGCACTCTCGGTGCCGCACTCTTCGGCATCCCGCTGGGCAATCTGGCTGCACGACGAGGACGACGGGTGGCCCTGGCCACCGGGTGGTGGACCGCAGCTGTCGGTGGCGCGATCCTGGTGGCCGCTGCCCAATGGTCGCTGGTGGTGCCACTGTTCGTCGGGCTGTTCCTGATCGGAGCCGGGTCGGCGGTGAGCCTGCAGGCGCGGTTCGCGGCGGCCGATCTGGCTGAGCCCCACCGCAAGGCCAGAGTGCTGGCGATGGTCGTGTGGGTGGGCACCCTCGGCTCGGTGCTCGGCCCCAACCTCGGTGTTCCCGGTGAGATCGTGGAACGTCTGACCGGGCTGTCCGTCTTCGGCAGTGCATTCGGGATCGCCGCGGCCTGCATGGCCATCGCCGGCGTGGTCATCATCGCTGCGCTGCGCCCCGACCCGCTGCTGCTCTCGCGGACCCTGCCCGGAGCCCAGTCCGCCCCGGCCCGTACCACCGGCAGCCGATTCGCCCAGATGGTGGCCGAGCTGCGCACGAACGCTCGCGCCCGCTATGCCGTGGTGGCGATCATCACCGCCCAGATCGTCATGGTGGCCGTGATGACGATGACCCCGGTGCACATCGCCCACCACGGCGGGTCGGTCACCCTGGTCGGCATCACGATCAGCCTCCACGTCCTCGGCATGTTTGCGCTGGCGCCGGTGGTCGGACAACTCGTCGACCGCATCGGTGCCCGGATCACCGTGCTGATCGGTCTGGCGATCTTCCTGGCCTCCTTGCTGATCGGAGCACTGCGCCCCGACGGGACAGGCTGGATCATCACCTCGTTGATCCTGCTCGGTCTGGGCTGGTCCTTCGTGAATGTCGCGGGATCGGCGCTGTTCAGCGCAGCCGTCGTCGGAGACCACCGGGCGAGCGCCCAGGGTGGCGTCGATGCCGTGTCGAACCTGTGCGGCGCGACCGCGGCCTTTGCAGCCGGCCCGCTGCTGGCCGTCAGCAGCTTCTCCTTCCTGGCCGTGGTGTCGATCGTGGTGCTGGTGCCACTGACGGTGTTGTCCCTGCTCCCGGCCGGTCGCCGGTGGGTCGAGTGACGACCACAGCCGTACGGGGTCAGCTCACCTCGGTCACGATCGCCAGTGCGGTCGGGATCGCGGTCTTCTATGCGGCGTACTCGCTGATCCCGATCACCCGGGCCGATGAACCGGCGGTGGCGAGCGCCTTCCTCGGCGTGATGATGGGGTTCGTCATCATCGTGCAGCCAGTGACTCCGGCCCTGGTCCGCCGCTTCTCGGTCCGGCCTGTCCTGCAGGTTTCCCTGCTCACCATCACCGCCGGCGTGCTGCTCATCGGTTGGGCACCCGGTCTGATCGTCCTGCTGGTGGGAGCCCTGGTCGCCGGCAGCGGCATCGGTGTCCTGGTTGTCTCCGGCGCCCAAGGCATCGGACTGCTCGCTCTGGGCCCGCGGCTGTCCCGCGAACTCGGCCTCTACGGTCTGGTCACCATCACCTCGTCCGCGGTCGGTGCACCACTGGGTGTGCAGTTGGGAACATCGGCATCACCACAGGTGTTCGGCGTGGTCGCAGCCGGGCTCTGCGCCCTGAGTGTCGCCGGCACCTTCGGCCTGCGCGGCGATCTCGGCCGGGCCGGCGCTGACGAACAGCCGACGCGCACGTCCACGTCCTTGGTGGCCGGTCTGGTACGGGCACGGTGGACCTTGCTGCTCATGGTCGTCACCATCCTCGTGCTGTCACACGGACTGACCACATTGCCGATCGTCGTCAGCGCAACGGTCAGTCCGGCCATGGTGGTGCTCGGGGTGCAGTTCGGCAATGCGGTCGGTCGGGGTGTCGGCGGCCAGCTGGAGCACCGCATCGGGCACCGTCGGGTGGTGGTCTCCGCCCTCGCCCTGCTGGTCCTCGGCACGGTGGGGACCGTCGTCGTGCCCGGGTCCGTGCTGGTGTTGGCGCCGGCGGTGTTGATCGGGATCGGGGTGGGCATGATCCAGACGGCGGCGCTGCACTCAACCATGGTCCAAGCGGGGCCGGGTTCAGGATCAGTGTTGTGGAACATCACGATCGACACCGGACTGTGGCTCGGCGGGATCTTCACCGGCATTGCCCTCGCACACGGTGTGACTGCAGTGGCCAGTCTGGTCGTCGCTGGGATCTCGGTGCTGGCGGGTGTCATCGGGCTCCGACAGCGTGATGCTAGCGTCACTCCATGAAAGATCGTTCCATGTTGTTGAGGGATTCACGGTGAGGAGAGGTTGTGGCGATGACTGAGATCGCTGGTGTGCTGCCGGTGGTGTCCACCCCGTTCGCGGTGGACTGGAGCATCGATCGGGCGAACCTTCGCCGTGAGGTCGACTGGCTCCTCGGTCACGGCGCCCATGGAGTGACCGTGGGCATGGTCTCGGAGATGCTGCGGCTCAGCCCGGACGAACGGCGTACGTTGTGCGAAGACTTGGTCGCTGCGGTCGACGGCCGCGGCCTGGTGATCACCTCGGTTGGGGCGGAGTCCACCGACCAGGCGGTCACGCTGGCACGTCATGCCGCCGCTGCTGGCGCCGACGCCCTGATGGCCAACCCACCGCTCACGGTCTCCGGCCTTGCTGCAGAGCAGTTGATCACCCATTACTGTGCACTCGCGGACGCCTCCGGCGATGTCCCGCTGATCGTGCAGGATGCGTCGGGCTACATCGGATCCGCCGTCGCACTGGAGACACTGGCCGAGTTGGCCGATCGCTATGACCACACAAAGATCCAGTTCAAGCCCGAGGCCCAACCGCTCGGTGCCCGCCTGACGCGGCTGATGGAGCTGACCGAGGGCCGGGCCCGAGTGTTCGAAGGGATCGGTGGGCTGGCCCTGGTCGACAACTACCAGCGGGGTGTCGTCGGCTCGATGCCCGGTGCGGATCTGATCTGGGCCGTCGTCCCCCTGTGGCGCAGCCTGGTCGCCGGCGACTTCGACGCCGCGTACCAGATCCACGCGGCGCTGGCCGCGGTGATGTCGATGGTCTCCAACCTGGATTCCTTCGTGGCCATGGAAAAACACCTTCTGGTACGGCAGGGGGTCCTGCCTGATGCGCGGCAGCGCCAGCCGGTCGCCTTCGTGCTGGATCCACAGACCCGCGACGAACTCGACCGGCTGACCGACCGGCTTGCCGCTGTCGTGGGGCACCGGCTCAAGGACTGACCGAGCCGGACCAACCGGTCACTGATGGGCGTCGATGAAGGGCAGGATCCCTTCGGCCATCGCACCTGACCACCTGCCCCGTTGTGGGACCGCCGGGGTGTGTCGACCGTCGCGGGATCGGATGTGCAGGAAGGCACCCAGAGCCGACACCAGAGCAATCAGCAGCTCCGGGTCGGTGTCGGGGTGGACCCGGCCGAAGGCTGCGATAACGTCGATCGGTCCGCCCGACTCCACCGCCGCGCCGGAGGCAACCACATCGGCCAGCAGAAGCGCAACGTCCACCCATGGCGCCGCCAGCGACGGATGTGCCCAGTCCAGGAAGGAAACCCGTCCGGTTGTCCGATCGATCAGCAGGTTGTCGGCACGCAGGTCGAGATGCCCGAGGACGACGTCCGTCCCGTCCGGACCGCCGTCGGCGGCCAGAGCCATCGCACGGTCGCGGTCGAGCCAGTGTGGGACGCGTTCGTGCCACGGATCGGTCTCATCTGCGGCGATGCTCGGCCAACCGTTGAAGGTCGCCTGCAGCTGCGCGGGGTCTCCGCCCTCGACGGTTGCCACCGTCCGCGCGACCGCCGGCCACTGGTCCAGCACCAGGTCGAGGTCCGTTGCCTGCCAAGGATGTGGCGGCGTGACACCCGGGCGGACCTCCAGGAGGTTGATCACCCAGGTCCCGTCGTCGGTGTCGAGCTCGACGCTCTCGAGCAGGGCCGGGATCGCCGGATGGGACGGCAGCAAGGATGCCTGAGCGGCCTCTCGGCGGTACATCCGTCCTCCGTCCGGGTTCGCCGTCGCGTTGAGCCCCTTCACAAAGACGGCGCGATGCTCGCCGGGCACGATCGCGGCCACACCGTTGGACATCCCACCGACACAGTCGACGACTGCACCGTCGACCGGGCCTGTCATCGACTCGACCCAGGTCCGCACCTGCGGAGGTGTCGCCGCCCAACGGACACGATTGCCGTGGAGGAAGGTGGGTGGCAGAGCTTGCCTCGGATGGTGTTCCATGGACAGTCATCAGACCGGAACCGGCCGCGCGGCGCAACCGGATTCCTCCTGTTGACAGTGGCTCCCGCCACCGACGAGACTCAAGGGATGGCGCCACTTCCCTCCCCTCCTCGCGTCCCGTGGGATCGCAGTCGCATCACTCCCGGGATCGTTCACTTCGGGGTCGGTGGTTTTCACCGCGCCCATCAGGCGGTCTACCTCGATGAGCTGATGGCCGCCGGGCATTGTCTGGACTGGGGCATCGTGGGTGTCGGCTCACTTCCCGGTGATGCCCGGATGCGCGATGTTCTGGCCGCCCAGGATCATCAGTACACCGTCGTGGTGAAGCACGCCGACGGCAGCCGTGATCGTCGTGTCATCGGCTCGATCATCGACTTCCGCCACGCCCCGGATGATCGTGAAGGTGTTCTTGCCCTGTTGGCCGATCCGGCCATCAGGATCGTTGGACTGACGATCACAGAAGGTGGCTATCACCTCCATCCGGTGACCGGTGAGTTCGATCCGAGTGACCCGCTGTTGGCCCACGACCTGTCCGGCGAGGGGGTGCCGGTGAGTGTCTTCGGGATGATCGTCGAAGGTTTGCGGCGCCGCCGTGATGCCGGGGTTGCCCCTTACGCGGTGATGTCGTGCGACAACCTGCCGGGCAACGGGGCCATTGCCCGCTCGATGATCGGTGCCTTTGCCGAGCGTCTCGATCCCTCTCTGGCCGCATGGATCGCGGCCGAGGTGAGCTTTCCCAACACCATGGTCGATCGAATCACCCCAGCCACCACCGACGCCGACATCGCCGAGCTGCAAGCGGCCGGCGTCGAGGATGCCTGGCCGGTGGTGTGCGAGCCCTTCCGCCAGTGGGTGCTCGAGGACCAGTTTCCGACCGGGCGACCGGCGTGGGAGGAGGTCGGCGCACAGCTGGTGGGTGACGTGACACCGTACGAGCTGATGAAGTTGCGCCTGTTGAACGCGTCGCACCAGGCGATCGCCTGTCTGGGACAGCTCGACGGATTCCGTTACGCCCATGAGGTTTCGGTCGATCCGCTCCACCGGGATCTGATGTTGTCCTACATGGCTGACGAAGCGATCCCCACCTTGGCACCGGTCCCGGGCATCGACCTGGACGACTATCGGCGCACCGTGGTGGATCGATTCGCAAATCCGGCGGTCGCGGATCCGTTGGCTCGTCTGGCGACCGATGTGAGTGACCGGATCCCGAAGTTCTTGCTGCCGGTGGTCCAGCACAATCTCAACCACGGTGGGCCGGTCGACCGTTCAGCGTTGATCATCGCTGCCTGGGCACGCTGGTGCGAAGGAACCGACGAGTCCGGCAACCCGGTCGAGATCCAGGATCGGCTCGAGCCCCGACTTCGCGCTGCTGCCAGCCACCATGACACCGACCTGCTGGGCTTTCTGCGTCAACCTGACCTGTTCGCCGACCTGGTCGACAACCCTCGTTTCACCGCCCCCTACGCCGACTTCCTCACCCAGCTGCGGACGCTGGGGGCTCGGGCCACCCTCACGGCCCTGTTGTCTGCGGGATGAATCCGCGCCTCCCCTGCCAGGATCCGTGCTCGGACAGCGGCCGGAACCGGAGCGTCACGAACTCGTGGTGGAAGTCGCGTCGCTCCCGCTCCGCCATGCCAGCAGCGTGGTGTCCCGACTGAGGGAAGTCTCCTCTGCCGTGCACCATCGACACCATGGCGCGGACGCTCTGCCACACCGAGAAGGTGCAGACCGTCCGGGGTGGACGGATTGCCGCCACTGCCAGTGTCGTCGCAGGGTCGTCACGGACCTGACGCTCCACCGGACGTCCCCAGTGCAGGAATCGTGGCAGCTCTGGGATCCGCATGCGGGCCACCGTCACCGCAACCGTTGGTTCGTCAGGATCGAGCCGTCCGGCTCGCTCCGGAAGGCCGGACAATGCCGCGAGTCGACCCCATCGCCGTACGAACTCCATCCGTACGTGCCAGCCCGCCGCGAGGCCGCGGCCGAGACGATCCTCCAGCAGGAACCGCTGCAGATCATCGTCATGACGCCAAGCAGCGAAGACGGCGCAACGACGCAACTGCAGTCGAGCCGGCGAGATGACCGGGGCACCGAGACGCATCAGGGCGAGAGCTTCGATGTGTTCGAGACCGGCAGCCGTCGAGGGCCGCAGCAGGGCGCTGCCAGTGAGTGACGGGGCCAGTTCGGCCAGATGAAAGCTGAACAGTGTCACGGAGTGTCACCCATACGCAGGCGTCGACCCAGCATCACGGCAATCGCGGCCGCGAGGAGGAGACCACCTCCGACAGCAACTGGCAGCACCCACGTGGGTGGGCCCGGTTTGTACGGTGACGCCCCGTCGGGCTCGCCCAGCAGGCCGGTCAGTTCTTTGAGGTGTTCCGACTCGGCCTGACCACTGCCGCTGCACAGGGTCGTCGCTGCGTCTCGGTCGCCACGCCGCTCACCGAGCAGGAGTACGTCGTCACCGACTGACCATCCCTCGATGCCGCAACTCCCCCCGCTGATCGCGGAGTGGACCCGTACCGGATTGCCCACGGTGCCCCGCCAGACCTGGGTCACCTCGATCACGTAGGCGCGCTCCTGGGTACTGCTGGTGACGACCCGAGGCTCCTCGATCGAGACGATCATGCCGCGGAGCACGACCTCGCTCCGCTCAACCTGCTCGGAGAGTGACATCGCTACGCAGCTGCAGGCGACTGCTGGGGACACCGGGCGGACCGGAACCACCCCTGCTGCTGCAATGACGAGCACCAGCACCGCCAGCACCATGCGTAGCGGACGAAGCATGTCGATCATTCGGAGCCAGCTGATTGTGCTCGACGCCAGCGCACCACGATCACAACCAACACCCCTGCGATCGCCAACACAGCCACGGCAACACCGATCGGCACCGCCGGCACGGGCGATCCGGGTCGGAAGGCGGTCGGAGTGCGGGCTTCACCCAGGACAGCGACTACTTCATCGACCCTTTCCGGAGTTGCTGGGCCGCTCCCGTCGCACGCCATCACTCGGATCTTGGTGCCGTCCCGGGTCCCGAGCACGAGAACGTCGTCGTCGACTGCCCACTCGAGGCCACAGCTCGGACCGCTGCTGGCCGTGTAGACCCGGACCGGGTTCTTGTCGTCGCCGTGCCACAGGTGGGTCACTTCGATCTCCATGGCCACGTCCGACGAGGGCAAACCGGCCCGGTCGACCTCGACCACTCTGCCCCGCACGGCCAGGTCACTGTGGGGAGCTCGCTCGGTCAGATCGGCCGGCTCACAATCACAGGCGAAGGCAGGTTGAGCCGCTCGGAGCGGCGCCACGCCGACAGCCACACCGATGAGGAGTGCG
Organism: uncultured Propionibacteriaceae bacterium; assembly: GCA_945911015.1. Classification (GTDB taxonomy): domain Bacteria; phylum Actinomycetota; class Actinomycetes; order Propionibacteriales; family Propionibacteriaceae; genus Avipropionibacterium. The sequence goes on from CAMDZW010000007.1 coordinate 87,361, forward strand.
ACGGCGAAGACCATCCGGAGCAGGCGGATCATGGGTCCATCATCACCCGATGCCGCTGTGCTGTCCAGCATTCCGGAGAGTGGCCAGTAGGCTCGGTCCGACCAGGACGTGCTGGACAGCGGAGGAATGACGTGAGCGAGCCGGGTCGGAGTGCCGCTGGTGTGCCCCGGATCCTGATCGCCACCCTTGCCGCCGGCACCGTGCTCAACCCGCTGAACAGCTCGATGATCGCGGTGGCGCTGGTCCAACTGCAGGATGCCTTCTCGGTCGGGGTCGGTACGGTCACCTGGCTGGTCTCCGGGTTTTATGTGGCAGCGGCGGTCGGCCAACCTCTGATGGGACGACTGGTGGATCAGTTCGGTGCTCGGCGGCTGTTCCTGGCCGGGCTGGTGCTGGTGCTGATGACCTCCGCCCTGACCCCGTTCGTCCCCGGCTTCTGGTGGCTGGTGGGCTTGCGCGCGGTCCAGGCACTCGGCACTTCGACCGCCTATCCGGCGGCGCTGGTCCTGATCCGCGCCGCGACTCCCGGTCGCGATGCACCGGCGGGCGCGATGGGGGTGCTTGCCATGGCTGCCTCCACCTCAGCGGCACTCGGGCCAGTCCTGGGCGGAGTACTCATCTGGCTCGCCGGGTGGCAGGCGGTGTTTCTGGTGAACGTGCCGCTGACAGTCATCGGGCTGATCCTCGCCTGGCGGGTGCTGCCGCACACCTCCGCCTTGTCGGCACCGAAACCGACCGCCGCGTCAGCAAGCCCGATCGGTGGACTGCTTCGAGAGATCGACTTGCCCGGGATCGGGCTGTTCACGGCGACGATGGTCTCGTTGCTGTTGTTCCTGCTCTCATTCGGATCCGAGCCGCGGTGGTGGTGCCTTCCGGTGTGTGTGGCCGGGCTGGTCCTGCTCATCCTTCGCGAGCGTGCGGTGACCTCACCGTTTCTTGACGTCCGGGGGCTGGCCAGCAATCCTGCGCTGGCCTCGGTGCTGGCCCAGCAGGCGACCATCCAGATCGTGTTCTACTCCGCATTCTTCTCGCTGCCGATGTGGCTGGAGTCGGTCCGCAATTTTGACACCGCAACGGCTGGACTGTTCATGTTGCCGATCGCGGGTCTGGGCGTCCTGACGATCCCCCTGGCGGCCCGCCTCATCGATCGCAGGGGTTCCCGAGCTGCACTCCTGGTGGGGTCGGTCGTCCTTCTCACAGCGACCGTGGGGATGCAATTCCTCGACGGCGCGACGCCGATTCTGGTGATCGTTGCGGTCGCGGTCCTGTTCGGGATTCCCAATGGCTTCAACAATCTCGGTCTGCAGACCTCGCTCTACTCCGCCACGCCGACCGGGCGGACCGGCTCCTCGGGCGGGCTGTTCCAGACCTTCCGTTATCTCGGTGCAATCAGCGCGACCGCGGTCATCGGGATGGTCTTCGGCCAGGAACTGGACAGCCACAATCTGCACCAACTCGGATGGGTGATGAGTGGCGGAGCGATCGTCGTGTTGATCCTGGCGGTTCTGGTACGGCGTCCACCCGAGGACGCACCAACGTCTCCGTGACCCCGCAACCTGCGACCTCTTCGACACGCCGGAGCCGAGTTTGCCTCGGGCCAGGAATAGGCATAATCTGGAATCAATCAAGATTCGGGGTGGATCTGAGGTCCATCCGGGTTCCTTGCACGGGCGCGGTCGGACCAGCACCCCGGACTCTCTTCCGGAACGAGCAAGGAGATCCTCGCGCATGTCCATGATCAACCAGACCGTCGGTGAGTGGAAGGCGACCGCCTTCGTCAATGGCGAGTTCAAGGACTACTCGTCGGCCGATGTTGCCGGGAAGTGGGCCATCTATTTCTTCTACCCGGCCGACTTCACCTTCGTCTGCCCCACCGAGTTGGGCGACCTGGCTGACCATCACGACGAGCTCGCCGCTCTCGGGGTCGAGGTGTTCTCGGTCTCCACCGACACCCACTTCACCCACAAGGCATGGCACGCCTCGTCGGACACGATCAACAAGATCACCTACCCGATGCTCGGTGACCCGACCCACGCCATCTCGCGCGAGTTCGATGTCCTCCGCGAGGACGAGGGCCTGGCCAACCGCGGCACCTTCCTGGTCGACCCCGACGGCGTCGTACAGTTCTTCGAGATCACTGCCGAGGGCATCGGCCGCAACGCCGCCGAGCTGGTCCGCAAGGTCAAGGCCGCTCAGTATGTGCGCAACCACCCGGGCGAGGTCTGCCCGGCCAAGTGGGAAGAGGGCGAGGACACCCTGGCCCCGTCGTTCGACCTCGTGGGCAAGATCTGATGCTTGACCCGACCTCGCTCGAGCAGCTCAGCTCTGTCCTGACCAACCTGCGCGCACCCATCGAGCTTGTCAGCACCCTGAACGAGTCCCCCAAGGCCGTCCAGATGGCTGAGCTGCTCGACGAGGTCGCCACCACCTCACCCAACGTGACCCACCTGCGCACCGGGAACGACACGCGTTGTCCGTCCTTCCGGATCGTGCGCACCGGCACCGATGTCGAGGTGACCTTCGCCGGGTCTCCACTGGGACACGAGTTCCCGTCGTTGATGTTGGCGATGCTCCACGTCAGTGGGCATCCGCCGAAGATCGACGCCGACACCGCCGAGCAGATCGCAGCCCTTGACGTCGACCTCCACTTCGAGACGTATCTGTCGTTGAGCTGCCAGAACTGCCCCGATGTCGTCCAGTCGCTCAACATCTTGAGCGTGCTGAACCCTCGGATCACCCACACCGCGATCGAGGGAGGCACCTTCGAGGACGAGATCGCCGATCGCAACATCCAGGCGGTCCCGACGGTCTACCTCAACGGGGAACTGTTCGGCAGCGGCCGGATGTCGCTGACCGACATCCTGTCCAAGGTCGACAGCGGACATGAGGCCCGGGCAGCTGCCCAGCTGTCCGAGCGGGACCCGTACGAGGTCCTGGTCGTCGGTGGCGGTCCGGCCGGAGCAGCGGCAGCGCTCTACACCGCACGCAAGGGCATCCGCACCGGCATCATCACCGATCGGTTCGGCGGCCAACTGCTCGACACCATGGCCATCGAGAACTACCCCTCGATCACCCACACCGAAGGCCCCAAGATGGCCGCTGACCTCCAGCAGCACATCCAGGCCTATGACGTCGACGTGATCACCTCGGTCCAGGCTTCGCGTCTGGTCCCGGCGGAGTCGACCGGTGGGCTGCACACCATCGAGCTCACCAACGGCGCCCAGCTGACCAGTCGGTCAGTGGTGGTGGCCTCGGGGGCGCGCTGGCGCACCATGGACGTCCCTGGCGAGCAGGAGTACCGCAATGCCGGTGTGACCTTCTGCCCGCACTGCGACGGTCCCCTGTTCAAGGGCAAGCGTGTCGCAGTGATCGGTGGTGGCAACTCCGGCGTCGAGGCGGCGATCGACCTGGCCGGTCTCGTCGGACACGTCACCGTCGTGGAGTTCCTGGACCAGATGCGCGCCGATCAGGTGCTGCAGGACAAGCTGCGCAGCCTGGCCAATGTGGACGTGCTGCTGGGTCGACGCACCACCGAAGTGCTCGGCGACGGCACCCGGGTGACCGGCCTGGCCCACGCCCCACGCGATGGTGGAGAAGCCGTCGTCACCGAGCTCGACGGAGTGTTCGTCCAGATCGGTCTGCTTCCCAACACCGAGTGGGTGGCAGATGTCTTGGATCGCAATGAGCACGGCGAAATCCTGATCGACGGCCGGGGTGCGACCAATGTCCCCGGAGTCTTCGCCGCTGGTGACTGCACGACGATCTCGTACAAGCAGATCACCACCGCCAGTGGATCCGGAGCGACAGCGGCACTGACCGCTTTCGATCATCTGATCCGCTCGTCGGTCGACGACGGTGCCCTCGTGGACGCCTGAGCCACCGCACCACACCAGTTCGAGGGGCGTCCCGCACACCGCGGGGGGCCCCTCGTTTGTCATCATCTCCGCGCTGTACCTGCATGGCTCCTGACCCGACAGCAAGCTCATCGTGGCCGACGAGGGCCAGGGCGGTCCGACAATGGTAGGCCTTTGGAGCCGGGCCAACAGTCGTCTCGCAGACGGGTTCAACCATGAGGTGCCAGCGACAATGTGAACCGACGGCACACGTGAACGCGGTGGTACTTCTGGCGCAGACGTTGCTGCTCGCTGAGGGTTGCATGGCAGTACGCCAGCAACGGCTTACTCAGCCCGCCAGGTGCCATGAATCCTTCGGCGCTTTCGTCGTAGCTCTTGTGCACGTGCAGGTAGTGCTCGGACTCGGTGAACCCGTTGTTGCGGTACCAACGCAGCGCCGGCGCGTCGTCACGAGTCCACGCATCCAACATCCTCACCGCCCCAGGGAGTCGGCGGCGCCCCTCCCTGAGAAGGCGAGCTGCGATTCCTGCGTTGCGGTGGTCGGGGTGTACAACGATCGTGTTGATCGTGGCCAGGTCTCCGGTGATCTCGATGTCGCAGATCCCGACGACCACCTCACAGTGCAGGGCCACGAGCTGGATCTGACTCGTGTCCGGTCGCTCGTTCCACACATCGTCGTAGTAGCTGGTGTCGAGGAACCCGAGGACGCGGCAGCGCAGCCAACTCGTCCGATGAGCAGGGTCGTAGTCGACGATAGTGGTCATGGTTCGTACTCCTGTTCCGTCTTTGGGGCGTGCAAGGAACACCCACCCATGTGGTCGGCAGCCGGTCACCCGGCAACTCAGGAGATGAACACAAGCCGAGAGTAGCGGTCAGAGCTGCGCGGCGGCAACGGCTAATCGCCGGGCAGCAGTCCGTGTTCACCTGAGGGTGCGCTCTTCCCACGACCCTCAGCAGACGGTTGTTACAGCCTCCCGGTCCAACGCCTCACACCTCGAGGTGCCAGGTCGATCGGGTGAGTCGAGCGACCGAGGGAACGTCACCGACGTCCCAATGCTCAACGGGCAGCGCACGCGGAGCCCTCCCGACGGTGTCAAGGTCGAAGTCATGGACCAACGACTCGACGCGACCTGACTCGATCCAGCTGATGAGCCGCTCAAGGCCTCTCTCGGCGCGGTGAGCCTCACCTGCAGAGATCAGACCCGCGACGATGGCCTGCTCGAACTCTTCCTGATCCGCGACCCAGTAGCTTCCGTCGGTACGGACCAGGACGTCGAGGAAGAGATCAACAGCAGAGACGTCCTGGTCGACACGGACCATGGGCGTGGCAATGTCACAGTTGATCGCGAAGGGAGTGCCAGGCGGGCCTGGCTGGATCAGGGTGCCAGCACGATCGAAAGTCGCGTTGATCTTGAACCACTCGTCGGCGAACGCGAAGTGACGAAGGATCAGATCCTCAGTCATCGTCTCGTACGGTGACGCCTGTCTGGTCTGTGAGACCCAGGTCGACTCGTCGTTGAACACCGTCCCCAAGTCCGGATATCTGAAGCAGCGGACCGAGTCTTCATCGGGATGGAAGTCAAAGTCCCTCAACCGGTCGACCCTACGTCAGTCAGGCCCCAGTGAGACCCGTGACAGACTCAGAGGATGGCATATGGTCCCGGCTTTGCCGCCTTCTATGACGTGTACTGGCGTTCCTTCGGCGAGGACAATGGTCGGCGAGTCCTGGACTGGTTCACCAGCGCTCACCCGCAGTCGGGTCGGCGCGTTCTCGATCTCTGCTGCGGCACGGGATCCTCGTCCGCTGCCTTTGTGGCCCAGGGATGGAGAGTCGTCGGTGTCGACCTCTCCCCCGAGATGGTGTCCATCGCACAAGCACGGACCAACCCTGACGTTCACGGAGAGGCGACCTATCTCGTAGGCGATGTTGCAAAACTCGACCTTGGATCTGTCGACGAGTTCGATCTGATCATCAGTCTGTACGACTCGCTCAACCACCTCCCCGACCTTGAGGCCCTGGAGGCGGCACTGACAACCGCTCGCACATACGCCCGTCCCGGCGCTGCCCTCGTCTTCGATCTCAACACCGAAACAGGCATCCGATCATGGGAGGCGACAACCATGGTGTTCGACGACGACACGGGCACCCTGGTCGCGCAGGGCCACTACGACGAAGACACCGGCGAGGCACGAATAGATCTCATCGGGTACACGCGTCGCACCGACGGAGCCTTCGATCGGTTCACCGAGTCCGCAAGCGAACGAGCTTTCGACATGCAGGACGTCGTCAGGGCCATCGAGAGATCCGGCTGGACCCAGGTTCGGCTCACGACCTACGACCGCTTGTCCGAAACATCGGCCGCCGCAACCACCCTGCCGCGAGTAACCGTCGTGGCAGTCAACCCCGCGACTTAGCGGATCAGGATCGGCCAATCCGTTGCACCGAGGCCCGTCGAGGCCACAATGGCGCTACGTCCGTACGAGCGTCAATCACGAGTCTCGGCCAGGAACCGACCTGAGCGCTGCGACCCATGCAAGCACGGCATCTACGAGTTCCGGAACTGCGACATCGGTATCCAGCGGTCAAGTCCCAGGCAGTGGTGTCACCGTTTCGTGATCCTCTTCGGGCTGGTTGGTCACCGCCGCTCGACGTTGGCCAGTGCGCCTGTGTACCGGTGCCCCAGGACGCCACTCGCGGCGACACCAAGCTGCTGGCCGAGTACGACCCGGCCTGCCCAGAGCGCAGCCAGCATCGCTGGGACCCCGTATGCAGGAGTGCATCTCGCGCCCCGAGGACGACACACAGGAAGAGAAGGCCGCCGACCAGGAGGCAGACCTGTCCCCTAGCCCGGGACTGTATCGAGAGTCGGGACACCCGCTGGTGCGGTACCTTGGCCGACGCCGACAAGCTGCAGGCCACGATCGAGGCTGTACGGGGCTGGGCCGACGCTGCTTCGTGCAGCGAGTCGGATCACAAGACCTAGCAGGCCGGTGTCGATGTTCGCGAAATTCTGGAGAGAAAGTATGATCCACCAACCGTCCACCGCGCCCCATGATGAGGGTGTTACCGTCGAGCCGGCCCACACCGACGGCTGCCGTGGCGCAGACCCGGATGAACCCTGCTTCTGCCTGAGGCCGGCCCGCAACTGCACCCCTGTGCGACACTCGGCACGTTCATCGAGCAGGTTCGCGCTCTGGGGAGCCTGAGGTTCCCGCCGAGGGCGCTGCCCAATCCTCAGTAATCATCAACCAGAGACAGCCGGTGTGCCCAAGAGTTGACAGACCCAAAGACACAGTGGACAACAGCGGCGGGGCGAGTGCGCACGGTTGGCAACGAGGTGGCCTACTTCCACCGCCCGCGGACCAGCAACGGACTCGTCGAGGACCGAACGGTCGCCTCAGGCACCTCCACACTGACCTTCCGCAACTTCATGATCCTTATAACATACGCTCGTGTCGACACGGACAGATTAAGACCCGATTGGCACTTCAGTTCCCGAAGTGTTCAACTTCAATTACCCCGAGACCAACCTCGTCTCAAATTATGGACACTCTCTGGCTTGCGCCACACATTACGACCTATTATGAAAGTCATGGACACAAAGACGCGATCCAAACTCGGACTCCGCCGAACAGTCAGCTGCATAGCCGCAGCGATCGCGCTAATGTTTGGCTTGATGCACTCAAGTGTTGCACAGGCGGACACAACGATCATCAAGCTGAGCGCCGCCGAGATCCAAGAGATTGAGCAGAAATACGCGGATGCGGGTGTCGACCCCAGTGTGACACGAGGCATCATCGACCGTTTCCAGAAGGGAATCATTCCACTCTCCGATACCGGCGCAGACCCCGTGGACGAGCACGAAGAATCAAAGCACGGAGTAACCAAGACGGTCGCCACCTACGCAGATGACTCCATCTCCATCACGACACGCCCCAACTTTGATGCGCTTGACCCAGGGCTCGTTCAACCGCTAAATTTCGAGGGGTGTGAGTTCGTCCAAGGGATCCTGGGAAAGCACTTCGGTTGTCTAGTTACAGCGTGGACCCTGAGTATGTATCTGGAGTACAAGTTCGACTACACCTACAAGAACGGCGTGAGTAACATCACCTCATAGTGCTGCCCATTTGCTTCTTTCGTCGGCGGAACCTTCAGCAACGGAAAGTTCACGAGAATCAATTCGAACACTATTCGCTACCAAGGAGACTGGACCTACGATGGCCTCGCCGGGTCAACCCGCTATCTCCAAGTTAACGTCAGCCACTCCGGCCACGTGTCAACGATCCGCAGCTGGTAGTATTAGGAACTGGTTCTCATGGAAATCACGCCTGCTGAGTTCATCCTAATCTTTCCTGGACCATTACTCTTGCTGGTCGGCATTATACTCTTTATCAGGGCGATGATTCGTCGTGATCGTTCCACAGGTGGCACGGAGCCTACGAACGCCGAAATCGAGAAGCGGCAGGCAATGATCTCGAATCAGCTTCATCAACCACATGGAACGCCATATTCCAGTTTTCATCCCGAGAGCAGGAATCATGCGCGCGCCGGTGAGCAGCAAGAGGAGCGGAGCGAGTAGGGGTGAGCTGAGAGCTGCGAATGAATATCCCCGGAGCGAATCTGCTCCGGGGATATTTCGTGTCCTGCTTCGGAAACCGGCGTTGTCGCTCAATTCTTGGGGTCGAGCTTCTGCATCATCGCTCCCTCCGCCACATGCCTGCCCCTGGTGTCACCAGACCCCGGTCCAGATCACCGAACAAGAACGCGACACGTCGTGACCGCATCACGCCCGAACCGATGCCATCAGATCCTCTGCCACCAACTCGGCCTTCTCCGCAGCCGTCCACCGCTTCCGCGGACCCATCCTGGACATCATCGCCACCCTTCCCTGACTGACTCACAACCAGCTTGGCAGTTAGGGCAGCAGTGAGGCACCCGGTAGATGAAGCGCGTACTTTGTGGTCGGCAGGCTTGTCCGTGACTGCTGATGGTGTCGGCGTGGTGGCCCACGCCGGGCAGCCTCGCCATCCGGCTCCTGGCGGACCGGACTGGGCTGACCGGTCAGTTGTCCAAGGTGATGGCGCGTCGCAACTTCAACCCCGGGCATGACCGCGGCTGGGTGCTGGCCGATGTCGCGGTGATTCTCACACGATACGCCTGCACCACCTTGCTGTCGGTGATGGGGTTGTTCCGCCAGCGGTAGTACGGCTGGGGGCGGGCCAGCTTGAGCACCCGGCACGTCACCGTCACAGGGATCCCTGCCGCGGCGAGCTCTGTCACGAGCGGGTACATCATTTTCCCGGCAGGTTCGCCTGCGACAGATACGCCGCGGCCCTTCGCAGGACCTCGTTCTCCTGCTCCAGCAGCCGGATCCGTTTCCTGGCCTCGCTCAACTCCGCCGACGAGGCCGAGGCAGTGCCGGGCTGCGCACCGTCAGCGGTGTCGGCCTGCTTCATCCACTTGTACAGCGTCGTGAAATGGACCCCGAAATCCTTGGCGACCTGGGACAGCTCCACACCGCGCTCACGGTTCCTGGCGACCCTCACGACATCGTCGCGGATCTCCTTGGGATACGGCTTCGTCACGGCAGACATCCTTCCAGCCCAACCCTCGGTTAGGCAGATCGATTGTCACCCATCCGTGCAACAGTCCCGCACGCGCGTTTTGTTCTGTTCGAAAGAGCCAACCTCTTTCACGGCAGCCCGTTGGCCCCTCCGAGCTCAGCCCGGAGGTGGTCGCAGAGTCGCACTGTGGCTGCGAAACGATCGCCAGCAGAGCCTGTGAGGTAGGTGTCGAGGAGCACACGTTCTCGCTGGGTCAGGGGCACCTCGTTGAGATGGGCGAGCCGGCGAGAGCCCGCAGGCAGAGGCACATCGTGGATCGTGAACAGACCATCCAGGATCGTCTCGACACAGAGTGCGGCCCAGTAGCCCATGCCGATCTGATCATCGGGCGACACCCGAGCGAGCTTTGCCTGCCCGTGCCACAGCCGGGTCGCGAGCTCCGACCTGAGTTGCTTTGATGCGCGGTAGGAGTCACGAGCGTCCAGGGCTGCAACCTTGATCTGATCGCCTGTGTCGTCGACCTGATGGAGCACCACCGCGTCGAGAAATGCGTACAGCCACGAGGCCTTCGGCCGGTCGAACCGGTCAATCCACTCCTGTCGAGTGTGAGTGATGACCTCCACAAGGATGTCGTCTTCGCAGCTTCTGCTCATCGCGTGGCCAGCATCAGCATCGACCACCAAGAGATCAATGTCCGATGTCGCCAAGTGTTCGCCACGTGCCACGGATCCTGCCAGGAACACAGCCTGCACCGTAGAGCGCTCAACGAGGGCGCGCGTCACTCGATCGGCGATCAAACGGTGCTGGTCGGCAACCTCTTCGTCAGACATGTCACGATCCTGCCAGTCGACAACAGTTCAGGCTGACGTGCATGTCCCGTCGGCACGGCCACGGCCCGTGCCAAGCTTGGGGAGCTGACCCGTCGACGGAACGATCCGGTACACCACAATGTGCGGCTGCTCGGTTGTCAGGACCGCCTCCGGCGACACACTCAGCAGGTTGCGCACCAACATGCCGTCCGACCATCTCGTGGGAGACGATCAACGGCCTGAGCGCACCCGAGCGGCCGACCTGACCGAGCGCGGCTGCTGCCCTCTGGTCCGCGCCGGCGTAGCTTTCCCCACCGGGGAACCGCCAGACGTACTTGTGCTGAGCGCGTTCCGCGCGGGCTCCGGGATAACGAGCCTCAATCTCCGATGGAGTCAGACCAGCGAAGCCACCATGGTCGAGTTCAGCGAGCTCATCAATCACTACAACGCTCACCCCGAGTGCCTCGGCAGCCGTGTTCGCCGTGGTCAGTGCCCGGCCAATCGGGCTGGACACGATGACGTCAATGTCGAGCGTGCTGACCAGTCGCGCAAGATCTGCCGCATGCTGGCGCCTGTGTGATGTCAGTGGCGAATCCAGCCGGCCCTGCCCGGCGTCTCTCACGATTCCACTCGGTCTGCCCATGCCTCGCCAGGTACGCCACGTCCATCGTCACTCAGCCATCCAATCTGCCATGGCGGCAATCAGAACTCTCGCCCAGTCGAGCAGGCGAGCCGCTTCACGAGGTGCTTCTCCCCCGCATCGCACGAAGAGTGGCGATGTCGTCGAGGTCCTTCTGTCGACGCACCAGACGAGGGTTCCATGTGGGCGTCATCAACTTGATCTCGATCTGGGCAACGCGTGAGATCACTCGTACCTTCAGTGACCCGATCCGACCAACCGGTCCGTCAAGCATGTCGGTCGGCCATGGATCCCCTTCCCACGGCCCGCCCCCAACCAACGGCTCCTCGTGAGCCCCCAGTCGAACGAGGGCGAGGGAATGCTCGACTCGACCGCGCTGAAGATCGATCTGTTGTCCTGGTGCAGCAGTCGTGACATCGGCGAACCCGAGCAAGGTCATTTCCTCAGCGATCCTCGGGCCGTCGTCGATCAGCGCGAACCAATCGACATCAGAATGCGCCCGGGTTACTCGACCAATCAGGAAGTCGACCGCCCACCCTCCGCGCAGCCACACTGGCAGCCCTAGACGATCCGCGATGGCGGCCATCTCGCCGATCGCTTCCATCTGTTCCTCGACCAGCTGGACATCCACGACGGGGACGCTACGGCATACACCGTCAGCGTGCGGCCCAGTTCTTCGCTAGGGTCGACGTCTCTCATGCGTGACACACGATCGAGCCGAACAAGGAAGACAGCAATGGCGCGCACCGTCGCAGAGAAGCTCCAGATCAAGCCGAACACCGAGCTGCTGTTCGGTCCCTCGACCTCCGAACAGAGGTCCATGCTCGACCCGCTCCCAGAAGGAGTCAGTGTCGTCGAGGGCATCGACCGCGATACGACGGGGGTCGCGGTCATGTTCGCAAGCAACCGGACCGACCTCGACGCACTTCTGTCCGAGTTGTTCCCGCTGTTCAAGAGCCCGCGGGCGATCTGGGTTGCCTATCCGAAGGGCAACAAGGCCGACATCAATCGTGACACCATCTGGCGGCGGGCTGAAGAGTTCGGCTGGACTCTGAGCGGCAACATTTCTCTGTCCGAGATCTGGTCCTCGGTTCGCTTCAAGCCACTGGGATGACGTGCCGTGGTCGCTGATCAAGAAGCGGCTGGCGTTAATCGCTGCTGACCCCGCCGCCTACGGTCAGACCAAGGATCCCGCCACGGATGTGCCGACGGCTGCGGCTGAGCGATGGGCAGTCGACACGAACTGGTCACCTTCAGCAGCGTCCGATTGGGCCCGTAGGTGAGCCGACCGTCATCGGTGGAGGCAATCACCCGAAGGAGGATCTGTCGCTCCTCCGCGAGACTGCACCTGTGATTGATCTGATCCCCATGACCGAACCCCTCCTTGATCAGGCCGCCACCCTGCTCGCTGACGCATGGAGCGAACGCCACGAGACCGGCTGTAGGAGCGTCCTGGGACACGTCACCACCGCTCGGCATCGGGTTGAGGGCACCTTGAGCATCCCAGCGGTCGCTGCAGTCCGTGATGGAAACTTGGTCGGCTTCCTGGGTGCAAGGCCACCACGCCCGCCATCCCAGAGCGTCGCGATGAAGGCAGCGATGCACGCAACCACTCGGGAGAACCGACGAGAGATCTACCGTGCTCTGTACGGGCAGCTCACCGCCATCGGTGGCTTCGCTCACACAGTTGCGGTCAATGCCAAGGATCTGGAGACGGTCTCCGCTTGGTTCGAGCTTGGGTTCGGCCTCGACCAAGTGCGTGGCGTCCAAGCTGTGCCGCAGGTACCCAGCAATCGAGCACCGCAAGACGTACACGTCAGGCTTGCAGCCGATCCCGATCTCGATCCAATGGTCGAGCTCGCCGTTGAACTGACTCAGTTTCATGCTGAGTCGCCCATGCTGCGTCCCGCACCCTCGGATCATGAATTCGTGCGCGACAACTTCGTGCGTCAGATGGTGGACCCCCGATCATTGGTCGTCGTGGTTGGCCCGAGCAGTGCACCGGTGGGCTTCCTGTCGTTGAACCCGGACCCGCATTTTGACGACGCCGTCGTGATCGGCATCGCGAGTGTCAGTGCGGCAAGCTCGCCGAATCTCGTCAGCGACCGATTCGGGCGCACCCGGGATTCACTCCTGTGCAGTACAAGCTCAGCGGCGGGAGCGCGCACGCGCCAGGACCAACTTCACCAGGTCGGCGACTGGTACGTCCTTGGTCAGTTCCAGGATGCACGAGTCGTCCTCCAGATCGGCAAGAACCCTTTCCTGGTAGAGAACTGACCTGTCCCGGAAGCGTTCGATCCGCTTCCGCGCTGACACGGGTTGTGTCGCGTATCCGCTCTCGTGGCGGATCCGATCCCAGATGAAGCCTGCTGATCCGACCAGCAGGGTCAGATGGGCTTCAGCCATCCAAGCCGCACGAGCTGATGGGAGGACGGCCGAGCCCTCGACGACCACACCATCGGGGTGTGCTTCGAGCGCGCGGGTGACTGCGTCGGTGACCAATGGCTCGATACGGTGGAAATGATCGAGCTGCTGATCGGTCAGCGATGTCGGCAAATTCTGGTCATAGTGGGCGACGACGTGGGAGGGCAGTTCTGCATCTGCCAATGTCCACGGACGGCCGGGATGTCGGGCGAGTGTGTCAGTGGAGATCTGTGGCCATGAGAGTGTCGTCGCCACAGCACTGGCCAAGGTCGTCTTGCCCAGATTGGAAGTACCGGAAATCGCGATGACACGCGGCCACGTCATGACGCGAGCTTAGAGGACGTGGCGGTGCAACCATCAGGCGACGTTCAGCTGCCGACCTCACGAGGGCACGGATAAGGTCCTCACATCAACGACGATGGGAGAACACATGACCGAGCCGTGGCAGTGGCCGGACCACCTTGACGCGACTATCGCTGCTCCGGACTCCCACACAGTGATCTTCGAGAACGATCTGGTCCGTGTGTTGGAGATTGTGCTCCCGCCCGGCGTGAAGGAACCGGAGCACACGCACCGCTGGCCGAGTCTGATGACGGTCATGGACCCTGCTCGGATTCGTTTCTTTGCAGAGGGCGAACTCGCGTACGAGTCCCTTGGTGCCGAGCCAACTGGGCCGCGCCCACCGCGATGGATGGATCCGGAAGGGCCCCACTCGGTCGAGAACATCGACACTTGTGTCTTCCGTGCACACCGCGTCGAACTGAAGCGGCCTCGGGATGGCGCGCCAACATGACCGCTCGGTCGGCACTGGTCGAGGTGCCAGGGCTGCGTACCGAGTCGCTGGCGACGGTCCGGCCGTTGTGCTCCTGAAGAACAACACGCGCCCGATTGATCTGCGGTTCGAAGGATTGGACCATGCCAGGTCAGGGCTCGGCGATTGCGGTGGAGGTGTCAACCGGACGACCACCGCGATCATGAGCTGGATCGACGCAAACCCACAGCGGTGAGGATCGGCTCACGCTGGCCACCGACATGGACGACGTCGGTCCCGTCCACGGTGAGCTGCGTGGCGTGACACCGCAGGGCTTCGGTCACCGTGGGCAGACGCTCAGACAGGTCGAACCATTCCGCACCGGCCGTCTGCTCATCGATGACCTCAGCGAACGGCACACCAGCAGCGCTCGCCGCAGCCACGGCGACCTCATGCATCCGTACGTGATCGGGGTGACCGTAGCCACCATCGCTGGCATAGCTGACCACCAGATCGACACCCAGATGCTCGATCAACGCCACCAGATCAGCCACCGGTGCGCTCGGGTCGGCCGCAGTGAAACTGTTCTGGTCACTGGTGTCGGCCGGACCAGCCAGCCCCGGACGGATCCACCGCATGCCGGAGTCCCGGTAGCGCCGCGGCTCAGCACCGTCGACCCGTGCCGGCGGAGTCCCGAGCCACTGCCGCGATGCCATCCCCAGTGCCGCGACGGCTCCGCCAAGCTCACGGTCACGGACGACCTCCAACTCAGCACTGCCCTGGCGTGCCGACGAGGATCCCGGGACCACCTCTCCGGCCTCACCCCGGGTCGCGGTGAGCAGGTGACAGGCAACTCCTCGGTCGGCCAACTCTGCGATCAGCACCCCCGTTGCCAGGGTCTCGTCATCGGGATGGGCGTGGGCAAACAGCACCGATCGCACGCCGGTCAGGATGCTTGTGGTCATGGAATCTCCAGCAGTCTGCGGTAGTGCACGGCCAGTTGTTCGGCAGACCTGCGCCACGACAGGCCAGCAGCGAACTCCCGCGCCTGACGGCCCAACCGCGCACGTTCGGGCTCATCGGTCAGCAGCTCGGTGAGCACGGCCGCCCAGTCCTGGGGTCGATGGCTGTCGACCAGCCGGCCGGTGACCTGATCACGGACCGATTCCTCCAGCCCGCCGGATCCCCGAGCCGCCACCACCGGCACACCACTGGCCGCGGCCTCGAGGGCGATCAGTCCGAAGGTCTCGGAATAGGACGGCACCAGTGCCGCCGCGGCACCACGCAGCAGATGAGCCAGTTCTTCGCGCGGCAGTGATCCGACGAAGACCACGTTCTGATCCAGACCGTGTTCGGCGACGAGTTCCCGCAAGGTCTGGGCATACTGCGGGAAGTCCGGCGAACCGTCACCAGCCAGCACCAGGGTGGGCCGCATCTGGGGATCCATCTCCGCCATTGCCTTCACCACCACATCCGGAGCCTTCAGGGGCTGCAGGCGTGCCGCGAAGACCACATAGGGATCCAGCCCCTCCCGCCAGGGCGGCTCGCCGCTGCGGCGGGGCCGAAACATTTCGGCATCGACGCCGGGCAGGACCACGGCCACCCGGCCCGTCGGGGCACCACACCGCTCGATGATGGTGGCCCGCTCCGCATGGCTCACCGCCACCAACAGCTCCGACTCCCGGGCAGCGAGGGCCTCCCCCTCGACTCGGCCGGGTGACTCCGGTGGCTCCCCCTCGCTGAGTGGCAGCCCCACCTTCTGGGCCGCAATCGAGTGGTACGACTGCACGTGCGGCACACCCCACTGGTGCGCCACCGGCAGCGCCGCGACACCGGACATCCAGTGCTGGGAGTGCACCAGATCGTACGGTGGCCTCCCATCCGGACGCGGGGCCAGGTTCGCCAGTTGCTCCGCGAAGAGAGGGATCAGCGCCTCCTGAGCACTCTTGGCGACGATCTCGGTAGGGCCAGCTGTGATTTGCCGCAACGTCAGTCCCGGTCCGAGTTCGGTCACCTCATCCAACTCCGGGTCGGAGCGCCGAGTGATCAGCTCCACCGCGAAACCCAGCTCGGTGAGCTCGCGGGCCTGGTGGAGCTCGACCACGTTCATCCCACCGGCATCGCCGGTGCCAGGGACGGCGGTCGGCGACGTGTGCAGGGACACGAACGCAATTCTGGGATGCTCCATGGCACCATTCAATCAGTTGAAATTTCTACCGTCGCGTTCGGCCCACCCGCTGGTGCGAGACTGGACCGATGAACGGCAGTCCTTTCGATCCCCGCCCCCATCTCGACCACAGCGTCGCACTGGCCGAGGAAGCCCTGATGGACGGCAACGACCCCTTCGGCTCGGTGCTGATCGACGCCACCGGCCGCGTGTTGTTCGCCGACCGCAACCGCACCCGTGACGGGGACCAGACCCGGCATCCGGAGTTCGAGATCGCCCGCTGGGCGGCCGAACACCTGAGCCCGGCCGAACGCGGATCTGCGGTGGTGGTGACCTCCGGCGAACACTGCCCGATGTGCAGTGCAGCGCACGCGTGGGTGGGCCTGGGCACGATCCACTACGCCACCAGTTCGGCCCAGCTGGTCAAGTGGCTGACCGGTTGGGGCCTGCCGCCGGCACCAGTCGCCCCATTGGCCATCAGGACCGTCGCACCCGGTCTGGAGGCCATCGGCCCTTACCCCGACTTCGCCGATCGGATCCGGCTCCTGCACGCCCGCCGACACGGCATCACCCCAGACCTCTGATCAGAGTGAGAGGTCTGATCAGGGCGGGGCGATTCCTGCCATCGACGCATCCGCATTAGGCTGTCCGTGGCGCTGCGCCCACCCAAATTGACGTTGAGGAGTTCCATGGTTGCCAAGGTCGCTTTTCTGACCGCCGGAGGTTTCGCCCCCTGTCTGTCGGCCGCACTGGGACGGCTGATCCAGCGGTACACCGAGCTCGCTCCCGAAGTGGAGCTGATCGCCTACGAACACGGCTACCAGGGTCTGCTCCAGGGCCGTTCGATCACCATCGACGACACAGTACGGGCCAAGGCCGAGCTCCTCACCCAGTACGGCGGGTCCCCGATCGGCAACTCCCGGGTCAAGCTCACCAATGCGGCCGACCTGGTCAAGCGTGGCCTGGTCGCCGAAGGCGTCGATCCGCTGAAGGCGGCAGCTGACCGGCTCACCGCCGACGGGGTCGACGTGCTGCACACCAT
The DNA here is from genome assembly GCA_945911015.1 of uncultured Propionibacteriaceae bacterium. GTDB lineage: Bacteria > Actinomycetota > Actinomycetes > Propionibacteriales > Propionibacteriaceae > Avipropionibacterium. The sequence continues at coordinate 104,613 of CAMDZW010000007.1, forward strand.
CGGCGGTGACGACACCAACACCACCGCTGCCGACCTGGCCGCGTTCCTGGCCAAGGAGAACTACGACCTGACTGTGGTCGGGCTGCCCAAGACCATCGACAACGACGTGGTCCCGATCACCCAGTCCCTGGGCGCATGGACTGCCGCTGAGCAAGGCTCCCGGTTCGCACAGAACATCATCGCCGAGCACAACTCCGCCAGCCGGATGCTGATCATCCATGAGGTGATGGGCCGTCACTGTGGCTGGCTGACCGCCGCGACCGCGCAGGCCTACCGGGAGTGGCTCGACACCCGCGAATGGCTGCCCGAGATCGGATTGGACCGTCGCGAATGGGACATCCACGGTGTCTACGTCCCCGAGGCCGAGATCGACCTGGATGCCGAGGCAACCCGGCTGCGCGGCATCCTCGACGAGGTCGGCAATGTCAACATCTTCCTCTCCGAGGGCGCCGGTGTGGATGCGATTGTCGCCGAGCTCGAGGCTGCCGGTGAAGAAGTCGGACGTGACGCCTTCGGCCACGTCAAGCTCGACACCATCAACCCGGGTGCCTGGTTCGCCAAGCAGTTCGCCGGCCGGATCAACGCGGAGAAGGTCATGGTGCAGAAGTCCGGCTACTTCTCCCGGTCCGCCCCGGCCAACGCGGCCGACCTTGCCCTGATCACCGACATGGCACACCGTGCTGTCGATGCGGCACTGGCCGGCACCCCCGGCGTGATCGGGCAGGACGAGGAAGCCGACGACGCCCTCGGCGTCATCGCCTTCGACCGGATCGCCGGCGGCAAGGCCTTCGACATCTCAACGGGCTGGTACCTCGACATGCTCGACCAGATCGGCCAGGCCCGACCGACTCCGGCTGCCCACTGATCGGACCGTCGCTGAACGGTCAGCCGCACTCAGTCCTTGGGTCGGCGTCGCCAGCCTCGCAGTCTGCCCATCAGACCTGCCACTGCGGCGCCGACTCCGACACCGGCTGCTGTGCCGGCCACCCAGCCAGCACCGAGTCCGGCCCGTACTGACTTCTGCGCCACCTCCTGGGTGACCCACGGCTGTCCCTGCCCCGGCTCCCAGTCAAGAGCCTCCGGCACCGACCCGACTCGGCGACGCGCGGTGCCCAACGCCCTCGTACGGTGGGCCGGCGGCGGCATCGACGGGCCGAGCACCCGGCTGTGCGGATCGAATGTGTGGTCATCACGTTCCGGCACGCCCGGTTCGTCGGTGGTGGCGATCCAGGCCGCCACCAAGAGCGTGAGCGTGCCGAACAGGTTGATCACCAACATCAAGATGATGACCGGCCCGAACACGGTGAACGACTTGTTCCCCTCGAACAGGCCGGTCAACAGGCCGGCACCGTACTGCAGCACGCCAAGACCGAGGGCGGCGATGAATGCGCCGATGGCCCGCTCGCGGTGCGGAACCGGGTACTGCGGGAACACCCAGTAGATGAAGCTGAACAGACCGTAGCCGGCGATCACTGACAACAGTGCCGGACCGGCCCGGAACACCCAGCTGGCCCAGCCAGCATCCTGCAATCCCAACAGACCCAGCATCCAGTCGTTGAGGGCGGTGCCGGCCGAGGCCAACGCCAGGGTGATCGCGATCATCGCCATCAGGATGAACAGGTGCAAGACATTGATCAGCAGCTCGACGACGAAGTTGCGCTGCGGGCCGGCCTGCGCATCGAATTCGGGGCGCCACTGGGCCCGGATCGCGTCCTTGAGGTTTTTGACCCAGTTGCTGCCGGTGTAGACCGCGACCACCAGCGAGGTGACGGCCACCGCACGATAGTCAGACAGCACACTCTGGATCAGGTTGATGATGTTCTCGCTGATCCCGTCCCCACCGGAGGCAGTCTCGGCCAGCATCTCCTCGATCTCGCGCTGGATACTGACCAGGATCTCGGGATTCCGCTCGAAGACGAACCCGGTCACGGCGAAGGCGAACATGGCGACCGGGACGATGGTCAACACCGAGAAATAGGCCATCGCGGCGGCGAACTGGCGCCCCAGTCGGGCGTTGTAGCGTTCCTGTGCCCGCACCAGATGGGCAATCTTCGGACGCTGCAGCGTCTTCTGGACCCACTCGACCACGATTGGCCTCACTTCCCCTTGACCGACACATGCGCGTTGTCCGACACGTGCGCGGCCCAGCCTAACGGTTGCGCCTGCGGTGAGGTTGACTGTTGCCCATGCCTCGACTGCTCACCGCCGAAGAAGTCTCCCGCCAGATGACTGACCTGCCGCAATGGTCGGTCGATGACGCCTTGGTCGGACGATTCGAGTGCGCTGACTTCCCCAGCGCGATCCGTCTGGTCAATCAAGTCGCCGATGAGGCCAACGCGGCCGATCACCATCCCGACATCGACATCCGCTACAACACGGTCGTGCTGGCTCTGAGCACTCACAGCGAGGGCGGTGTCACCCAGCTCGACGTCGAACTCGCCCACCGGGCCGACCAGGCCTACCAACGGCTCATGGCCGAGACGGCGGACGACGCCACATAGGATCAGCTCCATGGACGTCACTGAGCTGAGGATCAGCGATGCGGATCGCCACCACATCGGCGAAGTGCTGCGCAATGCGCGTGCTGAGGGTCGCCTCACGGAGGCCGAGGTCACCGAACGCACCGCCCAGCTGCCGTCCCTGCGCACCTTCGGCGAGCTCGACCGCCTCGTCGCCGACCTGCCGATCCCGGCGCCTTCATCGGTGCTGGTGCCCACCCTCGCCGATGGTCAGGTCGACCCGGAACGTCCACTTCGCCTCGACGGCGGCATGTCAAGTGACGGCCGTACGGGAGTGTGGACCCTCCCCCGCCGGATCGAACTTGCCGGTGGCATGGGATCGGTGCGGCTCGACTGTCTCGAAGCGCTGTGCCCGCACGACCGCGTCGACATTGCGGTGTCGGGCGGTGCCGGCTCGGTGGTCGTGATCGTCCCCGAAGGGTGGGCCGCCGACATCCAGGCCGTCCAGAAGAGCTGGGGCAGCGCGAAGTCCACGATCGGCACGGTGCCCGATCCCGGCTGTCCGGTGTTGATGTTCGAGGGCAACATGGCGATGGGCAGTCTGCGGGTCCGCAACGCCAACTGGTTCGACCGCCGACGTCAGCTCAGGCGACTGCGCAAACAGCGCAAGCTGGAACTCACCACCGGATGGACCCAGTCCAATCCGGAGATCGAGAACCCGAGCACCCTGCGCTGATCATTCAGTTCTGGTAGGCGTCCGGTGGCGGGCAGGAGCAGACCAGATTCCGGTCACCGTAGGCCTGATCGATCCGGGCCACTGCCGGCCAGTACTTGTCACGGCCTGTGGCCGCGAGCGGACCGGTCTGGCGTCCGGACGGGAATCCGGCCACGGTCCGACTGTACGGGTGGGACCACTGGTCGGCGGTCACCCGCGCCAAGGTGTGCGGCGCATTCACCAGTGGGTTGTCATCGGCCGGCCAGGTCCCCTCCGCCACGGCAGCGATCTCACCTCTGATCGCGATCATGGCATCGCAGAACCGATCGAGCTCGGCCAACGACTCCGACTCGGTCGGCTCGACCATCAAGGTGCCGGGCACCGGGAAACTCATCGTCGGCGCATGGAAGCCGTAGTCGACGAGCCGTTTGGCCACGTCATCAACGCTCACCCCGGTCTGCTTGGTGATGGCCCGCAGATCGAGGATGCATTCGTGCGCGACCCGCCCGTTGCGGCCGCTGTACAGCACCGGGAAGTGTTCACCCAACCGGGCGGCGACATGGTTGGCCGCCAACAGGGCGCGCTGGGTGGCCTGGGTCAACCCTTCGGGGCCCATCATCGCGATGTAGGCCCAGCTGATCGGCAGGATCCCCGCTGACCCGTACGGTGCAGCCGAGATCGTCGGCCGACCCGCCTCCTGCGAACTCATCATCGGATGGCCGGGCAGGAAGTCGACCAGGTGGGCTCCGACCGCGACCGGGCCCACGCCGGGCCCTCCCCCGCCGTGCGGGATGCAGAATGTCTTGTGCAGGTTCAGGTGGGAGACGTCGGCGCCGAACCTGCCAGGTCTGGCCAGACCGAGCAGCGCATTCAGGTTCGCACCGTCGACATAGACCTGACCACCGGCATCGTGGATCATCGCGCAGAGCTCGGTGATGCCTTCTTCGAAGACGCCGTGGGTCGACGGGTAGGTGACCATGATTGCAGCCAGCTCATCGCGGTGCAGGTCGATCTTCTCGGCCAGATCGGTCAGGTCGACCGAACCGTCCTCCAGCGCCTTGACCACGACCACCCGCATTCCGGCCATCACCGCCGAGGCAGCGTTGGTGCCGTGCGCCGACGAGGGGATCAGGCAGACCTCACGCTGTGCCTCGCCCCGGGCCCGGTGGTGGCCGCGGATCGCCAGCAGGCCAGCAAGCTCTCCCTGCGAGCCGGCATTGGGCTGGACCGACACCTTCGCATAGCCGGTGACCTCGGCCAACCAGTCCTCGAGTTCAGCGACCAACTCGACATATCCGGCGGCATCGTCGAGTGGCACGAAGGGGTGCAGATCGGCAAAGCCGGGGTACGAGATCGGTTCCATCTCTGCCGTCGCATTGAGCTTCATGGTGCACGAGCCGAGCGGGATCATCCCACGGTCCAGGGCGAAGTCACGATCCGACAGGCCTCGTAGGTAGCGCAACATCTCGGTCTCGGAATGGTGGCTGTTGAACACCGGATGATTCAGATGATCGTGGTCGCGGTGGTGACCGGCCAGGTCGCCATACGGGGTCGTGTCTGCTCCCGGCGTGCCGACCGCGGCGATGACGGCTGCCACGTCGGCATCAGTGGCATCTTCTCCGACCGAGACACCGAACAGATCAGCATCGATGTGGCGCAGATGGATGCCTGCCTCGCGGGCCGCTGCCACCACCGGCTCGGCGCGACCTGTCACCCGTACGGTCAGGGTGTCGAAGAATGAGCCGTGCACGATCTCGGCGCCGGCCGCGACCAGCCCGCCGGCCAGTCGACGGCTGCGCTCATGGATGTCCTCGGCGATACGCCGCAGCCCGTCCGGGCCGTGGTACACCGCATACATGCCGGCGACGACGGCCAACAGGACTTGGGCGGTGCAGATGTTGGAGGTCGCACGTTCTCGACGGATGTGCTGCTCACGGGTCTGCAGCGCGAGCCGATAGGCCACAGTGCCATCAGCATCCTTCGAGGCACCGACCAGCCGACCGGGCAGTTGCCTCTCCAGGCCGGCCCGGACTGCCATGAACCCGGCATGGGGGCCGCCGTAGAACAACGGCACGCCGAAACGCTGACTCGATCCGACCGCCACATCGGCGCCCCACGAGGCGGAGGCAGCCGTGATCGTCAGGGCGAGCAGATCAGTGGCGGCAATGACCAGCGCATTGTTCTCGTGGGCCTTCTCGGCAATCGCGCGCAGCTGCGACTCCCCCGCCAACCGACCGGAGGCGCCGGGTGTCTGCACGACAACTGCGAACGCATCATGTTCCTGCAGCGCTGTGACCAGATCGGTCTGCGGGACGATCACCTCGATACCCACCGCCTCGGTGCGGGTGCGCACCACCGCCAGGGTCTGCGGGAGGATGTCGGGGTCGATCAGGACGATCTGTCCCTTGCGCTGGCTACGGCGGGCCAGGGCGATGGCCTCGGCGACAGCGGTCGCCTCGTCGAGCAGCGAGGCATTGGCGGTCGGCATCCCGGTGAGGTCACTGACCACGGTCTGGAAGTTGATCAGGGCCTCGAGGCGCCCTTGGGAGATTTCGGGTTGGTACGGAGTGTAGGCGGTGTACCAGGCGGGGTCCTCCAGCACGTTGCGCCGGATCACCGCTGGGGTGATGGTGCCGTGATAGCCCAGGCCGATCATGGCCCGACCGGGCCGGTTGCGTGAGGCCAGCTCCCGCAGCCGTGCCAAGGCCTGTGCCTCGGCCAGCGGTGCCGGCAGATCGAGCGCGTCGGTGCTGCGGATCGAGGCGGGCATCGCCTCGTCGACCAGGGCGTCGAGGGAGCCAAGGCCGAGACCGGCCAACATGGCATCACGGTCAGCCGGGCGGGGGCCGAGGTGGCGCGACAAGAATTCAGACATGGACAGCGGGTCGCCTGTCACCATCACACGGTGACGACGAGATCAGCCAGCTGCACGGGCGCGCCGACGCTTGGTGAACTCGTCGTTGGCCTCGGTGAGCAGGTCGGTCTGCCCCTCCTGGCCGTTGCGCTCCATCGGCAGGTCGGACAGGGTGCCCTCGATGTCGCGCCAGACACCACCCAGACCGATGGCGAACATGCCCTGGCCACCCTTGAGGAGGTCGACCATCTGGTCATCGGAGGTGCACTCGTAGACCGACACACCGTCGGACATGAGGGTGACTTGGGTGATGTCCTCGACGCCACGGGCGCGCAGGTGGTCGATCGCAACCCGGATCTGCTGCAGCGAGATACCGGCATCGATGAGTCGCTTGATGACCTTGAGCATCAGGATGTCGCGGAAGCTGTAGAGCCGCTGGCTGCCCGAACCGTGGGCGCCACGAACCTCAGGGGTGACCAGACCGGTGCGGGCCCAGTAGTCCAACTGCCGGTAGGTGATGCCGGCTGCACTGCAGGCGACCGGTCCACGGAAGCCCACATCCTTGGGCAGCGGCGAGAAATCGCCGTCGATCAGCGCGTCCTGGACCGCGGCTGCCTCGTTCTCGATGGTCACGTCGCCTCACTTGCAGGTCTTGGGAAGGAGTACTGCAACAACTCCACGTAGGTAATTCCACGCGGGGGATTACGGGTCTGACGCTACGCATCCTTTTCGGTTCGGTCAACGACACGCGCCAGGGACATGCTCACAGTTGGGTCACGACACCGCAGAAGTGGCCACAGAACGATCCGGACCGGACAGAGTCTCCACCCGAAGTTGAGCTCTCACTCCTGGTCGGGTTCCTCACCGGTCACGAAATCGTCGGCCGACACCTGGTCGAGGAACTCGCGGAACCGCTCGACCTCGTCGTCCTCCTCCTCGGCGACCGCGATCCCTGCCTCGTCAAGGATTTCCTCAGCGCAGAAGATGTCGGTCCCGGTGCGCAGGGCCAGGGCAACCGCATCGGAGGTGCGCGATGAGATCTCGGTCCCGTCGATCACCAGGTTTGCGTGGAAGTTGCCCTTCTCGAGCTTGACGATGTTCACCGCGGTCAGCCGGTGCCCCAGAGCGGCCAGGACGTCGGCCATCAGGTCGTGGGTGAGGGGGCGCGGTGGCAGGACACCTTCTTGCGCATTCGCGATCGCCGATGCCTCGGCGGCTCCGATCCAGACCGGCAGATAGCGCTGGCCGATCACCTCGCGCAGCAGCAGCATCGGTTGGTTGGCCGGCATCTCGACCCTGACACCGACAACATCCATCTCACGCATGTTCCCCAGCCTACTCACGGTCACTTCTGGATGGCGCTACGGACCATGGCGGCGTGGGTTCCGATGATCAGGTTCATCATCTCGGTGGCTGCCTCAGCGCTCCCACCTCGACGATGGGCGTACGGGGCGACAGCCTGGTCGATGATGGCCACCTCACGTTCGGCAGCGTTCTTCACCACCCGCAGGTGACGCATGTCGATGCCGTACTTGGCCAGTTGCTTGGCCGCGGTCGCGATTTCGAGCGCTTCCCGACCGTAGTAGCGGGTCCCGAGATTGGGGCGCACGATCTGGTACCGCTCCAGCTCGACCAGCGCGGCCTCGGTCAGGCCACTTTGTTCCAGCAGATCGGCCCGGTCCAACCGCAGCGGGTTCGACGGGCGGGCCTTCCGCTCCTCAGGGACCGTCGGTCGGATCGATTCCAATGCCGGTGGCTGCAGGCCACGGTCCATCAGGTCGAGGTGTTCCCGGATGACCTTGAGCGGCAGATAGTGCTCCCGTTGGACCATCAGGATGTAGCGCAGTCGACGCTCGTCCTCCTCCGAGAACCGGCGATATCCCGAGGGGGCCCGGTGGGGTGTGATGAGGCCTTCGGTCTCGAGGAACCGGATCTTGGAGATGGTGATGTCGGGAAAGTCCGGCTTCATCTTGGCCAGGACCTGCCCGATGCTGCGCAGAGCGGGTTCGGCCATCACTCCGTGCCGGTTTTGCTGGCGAAGAAGGTCAACCGAAACTTGCCGATCATGACCTCGTCGCCGTCGTGCAGCTCGGTGGGCCCTTCGATCAGGGTGCGGTTGACATAGATGCCGTTGAGGCTCGCCTGGTCCTCAACGGTGAAGGTGTTGCCCTCTCGGGTGAAGACCGCATGTTTGCGCGAGACCGTGATGTCGTCGAGGAAGATGTCGGTCGCCGGGTGACGGCCGACCGTGACCAGATCGGCGGCCACCAGGAAGCGTTCGCTGCGTGGCGTGCCCGGGTGGAGCACCAACAGCGCCGATCCCTGTGGCAGCGCGTCGACGGCCGACTCCTCCTCGCCGCTCAACGAGGTGCGCGGGTCGTCGGGGACCACGCGGATGACCTGGGTGGACTCCAGGCCGGCAGGTTGGGTCTCGGCGGCGGAACCGGCCGGGGTGATCGCGGTCATCGGTTCACCGCAACGCGCACAGAAGTTGCTCCCTGCGGGGTTCTGATGTCCGCAATGGGTGCAGTAAGGCATCGCACGGCTTCTCTCGGTCGGCCGACCAGTCGGTCAGCAGGTCACGGTCAACTCTGTCGTCGCATCAGTGTACGGGTTCAGGCGGTGAGAGCGGCGTAGGCTGCGGCATCCAGCAGCCGGGCGAGTGGATCAGGGTCGCTGGCGCGCACCTCGATCAGCCAACCCGCACCGTACGGCTCGGTGTTGACCAGGGCGGAGTTGTCGACCAACGCTTCGTTGACCGCGGTCACCACACCCGAGACCGGACAGACCAGGTCCGAGACGTTCTTGGTCGACTCGAGCTCACCACAGGCTTCGCCAGCGGTGGTCTCCTGCCCCACCTCGGGCAGGTCCACGTAGACGATGTCACCCAACTGCTCGGCCGCATAGGCGGTGATGCCGATCCGGATCACTGCGCTGTCGGTGCCGTCGGCGACCGCCCACTCGTGGTCCTCGGAGTACCGCAGCTCTTCGGGAAGGTTGGTCATGACACTCCTCAGATCGAAGGTTCACCCCGGTCAGCCCGGCGGCTCGGGCTGAGCGTACTGATTGGCCTTCGGGGTGTGCAAGGAGCTGATCTGCAGACGGTCCACCACCGTCAGGTCGACGGTCCCACCCTTCTGTGTGATCTCACTGATCAGCCCGCCCCGGAACCGTGCCGCCTCGCTCAGCGCGTGCGAGTCGCCGATCACCTCGACCGTGATCGGGGTCTGCACCAGATGTCCGTCGATGACCAGACCGTCACGGCCCTGGGCGATCCAGCTACTCGCCACGATCCGGATGACATCATTGACCTCGATCACCTCGCCTCCAGCATCCCTCATCTCCTGCAGCAGATTGAGCAGGGTCTCCACTGTGATCGCCCCTTCGGGGGCGGTGATGACCATCCGGATCCCGGGCCCCTCGGCCGGGAGCGTTCCGGTCAGGATGCCGAGCACCTCGGCACGGCGGAGGGCTTCCTCGCGGGCAGCCTCTTCCGCGCCGGCACCGCTGCGAAGTTCTCGCAGGGTCCGTTCCAGCTCGGCCGACTCGGCCTGCAGTCGCTGGGTCTCGTTGCTGAGCTGGTCCAGCAGCTGGACCAGGTCTTCGCGACGCGCCGAGGAGTAGTCATCGTCACCATCTTGGGCCTTCAGCTGCGCGACCACTCCGAAAGCCACCAGGGCCAAGACGACGGCCACCACCAGTTGCGCGCGGGTCGGCACCAGCAACCGCCGCCAGGACCACCTGCGTCCGCCCGGCTCGCCAGTCCCGCGGCCCGTCTCGTCAGTCTCGGGGTCCGGGGTGAGGGCATGCCGTGGCGTCACGGCTTCCTCAGACGAGTCGTCCTTGGCCTCAGGCATGGAGCACCGCCCGTCGGATGGCTGCAGCATTGGTGAAGATCCGGATGCCCAGGACGACGACCACGCCGGTCGACAGCTGCGATCCGACGCCGATCTGGTCACCGACGAAGACGATCAGCGCAGCGATCAACACATTGGAGAAGAAGGAGACCACGAACACCCGGTCGGTGAACACCCCGTCCAGATGTGCCCGCAGCGCACCGAACAGGGCGTCGAGGGCCGCGACGATCGCAATCGGCAGGTAGGGCTGCAGGAAGGACGGCAGCTCGGGTTCCAACAGGATGCCCAGGACAACTCCGAGCACGAGACCGATGATGGGGATCATCACTTTCCCTTCCGCGCATGGCGCAGGCTGAGGCCGGGATCGGCCGGCAGGTTCAGGTGGTCGGCGTTGACCACTTCCATTCGGATGCCGTAGTTGCGGGTCAGCCCAGACCACCACAGACCACCGGTGGACTCGATCCACTTCGACTGCAGGGTGCCGGGGTCACCGATCGCTTCGATCCGGTACGGGTGGGTCAGCGAGCGATAGTTGACCGTGATAGCGGTGCCCGCGCCCCGGATCGCGGTCCGACTGGAGATCCGGTGTCCGTTGATGGCGATCGCTTCGGCGCCGGCGACCCACAGGCCGTTGACCAGTTGCTGCAGGTCGAGATCGACGATCTGTCCCTTGGGATCGTCGCGGGGTGCGTCGTCGACGATGAAGACCAGGCCGGGACCGACGGCCGCGATGGTGCCGGCGGTCAGGTCGAGCCGTTCGAGCCGGTCGCTGAGGTCCTTGTCGACGTCACTGCCGCTGAGGATGTCGGCGCGGAGGCGGCGCAGTTCGGCCTGGCGGTTGGACACCAGGTCCCGAGCCTCGTCCTGCCGAGCGGCCATGTCATCGACACGAGAGACGAGTTCTTCGCGTTCCTGGGACCTGGCCGGCGCCGTCCGCAGGTTCTGCATCGCCGACAGTGCCACCAGCGCACCGACCACCACCAGCACCACCATCAGCCAGATCCCGCGGCGTGAGGAAGTCACTCCCCTGTCCCGGGCGGCGGCGTAGTCGGGATCGATCGGGTGCTCCATGACCTGCTTCAACAGGTCCATGCTGGCATCGACAGGCCGAGGAGGAGTCACCACGGCAGGGGAGCGGTCCCCAGACTCGCCCCCAGAGCGCTCGATCCCAGGGCGCTCGTCCCCAGGACGCTCAGAATCTTCCTGATCGGCCACGCCGACAGGGTACAAGCTGGGAACCACGACCCAGACCGTTCAGTGATCGGCGATTCGGGCGAACTCGGCCGCGAGCAGGGCGCGGGCATCGCCCAGCAGTTGCGGCAGGGCCCGGGTCTGGGCGATCACCGGCAGAAAGTTCGCATCCCCGGACCACCGCGGGACGATGTGCTGGTGCAGGTGGGCCTGGATGCCGGCGCCGGCCACCGCACCCTGGTTCATCCCCAGATTGAAGCCGTCGGGACCTGACACCGTACGGATCACCCGCATGGCCTGTTGGGTGAGTGTGGCGACCTCGACCGTCTCGGATTCATTGAGGTCGGTGTAGTCGCTGACGTGCCGGTATGGGCAGACCATCACATGACCCGGTGAGTACGGGTACAGGTTCATCACCACATAGGCCTCAGCCCCACGGTGGACGACGAGACCGTCGGCATCGTCACGAGCCGGCGCACGGCAGAAGGGACATTCCTGGACCGACGAGTCGGCGGGTTTGTCCTGCCCGTCGATGTAGACCATCCGGTGAGGGGTCCACAATCGCTGGAAGGAGTCGGGGACTCCTGCCAGCTGGGAGGCGGACTCGGGCTCCCCCGCCGTCTCGGCCTCCATCAGACCTGGACCCGGTCCCGGACCGCGGCGGTGATCTCGGCGATCGCCTCGGCCACCGGGACACCGTTCTTCTGGCTCCCGTCGCGGTAGCGGAACGACACCGCACCAGCATCCCGGTCCTCACCGCCGGCGATCAGGGTGAACGGCACCTTCGACTTGGAGGCGTTGCGGATCTTCTTGGGCATCCGGTCGTCGGAGGTGTCGACCTCCACCCGGACTCCTTCGACCCTCAGTCGCGCAGCAATGTCGGCCAGGTAGTCATTGAACTCCTCGGCCACCGGCACGCCCACCACCTGGACCGGCGCCAGCCATGGCGGGAAAGCTCCGGCGTAGTGCTCGGTGAGCACGCCGAGGAACCGTTCGATCGACCCGAACAGGGCACGGTGGATCATCACCGGACGTTGACGCGAACCGTCGGCGGCGGTGTACTCCAACTCGAACAGCTCGGGTTCGAAGAAGTCGAGCTGGATGGTCGACAGCTGCCAGGTCCGCCCGATCGCGTCCTTGGCCTGGACGCTGATCTTGGGCCCGTAGAAGGCGGCACCGCCCGGATCGGGCACCAGGTCCAGCCCGGACGCCTCGGCGACCTCGGCGAGCACCGCGGTCGCCTCCTCCCAAGTCTGTTCGTCGCCGACCGATTTCTCCGGGTCGCGGGTCGACAGCTCCAGGTAGAAGTCGTCGAGCCCGTAGTCGGCCAACAGTTCGAGCACAAAGGTCAGCAGGCTCGACAACTCCTCGCGCATCTGCTCCTTGGTGGTGTAGATGTGCGCATCGTCCTGGGCGAAACCGCGGGCTCGGGTGAGTCCGTGGACCACCCCGGACTTCTCGTAGCGGTAGACGCTGCCGAACTCGAACAGCCGTAGCGGCAGCTCACGGTAGGACCGCCCACGAGACCGGAACACCAGATTGTGCATCGGGCAGTTCATTGGTTTCAGGTAGTAGTCCTGGCCCTGCTTACGGATGTTTCCCTCGGCGTCGCGCTCCTCGTCCAAGTGCATCGGGGGGTACATGCCGTCGGCATACCACTCCAGGTGCTTCGAGGTCTCGAACAGGTTCGCCTTGGTGATGTGTGGGGTGGAGACGAAGTCGTACCCGGCCTCGACGTGACGACGGCGGGAGTAGTTCTCCATCTCCATCTTGATCATGGCGCCCTTGGGGTGGAACACCGGCAGCCCGGAGCCGATCTCGTCGGGGAACGAGAACAGGTCGAGTTCGTTGCCCAGCTTGCGGTGGTCGCGTTTGGCGGCCTCCTCGAGGCGGTGCAGGTACTGCTTCAGCTCGTCCTTGCTGGGCCAGGCGGTGCCGTAGATCCGCTGCAGCTGCTTGTTCTTCTCATTGCCGCGCCAGTAGGCCGCGGCCGAACGCATCAACGAGAACGCCGGGATGTACCCGGTGTGCGGCACATGCGGGCCACGGCACAGGTCGAACCAGGCGGTCTCACCGTTGCGTCGCACATTGTCGTAGATGGTCAACTCGCCGGCGCCGACCTCGACGCTGCTGCCGTCGTCGTCGCTGCTGCCGCCCTTGAGACCGATCAGCTCGATCTTGTACGGCTCATCGGCCAGTTCGGTGCGGGCCTGGTCGTCGGAGACGGCACGCCGCACGAAACGCTGACGTTCCTTGACGATGCGTTGCATCGACTTCTCGAGGGCCTTGAGATCGTCGGGAGTGAAGGGTTCGGCGACGTCGAAGTCGTAGTAGAAGCCATCGGTGATGGGCGGTCCGATGCCGAGCTTGGCGTGGTCGTTGGTGGCCTGTACGGCCTGGGCGAGCACGTGGGCGGCTGAGTGACGCACAATCGACAGCCCCTCGTCCGAGGTGATCAGGACGGGTTCGATCTCGTCGCTGTCGTTGACCGTACGGTGCAGGTCACGGGTTTCGCCGTTGACCCGAACCGCCACGACGGTGCGGTCGTCGCCGAAAAGGTCCAGGCCGGTGGTGCCGTGGTCCACCGTCCGGGTCTCGCGGGTGATCTCGGCTTCCGCATCGGATCGGGCGGCGACGATGGTGATCTGGGGCACGGGGCCTCTCCTGTTCTTCTGGCCCGCTGTACGGGTGCAGGCCGGTCGGCGAATGACCTGCGCCATTCTGCCATCCCGGGCCGGTCTCAGGTGGTCAGGGTGTCGAGCAGCTCGGGCCCGGCCCGATCGATCTGCTTGCCGCCGATCCTGATGCCCCACCGCATCGCCACCACGCCACTGGCCAACCCGACCGGGAGCGCGATCCAGCCCCACCAGATCGGCCCGAGGTGGGCCAACACCACCAACACCACGGTGGGCAGGCCGACGGCGGTGGTCAGCAAGATCACCAGCATGGCCTGGACCAGCGACTGGAGGTTGCTCCCGCTGCGGCTGGCAAAGGGGCTGGTCCCCGGGGCCGCGACCCGACCGGGGAGGTACGCACCGACGGCAAGCCCCACGCCCAGACCGCCGGCCAGCAACGCGGCTGACAGGCCGAGCATGGACGGTGTCTGGTCCCAGGCTCCGGTGAATGCGGCAGAGACCAGCCAGGCCACCAACACCAGCGGGGTGAGGATCCACAGGTAGGTCATGGCCCTGCCCCAGCGGTCGTCCTTGCCGGACACCCCGGCGAGCAGATGCAGGCCGAAGGCCGAATTGTCATAGGCGGTGTCGGAGGCAGCAGAGAGGCCGCCGACGGCTGCGATCAGCACCGGCGCCCAGCTCGCCAGGCCGAGACTCTGGTCGTTGATCAGGGCAACGACGACCAGGAAGATCGGCAACACGACCAGCGACACCAGGCCAATCTGGTACCGGGGGTCGCGGCGCCAGTAGCGGAAGCCACGGATGGCGATGGCCCCGGCGGGGGTCGCCGGCACGAGTCGATCGACCCAGCTGCTCGCGTGGACCGACCCGGCCTGTTCTCCGCTGTCGATCGGGCTGGTGAGCTCACGATCGAGGCGGACCCGCCACGCCTGGGTCAAGCCGACGACCAAGGCAGCGGTGAGCACGACTCGGATCCCGGCTTCGGCCCAGTCACCGGCGGCGACGGCACCGGGCAGCCCCCAGATCCAGCCCGGCGGGGTCCACCCGAGCACGGTGGCGACTGAGGTGGCCAGACTGAGGATGGCCTCGACCGAGACATCCTCGACCCGCGAGACGCTCTGCAGGGCAAGGCTGCCGCCGAAGATCAGGATCATGAGGGCGACGATCGCGAAGTCGCGGGCCCGTCGCCCGCGCAGGATCACCGCCAGCCAGGTGAGGACCGTACGTGACCACAGCACACACAGGGCAGCGCCGACGACTGCGGTGACCAGGGCGGCGATCGCCGGGAGCACCCCGATTGACCAGGTGAGCACCAACGCGAGGCTGATCAGCACGGTCGCGATGCCAGGGACGCCGATCAGACCGGCCAGCCACAGGCCCGGGAGCAGGTCACGGGCACGTACCCCGTACAGGGCGAACCGGGAGGGGTCGACGGTGTTGTCGACGCCGAAGGCAAAGATCGGGATGACCACCCAACCGATCGTCACCACGGTGAACACGATCACGGTGACCAGATCAGCGACCTCCGGGGTCGCGGCAAAGCGCAACCCGATCAGGCCGCTCACACCGAGTCCGATGACTGACAGGCCGTAGACCCCGGCGAAGACCAGACCGACGATTTGCCAGACACTGCGCTTGAGACCGTTGCGCAGCAAGGTCAGTTTGAGCGTGACCAGGATCCGGGTCATGCGGGATCTCCCGGCAGGGCGGGACCGGTCAACCACGACAGGTCGGCAGTGGCTGCCTCGCCTCCGACGAGGTGGAGGAACCTCGCCTGCAGGGTCGATCCGTCTCGGATCTCGTCGATGGTGCCGTGGGCGACGAGCCGTCCTTCACTGATCACCGCGACCCGATCACACAGGCTCTCCACGAGCTCCATCACGTGCGAGGAGAAGATGACAGTCCCACCGGAGCCGACGAAATTGCGCAAGATCGTGCGGATGCGGTCCCCCGAGACCGGGTCGACCGCCTCGAACGGTTCGTCGAGGATGATCAGGCGTGGGGCATGGATCAGGGCACAGGCCAGCGCCACCTTCTTGGTCATGCCGGCCGAATAGTCGATGACGAGTTTGTCGGCGTCCTCGCTCAGCCCCAGAGCGTCGAGCAGCGCCTCCCGGCGTTGGGTGATGTCGGACTCGGAGACCGCGCGCAGCCGCCCGGAGTAGGTGATCAGCTCCCGGCCGCTGAGCCGGTCGAACAGCCGCAACCCGTCGGGCAACACTCCCATTGCGGCCTTGGCTGCGGGCGGATCGACCCACACGTCACGGCCGAGCACCAGCGCCTGACCGCCGTCGGGGCGCAGCAGACCGGTCGCCATCGACAAGGTGGTGGTCTTGCCGGCCCCGTTGGGCCCCACCAGTCCGAACATCGACCCGGCCGGGACCTGCAGGCTGAGCTGGTCCACCGCGACTTTGGTGCCGAACCGTTTGGACAGAGCGTTCAGGGTGAGGGCTGCTTCCATGACGACCAGACTATGGTGCCAAGGTCACTGGATTCGGTGACATCCGTCATCAAAACCCAAACTGTGGGCGCCGCCTATCATCGGGCCCGTGCGGAACTGGTGGAGTCGGATCTTCCTCGTGCTCGGGGCAGTCGCACTCGTGGCTCAGTGCATCGGCCTGTACGGACCACCGGCCCCGAGCATCGGTACGGGCCTGCCGGTGGACAAGATCGGGCACGTGGTCGGCTTTGCGGTGCCGGTGGCACTGTTCCTCGCTGCCGGGATCCGGTGGTGGCTCGTGGTGACGTTGGCCTTCGTACAGGCAGTGGTCAGTGAGGTGGTGCAGGGACTGTTCCTGGCCGATCGGTCCGGAGACGTCCTCGACTTGCTCGCCGATCTGATCGGGATCGGCTGCGGACTCGGGATCGGTCTGCTGACCCACCGACTTCGCACTAGAGTGCGGCTCACCGACTGAGAGGGAGTGCCGGCATGGCTGCATCAGATCTCGACACCACGACCGTGAGGCTCGCGGCCGAGTTCGAGGTCTTCGATCCGGCCGGGGCTGGTCTGCGCGGCGACCGTGAACTCGTCCGCCGCTGCACCGGGGCCCGCTGGGTCGAGGGTCCGGCTTGGTTTCCGGCAGCGAGGCAGCTGATCTTCTCCGACATCCCCAACGACCGACTGGTGCGGTTCGACGAGGCGACCGGACGGGTCGACGTCCTTGCCGATCACGTGGGTCACCACAACGGGCACCGGGTCGACCGCACGGGAAGGCTGTTGAGTGCGGAGCACGGGGCACGGCGCGTCACCCGGACCGAGCCCGACGGATCGGTCACCGTCCTTGCCGACTCCTACCGCGGCGCGCGGCTCAACTCCCCCAATGATCTGGCCGAGGCGCCCGACGGCAGCATCTGGTTCACCGATCCGGCGTACGGCATCGACTCCGACTACGAGGGTTTCGCCGCCGAGCCCGAACAGGACGGATGCCATGTCTACCGGATCCGGCCCGACGGCCGACTCGAACGGATGATCGACGACTTCGATCGCCCCAACGGGATCGCCTTCTCCGCCGATGGTTCGCGGGTCCTGGTCAGTGACTCGGCCCGGCGACACCTACGGTCCTTCGAGCTCACCGACTCCGGGGTCAGCGGCGGTGACGTGATCGCCGACTGCCCGCAGGGAACCTTCGACGGGTTCCGGGTGGACACCGCGGACCGGATCTGGGCCGGCTCGGGGCGCGGGGTCGAGATCCTCGCCGCAGACGGGACGGCCCTGGCGGTGCTCCACGTCCCACAGACCGTGGCCAACCTCACCTTCGGTGGGCCGAGGATGACCGATCTGTACCTGACCGCCACCACCTCGCTCTACTCCGTACGGGTCAAAGCAGCCGGTGTGTTCTGGGGCTGAGTCTTCAACGGCACCCCTGCTCGTACTCGACGATCTCGGCGACATTGGCTGCCGAGTGGCTGCCCGGATCGAAGTGGTAGCCGACCCATTCCCGGGCCAACCGGCGCGCGAGCTGCAAGCCGATGACCCGCTGGCCCAGGGTGAGGACCTGACAGTCGTTCGACAACACCGAACGCTCGACGCTGAACGAGTCATGGGCGACGGTGGCGCGGATCCCGGGGACCTTGTTGGCCGCGATCGCCACCCCGATGCCGGTGCCACAGACCAGAACGGCCCGGTCGGCCTCCCCCGCCATGATCAGCTCGCCGGCCCGCGTGGCCACTGACGGATAGGTGGTCGCCGCCGGATCGTCCGGGGTCGCACCGAGATCGACCACCGACGCCACCCGCGGGTCCTCCCGCAGGTCCTCGGCAATGGCGTCCTTGTAGTCCAGGCCGGCGCCGTCGCTGCCCACCAGGAGTCGAAGCCCCGGGGCCTGTTCGGTTGCGTTCCCACTCATCACTGTTCCTTCCCATCGGCGTCCAGTTCATCGGCGTCCAGTTCATCGGCCAACCCCTCGGCGATCAGGGCCAGCGAAGTGGCTCCCGGGTCCGGGGTACCGGCGCTGCGCTCGGCCAGAGGCCGGGCACGGCCGACCTTCGGGACCAGATCGGCGGTGGCCCGCGCAGCCTCCGACGACCGCTGGGCGGCCGCTCGCCAGGCAGCAACCAGCCCGTGGTCGGCCCCGACCTGCTCCTCGAGAGTCTCCACAAACGGGAACAGCGCATCCAACAGCGATTTGTCGCCCAGGGCGGTCCCACTGAGTTCCTGTACGGCTCGGGCGCCTGCAGTCAGGGCACCGGCCACTGCTGCCGCATCCGGGGCCTGCTCATCGCCGAGGGCGCGTCCGGTCGTCGACAGCAGGACACCCCACAGGATGCCGCTGGTGCCCCCAGCGCCGTCAGCCCAGGACAGACCGGCGGACTGCAGCACCGAACCCGCGCCGCCACCACGGGTCAGAGTCGCTTCGCCAGCGTCCACGGCAGCTCGGACCCCGGCGCTCATCCCCCGGCCGTGGTCACCGTCACCGGCGATCGCGTCGAGTCGGCCGAGGTCGTCGGCATGTTCATCGATGACGGCACGCATGGTGCGCAGCAGTGTCACGATCCGGCTGGCTGTCTGCCGCGAGTCCGGCGAGGCATCCAGTGGGGTGTGGGTGTCTGCGGCGACGATGTCGTCACGGGGCGGCATCTGGGTGAACGGCGACGGGGCGAGGACGCCACGCCGGAAGGCCGGGGTGTCAGCAGGGGCGATCCACAGCTGCTCCAGGTCGTCGTCCAGCCAGGTGAGCGACAGCGAGCAACCGGCCATGTCCAGGCTGGTGACCAGCTCCCCGACCTCGGGGCGTACCAGCACCACGCCCTGTCGGGTCAGCCGTTCCTGGATCGCACCGAAGAGCAGGTAGAGCTCCTCGTACTTGGTCGCGCCGAGTCCGTTGACCAGCACCGCAGCACGGCCATCGGCCTCGGGCGGACGCTCGGCCAGCACCCGGTCGACAAGTTCGTCGGCCAGTTCGTCCACCGACGGCAAGGCGGTCGTCCTCACCCCCGGCTCCCCGTGGATGCCCAGACCGACATCCATCGAGCCGTCCGCCACGTGGAACAGCGGTTCGGACGCGCCCGGCATGGTGCATCCGTCAAAGGCCACACCAATGGTGAAGGTCGCCTCGTTGGCCCGCCGCATCCAGTGCTCGACCGTGTCGAGGTCGTCACCACGTTCGGCTGAAGCCCCTGCCATCTTGTAGACGGTGAAGGTCCCGGCGATGCCGCGCCGTGACGCCTTGTCCTCCGCGGGGGCGGAGGCGATGTCGTCGCTCACCCACACCACACGGGTGTCGATCCCTGCGGCGCGGAGTCGTTCGGCGGCGACCCCGAAGTTCATCCGGTCCCCGGCGTAGTTGCCGAAGGCCAGGATCACCCCACCGCCTCCTTCAGCGGCGCGCGCGATGCGGTGCACCTGCTCGGCAGGAGGAGAGGTGAAGACATTGCCCAGGACGGCTGCATCGGCAAAGCCGGCACCGATCACGCCGTTGTACGAGGGATAGTGACCCGACCCGCCACCGATCAGCAGGGTGACCTTGCCGTCCAATGGGCCGTCGCTGCGCCGGAACCCCGACGCCTCCGGGACCCGGGTGACGTACTCGGGATGGGCCAGGGCGAATCCGCGGATCACGTCCTCACGGAAGTTCGCCGGATCATTGCACAGGTAGGTCATCAATCGTCCTTCGGTGGTGCGAGGTGGCAGGTGACTCCGGCGCGACGCCAGGTCTCCACCCGTACGGGATCGGCTTCGGTGTCGGTGATGATGGTGGCCATGTCAGTGACTGGGGCGACGCGCAACAATGCCTCACGGCGCAGCTTGGTGTGGTCGATCAACAGGTGGGTCCGGGTCGCGGAATCAATCATCAACCGCTTGAGTGAGGCGGTCGTGTCCTCCTGGTAGTACAGGCCGGTGTCCGAGACGGCTGCGGTCGAGATGAAGGCGGCGTCCACTCTCAGGCCCCGTACCTGGTTCTCGGCCTGGAGGCCCCCGAAGGAGTCGTGGCCCGAGTCGTAGCGGCCCCCGATCCCGACCACAGTGAGGTCGTGGTCTCTGCTGAGCTCAGCCAGGTGGCGCAGTCCACGTACGAAGTTGGTGACCACGGTCAGTGGCGCCTTGGTCGCCAGCATCCCGATCAACTGCAGCACGGTCGTGCTGTCGTCGAGCATGATCGACATGCCCGGTTGGACTTCCTCCAGGGCCCGAGCGGCGATGCCGCGTTTGTGGGCGATCTGGGAGGTCAGCCGATGCCCGACCAACGATTCGAAGGTGCTCGACGGCAACGCGGTGACACCGCCGTGGAACCGACGCACCACCCCACGGCGTTCCAGCTCGGTCAGGTCACGGTGCATGGTGACCGGACTGACCCCGAACTGCTTGGCCAAATCGGCCGGTGCGGCGTCACCGCGAGTCTGCAGGAACTCGGTGACCTCGCGGCGGCGGGTCTCGCCGTCAGTGTCTCTCATGGCAGCAGGCTCACCTTGATCGACTGTCGACCGCTGGCCACCAGATCAAGACCCTGCTGGAACTGGGCCAACGGAAGCTGATGGGTGACGATCTCGTCCATCGGCAAGGCCCCGGTCTCGAGCAACTTCACCGCAGCAGGCCAGCAGTTCGGCCCCAGATGGGCACCGAGGACGTCCAGTTCCTTGTCGTCGCTGATGATCGACCAGTCCACGCTGACGTCGCTGCCGAAGACGCTGTACTCGACGTAGCGGCCCTGCTTGCGCAGCAGGTTGAGGCCCTGACCGACCGCAGCCGGGTTGCCGGTGCCTTCCAGATAGACATCAGCCCCGTAGCCACCGGTGAGGCCCATGATCACCTCAATCGCGTCGGTGTCGGCAATGTTGATCGTGAGGTCAGCCCCGGTCTTCTCGGCGAGGGCGAGCTTGTCGGGAGCGACGTCGAGGGCGATGATCTTGGCCGGGTTCTTCGAGCGGGCACCGGCAATCATCCCCAGGCCGATCGGACCGCAACCGGCCACCACGACGACGTCGTGGAACTGCAGGTTGGCGCGCTCCACCGCGTGCAGGGCGCACGACAGCGGCTCCACGAAGGCGGCATGCGCCGGCGGGATGTCGGGCGAGATCTTGTGCACTCGGGCATTGCGCTTGTAGACCATGTACTCGGCCATCGCACCGGGAGTCTCGCGCTTGAACCCGTACATCAGGTGTGGAGCACACATGTTGTAGGCCCCGGTCATGCAGTAGCGGCACTCCCAGCAGGGCACGATCTGCTCACTCGTGACCCGATCCCCCACGGCCACACCCCAGCGCTGCGCAGCCTCGTCGTCCAGGGAGACCACGGTGCCCACGAACTCGTGGCCCGGGATGACCTCGGTCTCAGCCCAGGCAGGACGGTTCTCGTCGCCCCAGAACTTGGCGGCGCCGTGGTAGCACTTCAGGTCGCTGGCGCAGATGCCGACTGCATCGACCTTCACCAGAGCCTCGCCCGGGCCGGGCGTGGGGACCGGCACCTCGGCCAGTGCGTAGTTCTCGGGACCGTGGCAGATCACGGCCTGCATCGTCTCCGGGATGGTCGTTGACATTGTTGTCACCTTTCACTGAAACTATTTCTAACAAAGATGAACATACGGCAGTCCCGTCGGTCAAGGGCAGGGGCTGCATTCGGGCTCGCTGCTCCAAGGAGGAGACACATCTCATGACCCCCAATCACTCGTTGTCGCGTCGTCGTCTGTTGGGTGGTGGTCTGGCACTGAGCGGAGCGCTGGCTCTCGCCTCCTGTCGCACGGACGACACCACCCCAGAGGCCACCGAGCCAAGCGCCAATGGCGGCACCGATCCCCGACCTGCGCACATTCCCTTCGACGGTCCGCAACCCGACTTGGCCGGCGACGGCGAGACCGGCGTCCCGAACGGCTTCCTGTCCTACCCCGATCCCCCACCCAGCACCGGACGGGTCCCTCTCGAACTGTCGGCACCGGTCGCCATGATGATCCAGTCCCCCACGGTCCCCTCCGCCCATGACCGCAACGAGTGGTGGAAGATGTGGGAGGCCGACCTGGGCACCGAACTCAAGCTGGACACCGTCAACAGCACCGAGTACACCGCGAAGTTCCAGACCGCTATCGCTGGCGACAACCTTGCCGAGATCACTCAGATCGTGTCGGTCCCGCACAAGCCTGAGATGCTCGAGAAGATGTTCACCGACCTGACGCCGTATCTGTCGGGGGACAACGTCAGCCAGTACCCGAACCTGGCCAGCTTCCCCACTGCTTCGTGGGATGTGGGCGTGAACTCCGGCAAGCTCTGGGGCATTCCCAATCCGCGGATCCCTGCAGGGTCGGTGCTGATGACCCGTGGTGACCTGCTGGAGCAGATCGGTGCTCCGAAGATGCCCGAGCTCGCCGACGGCGAAGAGTTCCTGGCGATGTGCCGGGAGCTGACCAACCGCGACGCCGGGGTGTTCGCCATCGGACAGAACCCCCGCAGCTGGACCCTGCCGGTGATCCTGGAGTCCCTGGGCGGACCGAACGGATGGAAGATCGAGGAGGACGGCACCTGGACCAGCGCGATCACCACCCCTGAGTACGAACGCGCCCTCGAGATTGTCACCGCGATGTACGCCGAAGGCCTGTTCCATCCCAACACCTACACCGATCTCGGGTCGACAGCCGTCTGGTTCGAGGGTGGGGCGACGGCACTGTTCTCGCAGAACTTCTCCTCGTGGCAGAACCTCGCCGCCAAGGCATCCTTCCCCTGCGGCGCGGTCGTGATGCCGCAGTGGGACGGCGGCGGAAAAGCGGCCAAGCATCTGGGTGCCGCCGCGTACGGCTCACCGGTCGGGTTGGCCAAGACCGACGACGAGGAGCGGATCGACGAATTGCTCCGGTTCGCCGACTACCTCGCCTCCCCCTTCGGCACCGAGGAGTACCTCAAGATCAAGTACGGAGTCCGAGGGCTCCACTACGAGCTCACCGACAATCAGGTCGAGATCACCGGTGAGGCCGCCGATGACGTCCTGGTCGGCCCGCAGTACTTCGGGGCACAGAACGTGATCAACCTCTACACCCCCGGTGACGACGAGACCACCCAGCTACTGTTCGACTACTGCCAACAACAGATCCCCGCCGGACTCGAGAACCCGAAGCGGGGCAAGATCTCCGAAACCGAGGTCAGCAAGGGCAGCACCATCAACCGGGAGCTTCACGACCTGGCCGATGCCATCATTCAGGGCCGCGACAGCCTCAGCAAGTGGCCCGATGCGATCCAGAAGTGGCGGGACAAGGGCGGCGACAAGATCGCTCAGGAACTCGCCGAGCAGGAGTGAGCAACCCCTGATCGGCCAGAACCACACGATTCAAAAGGGACGTACATGAGAAAAGCCCCGCATTTGCGGGGCTTTTCTCATTGTGGTGGGCGATACTGGGATCGAACCAGTGACCTCTTCCGTGTCAGGGAAGCGCGCTACCGC
>CAMDZW010000008.1 GCA_945911015.1 uncultured Propionibacteriaceae bacterium
TGATGTCGAAGTCGGCGGCCTGGATCAGCTTGAGCAGGATGTTCTCGACGTCCTCACCGACATAGCCGGCCTCGGTGAGTGCGGTGGCATCGGCGATCGCAAAGGGCACATTGAGCATCCGGGCCATGGTCTGGGCCAGATAGGTCTTGCCACAGCCGGTAGGGCCGACCAGCAGAATGTTGGACTTGCCGAGCTCGACGGCTTCGTCCTCGGCGGCACGGCGACCCGACGGGGCCGCTGCCTGCGCGCGGACTCGCTTGTAGTGGTTGTAGACCGCCACGGCCAGTGCCCGCTTGGCACTGTCCTGGCCGACGACATAGGTGTCAAGGAATTCACGGATCGCGATCGGCTTGGGCAGTTCCTCGACCAGACCGATGTCGACGGCCTCGGAGAACTCCTCCTCGATGATCTCGTTGCACAGCTCGATGCACTCGTCGCAGATGTAGACACCCGGTCCGGCGATGAGCTTCTTGACCTGCTTCTGGCTCTTGCCACAGAACGAGCACTTCAGCAGGTCACCGCTTTCTCCGATGCGTGCCATGGTTGCTCTCCCTCGGTCGTGCCGTCACACGGTCGTGCTGGTCCAGATGATGTTGCCGGTGGCGATGGGCCCCACCCTATGTCGGTGGGGCGCCATCGCCACGTGGTTTGTTGCCGGGTGTGTCGCCCGATCCTCAGCCTTGCGGCAGTTCCTTCAGCGAGGTGAGGATCGAGTCGACGATGCCGTACTCGACGGCCTCATCGGCAGTGAGGAACTTGTCCCGCTCGATGTCGCGGCTGATCTGTTCCTTGGACTGGCCGGTGTCGGTGGCCAGCATGTCTTCCATCAGATCACGGATCCGCAGGATCTCCTTGGCCTGGATCTCCAGGTCGGAGCTCTGCCCGTAGCTGCCCTCGGTCGCGGGCTGGTGGATCAGGATCCGGCTGTTGGGCAGCGCCATCCGCTTGCCCTTCGTCCCGGCGGCCAGGATCACCGCAGCTGCCGAAGCAGCCTGCCCCAGGCAGACAGTCTGCACATCAGGCTTGATGTAGCGCATGGTGTCGTAGATCGCGGTCAGCGCGGTGAACGACCCACCCGGGGAGTTGATGTAGATGTCGATCTGACGATCCGCATCCATCGACTGCAGGCACAGCAACTGGGCCATCACCGCATTGGCGATGTCGTCGGTGATCGGGGTGCCGAGGAAGATGATGCGCTCCTCGAACAGCTTGGTGTAGGGGTCGACGCGACGGACCCCGTACGAGGTCCGCTCCTCCCACTGCGGGATGTAGTAGTCCATCGACGGACCAGCCGGAGCAAAACCCGTGGGATTCGTGTTCCCCATGTTGTTCATGTTCCCCATGTTGTTCACATTCACGGCAAGGTCCTTCACTGGGTCGGGCCGTCGTTGGTGGTGATTTGGCTGGCCCGCTCGTACACGTGGTCGATGAAGCCGTACTCCAGCGCCTGGTCGGCGGTGAACCACCGGTCTCGGTCGGAGTCCTTCTCGATCTGCTCCACGGTCTGGCCGGTGTGCTCGGCGATCAGCCGGGCCATCTGCAACTTGATGTGCAGCGACTGCTCGGCCTGGATCCGGATGTCGGAGGCCGTGCCACCGAGTCCGCCGGAGGGCTGGTGCATCATGATCCGGCTGTGCGGCAGGGCGTAGCGCTTGCCCTTGGCGCCGGCACTCAACAGGAACTGTCCCATCGACGCAGCCAGCCCCATCGAAACCGTGGCCACATCGTTGGAGATCCACTGCATCGTGTCGTAGATCGCCATGCCGGAGTCGATCGAACCCCCGGGGGAGTTGATGTAGAGGTAGATGTCGCGATCCGGGTCCTCGGCATTGAGCAACAGCATCTGGGCACAGATGGCATTGGCATTCTCGTCGCGGACCTCGGAACCGAGGAAGATGATCCGGTTCCGCAACAGCGACTGGTAGACGTTGTCATCCAGACCCATGCCGCCACTGCCGGCGGCGGCCCTGGGCGAGAGGTCCTGCCTCGGGCGAAGTTCATTGGCTCGTGGTTCGTTCACGGAACCGAACCTACTAGCGCCCACGGACAAAACACGGTCAACCCCCCTGATGTTCGCTGTGGGCGCACCAGTGCCCATCGCCCCTCCGCGATCAGGTCCGGTAGCCGACCGCCTGGATCCGGTAGAGCTCGGCATAGGTCCGTCCGGCTGCCATCAGTTCGGCGTGAGTTCCGACCTCACTGACCTTGCCGCCGTCGAGGACGACCACCAGGTCGGCGGCTGCCACGGTGGAGAACCGGTGGGTGACCAGAAGGGTGATCCCACCACCCGATCCTGCGGTCCGGGCCATCTCTGCATGTCGTGCGAACAAGTCGTTCTCGGCGGCCGCGTCCAGGGCCGAGGTCGGTTCGTCGAGCATCACCAGCAGCGGCCGGCGCCGCATCATCCCCCGGGCCAGGGCGATGCGTTGCCACTGCCCGCCCGAAAGATCCACACCGCCTGTCCAGTCAGTGCCCAGCTGGGTGTTCAACTCGTACGGCCAGAGGTTCCGATCGGACTCAGCACCGGCCCGCACCAGGGCGGTCGCGACAGCGTCCGATTCCTCGAGACGGGCCAGGTCTCCCGAGCCGACGGCCTCTTGGACGGCCAGCTCCAGCCGTACATGGTCCTGGTAGGCACCTGAGAGCGTTTGCCGCCAGGCCCGCGTGTCGAAACGGCTCAGGTCGATCCCGTCCACTCGAATCGTCCCGGTCGTCGCCCGGTACAGCCCGGCGAGCAGTTTGACCAGGGTGGACTTGCCTGCCCCGTTCTCCCCCACCACGGCCACCACGGCACCGGCGGGCAGATCCAGGTCCAGTCCGGCGAGGGCGTCGACCTCCGCGCCGGGATAGCGGAACGCGACTCCGCGCAGGCTGATCCCGTCACTGATCTGCGTTGGCACATCGGCCACCTGGTCGGCCTGTTCTGCCACGGCTCGGGCATGGTCCACCAACCACTGGTACCGGTCAACCGCACGGATCGAGCGACCCAGATGTCCAATCCAGAACACCAGCACCGCCACGAACCGCTGCATCGCCGCCAACGAGGCAACTGCCGTCGTGAACGCTCCCGGCGTGACCCGTCCGGCAAGGGTGTCGACCAGGATCCATCCCACGACCGCGGCCGCCGCGACGAAGTAGAAGACACCGGCGCTGGTCTGGACGATGGCCTCACGAGTCGCCAGCCGCGTCGACGGGGTCCGCCACCGGTGGGCGGCCTCGGCAATCCGACGGCCCAACACCTCCCGCAGACCGAAGATGCGGATCTCGGCACCGGCCTCGACCTGGCTGGTGGTGCTGACCAGACTCCGGGTGAGGCGGCTCGGCGCAGCCTCGGCCTCTTCGGACCGCTTGTTCCACCGCTGTTGCAACGGCTGCAACAGCAGCGGGGGGATCCCGGCCACGATCAGCAACAACATGCGGGGATCGGCACTGGCCGCCACCCACACCGAGGCCAGAGCCCAGGCCATGTTGTTGAGGAAGTTGATGGTCCCGTTCAGCGAGTCACCCAGCGCGATGTGGTTGTCCCGCAGCGCCTGCAACTTGTCGAGATAGGCCGGCGCCTCGAGGTGGTCGACGGTGGCGATCCGGGCCGACAGCTCGGCGATTTCGAGGTCGTAGCTGTGACCAATGCGCTCGCGTTGACGCACCCGGGCCGTGGTGCCGGTCATCTGCAGGATGTGATTCAACGAGGCCGAGGACACCAGCACGACGGCACCGAGCACGAACCAGCGCGGCTCCTGACTGACCAGCGCCGTCACCATCCAGCCGTAGCACAGCGGCTGCAGCGCCCCGGTGATCTTGCCGATGGCCTCCAGCAGGGTCAGTGCGGTTGCCCCGGGCGCTTCGCGGGCCGACCGCACCCACACCTTGGCCATCAACGACACCGTACGGCGAAGGCCCAGCTTGTCCTTGGACTCAGTCATCGCGACTCACCGCCCCACGGCATCGGAATCAGGGGCAGTGTCAGACTCACCGGCGGCCGCCGCGAAACGTTCGGCCTGGAGCCGGTACAGCCGCGCATAGCCGCCATTGGCGGCCATCAGTTCGTGGTGGCTGCCGTCCTCGACGATGTGTCCGGCGGCGCCGTCAAGGACGAGGATCCGGTCCGCCCGGCGCACCGAGGAGAGTCGATGCGAGACCAAGATGGTGGTGACGTCAGCGGTGAGGTCAACGAAACGGTCGAACAGTTCGGCCTCGGCCCGGACGTCCAGTGCGGCAGCGGGTTCGTCCAGGATCAGGACCCGGGCGCCGCCGGCGACCGCAGTCATCGCGCGGGCCAAGGCGATCCGCTGCCACTGACCTCCCGACAGGTCGGTGCCGCCGGTCTGGTCACTGGTCAGGACTCGATCCCACGGATCGCCCTCATGTCCTTCGGCGACCCGTTCCCGTACGGTCGCTCCACCGATCTGGTCGAGGACATCGGTGAACCGGCTGTCGGGGCCGTCGAGCAGTTCGGGCGCACCGAAGCCGACGTTGTCACGCAGGGACAGCGGATAGTGCTGGAAGTCCTGGAAGATCGCTGCGACGGTGCCGGCCTGCGGACCGTCGACCGGAACTCCATCGACCAGGATCTGCCCGGCATCGGGCCGCCGCAGACCACAGATGAGGTTGATCAGGGTGGTCTTGCCCGCGCCGTTCAGGCCGACCAGCGCAACCGACTGGCCGGCCGGGATGTCGAGATCGAGGCCGTGGATGGTCGGATCCGAGCGCGCCGGGTAGGTGAAACTCAGATCGCAGATCTCGATTGCTGCCGGCCCGGGGCGGCTCGGCTGTGGGGGCTGGGAGGCGACCTCTGGCCGTACCGGATCAAGTCCGATCGAGCGACGCTCGGTCGCGACCGAGTGGACCAGTGAGGCCAATTTGGTCGAGTAGGTCTGGGCATCACCGAGGATGCCGAGCGCCTCCAGACCGACGAGTGCCTGGGCAATCGTGACGACGGTCGCCACCGTGATCAGCCCGGAGCTGGCATCGACACCGAGCAGGGCGAGGGCTCCGCCGATGACGACCATCGAGACCAGCGACGCGATCGCCAGCGGAACCAGGCTGCCACCGGCCCCCTGCCAGCGCAGGCCATCGGCGGTCTGCCATGCGCGACGATAGCGATCGGTGAGCCAGCCGGCCCAGCCGAAGAGGCGGACTTCCTTGGCTGCCGACGGCTGGACCAGGAGGTCACGCAAGTACTGGCTGCGCCGAGTCTCCTCGCTGGCCTCGCCGATGCTGAGTTCGGTGAAGCGACGCTGCCAGACGCCGAAGGCGTGTCCCACTCCGACCACGGACAGGGCCGCGAGCAGGCCGACCCAGGGCCGCCAGGTCATGGCGACGACCAGCGCGCCCAGCCCGGTGAGCCGGATCGTGAGGACATGCCAGATCCACAACGGCGCCATGGCCAGCTCCCAGTTGACCAGGTTGCGGTCCAGGGAGCGGAGCCGATTGCCGTAGGAGCCCTCGATCGCAGCAAGATCGGGCGGCGCCATCCCTGCCTCGGCAACCAGACACATCAGCCGGGTGACCAACCGTCGGGCACAGCGGGCATTGGAAACGGTGATTCCGAAACCGATGAGTTGGGCAACGACCTGTGAGGCGGCGAGCAGGACGAACCAGAACCAGACCCGCTCAGTCCCACCATCGCCGGCCAGGACAGCAGCGACCGCACCGATCAGTTCCCCGACGAGCGGGATGGCCACCACGGTCACGGCAGCGCTGAGCACTGCCGTCACCACAGCGATCGTGGCCCAGACCGGTGCAGCCGACCAGAGCAGCCGGACCAGCGCAACCCAGACCAGAAGCTGGTCCCAGCTGCGCCGTGTCCTCCGAGGAGCCTTGGCCACCGGGCTCACCATCGCGTACTCACTCGGCGGTGGCCTCCGCAAGGGGCTTGGCCGCAGTGATGGCGGCGTAGGTGAGGCCAGCAATTGCTGCACCGACCAAGGGGGCAACGATGAACAACCAGACCTGACTCAACGGCCCGGATCCAGCGAACCAGGCGACGCCGAGCGAGCGAGCCGGGTTGACCGAGGTGTTGGTGACCGGGATCGAGATCAGGTGGATCAGGGTCAAGGTGAGACCGATCGCGATGCCGGCAAAGCCCTTGGGCGCCCGGGCGTCGGTGGCTCCGAGGATGACGTAGACGAAGATGGCCGAGAGCACGACCTCGATGACCAGACAGGCGAGCAGGCCATAGCCGTTGGGCGAGAGCTCCCCGTACCCATTGGTGGCGAATCCGCTGTCGACAGCGCTGAAGCCGTCCTTGCCACTGGCGATGAGCAGCAGGACTGCACCGGCGATGGAGGCGGCGATGATCTGGGTGATCATGTAGGCGGGAACGAGTTTCCACTCAATCCGCTTGGCAACCGCGGCACCGAGAGTGACGGCTGGGTTGAAGTGGCCGCCGGAGATGTGGCCGAAGGCGTAGACGCCGGTGAGCACGGTCAGACCGAAGGCAAGGGCAACGCCAAGAAAGCCGATACCCATGTTGATGTTGTCCTCACCGAGGACCTTGGCCGCCAGCACGGCTGAACCACAGCCGCCGAAGACCAGCCAGAAGGTGCCGAGTGCCTCGGCACCAAGCTTGGCTCTGAGGGGGATTGCGGACATGGGACCCTCCTTGGGCCCTGGGGGCAGTCTCTGTTGCAGCCCGATCGGCAATGACCCTACGCCGCCTGGGCCCGCTGTGGGGGGACCTCACGCTCCCAACTGTCCCCCAGTCGGGAGACAGCCGCCAAGAACGGAACAGGCCCGCCTCGCGCGAAGCGAAGCGGGCCTGTGGGGGTCGGTGGGTCAGGCCTTGGTCTGGTCCTCGTCCTCGCTGTCCTCAACAGCAGGTGCCTCGACCTCAGGTGCGTCCTCGACCTCAGGAGCCTCCTCGACCTCGGCATCGGCCGGGTCACCGATGGAGCCGTCGGCCTGCAGGACCGACAGGTCGATGGTCTCACCATTGGAGTCGGTGACGGTGGCGGCGTCAACGACCGCGGCCAAAGCCTTGCGGCGACGGATCTCAGCCATGTACTCGGGCATGTGGTTGTGCTCGACCATGTGCTGCAGTTCCTGCTGCGGGTCGGTGCCGGTCTGCTGGGCAATCTGCAGCACGTGGTTCAGCAGCTCGTTCTGGTCGACGGCAATCTCGTTCTCGTCGGCGTACTTGTCCAGAACCAGCTGCGAGGTCAGAGCGTCCAACGAACGCTTCTCCACGTCGGCCCAGAAGGCCTCTTCATTCTCGGCCTCCTCCGACTCGGCGAGGTACTGCTCCAGGGTCACCCCCATCTGGGCGAGCTGCTGGGTGATCTGCCCCTTGCGGGCGTCGAGCTCAGCGGTGCGCACACCCTCGGGGACCTCGATGTCGAGTCCATCGATGGCCTTGGCGAGTACGGCATCGCGCGCATCCTGGGCCTGCTCGAGGCGGGCACGGTTGGTCAGCTCGGTGCGGATCTGGTCGGTGACCTCACCAATCGTGTCGTACGGCGACGCGAGCTGGGCGAAGTCGTCGTCGGCCTCAGGGAGCTCGCGCTCGGCGACCTGGCTGATGGTCAACTCAACCTCGACCTCATCGCCCTTGTGGCTGCCACCGACGAGGGTGGTGGTGAAGGTGGTGGTGTCGCCGGCGGACTTGCCCGTGGCAGCCTCGTCCAGACCGTCCAGCATGCCGCCGGATCCGATGACATAGGTCAGGTCGTCAGCCGTGGCGTCGTCCAGAACCTCGCCATCCTTGCGAGCGACCAGCGAGATGGTGACCACGTCACCTTCGGCCGAGGCCCGCTCGACCGGGGTCGTGGTGGCGAACCGCTCGCGCAGGGTGTTGAGCTGCTCCTCGACGTCGTCCTCGGAGACCTCGAAGGCCTCGACCTCGGCGGAGACCGCAGCAAAATCAGGCAGGTCGAACTCGGGACGGACGTCCACCTCGGCGGTGAACTCGACCTTCTCCTTGTCGACCAGGTTGGTGACCTCAACCTCAGGCTGGCCCAGCGGGACCAGCTTGTGCTCCTCGATGGCCTGGCCGTAGAAGTTCGGCAGCGCCTCGTTGATGGCCTCCTGCAAGATGGTGCCCCGACCGACCCGCTGGTCAATCACCATCGGCGGCACCTTGCCCTTGCGGAAGCCGGGGATGGACACCTGCTTCGCAACTTCGGAATAGGCCTTGTCAATGCTCGGCTTCAGTTCACTGAAGGGGACCTCGACGGTGATCTTCACCCGGGACGCACTGAGCTGCTCGACGTTGCTCGACAAGGGTTCGCTCCTGGATCTGGCTTCGACAACCTGCCGGCAGGCAGGGAAATCTGTTGAATCACGTACCGGTTGGCACATGCGACGAACCATGGTAACGAGTTCGGTCGCCCTCCGTCGAACCGAGGGCACGATTGGTCTCACCGGCGACGTGACGTGGTGGCAGGCAGCGGACCCAAGGGGTCCGGCAGGGAGGAAATGGAGCGGGCGACGAGAATCGAACTCGCACAACCAGTTTGGAAGACTGGGGCTCTACCATTGAGCTACGCCCGCAAAGGTGCGACGCACAGCGTACGGGCTCACACGCAGCCAATCAAGTCGAGGACTCGGCCAGCTTCGTCGTGGACGGAAAAAGCTCCGGGATCCCTGTCTGGACAAGGATCCCGGAGCATTCACTTCGAACGTCGGGGTGACAGGACTCGAACCTGCGATCCCCTGCTCCCAAAGCAGGTGCGCTAGCCACTACGCTACACCCCGCGACGAGGACCCAGTCTACGTCATGTGAGCCGCCTCCGGAGAATCGCCACCCGACACAAGCCGAACCTGGCAGTTTCCTGCCAAACTGCCGCCCAGGCGAGCCGATGGCGCCCCTACAGCGACATCTCCGCTGTGGGCGGCAGAGTCTGCAGCGGCGGGGCCGCAACGGCCAGCCCGAGCAGTCCGGCCAGATGCCGGGCGAGCCCGTCGGACTCGTTGTCGGCCGGAGCCACCTCGTCAGCGGCGCGCACCACGACCGGGTCTCCGCCGGGGATCGCGACGCCGAGGCCAGCAGCCCGCAGCATGGCCAGGTCGTTGGCGCCGTCGCCGTAGGCCACGATCCGGTCGGGTTCGATGCCGAGCCGATCAGCGACCGCAGCCATCCCGACCGCCTTGGTGGCCCCGGGGGCGGAGATCTCGATCATCGGCGTGCCCGACCAGGTGACCACGAGCTCCCGGTCGCCGGCCAGCGGCGCCGCCAGCTCGGCCGGTGACAAGGCCGGGAGCCGGGCGATCAGTTTCAGCACCGGCCGGTCGGTGAGGGTCTGGTCGTCGGCCACCGTCATCTGGGCCGGATCAATGTAGTGGTCTCGCTGCTGGGCCATCGACGGATAGCCGTGGCTCACCCGGAACAAGTCGCCCCGTTCAGCGACAGTCACGAACTCCACCCCGGGAGCGGCTTGGCGCAACACCGCCATCGCCTCCCGTTGCTGCTCGGACCCCAACAGGGCCTCATGGATCACGGTCTGGTCATCGCGGTGCACCACCAGCGCACCGTTGCTGCAGACCATCCACGGCGAGGCGCCGGCCGCGACACAGATGTCACGCATCCCCTCGAAGCGCCGGGCACTCGCGGCCACCACCGGAATCCCCCGGGCAGCGGCCTGGGCGACGACCGACCTCGTGTACGGGCTGACGCTCAGGTCGCTGCGGATCAAGGTGCCGTCGAGATCAGTGAGGACAAGCAGTGGTTCCACTGTCAGCTCTGGGGATTGCGGGCAGCGATGTCGGCACTGAGCACCGTGGCAAAACAGGTCCACAGTGCATAGGGGACCAGCCAGGCTCCGGCAGCACGACTGTGCCGACCGGCCCGCTTGACCAGCTTCAGTGAGGAGATCGCCAGGGCCGCCGCACCGAAGGTGGCCACCCACAGGTGTCGGGACCGGAAGAACAGCCAGCTCCACCCGGCATTGAGGCTCAGGTTGACCGCGACTTGGCGGACCAGGGCGGCCCGTTCCTCCTCGGGGGCCGAGTTGTAGGCCTTGGCCACTGCACCGGCAATGGTGGCGTACAGCGTGGTCCACACGATCGGGAAGGCGGCCGGCGGTGGCTGCCAGTCGGGTCGGTCCAGCGACTGGTACCAGTCGGACTCGGGGTCGGTCGCAGCAGCACCGGCCATGGCGGTCGCGGTGACGGCCGCGCCGGAGACCAGCAGGGGTGGGATCCTCATGCGCCCATCGTGCCACTTCCGCGCAACGCCCGGCGACTGCGGTACTGGCACCGGCACCTCGGGTAGCGTCGATCCATGCACAGGCGTACGGCGTTGGGCGCCGGTCTTGCGCTCGCCGCGACACTGACCGGCTGCAGCACCATCGGTCAGCGCCCTCCCCCACCGAACCAGGAGCCACTCACCTGTGTCGACCGGGACGCCATGACGACCGTCGACCGGGTCGGCACGGCCGAGACGGTGTATGAGGTCAACCAGTCCCCCACCCCGTTCCCGATCGAACCAGGATTCCTCGCCCAGGTGGTGCAGTGGCAGGACGACTGGCTCGCGACCAGCGGTCTGCCACGCCACGACCAGCTGTGGAGCTACGGCGCCTGGGTGCGCGACGGGACCGGCTGCAGCTCTTGGCACGGCGCCGGCCGAGCCCTGGACATCAGCCGACTCCGCAGCGGCGACGTACCCGTCGTCTCTTGCCGTGAGGACCTGTGGTCCGAGCTGGACGATGCTGCCCTGCGCGACGACCACCGGCGCCGGTACTGGTCGCTGGCGGCGAGTCTGCACCTGCACTTCGCCTACGTCCTGACCTACCTGTTCGACCCGCTGCACCGCAATCACATCCACATCGACAACAGCGTGTCGGGCACCGGGATGAGCACCTTCGATCCCGATTCCCGGGTGCAGGTCCAGATGGTCCAGTCGGCCTGCCGTTGGTTGTGGCAGGTGGAGGTCGAACCGACCGATGCCTGGGATCGCCAGACCCGCAATGCCAGCCATGTCGTGCTCGAACAGCTCGGTTCCCACGGCGATGTCAGCCGCACCGACAACTGGCAGATCTTCCTGCGTGGTTCGGTGCCCCGGGCCGCACAGTTGACTGCCAGCTGACCCGGTCAGGGAGCCAGCAGCAGCCAGGCCAGGCCCGGCGCAACGGTCTCGGGATCGGCGGCAAGCCGTAGCCACAACTCGCCGCGCAGGCGACAGTGTTCGCGGGTGATCAGTTCCTCCCACTCGAGAACCCAGCCCGACGGCTGCGGCGGATCGAACTGTCCCAGCAAGGAGGCGAGGGCGAGCAGTCGCGCATCCTCCACGAGGTCGGCCAACTCAAGCCGCTGACCGTGCAGGCCAAGGCCCCAGTGGGCGCCGAGCTGCCGCATCGCTGTTTCGCGTTGGTGCGGATCGGTGACCGCGGCCGCCAGCAGCGTGGTCAGAGGATGTGAGCCCGACAGCTGCGGTGACGCAGGAGCGGCTGATGCGGCTGGTGGGGGCGGGGTCGGGTCGAGGCCGGTCATCGCACGGGCTGCCATCACCGGCAACATCACCACCATCCGCGCAGGATCCGGGCCGAGGGTGGACAGGGCCACGCTGGCCCGTTCGGCCAGTACCGGATCACCGGTCCGCAAGGCCTGTTCGGCGAGCAGCGCGACCGCGAGGGGCCCCTCGTCGGCCATCCGTTCGACCAGGCCGTCCAGTGCGTCGTGACCGTCGTCGTACCGGATCGGGCCCCGGTCACCGAATCGGTCGTGGTGCTGCAGGATCACCCCGTCGGCGACCGAATCAATCCGCAGCCCCTGTCGGCCCGTCGGCCACCGGCGCTCGGCATGCTCGAGGAAGATCGCCACCAGGTCAGCAAGGCCGGGAGCGAACCCGGCCGCCACCTCGCACCGGCCACGCGGCCCGGCCAATTCGATGATGATCCGGCCGGGCCGGCCCGGATCGAGCTCAGTGACCCGAGCCCCGTCGTACGAGGTCAGTTCGCCGTCGTACGAGGTCAGTTCGCCCTCGTACGGGGCCAGCTCCTCGTCGTCAGGGATGGCCCGGGACGCGACCAGGGCCTGATCGGGATGGTCGAGTTCGACGACCGTGCCGACCTCCCACCACTCCCGGGCCGGGACTGCGGTGGGCCGGTGGCGGGCCAGCTCGCTCCCGCTGGCGTACCAGTCGCCACGGATCCGTACGACATGCTGCGCGCCGGGCGCCAACAGCAGGTCATCGATCACCAGCTGCGCCCCGTCACGGCGCAACTCTCCTTGCAGCACGGTGAATCCGAGGAGCCGACCGGGCCCGTGCGGGAGCACGGTGACCATGGCCTCGGCACCGTCACAGGCCGCCCACGCCGTCCAGTCCGGCCCGGTGTCCACGGCCAGGGCGAGCCGGTTGAGTCGGATCGGAACGTCGCCGGTGTTGTGCACCAGGATCCGGAGGGACCAGGTCTGATCAATGGAGTGGCGCAGCGTCACCCGTACCGAGTCGGCGACCAGGGTCTGGGTGACCTCGTCGATCTCCCAGGCCGTGGCGGCTGGTGCGGCGACCGCCCCCTCGCTGACCCGGAGCTGGGCGATCCGCCATCGGGCCAGGGTCCCCCGGTCGTCGACCAGGACGGGGCCGTCGGGATCGTCAACCAGCCGCGCCGAGAGCCATCCGATCGAGTTCATCGACGACGCCGTTGACAGTTGCCACACCAGTAGAGGTTGCGTCCTTCCACGGCTGTCTTGCGGACCTCGGATCCACAAACCAGACAGGGCATTTGGTGGCGCCGATAGACATAGACCTCGCCCCCGTGGTCGTCGACCCGGGGCGGCCTCCCCATTGCCTCCGGGGTGTGCTCATCCCGTACGGTGTCGATCCGGTCATCAGCCACCCCGATCGGCATGAGTGTCACCAGGTCCTCCCAGATCGCTGTCCAGGTTGACTTCTGGAGGTTCCGTCCCTCCGTGCGTGGATTGAGACGCTGCCGGAACAGCACCTCGGCACGGTAGACATTGCCGACCCCGGCCAACACGGCCTGGTCCATCAGCAGAGCCGCGATCGACTTGGACGAGCGTTGGATCCGCCGCCACGCCAGGTCAGGATCAGCCTGCGGATCGAGCGGATCAGGGCCGAGCCTTGCCCGTACCGCTTGGACATCCGGCCAGTCCAGCAGCCGACAGATCTGCGGCCCCCGCAGATCCGCAGCGATCTCGTCGGTGGCCAACCGGAGCCGGACCTGGCCGACTGGCGGCGCAAGCGGCGCCCATCGCAGCCCACCGATCAGCCCGAGGTGGATGTTGACCCAGCGCGCATCCTCGTCATCGGTGACCTGTCCGAACCCGAGGAAGAGGTGCTTTCCGTGGGCGAAGGCACGCCACCAGTCCAGTCCGTCGAGCAGCGCCGCGGAATCGGCGAACCGGCCCTGCGGGCTGGACACCGCGACCCGGTGACCGGCGAAGGTGGCGTTGCAGTCCTGCGCCAGGCGGTGCAGATGGTGGCCTTCGGGCACGGTCAGGCCGGCAGAGTGCCGGTGGTCTCGTAGACGGCGAGCAGTTCGATCCGGCGGGTGTGCCGCTCCTGCCCGGAGTAGCCGGTCGCCAGGAAGGTTCGGACCAGACCGATCGCCTCGGCTTCGGTGTGTTTGCGGGCACCGACAGCCACCACATTGGCGTTGTTGTGCTCGCGGGCCAGCGCTGCGGTGTCGGTGTCATAGGCCAACGCGGCACGGACACCCACCACCTTGTTGGCGGCGATCTGCTCGCCATTGCCCGAGCCACCCAGAACGACCCCGAGGGAGCCCTCCTCGGCCGCCACGGCCTCGGCAGCAGGGACACAGAACCGGGGATAGTCGTCCTGGGCATCGAACTCGTGCGGACCGTGGTCGACGACATCATGTCCGTCGGCGGTCAGTGCGGCGACGAGTGCATTCTTCAGGTCCCAGGCGGCGTGGTCGCCACCGATGTGTACGCGCATGGACCGACTCTAACCGGTCCCATCCCTCGGGAGCTGCGGCAGCACCACGGCTGAACTCGTACGCTCCGGCCCCACCAGCCCAGGAAGAGGAAGACATGCCCGGACCGACCGCCATCGATGCCGAACAGCTCGACCCCTACATGGCCCCGGGGCCCGGCGGCACCGAACCGATGGTCTGGCTGTCGCCGCGACAGGCGCCGTTCGCAGTCACCGGTTTTGCCTGGCTGGCCGACGACGGCGTCTACCGCCGGTTGCCGGTCACACCGCAGTGGCCACTGCGGCCCGAGGTCGACCGGCTGGCCAATGCGACCGCCGGCGGCCAGATCCGATTCCGTACCGACTCCTCACGAATTGCAGTGCGGGTCAGACTCGCCGGCCCACCGAACATGAATCACATGGCGGCGACCGGACAGTGCGGCTTCGATGCCTACGTCGGCGAGGACGGTGGCGCGTACTGGGGCGTGAGTCGACCGGTGCTGGGCGAGACGGAGTACGAGTCAACCCTGTTCACGACCCCGCTGCGGGAGTCCCGCACCATCGGGTTGAACTTCCCGCTCTACCAGGGCGTGGTCGACGTCGAGATCGGCCTCGACCCCGGTGCCGGGCTCGAGGCAGCATCGGCACTGCCCCGCCAGGGGCGGCTGGTGGTGTACGGGACCTCAATCACCCAGGGCGGATGCGCCAGTCGCCCCGGTATGGCATATCCAGCCATCCTGTCCCGACGGCTCGGCATCGAGACCCTGAACCTGGGCTTCTCCGGCAACGGCCGCGGCGAGCCGGAGGTGGCCCACCTCCTGGCCCAGATCGACCAGGTGTCGGCCTTCATCCTCGACTACGAGTCGAATGTGCCGCTGGTGGAGGACCTGCGCAGAACGCTGACCGACTTCATCCCGATCCTGCGTCAGCGACACCGACAGGTGCCGATCATCGTGGTCGCAAAAACCCAACGGATCAGTGAACGGTACGACCCGACCGCGCGAGCCACTCGGATCGCCAAACGTGACGTCCAGGCCGAGATCGTGGCCCGGCACCGCGACAACGGGGACCACCGGATCGCCTTTCTCGACCTGGGTGAGCATGACTTCACCGAGGGCTCGGTCGACGGGGTCCACCCCACCGACCTGGGCTTCGTCCAGCTCGCTGACCTGATGGAACCGGTCGTACGGCATTGGCTGGACGAAGCAGCCCAGATCTGAGGGACGATCAGTCGAAGATCGGTCCCACCGTGCGGCTCCGCTTGAGCTCGAAGAAGCCCGGATAGGAGGCTGCAGCCTTCACACCGTCGAAGAGGACGCCTGCCTGCTCACCCTTCGGCGCCGGCGAGATCACCGGGCCGAAGAAGGCGACTCCACCGACGTGGATGACTGGGGTGCCGACCTCGTCACCGACCGGATCCATGCCCTCGTGGTGGGATGCGCGCAAGGCTTCGTCATTGGCGTCGGTGTCACCGGCATCAGCCAACTCGCCCGGCAGACCGACCTCGACCAGGGCGGCGATCAGGGTGTCCTTGGTGCGTTCCTGCTTGCCCGGGTGGAAGCGGGTGCCGAGTGCGGTGTAGAACTCAGACAGCTTCTCCTTGCCGTGCTGTTGGTCGACCGCCAGGCAGACCCGGACCGGCGCCCAGGCCCGGTCCATGGCAGCGCGATAGTCGGGCGAGAGGTCGCGCCCCTGGTTCAGCACCGCCAGGCTCATCACGTGGAACACCGTCCGCACGGGACGCACCTTCGCGACCTCGAGCATCCAGCGCGAAGTCATCCAGGCCCAGGGGCAGCCCGGATCGAACCAGAAATGAACCTCTTCGCTCGGGCCACTCTCGTTTGCGTCATTCACCATGTTGCCAGCCTACGTGGCCCCTTCGTTCCCACGACAGGACCTGTCCGTGCAAGGATGCTGAACATGTCCGAAGCGAACATCACCCGCGACGAGGCCCAGGCCCGCTCCGCCCTGTTGTCGACCGACCGGTACCGGGTCCACGTCGATTTGTCGGGCCGCCTCCCCTCCGGAGAGGCCCTGGACTCACCCGACCAGCGGTTCGTCTCCACCTCGACGATCACCCTCAGCGCCCGCGAGGACGGCCAGACCCATGTCGACCTGATCGCCGACAGCGTGCTCGAGGCCACCCTCGACGGCCAGCCCATGGACCACTCCGGTTTCACTGGGGAGCGACTTCCGCTCGAGGTGAGCGCCGGCGACCACGAGCTGACCGTCACCGCCATCTGCCGCTACTCCCGCGAGGGCACAGGTCTGCACCGCTTCGTCGACCCCGCCGACGACAGGGTCTACACCTACACCCAGTTTGAGGTGCCCGACGCCCGGCGGGTCTTCGCCTGCTTCGAGCAGCCCGATCTGAAGGGCCGTTTCACCTTCTCGGTCACCGCTCCCGAGGACTGGACGGTCGTCTCCAACGCGGCACAGGTCTCCCCCACCCCGAGCGGTGACGGCTTTGCCCGTTGGGACTTCGCCGAGACCGAGCCGCTGTCGACCTACATCACCGCGATCGTGGCCGGCGAGTACCACATGATCCTGGACCAGGGGTACCGATCGGAGCTCAGCGGTGACGTCCCGATGTCGGTGCTGTGCCGTCAGTCGCTGGCCGAGCATCTTGATGCCGACCGGATCCTGACCACCACGAAGGCCGGTTTCGCCGTCTTCGAAGAGGCCTTCGGACACCCCTATGTCTTCGGCAGCTACGACCAGATCTTCGTACCGGAATACAACTTTGGTGCGATGGAGAATGCTGGCTGCATCACCTTCCGCGACGAGTACGTCTTCCGGTCCCGGGTGACCGCCGCCGCGCTGCGCAGCCGTGACAACACCATCCTCCACGAGCTCGCCCACATGTGGTTCGGCGACCTGGTCACCATGACCTGGTGGGATGATCTGTGGTTGAACGAGTCCTTCGCCGAGTGGGCCTCCCACTTCGCCCAGTCCCAGATCGACGACGACCCTCAGGACGTCTGGGCCGAGTTCTGCAACAAGCGCAAGAACTGGGCCTACCGCCAGGACCAGCTCCCCTCGACCCACCCGATCGCCGCCGACATGGTCGACCTCGTCGCTGTCGACCAGAACTTCGACGGCATCACCTACGCCAAGGGCGCCTCGGTGCTGCGCCAGCTCGTCGCCTATGTCGGGCTGGATGCGTTCCTGTCCGGGGTGAAGGACTACTTCGCCACCCACGCCTTCGGCAACACCCAGCTGTCGGATCTGCTCTCGGCCCTGGAGAAGTCCTCGGGCCGCGACCTCTCCGGTTGGTCGGCCGAATGGCTCGAGGTGGCCGGGGTCAACACCATGCGCGCCGAGTTCGAGGTGGACGACGACGATCGATTCACCTCCTTCACCGTGGTGCAGAGTGCCCCCGAGCAGTACCCGACGCTGCGGTCGCACCGTATGGCGATCGGCATCTACGCCGTCGATCCCTCCGTCGGAACCGGCGGTGAACTACTCACCCGGACCCATCGGGTCGAGATCGATGTCACCGGCGCCCGCACCGAGGTCGCCGACCTCGTCGGGGTCCACCGTGGCGACCTGGTCCTGCCCAACGACGACGACCTCACCTACACCAAGGTCCGGCTGGATCAGCGGTCCCTGGCGACCGTGGTCGAGCACATCCAGCACCTCGACTCCCCGCTCACCCGAGCGTTGTGCTGGGGTGCCGCGTGGGACATGTGCCGCGATGCCGAGATGTCTGCGCAGGACTACGTCGCCATGGTGTTGCGTGGTGTCGGCAGCGAGTCGGACCTCACCGCGGTCCAAGCTCTGCTCGGTCAGGCGATCACCGCCGCCGGCAGCTACACTCCGCGCGGCGAGATCCGCGAGTCGGTCCGGCAGAGCTTGGAGCAGGGCATCGCCCGGGTCCTGGTCGCTGCCGAGCCCGGCTCGGACCACCAGCTGTCGATCGTCCGTGCACTCGCTGCCGCGGCGACCGGCCCGACCGGTGGAGCGGTTCTCCAGGGCTGGCTGGACGGCGAGGAGGTCCCGGCCGGGTTGAAGATCGACACCGGTCTGCGCTGGCACCTGATCACCCATCTGGCCCGGCTCGGGCTTGCCGATCAGGCCGCGATCGAAGCCGAGCTTGCGACTGACAACACCATCGCCGGCCGGGAGGCCGCCGGGGCCGCACTTGCGTCGATCCCGACCGCCGAGGCCAAGGCCGCCGCCTGGCAGCAGCTCACGGTCGCCGAGGACATGCCCAACGAGTCCTACCGACAGATCGCCGGGCACTTCTTCCAGGTCGACCAGGACGAGCTCCTCGACGACTATGTCGAGCCGTACCTGGAGGCCGCTCGGGCGATCAACGACGGCTCCGGGGTCTGGGCCCGCCGCGGTGTTCCGCTGCACAAGGCTTTCCTGACCACTGCCTTCCCGATCACCGCCGCCAGTGACGCCTTGGTCACCCGGGTCACCGAGTGGCTCGCCGACCCTGAGCTGAACGACGCGGTCCGTCGTGCGGTGAGCGAGCGCTGCGACGACGCCGTACGGGCGTTGCGCTGTCAGGCCACCAGCGCCACCGGGTGACGGCCATGTCCACCTTCGGTGACCTCGTCGACCTGCTGGACAGGTGGTATCCGCCCGAATCGGTCGAGCCCTGGGACCGCGTCGGGGTCGTCTGTGGCGATCCGGCCCTGCCACTCGCTCGGGTGCTGCTGAGCGTCGACGTCACACCGGAGGTGGTCGCCCAGGCGATCAATCTGGGCGCCGACGCGATCGTGGCCCATCATCCGCTGCTGTTGCGCGGTGTCCACGGCATCGACCCCCGCCACCCCAAGGGGCGGATGGTCACCGATCTGGTCCAACACCGGATCGGTCTGGTCTGTGCCCACACCAATGCCGACATCGGACCGTACGGGACAGTGGCCGCGCTCGCTCGGGCGCTGGGTCTGCAGGACCCTCGCCCGTTGGTGGCCCGTACCGACGATCCGAGCAGCGGGTTGGGTCGGGTCGGGCAGGTCGCCGCGACGACCGTACGAGATTTTGCTGAGCTGGTGGCTGAGCGGCTGCCCCGTACGGCAGTCGGGGTGCGGATGGCCGGGGAACTGGACCGTACGGTGACGACCGTGGCCGTCCAGGCTGGTGCCGGCGACGATCTGTTCGAGCAGGCGCGCTTGGCCGGTGCCGACCTCTACCTGGCCTCGGACCTGCGGCACCATCCCGCTTCCGAAGCACTGGCCCACCCGGATGCACCGGCACTACTGGATGTGTCGCACTGGGCGGCGGAATGGTTGTGGTTGCCGGAGCTGAAGGCTCGCCTGGACGAGGCAATCGATGCCGAGGTGGAGATCTCGGAGCTCGTCACCGATCCGTGGACGGCGTTGGTCAACTCGACCTGACTTCGAGGGTTTCTCCGGGTGATGAACAAGCTCCGCGACGGCTGAGAGCCACCGTCGTACATCGGGCCCTCGGACGCCTGAATCCCGAGCGCCAGTGTCAGCCAGTGATGGTGCCGATGGCACCGATCGCGAGGATGACCAGTCCGAGGACACCCAGGCCCGCGCTGGCGTACTGCATGGGGATCCAGAACAAGGTGTTCCGGTTGCGGAACTTCTTGAAGTCCTTCTCGTACTGCTCCATGACCGCAGCGATCTGTTGCTCGGCCTCGGCCTGGTTCTGCGGGGCCGGAATGCCCGGTGCTGCCTGGAATTGGCCATGGTGAACCCGGGCCCACAGCTCGTCGGAGATCTGCTTGCGGGCCTGTTCGACCTGCCCGACCGGGCGGATGATGTTCAGCCAGTGACCCAGGACGGCACCGATGGCACCGGCGATGAACAGACCTGTCCCCATGGCGATCGGAATCATCGACTCGTTGTCGCTGGACGTGCCGATGCCGGCGCCCGCCGCCAACCCGACCAACGCCAACAGTCCGCTGACCACGCCCCAGCCTCGCCAAATGAGGATCATGGGCGGGTCAGCCGATCAATTCCGCCGGGGCCTGCTCGGCCTCGACAGCGACATCGGATGAACTGGCCCGGCGGGCGAGCAGCGTGATGGCATCGACCAGCCCGGTCACCGGGTTGCCCTTGGTGACGGCGCCGTCGACGACAGCAGTGGCTTCGGCGAGGTCGGCGACCGAGATGCGTTCGTCCACGACGTCGCCGGTGACGAACTCGGCATGTCCGGTCGCCGGGTCGAAATGGACCAGCAAGGACTGTTCGGGGTCGGCCAGCGAATCGAGCAGATCGATCGCGAAGTCCTCGGCGCTCTTGCCTTCGGCCGGGCCGAGGTAGATCGACAGGTGCAGGCCGGTGGCGTCCTCGGCCCGACGTGCAGTGTCGAGGAGGACACGGCGGTCTCCAATGGTGTACGGGGCCGAGTCGTCATCGGTGTCGAGAGCCACCGGGGTCAGCGAACCCGGGTTCAGCCACCAGGCGCCGACCTGGTCGCCGAAGCCACGACGGGCTTGCCGTGCGATCTTGGATCCGGCCGCCAGCGCGGCAATCCCGAGCCCGATCACGATCGGAATACCAAGAATCACCCACATCGCCAACGCCGGAGAGGGTTCGACGACCTCTGGCCAATATGGGAGAGTCTCCATGGGGAACACGCCTGACATGTGCCATACGGTAGTACAGGCGACCGGGTGTGGGCGACCCGCCCATCCGGCGGGCATCTCCTGAGGGACAATTGCTCGAGTGGCCCGTCGGTGGCGACTGCGCCGAACTGCGAGAAAGGCTGAAGCCGTGGACCCAGTGGATTCGGTCTCTCCGACCGTCGGCCGAGTGATCCTCAACGACACCGAGGTCTCACGCACCCTGACCCGGATGGCCCACCAGATCGTCGAATCCGACCCCGACGGACCGTTGCTGCTGCTGGGCATCCCCACTCGTGGGGTGCCGCTGGCCCACCGCCTCGCCGAGGCGATGCGCCAGGTCGA
The DNA here is from genome assembly GCA_945911015.1 of uncultured Propionibacteriaceae bacterium. GTDB lineage: Bacteria > Actinomycetota > Actinomycetes > Propionibacteriales > Propionibacteriaceae > Avipropionibacterium. The sequence continues at coordinate 20,727 of CAMDZW010000008.1, forward strand.
CGGGCGTGACGTCGCGGTCGGCCAGCTCGACGTCACCATGTACCGCGACGACCTGCGCGGTCAGCCCACCCGTGCCGTGGGCCGTACGGTCATCCCCGGGCTCACCGGATCGGGCACCGACACGATCGACGGTGTCACCGTCGTGCTGGTCGACGATGTCCTCTACTCCGGGCGGACGATCCGCGCCGCCCTCGACGCGCTCAGCGACCTGGGACGGCCCCGGGCGGTCCGGCTCGCCGTGCTGGTTGATCGAGGCCACCGCCAGCTCCCGATCCGGGCCGACCATGTCGGCAAGAACCTCCCCACGGCGGCCGGAGAACGTGTCCGCGTCCGATTGGCCGAATCCGACCAGGTCACCGAGGTCCGTATCCTGCCGCCAGTCACATCCGAGTCGAGTACGGGAGAATCCCGCTGATGCGCCATCTGCTCTCCGCCGCCGATCTGAGCGCCGACCAGGCGATCGCGATCCTGGACCTGGCCGAGGAGATGGCCCAGATCCAGTCCAGACCGGTCAAGAAGCTCCCGGCCCTGCGGGGCCGCACCATCGTCAACCTCTTCTTCGAGGACTCGACCCGGACCCGCAGTTCCTTCGAACTCGCCGGCAAATGGTTGTCGGCCGACGTGATCAATGTCAGTGCCAAGGGATCGTCGGTCTCCAAGGGCGAGTCATTGCGCGACACGGTGCAGACCATCGATGCCATGGGGGTCGATGCGCTGGTCATCCGGCACCAGGCCTCCGGGGCCCCGCTGCAGACCACCCAGTGGGTCGACGCCCATGTCGTCAATGCCGGCGACGGCACCCACGAACATCCCACCCAGGCGTTGCTTGACGCCTTCACCATGCGCCGTCACTTCCGCACCCTCGGCGATGAGTCCTTCGCCGGCCGGAAGGTGGCGATCGTCGGCGACATCACCCATTCCCGCGTGGCGCGCAGCAATGTCGCCCTGCTCACCACACTGGGCGCCGAGGTCACCCTGGTCGCACCGGCCACGCTGCAGCCCTCGGGTGTCACCAGCTGGCCGGTCCGGATCTCCCACGAGCTCGATGCGGTCCTCACCGACACCGACGTGGTGATGATGTTGCGAGTCCAGAAGGAACGGATGGCCGGCGGCTATTTCCCGACTCCGCGGGAGTACACGGTCGGCTACGGCCTCACCCGTGACCGGCTCGCACGGCTCGGCGACCATGTCGTGATCTGCCACCCCGGCCCGATGAACCGGGGCCTGGAGATCTCCGCCGATGCAGCAGACAGTGCCGCGTCTCGGGTGTTGGAGCAGGTCTCTGCCGGTGTGGCCGTACGGATGAGCGTGTTGTACCAACTGCTCGGCGGCGACGCCGGCACCACGACAGGAGCGGCATGAGCAACCAGACCCCGACCAGCCCTGCGGTTCTGATCCTTGGCGTCCAGTTGGCCGACGGCACCCGGACCGATCTGCTCATCGACGGGCCCACCCTGGCCGACCCGGCTGGGGCAGGCCCTGATGTCGTACGGATCGATGGGGCAGAGCTGATCGCGCTGCCCGGTCTGGTCGACCTGCACACCCATCTGCGTGAACCGGGCCGCGAGGACGCCGAGACAATCGCCACCGGCACCAGGGCTGCTGCGGCCGGTGGGTACACCGCAGTGTTCGCGATGGCCAACACCTCTCCGGTGACCGACACCGCTGAGGCGGCTGAGCACATCGCGACCGTAGCCGGGCGGGAGGCGGTCTCCCAGGTCGTCCCGATCGGTGCGGTCTCCAAGGGGCTCGACGGCATCGAGCTGGCCGAACTGGGGCTGATGGCCCGGTCCGCGGCCGGGGTGCGCGTGTTCTCCGATGACGGCAAGTGTGTCGCCGATGCGCGGCTGATGAGGCGGGCCCTGGAGTACGTTCGAGGTTTTGACGGGGTCATTGCCCAGCATGCCCAGGACCCCCGGCTGGCCGGCCAGGATGCCTGCTGCCATGAGGGTCCGGTGTCGGGCTCGCTGGGTCTACCGGGTTGGCCCGGGGTCGCGGAGTCGTCGATCGTGGCCCGTGACGTCCAGCTCGCCCAGCACACCGGTTCCCGACTGCATGTGTGCCATGTGTCGACCGCTGAGACCGTTGAGGTGCTGCGCTGGGCCAAGGCACGCGGTGTCGATGTGACCGCCGAGGTCACCCCCCACCACCTGCTGCTCACCGTGGACGAGCTCCTCGGCTATGACCCGACCTACAAGGTCAACCCGCCACTGCGGCCTGCCGAGGACGTGGCAGCCGTGCGCGACGGGTTGGCTGACGGCACCATCGACATCGTCGCGACCGATCACGCCCCGCATGCCCGTCATGACAAGGAGCACGCCTTTGCCGATGCGGCCTTCGGCATGCTCGGTCTGGAGACCGCCCTGGGGGTCGTCATCGAGACGATGGTGACCCCGGGACGGATCGGCTGGGAGCGGGTCGCCGAGGCGATGTCTGTGCGGCCGGCCCAGATCGGGCAGTTGTCGAATCAGGGCCAGCCGCTGACCGTCGGCTCCCCAGCGAACCTGGTGCTGCTGGATCCGAGCCGGCGACGCACGGTCGACCGCGACGCCTCAGCCTCGTTGTCGCGCAACAATCCCTACCACGGAAGGGATCTGCCGGATCCTGTCGTCGGCACCTGGTGGCAGGGCCGGCGTACCCACGGCTGAGGTTTGCACGCGGCCTGCGAGCGAAGCCAGCACAGGTTCGTGCGGGTCAGCATGCGCACGTGTGGGCGAGCATTCCTCCGGAGGAGTGCGGTCCCACATCGGGATGTGCTGGCCTCAGTTGCGGCGGTGCCGATCCTGTTCAGGCGGTGTCGACGATCTCTTCGGCGGGCGGTTCCGGCTTTCCGGGGCCGCCCTGGCTGTAGTTGGTGACGCGGAACAGCTCACCGTTGCGGACAGCGATGATCGTGCCGTCGTCGAGGCGGAGGCGGGTGATCCGTAGCCCGACCTCGATCACCTGACCGGTCGCTTCGCCGAAACCTTCCAGTCGGACCCAGTCACCGACGCCGAGCTGGTCCTCGATCAGCAGGAAGACTCCCGACACCAAGTCCTTGATGACGTTCTGCATGCCGAAGGAGATGGCCGCCACGATCAGGGTGCCCCCGGCGACCAGCGAGGTGACATTGAAGTTGAGCTCGCTCAACACGATGGCCGTGACAATCACCACGATCAGTACGGTGACGCTGCTGGTGGCGAGGCTGGCCAGGGCACCGAGACGCTGGCCGCGGCGTTCGGCCGACCCCACATTCAGTCGGCGCAGCTGTTGGCTCCACACGCTGTCGCCGGAGGTGTGCAGACGTCTGGTTGCCGACCGCACGGTGCGGTTGATGACCCGCACGATGACCGCGCGGGCGACCAGCCCCACCACGATGATGAAGACAATGCGTAGCGGGGTCCACAGCACCGCATCCGCGACGCTGGTCGGGAACCAGCTGTCCATCGGAGTCAAGTGGTCAGCCCTCGACCAGAGTTGCGTCCAAGGTGATCTCGACCCCGGCCAGGGCCTGCGAGACCGGACAGCCCTGCTTGGCCTCCTCAGCGGCGGTGGCGAAGTCTTCGGCCGACATCCCAGACACAGCGGCACGAACCGTCAGCTTGATGCCAGTGATGCCCTGGCCCGGCTGGAAGGTGACATCGGCGGAGGTGTCGACCGTCGTCGGTGGGGTGCCGGCCTTGGCCAGGCCGTTCGACAGGGCCATCGAGAAGCAGGTCGAATGGGCGGCGGCGATCAGTTGCTCGGGGCTGGTGCGGCCATTGGGGTCCTCGGCCCGGGAAGGCCAGGTGACCGGGAAGGTGCCGATGCCGGATGAGGACAGCTCGACCTGGCCCTGCCCTTCCAGGAGCGAGCCTTCCCAATGGGCGTTGGCAGTACGGGTGGTGGCCACGATGATCCTCCTGGGAGTCGAGAAGCCCGTACGGGAAGTACGGGAGCTGGGTCCCATCCTTGCAAAGGGGCCCGGATGGCACAATGGGCGGCGATGTCGCAGCCACCAGCACCTGAGCAGGTCAGCTTCTTCGAGCTGATCGGCGGTCATGAGACCTTCCACCGGTTGGTCCACCGGTTCTACCTCGGAGTTGCATCGGATCCGGAGTTCCGAGCGATGTATCCCGAGGAGGATCTTGGTCCGGCCGAGGACCGACTGCGGTTGTTCCTCGAGCAGTACTGGGGCGGTCCCACCACCTACAACGAACAACGTGGCCACCCGCGGCTGCGGATGCGCCACATGCCGTTCCACATCGACGAGGCTGCCCGGGACCGTTGGCTCCATCACATGGAGGTCGCGGTCGACGAGCTCGACCTGGATCCGGCCCACCGCGAGATCCTGTGGGAGTACTTCACCCGGGTGGCGCACTTCCTGATCAACGCCCCCACCGAGGGGCAGGCGTCCCAGCCTGGTGGCATCACCATCACCCGACGCCCTGACTGATGCTCAGACCGGGATGGGGCGTGGTCTCCCCTGCCGGTCGGTGCAGACCACAACCGTGTCAGCCCGGGCAAAGACCGTGCCGGCTGCGGGGTCGACCATTTCGGCGGTGATGGTGGCCGACGTCCGACCGCGGGCTACGATCCCGATCCGGGTGGTGAACGGCTCACGCCGGTACGGCATCGGCGCGCGATAGTGCATGTCTTGCCGGGCGACGACCCACATCCCGTCGTAATCGGCGAAGTCCTGGCTGAGGAAGTCGATCCGCGCCTGCTGCGCGTACTCGAAGAACTCGACATTGTTGACATGTCCGTATGCATCCAGATCCGACCAACGGACCTGCAGCGAAACCTCTGCCGGGTTGACGAGGTCCGCCTTGGCCAGTTCGCGTAGCGGGTCGTGCGGGTCGAGATCAGCAGTGAGATGTGTGCGTTCGGCCTCGGTGAGCCGACGGATCCGGGCAGCGTCGAGATCGTACGGGGTGACAACGGTCCGAGCGCGGCCGACGAGCCGGTCATGATGGCTGAGCTCATAGCCGATGCTGAATCGGGCAGCACCCACCCGGTCGATCCACAGCTCGATCTGCAGCGGCTCGGCATCGGCCACCGTCGCTGCGAGATACTCGATCTGGTGGGAGACGACCACCACCCCGTCGTCAAGCATCGGCGCCAAGGGGCCCGACAGCAGATAGTCAATGCGGGCTTCCTGGAGATGGTCAATCCAGGCCACATTGTTGACATGCCCCTGGGCATCCATGTCGCCCCACCGCATCGGGCACCGGTAGATGTGCTTGGTCACCCGGTGCAGTCTAGATCCAGCCACGGGAGGACTTCCTCAGCGTCTGCAGGCGTTGTTGACGTCGGCACCTGTTCGAACGGCGGCAGACGTCAACAACTGGTGCGAACGCGACACTCGTAGTCTCGGGTGTGAACCAGCTGAACCGATGAAGGAGACAGCGATGACCAACACCTGGGACGTAATCGTGATCGGAGGCGGCCCGGCCGGGGAAAATGTCGCCGACGGTGTCGTACGGGGCGGGCTCACCGCCGTCATCGTGGAGAGTGAACTGGTCGGCGGTGAGTGTTCCTACTGGGCCTGCATGCCGTCCAAGGCACTGCTCCGCTCCCCTGAGGCTCTGCGCGCCGCCCAGCACGTCGCGGGAGTCACCGGCGGCTCGTTGGACGTCGCTGCAGTGCTGGCCCGCCGTGACAGTTTCGCCTCGGACTGGACCGATCGTCGGCAGGTCGACTGGCTGGACTCGGCCGGTGTCGATCTCGTACGAGGACATGGCCGCCTCACCGCGGAACGGGAGGTCACCGTCACTACAGGCAACCAGACCCGCACACTCCATGCCCGCCGGGCGGTGGTGCTCAGCACCGGCACCCGAGCGAAGCTGCCGACGATCCCCGGTCTGGATGACGCGGCACCGTGGACCAGCCGAGAGGCCACCAGCGCTCAGGAGGTTCCCCGCTCGCTCGCGATCATCGGTGGCGGCGTGGTGGCGGCCGAGATGGCCTGCGCCCACGCCCAACTCGGCGCCCAGGTCACCGTTCTCGCCCGCAGTGGGCTGCTGACCTCGATGGAGCCGTTCGTCGGGGAGCTGGTGGCCGAAGGCCTGACCGGACTCGGGGTCGACGTCCGCACCGGAGCTAACCCGGTGCGAGTCGGGCGCGATGACGCCGGGGTCGTCATCGACCTCGACAACCAGGAGCAGGTCCGGGCAAGTGAGGTGTTGGTCGCGACCGGCCGTACCCCGAACAGTGACCGCCTCGGGCTGGAAGTGCTCGGTCTGGCCCCCGACGGCCCGGTCGAGGCCGACGACACCCTGCTGGTGTCGGGCACCGATTGGCTCTACGCCGTCGGCGACATCAACGGCCGGGCGATGCTGACCCATCAGGGCAAGTACCAGGCCCGGATCGCTGGTGAGGCGATCGTCGCCCGGGCTGGCGGCAACGATCCCTCAGCGGCGCCCTGGTCCGACACGGCGGCAACCGCCGACCACAGTGCGGTTCCGCAGGTGGTCTTCACCTCCCCCGAGGTCGCATCAGTGGGCGCGACCCTCGCCGCTGCCCGGACCAAGGGCCTGCCCGTACGGGAGGTTGATCATGACCTGGGCGCGATCGCCGGGGCCAGCCTGTACGAGGACGGGTACCGGGGCCGGGCGAGATTGGTGGTCGACACTGACCGGGAGGTGATCGTGGGGGCAACCTTTGTCGGCCCCGGGGTCGCCGAGCTCGTCCATGCTGCCACGATCGCGATCGTCGGCGAGGTGCCGATGTCACGGTTGTGGCATGCGGTGCCCGCCTACCCGACGATCAGTGAGATCTGGCTCCGGCTGCTGGAGACCTACCGGCAGTGACTGTGCGGCGTCAGATCAGGCGATCCTTGTCAGACGCGCGTCGCCGAGCGCTCACGACCAATGCGGTCACGACAATCGCCTGCACCACAACGAGCACTGCGCCGGAGACGACATCGCTCCAACCCATCGCGAAGCCCGCTTGGAGAGTGCCGATCCCGCTGGCCACCGGGTAGAACAACGGCCACAGGATGGCCAGGTTGCGGACGAAGGCGAAAACGATGCCGAAGCCAACCGCAAACAACCCAAAGCCGACCGCCGCCTCGATGGGCACCGCACCGATGTGCTGGAGAGTGAAACCCGCCCCGGTCAGCAGGATTGCAGGAAGCCAGCCGAAGGCACGTTCCCACCGCAAGAACAACCAGCCAAAGACAAACAAGGGTTCCCACAACACCAACAGGTTCGACAACAGGTGCGGAACGACCGCGATGCCGAGCTCGTTGGCCAGAGCGATCAGTTGAAAGGCGGATCCAATGCCCATCACGGTCGAGACGATCAGCGAGATGACCAGGAATCGGCGGCGGATGCCCAGGCCGGCCAGCCCCTCTCGTCGCAGGTGCAACACCGTCCAGCCCGGGATGACGGTGCCGATCACCACGATGCCGATCAGGAGGATCCATTCGTTGATCACCGTTCCGGCCCAGTAACAGCCCCAGAAGGTCAGCAAGGTGATCAGTGCGACCACGGTGTCGGCACCTGGTCGCCAGGTCACGGCTGGTCGCCGTGGCCGAGAATCCTTCACCATGCGGTTCCCATCTCAATCGCGGCGCATGAAGCTGCCGAGCACGGTCATCACGATCCCCACGGCCCCGGTGCCGAGCAGGATCAGGGTGCCGACGCCCACCCACAGCGGTGCGCCGTCGGGTCCGCCTGCGGTGTAGGCGGAGATGACCATCAACACGATGGCCAGCAGAACCGAGGCGATCAGGATGCGGCGTCCCCACCAGCTCACCTTGCTCAACGGGTGTCTCCTTCAGTCGAGGCCTTCGTTGATCGCGGCAGTGACCGCGGCGACGGCCTGGTCGGTGCCAGTGACCGCGACATCGGATCCCCGGTTCCAGGTCCAGCGGGCCAGCTGTTGCGCGGTCCCGGTGACCGTACCTGACGGTGCCGCATCCGCTGCCGCCCGGGCGAGGCGCTGCCACGACTCCTGGTTGCCATCGGGGTCGACTCCAGTGACGGGGCCGAGGTCGACCAGCCAGCGGTGGCCGGTGTCGGTGGCCCGGAACTCCACCGTGGCAGCCGACTGCCAAGATGCCCAGTCCGGCAACCAGGCACGCATCACGTCGATGCAGTGATCGACGGCCAGCGTGGCGACCTCGTCACCGATCGGGGTGACCGGACCGCCAGCGGTGAGCTCGGCATCGATGCGGTGCATGGTCACCTCACAGACCTGCATCCGGCGAGTGAAGCCGACCGTCTGGTCCTGGGTCCACCAGGTCCAACGCGGTTCGGTGTCGGCCAAGCTGCTCAGCTGGGCGGCCAGCGCCGTGGTGGCCTGTTCACGGATCGCGAGTGCGTCTCCGATGGTGTCGGGACGCGGCGGCTTGGCCTCATCGATGCGAGCGACCTCCTCGTTGGTGAGGGCACCTTCGGCGAGGATCCCGCCCCAGAACAGGTGGACCTCGGTGAGGTGCCAGAGCAGGTCGGCGGCGGTCCAGTCCGGGCAGGTCGGCACCGGCGTGGCCGGATCGACCGCTGCCAGCACGTCAGCGAACCGGTTCCCTTCATGGCGGATGACGGTGGATGCGTCCATGGGTTGACCCTACCCACCGGTGCCGCCCGGCGGGAGGGATTTCTACAACAGCTGCCGCAGTGCGCTGAGGCCACCTGACACGATGCCGGCCGTCCTGGCCTGAACCGCGACATTGCCCAGTGCGGTTGCCTCGACCGGTCCGGCGATGACCGGCAGCCCACTCGCCCGAGCGGTGAGTTCGCAGAGCAGAGTGTTCTGTGAGCCGCCACCGACGATGTGGACGACCTCGATCGACTGACCGGAGAGCTCGGCTGCTGCCGTCAACGTACGGGCATAGCTGCGCGCCAGGGAATCGAGGATGCAGCGGGTGATCGCTGCCGGACTCTCGGGGGCGACCGCGCCCGATGCCTCGACGGCTGCCTGGATCCTGGCCACCATGTCACCGGGTGCGATGAACGTCGGATCGTCGACATCGATCACCGGACCTCCCGCCGGGAGTGCGGCTGCCGATCTCAGCAACCCGGCGAGATCGGTGTTCGCCCGGTCCCCGCTCTCCCACTCAGCGCGACACTGTTCCAGCAGCCACAGACCACCGACATTGCGCAGGTAGCGGATGGTGCAGTCGACACCGCCCTCGTTGGTGAAGTTCGCGGCCCGGCTGGCCTCGGTCAGTACCGGGGCGTCGAGCTCCTGCCCGACCAGGGACCAGGTGCCCGACGAGACATAGCCGAAGTTCTTCGTACGGGCAGGCACTCCGACGACGGCAGAGGCGGTGTCGTGGGAGCCGACCGCGATCACCGGCACCGCCGGCAGGCCGAGTCCTTCCTGGACGGTCCCGATGGTCTGGCCCGGCTCAACGATCCGGCCAAAGAGTGTCTGGTCGAGACCGATCGCGGACAGCGCCTCGCTCGACCACTGCCGGGTGGTCGCGTCGAAGAGTCCGGTGGTGGAGGCATTGGTGGCCTCGGCCACCCGTTCACCGGTGAGGTGTTCGGCCAACAGGTCAGGCAGCAACAGGATTGCTGCGGCCCGCCCCAGACGCTCGGCAGGCTCGGCCGCCAGCTGGTAGATCGTGTTGAACGGCAGGTGTTGCAGTCCGCTGATCTGGTAGAGCCGTTGTGGGGACAGCGCTGCATGGACCCGGTCGATGACCGGTTCGGTGCGGGAGTCGCGGTAGCAGTAGGGCAGGCCGATCAGCGCCCCGGAGTCGTCGAGCAGACCGTAGTCCACCGCCCAGGTGTCGATGCCGATACTGCTCACCTCGGGCCAGCGGGCCACCAGCATCTGCAGCCCGCGGAGCGTCTCGGACCACAGCGTGGGCAGGTCCCAGTGCAGGTGCCCGTCGAGGTCCACCGGTCCGTTGGCGAAACGGTGGACCTCAACGAGCTCGATCCCGGTGCCGTACTCCGGATCATCGGTGAGGATCCCGGCCATCACCCGTCCACTGCTGGCACCGATGTCGACGGCGGCGAAGACCTCACTCATGGCTCACCTCAGGAAGGCAGCAGCGACACCGGCGTCGACCGGGATGTGCAGGCCGGTGGTGTGGCTGAGGTTCGAGCTGCACAGGACAAAGACCGCGTTGGCGCAGTGCTCGGGCAGGACTTCCCGCTTGAGCAGGGTCCGCTGGGCGTAGAAGGCACCCAGCTCCTCCTCGGGCACGCCGTAGACGGCGGCCCGCTTGGCTCCCCAGCCGCCGGCGAAGATGCCTGAGCCGCGTACGACGCCGTCGGGGTTGACGCCGTTGACCTTGATCTGGTGCTCACCGAGTTCGGCGGCCAGCAGCCGGACCTGGTGGGCCTGGTCGGCCTTGACGGCGGAGTAGGCGACATTGTTCGGACCGGCGAAGACCGAGTTCTTGCTGGAGATGTAAACGATGTCGCCACCCATCTGCTGCTCGATCATGATCCGGGCGCCCTCCCGCGAGACCAGGAACGAGCCCTTGGCCATCACGTCGTGCTGCAGGTCCCAGTCGTCCACGGTGGTCTCCAACAGCGGCTTGCTCAGCGACAGGCCGGCATTGTTGACGACCAGGTCGACCCCGCCGAAGGCCAGCGCGGCCTCGTCGAAGGCGGCCCTGACCGCGGTCTCCTCGGCCACATTGCAGCCGACTCCGATCGCGACATCGGGACCACCGATCTCGGCGGCAGCGGCCTTGGCCTTCTCGACCGACAGGTCGGCGATGACCACACAGGCACCCTCGGCGGCGAGCTTCGTGGCCGTGGCCAAACCAATCCCGGAGGCTCCCCCGGTGACCAGTGCCACGCGGGTGGCGAGCTCCTTCGGCTTGGGCATGCGCTGGAGCTTGGCCTCCTCGAGCGCCCAGTACTCGATGCGGAATTTCTCCGATTCCTCGATGGGGGCGTAGGTGGAGATCCCTTCGGCACCGCGCATCACGTTGATCGCGTTGACGTAGAACTCACCGGCCACGCGGGCGGTCTGCTTGTTCTTGCCGTACGAGAACATGCCGACTCCCGGCACCAGGATGACCAGCGGATCGGCACCACGGATGGCGGGGCTGTCCGAGGTGGCATGTCGCTGGTAGTAGGCAGCGTAGTCGGCACGGTAGGCCTCGTGGAGCTCGGCCAGTCGGGCCTTGACCTTCTCGATCGGTGCTGTCGGAGCAAGATCAAGGACCATCGGCTTGACCTTGGTACGCAGGAAATGGTCAGGGCAGCTGGTGCCGAGCTCGGCCAGTCCCGGGTGTTTCCTCGACTCGAGGAAGCCCAGCACCACGTCGGAATCGGTGAAGTGGCCGACCATGGGGGCGTCGGTGGAGGCGATGCCGCGCAGCACCGGGGCGAGCTCGGCGGCGCGAGCCCGCCGGTCGGCCTTCGGCAGCGGGGCGAACTTCTTGAGCTTGGCTCCGAAGGGGTTCTTCTTCGACTTGGCAGCGATGTAGTCCTCGGCGGTGCGGATGATCCACAGCGAGTTCTTCTCGCACTCACGCGAGGTGTTGCCCCAGGCGGTGATGCCGTGGCCACCCAGGATGCAGCCGATGGCCTGTGGGTTCTGTTCCTTGATCTCGGCGATGTCGAGCCCCAGTTGGAATCCGGGGCGACGCCACGGCACCCAGACGACCCGGTCGCCGAAGATCTTGGCGGTCAAGGCTTCACCGTCGACCGAGGTGGCGATCGCGATGCCGGAGTCGGGATGCAGGTGATCGACGTGGTCGGCCTCGACCAGGCCATGCATGGCAGTGTCGATCGACGGAGCGGCACCACCTTTCCCATGGGCGCAGAAGTCGAATGCCGCCACCATCTCGTCCTCGCGCTCGACGCCGGGGTAGACGTCGACCAGCGCGCGGAGGCGGTCCATCCGCAGGACCGCGAGACCGGACTCGCTCAAGGTGCCGAGGTCGCCACCGGATCCCTTGACCCACATCAGTTCGACCTTCTCACCGGTGACCGGGTCGGTCTCGGTGCCTTTGGCCGAGGTGTTGCCACCGGCGTAGTTGGTGTTCTTCGGGTTGGAGCCCAGTTTGTTGGAACGCTTGAGCAGCTGGCGCACAGTGGTGTTGGTCATCAGGCTCCCCATCCTGCCTGCTGACCACCGACGCGGTCAGCGCTGATCTGTGTGAGGTATCCCGAATCGGCGAAGGCCTTCATCGGGTCGGCGGGTAGGCCGCGGCTCTCGCGCCACGCGGCGAGGTCGGCCCGTACGTCGGTGTTGTAGGCGTCCATCAGGACACTGTTGGCGGCCAGCACGTCGTTGGCCTGCTGGGCACGGGCGAGCGCATCACGGTCCACCAGGAGCGCCTTGGCGGTGGCTTCCTGGACGTTGAGGACCGACCGGATCTGCCCGGGGATCTTGTCCTCGATGTTGTGGCACTGGTCCAGCATGAAGGCGACCTCGGACTGCGGGCCGTAGCCTCCGTTGCTGATCACCTCGTGCATGATGCGGAACAGCTGGAACGGGTCGGCCGCACCCACGATCAGGTCGTCGTCGGCGTAGAACCGGCTGTTGAAGTCGAACGAACCGAGCTTGCCCAGGCGCAGCAGCTGCGCCACGATGAACTCGATGTTGGTGCCGGGGGCGTGGTGGCCGGTGTCGAGGCAGACCACGGCCCGCTCGCCCAGCGCGGCGACCTGGACATAGGCGGTGCCCCAGTCCGGGACATCGGTGTGGTAGAAGGCCGGCTCGAAGAACTTGTACTCCAGCACCAGACGCTGGTCGGCCGAGAGCTGGGCGTAGATGGTTGCCAACGACTCGGCGAGCCATTCCTGCCGGGCACCGATGTTGGCCTGACCCGGATAGTTGGAGCCGTCGGCCAACCAGATCTTGAGGTCGCGCGAACCGGTGGCGTTCATCACCTCGATGCAGGCGAGGTGATGCTCGATCGCCTTCTGTCGCACCTGCTTGTCATGGCTGGTGAGGCTGCCGAACTTGTAGGTCTCGTCCTGGAAGGTGTTGGAGTTGATCGTGCCGAGCCTGACACCGTGGTCGCCTGCGAAGCGGGCCAGGTCGGCATAGCTGTCGACGGTGTCCCACGGGATGTGCAGCGCCACCGTCGGGGCGAGCCCGGTGTAGGTGTGCACCTGAGCTGCGTCGGCGACCTTCTCGTACGGGGTACGCGGGGTCCCCGGCGTCGAGAACACCCGGAACCGGGTCCCCGAATTGCCGAACGCCCACGACGGCAACTCGATCGCCTGATGGACGAGCTGGTCTGCGATCTGCTGGAAAGCCATGCGCCGCACTCCTTCTTTGAAACGTTGCAACGCATACTACAACGTGATCGCCCTGAGTGGTAGCCCTCAAGGCACGGTCGGGACGCGAACGCTCCCGTCCTCAGCTCACTCGTCGTCGAAGAGCGAGTCGAGCAGGGCCTGGTTTCGGGCGATCACGGTACGGCGACGCACCTTCATCGACGGGGTGACTTCGCCTTCGTCAACGCTCAGATCGCTGTCCAGGATGGCGAAACGCTTGATCGTCTCCCACCGATCGAGCTTCTCGTTGCCGGCCTGGATGTGTTCGTCGATCATGGCCCGTACGGCGTCGTGCTGGGTCAACTCGGCATAGGAGAGGTGGCCGAGCTCGTTGGCCTCGGCCCATCCCGCGATCGCATCGGCGTCGAGGGTGACCAGGGCGGCGATGTACTTGTGGTGCTCGCCGGCCACGATGACCTCGCTGAGGTACGGACTCTCGGCCTTCATCACGCCGGTGACCTTCTGCGGGGCCACGTACTTCCCACCGGAGGTCTTGATCAGATCCTTCTTCCGATCAGTGATCCGCAAGTAGGTGTCGCCATCGATCTGGCCGATGTCGCCGGTGTGGAACCAACCGTCCTTGAGCACCTCGGCGGTGGCGTCGGGCTGGTTGTGATAGCCCTGCATGACCGCGCGTCCCTTGATCAGGATCTCGCCGTCCTCGGCGATCTTGATCTCGGTGCCGGGCAGCGGCGGACCGACGGTGCCGAACTTGGTCCGCCCGTCGGGCAGGTTCACAAAGATGGCTGCGCTGGTCTCGGTGAGACCGTAGCCCTCGAGGATCAGCAGCCCGGCGGAGTAGAACCACTCCTGCACCTCGCGGCTGAGCGCAGCCGAGCCGGAGATGAAGAAGCGGACCCGACCGCCCATGGTCTCCTCCAGCTTGGAGAAGACCAGCTTGCGGGCGAGGCCGTACTTGACCTTGTCGAGACCGGTGAGCTCCCGCCCCTCCAGCCGAGCCGGGATGGTGGTGCGACCGAAGGTGAACGCCCAGTCGAAGATCTTGGCGGCGATGGCGCTCTTGGGCTTCATCAACACCTTGGCGCGAACCTTCTCGAAGATCCGCGGAGCGCCAGCCATGAAGGTTGGCCGCACTGTGCCGAGACCGTCGACGATCTTGTCGATCCGACCATCGACAGCAGTGGCGAAACCGATCTTCATCTGGATCGCCAACAGGGCCTTGCCGAAGACGTGGGACAGCGGCAGCCACAGGTACTGCAGGTCCTCGGGGCTGAGGATGTCGACCAGTTCAACCGCATCACCCTCGTACAACCAGCAGTCGTGGATGAGGCGCACCCCCTTGGGGCGTCCGGTGGTGCCGGATGTGTAGATCAAGGTGGCGAGCTTGTCCGGGGTGATCTCGGCCAGGATCTGCTCGATGCCGTCCGGGTGGTCCTTGAGCCACTCGGTGCCCTTGGCCACGAGGTCGGCCCAGGTGATCACCCGACTGTCATCGACCAGCGTGCCGGTCAGTTCGCCCGACATCAACACGATGGTGCTCATCAACGGCAGCTCGGCAGCCCGGTCAAGGACCTTGAGGACCTGTTCGGTGTCCTCGGCGAAGAGGACCCGCGACTCGGAGTCAGACAGGATGTAGCCGACGTCCTCGGGCTTGGTGGTCGGGTAGACGGTGGTGGTTGCCGCCCCGGCGCACATGATGCCGAGATCAGCCAGGACCCACTCGATCCGGGTGTTGGAGGCAATCGCGACCCGGTGCTCAGGTTCGACACCGAGTGCGATCAGCCCACCGGCCAGTTCAAAGGCGATGTCCTTGGTCTGTTGCCAGGTCAACGACGTCCAGGTATCACCCTCCGGGTGGCGGAACGCCTCACGGTGGGGTTGGACGGTCGCTTGGTGCAAGAGCCGTCCCCCGAAGGACATGCCATCGCCGTGTTCGTTCTCGGTCATAGGGCCTCCTCGGCAACATGTTGGCGTGAGTCTATGTCACCGCCCCTCGGACGTGTCGGACCCGGAGGCGCTCAGTCCAGACGCTGCAGGATCACCGCCATGCCCTGGCCTCCCCCGACACACATGGTCTCCAACCCGAACTCGACGTCCCGGTGTCGCATGGCGTTGATCAGGGTGGTCATGATCCGGGCCCCGGTCGCACCGAACGGATGCCCCAGGGCGATGGCGCCACCGTGCACGTTGAGTTGGTCGGAGTCGATGTCGAGCTCACGCGCCGACGCGACCACCTGAGCAGCGAAGGCCTCGTTGATCTCGACCAGGTCGATGTCGCCCATGGTCATGCCGGCCAACTCGAGGGCCCGACGGGACGAGGCGACCGGCCCCATTCCCATGATCTCGGGGCTCAGCGCCGACGCTGCGGTGGCGACGATCCGGGCCAGTGGGGTGAGACCGAGTTCGCGGGCGCGGACATCGGACATGATCACCACGGCCGCGGCGCCATCGTTGAGCGGACAACAGTTGGCTGCGGTGACCACGCCCTGTTCGCGGAAGACCGGGGCCAGGCCACTGATCGACTCGAGCGTCACCCCCGTACGGGGACCATCATCGACACTGACCATCCCGGAGGCGGTGGTGACCGGAGTGATCTCCCGGGCGAAGAGCCCGGACGCGATGGCTCGCTCGGCGCGGTTCTGCGACAGGACGGCCCACTCGTCACAGTCGTTGCGCGTGATCCCGTGGGCGGTGGCAACATTCTCCGCGGTCTGCCCCATCGGGATGTAGATGTCGGGCAGCTCGGGACGAGGATCGGTCCAGACCTCATTGGTCTCGGCCTGACGGCGGGTACGGTCAGCGGCCCCGGTGAAGAGCGGGTTGTGGTGTTCGACCGGGTCGACCCCTGCCGAGCCGAAGTTGGCATAACGCGAGACACACTCGACACCGGCAGAGACGAAGACGTCACCTTCTGCTGCGCGGATCGCATGATGGGCCATCCGAGCGGTCTGCACACTCGAGGCACAAAACCGGTTCACCGTGACGGCCGGGAGCTGGTCCAGGCCGAGCTGGACCGCGACCCTCCGGGCCACATTGCCGCCATGCTCGTCATGGGGTTCGGCACAGCCGAGATGGAGGTCGTCGATCTCGGTCGGATCAAGCGCCGGTATCTGGGCGAGGGCTCCGGCAATGACCTCGGCTGCCAGGTCATCGGGGCGGACATCGACCAACGAGCCCTTGCGGGCACGACCGATCGGGCTGCGGGTGGCGGCGACGATCACTGCTTCGGGCATCAGGTCCTCCTCGGCACAGCTCCGGCTGTCACCGCCACCCTAGATGGACCCGGCCCCGACGGTCACGCTGCGTCGGCGATCCGTTCCTGGAGCTCGTCGGACAGGACCAGCGACGCGGCACCGATGTTCTCCTCGAGGTGATCGACCGACGAGGTGCCCGGGATCGGCAGGATCGCCGGGGAGCGGCGCAACAGCCAGGCCAGGGCGACCTGGGACGGAGTCGCTCCGAGTTGCTCGGCGACCTCGGCGACAACGCCGCCGGGCTCGGCAAGGGCACCCGCCGAGATCGGTGCCCACGGGATGAAGCCGATGCCGTGGGCCGTGCAGTGGTTCAGGACATCCTCGGACTTGCGATCGGTCAGGTTGTAGCGGTTCTGGACCGTCGCCACGGTGAAGTACTGGCTGGCCAGCTCGATCTCGGCAACCGAGACCTCCGACAACCCGAGTGCGGCGACCTTGCCCTCGGCCTGGAAGGCCGCAAGTGCCTCGAACTGCGCCTCGACCGGGGTCTGCGGATCGATCCGATGCAGTTGGAGCAGGTCGATCCGCTCAACCCGCAGACGGCGCAGGATCAGCTCCATGGCCTGACGCAGATAGGCCGTCCGCCCGACCTGGTGCCACTCACCGGGGCCGGTGCGCACATTGCCGATCTTGGTCGCGATACGGGTCCCGCCGTAGGGGTGGAGCGCCTCGGCAAGGATCTCCTCGCTGACATGGGGTCCGTAGGCGTCGGCGGTGTCGATGAAGTCAACACCGAGCTCAACTGCTCGTCGTACGACCTCGATCGCCTGACCTCGATCTGCTGGCTCACCCCAGATCCCGGGCCCGGTGATCCGCATCGCGCCGAAGCCGAGACGGGTGACGGGCCCCAGGCCCACAATGTCGAAGGTCCCGCTGCCGCGGGCGTCGGGTGTGCTCATGTCGTGCACAACCACGAACGCCCGCGACTTGTTCCACCCCGAGGGCAGGACGTGATCAGGCCTGGGTGCCCTGGACGGTGAGGGTGATCTCGATCTTGTCACCGAGCAGCAGCTTGCCGCCATCCAGCGGGATGTTGAAGTCGACACCGAAGTCAGACTTGTTGATCTGGCCCTTGGCCTCGACGCCGATCCGGGTGACGCCGTAGGCATCGACATCCACCCCGAGGAACTCGGCGGCGAAGGTCACCGGCTTGGTGACTCCGTTGATGGTGAGGTCACCGGCGATCTCGTGTTCGCCGTTGCCACCGGTGACGGCGGTGCTGACGAAGCTCATGGTGGGGTTGGCCTCGGCATTGAAGATCTCGGTGGAGCGCAAGTGGCCGTCGCGCTGTTCGTTGCGGGTGTTGACCGAGGACATCTGGACCTCTGCCCGTACCGAAGCCTGGTTGAGGTCGTCACCGGCGGTGGTGATCTCACCGCTGAAGTCGTCAAAGGTGCCCCGGACCTTGCTCATCAGGTGACGCACGGTGAAGGCGACCTCGGAGTGCGAGGTGTCGATGGTCCAGGTGGCGGCGGGGATGGTCATGCGGTTCTCCTTGGGATGTTGCGGTGGGGCTGCTTCTTGAGGCTGACAACTGTTGTTGAAAGTTCAACCGTGAACAGTCTGACACAAAACGGTTGAACTATCAACTGTTGCTCGGTAATCTATCCACCATGAGCACGACCACAGCCGCCAACAGCCGCGGATCGGCCCGCGGCGTCCAGCCCAACTCCGCCGACTCCCGCGTCACGGCGCGCTGGCTGGACGCCGACCAACAACACATCTGGCGGACCTACCTGCTGGGCAGTTCCCGACTGGCCGAGCGGCTCGACGCGGACCTGCGCGAACACGGCATCGACATGGGTGAGTACGAAATCCTGGTCGTCCTCGAGGAGACGCCGCACCGGCGTGTGCGGATGTCCGATCTGGCTGAGTCGGTCCACCAATCGCGGTCCCGCCTCACCCACACGATCGCAAGGATGGAGAAGCGGAACCTGGTCCGGCGCACCATGTGCCCCGAGGACCGTCGCGGGGTGTGGGCCGAACTGACCGATGCCGGATTCGAGCTGCTGCGTGAAGCCGCTCCGAGCCATGTCGCCTGCGTCCGGAAGAACTTCGTCGAGGCCATGGACGCCGCCGATTTCGAGACCCTGGGACGAGCCTTCCAAGCCGTGCTGGACGTGACTGAACAGGGATGAAGCAAGCCGATTAGGCTTCGGTCATGTCGACCGATCTCCCAGCGACGGGCCTCTCCGCCCCCGCATCACCTGTGACCGGCCCCTTCCTTGCCGCAGGTCTCGACGTCGACTCCTCCTCCCTCACCCGAGGCCTCTACTCCAGCGACGCATCGCTCTATCGAGTGGTGCCGACCGCCGTCGCCCGACCCCATGATCTCGACGAACTCGTCACCACCTTGCAGATCGCACGCGAGCAGGGGCTGACCGTCACGCCCCGAGGCGCCGGGACCAGCTGTGCCGGCAATGCCGTGGGCCCAGGTCTGGTCATCGAGACCCGAAGGCTCAACCACATCCTGTCCATCGATCCGGAACGCCGCTCGGCCGTCGTCGAGCCCGGTGTCATCCAGGCTGCATTGGCCGCCGTCGCGGCCGAACACGGACTACGGTTCGGCCCGGACCCGTCGACCTTCAGCCGCTGCACGATCGGCGGCATGATCGGCAACAATGCCTGTGGTCCGCGAGCCATGGGCTACGGACGGACCGCGGACAATGTTCTCGCCCTTGACCTCATCACCGGGTCGGGAGAACGTCTCATCGTCGGTGAGCATGACAGTGCTCTGATGGCCGAGGCCCGCGCACAGGGACTGCCGACCGCCGACGAGCATGCCATCACCGGTGAACTCCGACGACTCGTCCACGCCAACCTGGCTGACATCCGCACCGGCTTCGGCACTTTTGGCCGGCAGGTCTCGGGCTACTCGATGGAACACCTGCTGCCCGAGAACGGCGCAGCGGTCCACCGCTTCCTGGTCGGCTCAGAGGGCACCCTGGCCACCATCTTGCGAGCCGAAGTGAATCTGGTCCGCGACGCGCCGTACACCACGATGGTCGCCATCGGCTACCCCGGCATGGCCGAGGCTGGCGATGCCGCGGTGATGCTGGCCCGTCATCGGCCCACCGCGGCCGAGGGGATCGACCACCGGATCGTCGATGTGGTCCGGCGTGCCAAGGGGGACGGCGCGGTGCCGCCGCTGCCCCGCGGTCAGGGCTGGATGTTCGTCGAGCTGGTCGACGACGACCCGAAGGTGCTGGACCGACGGGCCCGCGCCCTTGCCGCTGAGGCGGCTGTCGATGCCACCGAGGTGCTCATCGTCGACGATCCCGCGGCGCGGGATGCGCTGTGGAAGATCCGGTCCGACGGCGCCGGACTGGCCGGAGTGAGTCTCGATCGACCTGCCTTCGGTGGCTGGGAGGATGCTGCGGTCCCGCCGGCCTCCTTGGGGGACTACCTGCGCGCCTTCGACGCCCTGATGAGCGAGCACGGACTGAACGGGCTCCCGTACGGACACTTCGGCGACGGTTGTGTGCACATCCGAATCGACTTCCCGCTGGACCAGCCCGACGGCCCGCAGCGCTATCGCCGCTTTGTCACCGAATCGGCTGCCCTGGTGGCGTCCTTCGGCGGCTCGATGTCGGGCGAACATGGGGACGGTCGAGCGCGCGGCGAACTGTTGGCCGCCATGTACACCCCCTCCCAGTTGGCGCTCTTCGCCCAGGTGAAGAAGATCTTCGACCCGGACAATGTGCTGAACCCCGGCGTGCTGGTCGATCCGACCCCGGTCGAACAGGACCTCCGCGTCCCGCAGATCACACTGTCCCCCCTGCACAGGAAGTTCGGCGAGTTCTCCGAACAGGTGCACCAGTGTTCCGGTGTGGGCAAGTGCGTCTCCGACAACACCGGAACTCTCAATGTGATGTGCCCGAGCTTCCAGGCCTCCGGGGATGAGAAGGACTCCACCCGAGGACGGGCCCGCATCCTGCAGGAAATGATCAACGGCGAGCTGATCACCGGCGGGTTCGCCGCACCCGAGGTGCACGAGGCACTCGATCTTTGCCTGTCCTGCAAGGGATGTGCCCGTGACTGCCCCACCGGCATTGACATGGCTGCCTACAAGGCGAGGGTCACTCACGAGACCTGGAAGGGAAAGGTACGCCCCCGCAGCCACTACCTGCTCGGCTGGCTGCCCCGCTGGGGTCGACTGATCCGCGCCGTTCCTGGTCTGGCCGGGGTGGCCAATCTCGGCATGGCCCTGCCGGGCATCCGGCGGGTCATCAAGTGGAGCGCCGGGGTCGATCAGCGACGTCAGCTTCCCCGCTTTGCGACGACCTCGGCCGAGACTCGCGCTCTGCCAGGGGTGCCACGAGTCGAGCTGACGGCCAGGACTGAGTCCACGGCCGGAGCGGCACCTCACGGGAAGGTGGCAGTGTGGGCCGACTCGTTCACCTCGTCCTTTGCCGGCCCCGGAGTCACCGCACTCTTCGAAGTGTTGCGACGGGCAGGCTATGAGCCGACGCTGATCACCGACAAGGCCTGCTGTGGGCTCACCTGGATCTCGACCGGCCAGCTCGACGGGGCCAGACGCCAGCTGAAGGGCGCGCTCGAAGTGCTGCATCCCCTTGCTGAACAGGGAATCCCGATCGTTGGTGTCGAGCCGTCGTGCACCGCCGTGTGGCGCAGTGATGCCCCGGAACTGCTGGACGATCCACGCGTGGGTGTCGTTGCTGGTGCCGTGTCCACCCTGGCCGAGCTGCTGTCTCGTACGAAGGGGTGGAGCCCTCCCGATCTGACGGGCACCACCATCGTCGTGCAGCCCCACTGTCACCATGCCTCTGTGCTCGGATGGGGTCCGGACGCTGCACTGCTCGCCCGAACCGGGGCGACGGTCACCACGGTGGGTGGATGTTGCGGCCTGGCCGGAAACTTCGGCGTGGAGCAAGGACATTACGAGATGTCCGTGGCTGTGGCCGAGACCGAGCTGCTGCCTGCTGTCGAGTCTGCACCCCCAGGGGCCGTGGTGCTGGCCGACGGCTTCTCCTGCCGCACCCAGTTGGCCGATCTGGCCGAGGTGGAGGCGATCACCCTGGCCGACCTGCTGCTGCGACCGTCCACCACATGAGTACGGGAAACGCTGTGTGGGCAGAGAAGTTCCCACGCCTGTTCGCCGAACAATCGGTGGACTATGCCCAAGTGACCGTTCGGTTGCAGCTCGGCGAACCGACCGACCCGCTGGTCAATCGACTCCATCTGGTCGCCTTCACAGCAACTGGCGATGTGGTGGTGTGCCGTAGCAGTCAGCAATGGAGGTTCCTGCCCGGCGGGACCCGGGAGCCCTCGGAGTCGCTGCCATCCCTGGCTGCCCGCGAACTGATGGAGGAGGCTGGCGCCGAGCTGATCGGCGACCCGGTCACCTTTGCCTGGTATGACGTGACCTGCCACGCGGACCAGCCCTACCGCCCCCACCTGGCCCACCCCCGCGCCGCCTGGGCCTTTGCCCGGTGTGAGGTCCAACTGGTCACTGCGCCGTCCAATCCGTCCGACGGCGAAGAGGTGGTCGAGGTGCTCACCCTGCCGCCGCAGGAGGCCGCGGACTGGCTGGCCGTCCACGACCCGGATCATGCCGACCTGGTGCGACTGGCCGTCGCACTGGGAGGATGATCGCATGGCCCGCCGGCCCAGCAAGCACACCCGCACCCCGCGACCCCTGTCCCTGGGTGGGGTGGCGTCGACCCAGTCGAAGGGTGACGGGGACTGGCAGGTCCGCACCATCACCGGGGCTGCCGCGGTCAAGGAGTACCGCTGTCCCGGGTGTCAACAGGTCATCCGTGCCGGTCAGCCTCATGTCGTGGTGTGGCCGTCCAGCGCATCGGGGTGGGGCCACCAGGGTGTCGACGATCGACGCCACTGGCACAATCCGTGCTGGGCCAGGCGCCGCTGATCAGGACGGTCGGCGGGCCCGGAGTGTGAAGGTCGCCGGCAACCGCTCCGGCCCCTCGGCCAATTCGTACTCGTGCTCGAGCCCGGGGACCTCCACCATGGTGTGCAACATGGCCCAGCCGGTGGTGCGATCCTCGCGCAGCAGCTCGAGCTGCAGACCGGCATCGAGGACAGCCTGCACGATCTCGCCGATGCCGTGGTTCCACTCGTGACTGGTGGTCGCGGTGATCTCGGGGGCACCCTCCCCCGCCGCAACATACGTGGCCCCGTCGTCCCAGGTGTTCGGCTCGACGGTCTGGAAGTAGGGCTCGGTGATCACCAGCAGGTCGTCGTCACGTTCGGCATCCAGCGACAACATCACCGGATGGAAGTCACGGACGTGCAGCACTCCGCCCGGGGCAAGCAGTTCGGCGCAGATCCTTGCCCAGGCTGCGATGTCGGGCAACCAGCACAGGGCACCTCCCCCGGTGTAGACCAGGTCATAGCTCGTCAGCTCCCCAGCCTCCCGGAGTGTTGCGGGCGCATCGTAGACATTGCTGGCCATGAAGCCGGCAGCATCACCGGTGCGGGCGGCGAGATCGGCGGCGATGGCGACCGATCCGGCACTGAGATCGACGCCGGTCATGGTGGCGCCAAGTCGGGCCAGCGAGATCGTGTCGGTGCCGAGGTGACACTGCAGGTGCACGCCGTTGACACCAGTCAGATCACCCAGATCCGAGCGGTCAAAGGAAACGGTGGCGCTGATCTTCTCCCGGTCGGCGACATAGGAGTCGAGGTTGTAACCCGGCGACGTGGCATGGACCAGGGCCCGTTGGTCCCAGTTGGCGGCATTGTCGACAAACCAGCGTTGTTCCATGACGGCGAGCCTGCCACGTCCGCCGATCCGGGTCAGCTGGTTTTCGTCAGACCGAGCGACTCGACCAGGACCGTGACCTGCAGGTCGAACAGCGCGGCAACATCGGTGAACGCCTCACCGTACTGACCAAAGATCTCGAAATTCACCAGACCGAAGACGCCGGCCCAGACCACCGTGGTGCGCACGACGAGGTCGTCGGGGACGGTGACGCCGAAGGCCGCGCGGACCTGGTCCGCATCCGTTGACACCGAGGCCGGGACGGTGCTGGCAGGAAGCTCGGCCACTGCACGCGCCTGCCAAGCGGCCTCGACGATGTCCACCAGGGCGCGGATGACCCGAGTGCCGGGTTCGGTGGTGCGGTCACCGGGTGCCTCGTACCCGGGGACCGGTGTGCCGAAGAGCAGCGCGTAGGTCGCCGGCTCGGAACGGGCCCAGTCTCGTACGGCATGGGCGAGGGTGCGGAGCCGAGCGGCGAAGTCGGTCACGTCGACTGACTCGAGGGCAGCATCGACTGCGTCGCCCAGGTCTTGGTAGGCGTCAATGACCAGCCGAGTGAGCAGTTCGTCACGGCTGGCGACATAGCGGTAGACCGCCGACGACACCACGCCGAGTTCGCGTGCGATGGCCCGCAGCGAGAGGCCGGCCGGGCCCGTGGTGGCGAGATGTTCGCGGCCGATGCGAAGGATCTCGGCCTCGGTCTGGGCACGGGCTCGGGCACGAGGAGTGCTGGCACGAGGAGTGGCGGCACCGGGCGTGGAGGGAGTGGCCATCACCTGATTCTGCCGCATGTCGAGAGCAGCAACAACTGTTGTGAGCACTGCTCTTGCTTTCCTGTCGGAAATGCGCCATCCTTCAGATACGAGAGCACCGCTCACTGAACAGGAGAACCATCGTGAACCCACGCCAGCTGATCACCGGGGTCGGGCCCGTCGGCGCCACCCTCGCCCAGCAGCTCGCCGACAGCGGAGAGCCGGTACGCCTGGCCAGCCGGTCGGGGCGAGGACCGGACCACCCCCTGATCGAGCGGGTCGCCGCAGACGTGTCACGGGCGGAGGTGGTGACCGACCTGATGGCCGGCATCGAGGTGGTGCACCACTGCATCCACGCCAGCCAGTACGCCGCTGCGGTCTGGCGGCGAGAGCTTCCCGCAGCCGAACAGACCATCCTCGACGCAGCCGGGCGGGCCGGCGCCGTCGTCATCTTTCCCGAGAGCCTCTACGCCTACGGCAAGGTGCACGGTCCGATGACCGAAGACACCCCGTACGCCGCGACGGTGGGCAAACTCGCGGTACGGGTGGAGCTGCTCGCTGCCCGCGCGGCCCACTCGACGCCGACGGTCAGCGTCTGCGCCTCCGACTTCTATGGTCCTCGGGTCATCGGTGCCCACGCCGGCGAGCGACTGATCCCCCGTGTTCTGGCCGGCCAGCGGGTGACCGTGGTCGGCAGCCCGGACCAGCCTCATTCGTTCACCTACGTGCCGGACCTGACGGCCGCCATGATCGTGGCCGGCCAGCGCCGCGACCTGTGGAACCGGGTGCTCCACGCCCCGACCGCCGCCCCACTGACCCAGCGCGAGCTGGTCGCCGCGGTGGCACGTGCCGCTGGCGTCACCATGCCGAAGATGTCGTCGCTGCCGGTGTGGGCACTCCGGGTGGTCGGCGTGGTATCGGGCGGGGCACGGGAACTGGCCGAGACCGGCTACATGTTCACAGGGCCGTTCGTCATGACGTCGAGCCACAGCGAGGAACTGCTCGGCCTGTCCCCGACTCCGGTCGTCGACGGGATGGCCGAGACTGTCACCTGGTGGCAGGAGCGTGCGGCGATGCCCGCTGCCGCCTGAGCACGTCGCAGCACGGCGGCTACAGTGTGGCGGTGAGCTTCTGGGATCTGCTGCAACGCCGGGTCAGCACCGATGGCGCCCGCCCCCTGTTGACCTGTTATGACGCGGATGGTGGCCGGACCGAGCTGTCGGCCATCACCTACGCCAACTGGGTGGCCAAGGGAGCCAACCTGATCCTCGACGAGATCGATGCCGATGCCTGCGACCAGATCGCTGTACCCCTGCTGGAACGCCACCCGGGACATTGGATGGGCCTGGTCTGGGCCGGCGCGTGCTGGACCGCCGGCGTCGAGGTCGTGACCTCCGCGGACGAGGAGGCACTGGCCGTGGTGTCGGGACCGGAACTCGACTTCGGCACCTCGTCGGCCGACCACTGGGTGTGCTCGCTCCACCCGCTGGGTCTCGCCATGACTGGCGAGCTGCCGGTGGGCACCCGGGACTGGGCGGGCGAGGTGCGCTCCCATCCCGACATCTTCCTCGGGGTCGCCGGGACCGACGCCGACCCCGCCTGGGAGGGCGACGACCAGAGCGTTCTGCTCGCCGCGTCGCCGGTGACTGACCGCATCCTGATTGACCTGCGCAATCCGGAGCGCGATGGAGCGCCGTCCATGGCGCGTGCGACGGTGGACACTGCCCTGGTCGGGCCGCTACTGGGTGGCGGATCCTCGGTGACCGTGTTGGTCGGTGATGTCGAACGCATCGCCAGCTCGGAGCGCGCGGCCCCGGTCAGCCTTCCCGACCTGGCCTGACTCGACGACGGGTTCTCGCCGGGGCCGTGGTCAGAAATCCTCGGCGTGGAACAGACCTTGAGGGCGTCCGCCGGTCGGCGACGGGCGGGTGCCGATCCTGCGGACCAGGCCGGCGGCTTCCAACCGAGTGAGGATCCGGCGCACTCGGTCCGGGGTGATCGGCAGCTTCTCGGCCAACTCGCGGGCGGTGAACTCCCGGGCCTCGAAGGTGGCGAAGGCAGCGTGCAGCCGTTCGATCGTCGCCACCGACAGGCCGCTGCGGCGACTGAGCACCTCGAAGTCCTCCTCCGGCCCGATCCCGAGCTCGGGATGCTCGACCTCCAACACGATCTCACTGCTGCGCAGGTGGACCACGGCGGCAACCGGGCCGATCTTGCGAGCCCGGGACAGGGCCTGTCCGGCCAACCGCTCCGCCTCCGGAGCCACCTGCCCCAACCCGATCCCGACATGGACCTGCGGGCAGCTCTCGGCCAGTCGGCGCAACGAGACGAAGCGCACCAGACCACCGGTCGCGGCCGACAGAGACCCCCGGGTCGTGATCATCAGGTATTCGTCGCCACCCCCGTGCGGGCGGGCCAGGGTGGCGCCGATCCGGGCGAGCTCTGCCGCCAACACCGCAGGGTCGCCGGGAAAGTCGATCAGACCGAGCGCGATCTGGGCATCAGCCTGGGTCTTGGCCTCGACCCGACCGACGACGTCCTGGACTGCTGTCCGTACGTCATCCTCGGACGGCAGCAGTCGGATCACGTCCATCTCTGGAGTGAGCTCCTGCTCCGTACGCCACGATCGAGTCACGGCCAGCGCGGCGCGATGGCGTCGTCGCTGGCGGCGGTGGAAGGCCAGGGCATCGGCGTCCTGCGGCCGACGGAGCCGGTCTTCCAGGACCCGCACCGTGGTGGTGTCAATCTTCGCCTCGGTCAGCGCGGAGATCACCTCCTGGCGTGTCACGCAGTCCACCGACAGCTTGGTGAGATCGCGGCCTGCTCGAGCCGGCTCGAGCAGCGCACGGACGAGGGTGGCACCGCTGATCCTGACCGCTGCGGCCGGGCGCGGCAGGGAGCCGAGGTGGCGATGAACCTGGTCCAGCAGGCCCGGCGTCGCCATGATCCAGCCCTGCACGTCGTTCTGCCCGGCTTCCACCTGCGGGATCAGCAGTGCACCATCGCGATCGGTGTGACAACGGAGCTCGACCTCGGTCTGATCGACCAGCGGGGCGAGATGGTCGACATCATGTCGGTAGCCGACCAATCCGATGACGGTCTTCATCGCAACTCCCCCTCCCGCTCGATCTCCGGCGGCACAACCCTAGCGCCGCGACTCCGCAGGACCGGGTTGTCCCGCGTCTGGCGCCGAGGGTTGACGACTGGTCACACCCATCGTTATCGTCTATCCCATAACTACCTGAGTACCACTGAGGGTGCTCCCGAAAGGACCAGATCATGCACAACGCCACTGACCTTCGTCTGAGCTCATCACCGCTGATCAGTCGCCGACGCGCGATGGGCGGGCTCGCCGGACTTGCCGGGATGACCGCCACTGCACTGGCCGCTGGCTGTTCCCCTTCCGCTGCCCCCGGATCCACCACCTCACCGACCGGTCCGGGCGACCAGGGCATGGAGCTCCCCACCCAGACCCGCCTCACCAGCATCACCCCTGACCTCCCCGGCGACGGAGCCCATGTGCCCGACACCTTCCTCACCCTGCCGCCCGACCCGGTGAAGGTGACCGAGGCCGCCCCGGGCGACGGCTCCGACGTCAAGGTCGGCTGCATGTGGATCGGTGTCGTTCCGCCGCCCGTCGACCAGAACCAGTTCTGGCAAGAACTCAACACCCGGCTCGGCGTCAACCTCGACTTCCAGGCCGTCCCGTCCGGCGAATACTCCGCACGCGCCGCTGCCGTGCTCTCCGGTGGCGACATCCCCGACATCATGCAGTTCCCGAACGGGATGGCCCGGGTCCCCGAGGTCCTCCATGCGCAGTTCGCCGACCTCACCGAGTACGTCTCCGGCGACAACATCCAGCAGTGGCCGCTGCTGGCCAATCTGCCGTCCGCGGTCTGGGAACAGTCGGTCTACAACGGCAGGATCTACGGTGTCCGCAGCGCCAACCCCAGTTTTGGGTTGTTCATGCTGGCCAATGAAGAGATCCTCGACAACCTGGGGGTTGCGGTTGATCAGGTCACCGATGCCGAGTCATTGCGCGACCTGTGTCGTGAGGTGACCAGCGACCGTGACACCCAGTGGGCCTCGGCCAGCCAGAGCGGAATGCTCGCCTTTGTCACCGAGATGCTCGGGAAGCCCGCCGACATCAACTGGTTCCACGAAGGTGGCACCTTCACCCATGTCTGGGAGACCGAGGAGTACCGACAGGGCCTGGAGTTCGTTGCCCAACTCCAGGCAGACGGGATCTTCCACCCCGATGCGCTGGGGCTGGGTGGATCGGACCAGATCACCCAGTTCACCTCTCGCCGTGCCGTGCTCGACTACCGTGCAGGGCTTCAGTGGGGAACGCGCACCACCGAGAACCACGACGGCCTCACGGTCACCGCAATTCCACCGGTCGACTTCAACGGTGACGGTATGGGCGTCAAGGGCTTGTTGTCCGGCACGTACACGATGGCCGCCATCAACAAGGACGCCGATCCGGATCGGATCCGGATGCTGCTCAGCATCATGGACTGGTTCGCTGCCCCAGCCGGTTCCGAGGAGTACCAGTTCCGCAAGTTCGGCATCGAAGGCGTGCACCACGAACGCACCGCCGACGGCGATCTCTCCCTCACCGCAACCGGCGGTACCGAGACCAAGTTGCCCACCGGCTACATCAACAACGCCCCGTACGTGAACTACGTGCCCGGGCACCCCGACGTGGCCACAGCGATGTACGAGTTCACCAAGCTCGTCACGCCCAACGGCGTCCAGGATGCCACCCTCGGCCTGTGGTCCGATGCAGCCAATGCCAACGAGGCCACCCTGAAGGTGGCCGTCGAGGAGACTCGCGACAACATCTTCCGCGGCACCGGCAGCATCGCCGACTTCGAGGCCGCGGTCGATGAATGGCGTACAGCCGGGGGCGACGAGATCCGCCGCGAGTACGAAGAGGCGTTCGCCGCCGTGCAGTGACAACCCTCTGCCCCCGCAATGACAACCCCGCGAGTGACAACCCCGCAATGACAACCCCGCAATGACAACTCCGCAGTGACAACTCCGCAGTAGACACTCTCGATTCCACTCACTTGTGGTGCAAGGAAGGATCACACCCTCATGACAACACCTCTGATCAGCACGCCCAACTTCACCCGTCGTTCCCTCTTCGGCCGTGCCGCACTCCTCGGCGTTGCCGCCACCTGTGTCGGCACCGCGCTCACGGCGACCCAATCAGCCTTCGCCCCGCTCCCGGCCCGGGCCTCGGACTGGAGCCTGGACCGCATTCTCACCAGCGTTCAGGGTGAGCACTTCGGTCGCGGCCGTTCCGAACGCACTGACGCCCAGGTCCTCGGATGGAGCGGTGCGCTCTTCATGAACGGGATGGTGCAGGCCTGGAAGGCAACCAGCAACCCGAGCTGGCTCGAGCAGATCATCGACTCGACCGACCGGCTGATCAGCCACACCACCGACCACGACAACGATGGGTTCCTCGGGTGGCAGGACTGTGAGGACTCGTTCACCCAGGTTCCCAACGCTCCCGAGCGGCCCACTGCATTCCCGGTCGAAGGGCCGCCCGTCGGCGCTGTGGGTCTGCTTGTCAACGGCGACTTTGAGGACGGGCTCACCGGCTGGACCCAGGTCGGCTCACCCGCTGGCACTGTCCACACGACCAACCCGGCCGATGCCTTCGCCGGGAGCGGAGCTCTGACCGTACGGACTGATGCCAACGGCACCACGAACATGCTGACCCAACAGATCAGCTGCACTCCGGGTCGCAACCATGTGGTCGAGGCAATGGTCAACACCCAGCAGGCCGCCGCTGACGGAGCCACCAACGGCAAGATCGAAATCGTTGACCCCGCGACCGGAGAGATCGTGTACGAGAAGTACACGGTGCACTGTGCCTGGGAGCCGTATGCCGGAAACTTCATCGCTCCCGCCTCGGGCCTGGTCGAGCTGCGTCTACGCCTGTACGACTACTCTCACGACGGCTGGTGGGCCCAATTCGACAACGTGCAGATCACTGAGCTGCCCGAGCAGCCGGAGATCTACCAGACCGAGGCGTGGGCATGGACCCGAGGCGACGGCACCACCCTCGCCATGGGGCACCGCACCAATGACCCTGCTGCCCGGGGAACGAAGAACAGGGCCTACCGCCTGATCCGCGCCGGCGGCGTGACGCCGTCGGTGTCGGCCCAGTTCTCGACCGGCTACGCGCCGGAGACGGAGTACCGCGTCAACACCGGCGTCCTGCTCGGCGACGGCGCCGTCGGTCGGATGGAACTCATCGACCTGACGACCGATGAGACCCTCTTCTCCGCCGATCCGGTGCCCGGTGAGGTTTACCTGGGCAAGTTCCGGACCCCTGAGGCCGGCCACAACCTCCGCTGGGTCATCTCGGTACCAGAGGGCCCCGACGGCGCTTGGCTCTCGATCTACCAGCTGACGGTGGGAGCGTCGAGCGAGCAACAGATCCTCGAGGCACAGATCATCATGCCGGCCCTCGAGGTGGCCATCGCCGTCCATGACGATCCCGCCTTGGTGCGTTACCGGGAGAAGGCTGACTCCTACGTCCGTTTCGCCGCTGACAACCTGGTCCACAAGTGGGATCGGAATTGGCGTCAGCTCAGCGGCACCGACGGCGAGAACAGCGGCACCGGCGTCTACCTCAACGATGTCGACAACGGCGTCAACTCCCACGGCCGGGCGCTCCCACACAACATGTACATGGCCTACGCCAGCATGCTCTATCTGCTGCATGATGCGACGGCAAACATGCCCGAGTATGCGGCCGAGCGTCCCTTCTACCTCAGCCGAGCCAATGACCTGCAGCGCAACTTCAAGCAGAAGCTCCTCCCCCATCCACTCAACACCGAACTCAACACCGATGCCTACTTCTGGAAGTACAGCCAGTACCACGGTCCGTGGGACGGCGGCTACTGGCGTTGGGACACCGCGTACTACAACCGCGAAGACACCGGACACGGCGGCATCACCATGCGCGGCGTACTGATGGCCTATCAGCGCGGTCAGGTCTGGGACAGTGTCGACATCCGGCGGTTCGCCAACACCTTCCTCGACACCATGTGGAACGGCAGTCTCGAGAACCCGTTGATCGCGCCCAACAATGACGGTCTTGACCAGTCGGCCTCGGCGCGCAGCCAGATGCGGCACTGGGCCATGTGGGGTGAGGTCGACCCCGGGTTCTATGACGTGGCTCGGGCCAAGTTCACCATCGCCCGCGGCGGCAACCTCGACGATGACGTCCAGCTGGCCCGGTTCACCCGGAACAAGGTGATCAATCCGCGCTTCGAGTGGCGCAATCCCGACGATGCCGAGCTGCCGATGTACTGGGAGCGACTGGCCGGCGACCGACGGGTCGATGTACGCCCCCTCGGCCCCACGCTGGCCCACCGGCGGGTCCGGCTGCTCGGGTCCGCCTCAGGACTGGCGCAGCATCTGGCCGAGTACGTACCCGGTGCGAGCTACTCGCTCTGGTTGCGCGGAGACGCTCGCCGGACGGCGACCGCCTCACTGGTCGACCGCACCACCGGTGAGGTTCTCGGCTCGGTTGTGCTCGAGGGTTCAGGTACGGCTCAGACCACCATCGGCGCACTGCCGGCCGACGACGACCACGAGCTCTGGGTCGAGGTGACCTCGGACGGTCCTGCCGACATCGCCGAGGTGCGTGCGCTGCCGGAGCCGTGGCGGACCGAGATCGGCAACGGGGACTTCGAGAGTGCGGAATGGGGCAGTGCTGATCTGCCGCGATTCTGGCGCCGTGGCCCGGCCACCCTGACGACCCATGTCGGACTCGACACCACGGTCCGTCAGGCCGGGTACTCCTCGTTGAAGCTCGCCGCGGCGAGCGACGGCAGCCGGCAGGAGCTCGCCTACGACTGGACCGGGCGACCCACTGCCTTGGGCGGATGGACCGGTTACCACCACAAGGACGCCGATTATGTCGTCGAGGCCTGGGGTCGCTGCGACGGGGTGGGTGGTGTGCTGGAGATCGTCGATCTCACCACGGATGAACAGCTCGCCCGACTGCACTTCACCGGCAGTGACTGGGAGCACCGTACGGCCACCTTCCGCACCCCGACGGAGCATGACCACGTCCTGGGGATCACGATCACTCACGATGTCGATGCGCCGACCTCCGGCACCTTCTGGCTGGACACCCTTGGTGTGTCCGTCGTGGCTCCGTGAGGCGAGGTTGACGAACCAGACGAGCGCACCGGTGCGGTTCGCGGTGATCGGCGCGGAGCACCCCCACGTCCTGAGTCAGGTCCGTGGGCTGGTCGGTGCGGGGGCCGAGCTGGTCGCCATCTCAGCTGCGCCCAGCAACCCGGTCTCGGCCCGGCTCGCGGCCGAGCATCCGGGTGTGCCGCTCGTCGATCGAGAGTCACTCCTCGCTCGGAAGGACATCGGTCTGGTCCTCACCGCCGGAATCCCTGATGAGCGCGGAGCCGCTGCGGTCGAGGCGATGTGGGCTGGAAAGCATGTCGTGACTGACAAGCCCGGTTGCACCAGCCTCGATCAATTGGCCGAGATCGACCGCACCACTGCCGAGACCGGCCGGTTCTGGTCGGTGACCTTCTCGGGCCGGTTCGGTTCTCCCGGAGTGATCCGGGCCGGTGAGCTGGTCCGGGCCGGGCGGATCGGTCAAGTGGTCCAGGTGCTCGGTCTGGGTCCGCACCGCATTGTCGGAGGTTCCACCGAGGAAAGGCCGGACTGGTTCTGGGACAACCGGCGTCAGGGCGGGATCCTGACCGACATCGCCTGCCACCAGATCGACCAGTTCCTGTGGTTGACCGATGCGGACACGGCCGAGGTCGTCACCAGTGTGGTCGCCAATCACGGTCACCCCGGGCTGCCCGATTTCCAGGATTTTGGCGAGTTGATGTTGCGTACCGCAACCGCTCACGGCTACATCCGGGTCGACTGGTTCACCCCGCGTGGCCTGCCGACCTGGGGTGACGGTCGACTCCTGGTGCTCGGCACCGAGGGCTATCTGGAACTTCGTCGACCGATCGACGGCGCCGGTCAGGCCAACGGCAGCCAGCTCTTTGTCGCCGACGCCGCCGGGACGGAGTACGTCGACTGTGTCGATCAAGGGCTGACGTACTGGTCCGACATCGTCAATGACGTACGGGACAACTCCCGTACGGCAAACCCACAGCATCGCACGCTGGAGGCGATGCGTCTGGCGATCCTGGCGCAGGACCGGGCCGAGCGACGCGGGGCCGCGCGCTGACCCGGCGCCTCGCGGGTCAGTCGCGGGTCAGGCGGCGGTGGGTCGCACGATGTGGCCGAGCTGCCTCCGGGCCGAGTCGTTCGAGCTTGTTCGACTCGTAGTCGGCGAAGTTGCCCTCGTACCAGAACCACCGAGACTGATCCTCAGCATTTCCTTCCCACGCAAGGATGTGGGTGGCGACCCGGTCGAGGAACCAGCGGTCGTGAGAGATCACCACAGCACAGCCGGGGAACTCCAGCAGCGCGTCCTCCAAGGAGGACAGGGTCTCCACGTCCAGGTCGTTCGTCGGCTCGTCGAGCAGCAACAGGTTGCCGCCCATCTTCAGCGTCAGCGCGAGATTCAGCCGGTTGCGCTCACCGCCGGAGAGCACGTTGATCGGCTTCTGCTGGTCCGGCCCCTTGAAGCCGAAGGAGGCGACATAGGCCCGCGACGGCATCTCGAAGTTGGCAACCTTGATGTGGTCGAGGCCGTCGGAGACGACCTCCCAGACATTCTTCTTGCCATCCAGGCCCGAGCGGCCCTGGTCGACATAGCTGATCGAGACGGTCTTGCCGACATCGAGGGAGCCGGAATCAGGCTGTTCCTCGCCGGTGATCATCTTGAACAGGGTCGACTTGCCGACACCGTTGGGGCCGATGACGCCGACGATGCCCGACCTCGGGAGATCGAAGGTGAGTCCGTTGAACAGCGTCCGATCATCGAATCCCTTGACCAGGTTGTTGACCTGGAGCACATCGGTGCCCAACCGCGGGCCCGGCGGGATGTTGATCTCTGCGGTGTCGATCTTGCGGCCACGCTCGGCCTCGGCGGCCATCTCCTCGTAACGGGCGAGCCGTGCGCGGCTCTTGGCCTGGCGGGCCTTGGCATTGGAGCGAACCCATTCGAGTTCCTTCTCCAAGATCTTCGCGCGCTTGGCGTCCTTCTTGCCCTCGATCTGCAGCCGCTGCCGCTTGGTGTCGAGGTAGGTGGAGTAGTTGCCCTCGTACGGGTGGAGCCGGCCGCGGTCGATCTCACAGATCCACTGGGCGACATTGTCCAGGAAGTACCGGTCGTGCGTGACCGCCAGGACGGCGCCCGGGTAATTCTTCAGGTGGCCCTCCAACCAGTTCACACTTTCGGCGTCGAGGTGGTTGGTGGGCTCGTCGAGCAGCAGCAGGTCAGGCTGCAACAGCAGGAGCTTGCACATGGCGACGCGGCGGCGTTCGCCTCCGGACAGCACGTCAACCGGGGTCTCCGGCGGCGGGCAGCGCAGCGCATCCATCGCCTGCTCCAACTTGGAGTCGACATCCCAGGCGTCACGGGCATCGAGCTCGGCCTGCACCTTGGCCATCTCGTCACCGAGCGCCTCATAATCGGCATCGGGTTCGCCCATCGCCATGCCGAGTTCGTCGTAACGGGTCAGCAGTGCCTTGGTCTCGGCGACCGCTTCCTCCACGTTCTCCCGTACGGTCTTGCCCTCGGTCAGCGGCGGTTCCTGCAAGAGGATGCCGACGGTCTTGCCCTTGCCCAGCATGGCGTCGCCGTTGTTGGGTTGCTCGAGGCCAGCCATGATCTTGAGCATGGTCGACTTGCCGGCACCGTTGGGGCCGACCACGCCGATCTTGGCGCCCTCGTAGAAGGACAGGGTGACGTCGTCAAGGACCAGCTTCTCGCCCAAGGTCTTGCGGACCTTGGACATGGTGAAGACGAACTCAGGCATGGTTGGTGTGAACCCTCCGCGCAGTCGTGGATCATGGGGCCCGCCCCGGCGCAGGCCGGAGGGACCGACAGCCCAGTATGCCAGTCTTCGTCCGATTCATCGTGGTCGCGGCCCTTCCCTCGCCGACCACCTCCGGACAACCCACGCCGGACCGGGCCCGATGTGTCGTTTCGCTCACATTCTCACCCTCGATTCACAGGAACCGGGCGGGTTATCGAGACTGAGAAAGTGAGCGGACCCCGGCTGGACGCTTCAGCTCAGGCCAGCTCGTCGAAGCGCGTCGGCCATCGCGCTGTTGGCCGGTGCTGGGTTCTGGCGGCCCCGTCCGCCGCCATTGCGAGCTTCGCCTCGGCCGTACTGGTTGCGGTTCTGTCCCTTGCGATCGCTGCCGGACCCCTTGCGGTCACTGCCGGATCCCTTGCGGCGAGGACCGGGCTGGCCACGACCGTTGTTCCGGCCTTGGTCAGTCGGGTCGGCAGTCTCGGAGGGCAGTTCGTCGTCCAGCCGGAGTGTGAGACCGATCCGCTGACGGACCTGGTCGACCTCGAGCACCTTGACCCGGACGACGTCTCCGGGCTTGACGACATCGCGCGGGTCGGAGACGAACCGGGTCGACAGAGCCGAGATGTGGGCCAGGCCGTCCTGGTGGACGCCGATGTCGATGAACGCGCCAAAGGCGGCCACGTTGGTGACCTGTCCCTCCAGCACCATCCCGGGTCGCAGGTCGGCGAGGGTCTCCACGCCTTCGGTGAACTGGGCCGTGGTGAAGGCCGGGCGCGGGTCACGTCCGGGTTTGTCGAGCTCGGCGAGGATGTCGGTGATCGTCGGCAGGCCATGGGTCTCGTCGACGAAGTCAGCCGCTTTGACTGCTTGCAGCACCCGAGTGTTTCCGATCAGTTTTTCGCTCCCGATGGCCTGCTGGATCCGTTGCACGACCGAGTAGGCCTCGGGGTGAACCGCGCTCGCGTCCAAGGGGTTGTCCCCGCCGGTGATGCGTAGGAAGCCAGCCGCCTGTTCGAAGGCCTTCGGCCCGAGTCGCGGCACCTCACGCAACGCTTCGCGGGTCCGGAACGGGCCGTTCTGGTCGCGATGGGCCACGATCGAGCCAGCCAGAGTTTCGGTGATGCCCGACACCCGGGTGAGCAGCGGGACCGACGCGGTGTTCACATCGACGCCGACCGCGTTCACACAGTCCTCCACCACGGCGGACAGCGACCGGGACAGCGCCACCTCCGGCAGATCGTGCTGGTACTGCCCGACCCCGATCGACTTGGGGTCGATCTTGACCAACTCGGCCAGCGGATCCTGCAACCGGCGGGCGATCGAGACCGCGCCCCGCAGGGACACGTCGAGATCGGGGAATTCCTGGGCTGCATACGCCGAAGCGGAGTAGACCGACGCGCCCGCCTCGGACACGACCGCCTTGGTGAGCTCCAGCTCGGGATGCCGCTTGATCAGTTCGGCGACCAGCTTCTCGGTCTCGCGGGATGCGGTGCCGTTGCCGATCGCCACGAGCTCGACCTGGTGCTTGGCGCACAGCCCGGCCAGGACGTGGATCGACTGGTCCCACTGGTTGCGTGGGACGTGGGGATGGATGACCCCGGTGTTGACGACCTTGCCGGTGGCATCGACAACGGCCACCTTGACTCCGGTCCGCAGCCCTGGATCGAGTCCGATGGTGGCGCGGGTACCGGCCGGCGCAGCCATCAGGACGTCCTTGACGCCTGTGGCGAAGACGGCAATCGCCTTGTCCTCGGCCTGTTGACGCAGACGCATGCGGACATCGATACCGAGCCCGATCATCAGCTTGGTCCGCCAGGTCCACCCGACTACCTGCCGCAGCCACCGGTCGGCGGGCCGACTGACCGAGGACAGGTCGATGCCGAACCAGCGCGCGATCCGGGTCTCGTACGGGGTGGGTCCGAGCTTGGCTGCCGCAATCGGATCGGCTTGTTCATCGGTCGCGTACGGGGACACCGTCACCGCCAACACTTCCTCGGCCTCGCCGCGATACACCGCAAGGATCCGGTGCGAGGGCAAGGTGGTGAAGCTCTCGGCAAAGTCGAAGTAGTCGGAGAACTTGGCCCCGGCCTGCTCCTTGCCCTCCTTGACCTTGGACACCAACCGACCGGTCTGCCAGACCTGCTCACGCAGCTCACCGATCAGGTCGGCGTCCTCGGCAGCCCGTTCCACCAGGATGGCCCGGGCCCCGTCGAGTGCGGCCTTCGTGTCCGGCACCTCCTTGTCGAGGGCCACATATGGTGCCGCCGTGGTCTCTGGGTCCAGACCGGGATCGGCCAGCAGCGCATCGGCGAGCGGCTCGAGACCGGCCTCGCGGGCGATCATCGCCTTGGTCCGCCGTTTCTGTTTGTACGGCAGGTAAATGTCCTCGACGCGCGCCTTGGTGTCGGCAGCAGCGAGCTGGGCGCGAAGCTGGTCGGTCAGCTTTCCCTGCGACTCGATCGACTCCAGGACCGCAGTTCGACGGTCATCGAGCTCACGCAGATACCGCAGCCGTTCCTCCAGGGTGCGCAGCTGGGTGTCGTCCAGTCCACCCGTGACTTCCTTGCGGTACCGGGCAATGAACGGGACGGTCGAACCCTCGTCGAGCAGCCTGACGGCCGCGACCACCTGGTGTTGGGCAACCTGGAGCTCTTCGGCGATGCGGTGCTCGGGTGTCGGTACCTGCACGGGGGTCCTTCCGGAGAATGCTGGGGCCGGGTCTCGGCCCGCAGCATTGTGCCTCACCGCCCGCCGCCTCCTCGACCGTCCCGACTCCACGAACCGGACTCACACCGCCACAGCTTCATCGACGCCGACTTCGGGATGGGTGTCGAGCGATTCACGGTCAGGCGACTCGACCTCCGGCTCCAGTACCTCACCGGTGTCCTGGTCGGTCCGCGGACCGTCCACTGGCTCTGGTCGCTCCCGGTTCCACGGATCATCCCCGGAGGCACCGGTGCGGATGGCTGGGTCATCTCGACGTCCGTTCCGGGTGAAGGATCCGATCCCGCGAGACAGATCAGGCCCGAGGCTGTCGGCCTCGATGACGAAGCTCTCCCGCTCGTTGCCCTCCTTGTCGGTCCACTGACGCACCCGCAGCCGACCCGTGACCAACACCGAGTCACCCTTGTGAAGGCTGGTGTTGACATTGCGGGCCAACATGCGGCGGCAGTTGACCGTCACCCACACTGTGTTGAGATGGGTCCACTTCCCTTCCCGGAAGTAGCCCGGGGTGTGGCCCAGCCGGAACGAGGCCCAGGCATCCTGCTCCTCGGTGGCACTGCGGTACTCGATCTCGTTGCCAATGTTGCCGGTGAGACTGACGACTGCGTCCATGATGTGGCTCCTTCGTGGTCAGTGGTCCACGACCGTCGTGGAACCACCCAACCGGGACCTGACTGTCGGGCCCGGCACTCACACAATGGGCTGTTCCGTGGTCGAGGGGTCATCGAATTCGGCTGCCTGTGGACAACACTTCGTAGCAGTTCGTCACTGGGGACAACTGCGGGGGCGCGGTCAACGTCAGTGCGCGCGAGTATGGTCGTGAGCAAGGAGGTCCACCATGACCAACACCTTTGAGGTGAGAGATCCCGCCACCACCGAGGTGATTGCCCAGGTGCCTGATGGCAACGCCACTGATGCCACTGCGGCGGTCGATGCAGCCAGCTCCGCCTTCCCTGCCTGGTCCGCCACTCCGCCACGGCAGCGCGCCGAGGCCCTGCGCAAGGCGTACGAGCTGATGGTGGCCGACGCCGACCGGCTGGCTGCGATCATGACGTCCGAGAACGGCAAGACCGACGCCGACGCCCGCGCTGAGGTGGCCTATGCCGCCGACTTCTTCCGCTGGTACTCCGAGGAGGCCGTTCGCAGCGATGGTGACTACGGAATCTCCCCCGCCGGCGGCACCCGTTCGATCGTCACCCAGCGACCCGTCGGGGTCGCCGCTCTGGTGACCCCGTGGAACTTCCCGGCCGCGATGGCGACCCGCAAACTCGGGCCTGCCTTGGCCGCCGGCTGCACCACGGTGCTCAAACCGGCTTCCGAGACGCCGCTCACTGCCCTGGCCATCGGCGAGATCCTCGTCCAGGCAGGGATCCCGGCCGATGCCGTACGGATCGTCACTTCGACCCGGTCGTCCGAGATCGTGTCGACGTGGCTGGACGACGCGCGGGTCCGCAAAGTCTCGTTCACCGGCTCGACCCGGGTCGGTGGCCTGCTGCTCGGTCAGGCCGCAGAGCGGATCGTCAACGCCAGCATGGAACTCGGCGGCAATGCACCGTTCATCGTGACCGCCGATGCCGACCTGGACACCGCACTGTCAGCGGCCATGGTCGCAAAATTCCGCAATGCCGGTCAGGCCTGTACGGCAGCCAACCGATTCCTGGTCCACGCCGACATCGCCGACCGCTTCGTCACCGGCCTGGTCGAGCGCATCCGGACCGCTGAGATCGCGCCGCTGATCAATGAAGCAGCGGTCGAGAAGGTCGCCACGCTCGTCGAGGAAGCCGTCACCGACGGGGCCCACATCTCCCATCAGGGCACGGTCCCTGACACCGGTTGGCGCTACCCGGCCACCGTGGTGACCGAGGTCAGCCCCCAGATGAGGATCACCCGGGAGGAGATCTTTGGCCCGGTCGTGGCGGTGCAGACCTGGACCGACCGTGACGAAATGCTGACCAATGCCAACGACACCGACTACGGGCTGGCCGCCTATGTCCAGGCCGGCCGACTGCAGGACGGGCTGAAGATCGCCGAATCGCTCGATGTCGGCATGGTCGGCGTCAACCGGGGCGCGGTCTCGGATCCGGCAGCCCCGTTCGGCGGCACCAAGCACAGCGGCATCGGCCGCGAAGGGGCCCGGGACGGGATCCGTGCCTTCACCGAAACCCAGTTCTTCAGCGTCGACTGGAGCTGACCGGGGACAGCAACGATCGGTTCAGGATCGAGGCGGTGCCCAACTCGGGTTGACCGGGCTGTGGTGCTGTCCCTGGACCGGAGTGGGGCGGAGCGCAGCCCGTCGGGCGCGACGCCGAGCAATGGCCTCCCGGACCCAGACCCACGGGTAGCGGACAGTGTCCGGCCGGGGTTCGACGCCGTCGGCACGGAGTTCCTCGAGTTCGGCGAAGATCTGGCCCTCGCGCAGCCTGCCCGTCTCGTCGACCACGCCGCGGGTCATGGCATCGCGGAGGTAGGCGAGCTCGGTGGCAAGGTTCATCCAGCGCAGGGTCTTGCGCCACGGTGACGGCATCACCACGACAACGACCGCGGCGATCGCGCTGAGGGCGACGATCAGGAACTCGACTGAGCCCTTCCAGTCGAAGGCCCACACCCCGATCAACAGGATCGGTGACACCAGCAGCACCAATGGGCCGAGGAAGGCGGTCACCGGGTGGGCGAACATGGAGTGCCAGGCAAGTCCGAGGCGACGGGTCGCCTTGGACACCACGGTCCGGTCCTCGTCGGCGAACCAACCGGCCTGGACGTAGTCACCGAGTCGGGCGCCGACCAGCGTGGACTGCTTGCGGATGTGTCCGATGGCAAAGGTGACGACGAACATGGCCATGGGCAGGGCGATGAACCAGTAGAGCGGATAGGGGTTGGCCAGGGTCGAGGAGAACCCGTTCCAGGCCATGTGGAGCAGAGCTGCTGCCAGGAACCCGGCCAGCGGCGCGACGATCCGGACCGTACGGCTTCGGGTGCGCACGGCCATCACCAGCCCGAAGACGGTCATGATCGTGAACAAGGGATGCACGAAACAGCTGGCCACGCCGCGGATCAGGAACAGCTGGGTCATCGCCTCTTCCGGGGTGACCCCTGGTTGTTGTGCGGCTGCCCGGTAGACGCGGGCGTAGTAGATGATGTTCTCCACCCACGCGAAGCCGACCGCTGACAATCCGGCGAGGCTGATCCCCCCGAGGGGGCTGACGAGTCGGTTGCGGGCCAGGCTCGCGATCCAGAAGACCACGGTGGCCCTGGCGAACTCCTCCCCGGAGGGAGCCACGAAGACGGCTGCCCGGGCGCCGGTGGCTGGATCCCCCTCCCCCATGATGCCGAGGTGTTGGCCCATCCAGGTGTTGAGGTGGAGTGAGAAGTTGGTCGCCACGAAGGCGCCCCAGCCGAAGGTGAGCAGCCAGATGCCCAGTCGCGGCAGGAACGCCTGGGTGCGGTACCGGTCGGCCAGGATCAGCAGCGCCGACATCACCACGGCGGTGATGATCGCGTACGAGTTGGCCTTGACGATCGCTTCGGTGCCGAGCCCGGGGATGACACCGTTCTCGAGCTGGCGGTCCGGCACCATCATCCGGTACATCATGACGATGCAGACCGTGTAGCCGACCAGCAGTACCGCGACCAGCCAGGGCCACAGGCCCAGCCGGGGTCGGCTGCTGCGCTCGCGCCAGGGCAGGCCGCTGCGGCGCAGGTTCCGTCGGTCGTCGTCGGTCAGCTCAGGGGTTGAGACCACAGCTGGTGTCGGCTCCGGAGGGCGTGGCGCGATCGACATGGCCGCAAGGCTACCGCGCCGGGTGCTCATCATCGTCGACACCACGGGCCCACAGGGCATCGCCGGTGGTGCGGGCATGGGCGACCACGCGGATCACGGTCGGGATCATCCGGGCCCGGATGCTGCGTTCGATGCCTCGGGCGCGGGCGGCGTCGCGCGACTCGGCGATCAGGCCGAAGGCGATCGGGATCAGTTGCAGGGTGAGGCTGACCGCAAGTGCAACCCGGGCAGGACGCACGCCGAGCGGGCGCAGCGGTCCGAGACCGGTCGTGACGGCATCGAGCATCCGGTCGATCGGGGTGGTCATGGTGACCACGCTGGCAATCAGCACGATGGTGACCAGGTCACCGACGACCTCGACGCTGCGGGGCCACCCACCACGCCACCACTGGTAGGCGCCGAGCAGGACGAGGATGATCACCAGGCCACGCATCCCCCACAGCAACCGAGACCACCCGATCCGCGAGACCGTGACGACGGCGGCGGCGAGGACCAGGCCGACCACGGTGGTCAGCGGTCCCCGTACGAGCATCAGGGTGATGGAAGTGGCGAGCAGGGTGAGCAACTTGAGCCCGGCCGGGACCCGGTGCACGACGGTGGTGCCGGGCACATGAGCGAACAATTCACTCACGGGTTGGCCCGGTATCCGGCAATGACCTCGTCGGGGGGTCCGTCATCAGCAATGTGTCCGTCGCGGATGAGGAGCACTCGGTCGCACCGGGCGGCGAGTTCGAGGTCGTGGGTGGCGAGGATCAGTTGTTGGTCCAGTCCGGTCAGCAGGTCACCGATCAGGCGGGCATTGGCGAGGTCGAGCAGGGTGGTCGGTTCGTCGGCGACGACGATCCGTGGGTCGGCGGCCAACACTCCGGCGAGGGCCACGAGTTGGCGTTGGCCGCCCGACAGGGCGTGGACGCTGCGATCGGCGAGCGGCTCCAGTCCATGGGTGGCCAGGATCTGTTCTGCCTTCGTACGGCGATGGCTGCGGTTCTTCTCCTGACGGCGCAGCGAGAGTTCGATGTCCTCACGGACAGTCGGCATGATCAATTGCGCAGCGGGGTCGGTGAAGACGAAGCCGACCCGGTCGCGGACCTGCCTTGGCCTGCTGGCGACGTCGATGCCGTCGACGGTGACGCTGCCGGTCGACGGGGTGACCAGGCCGTTGACGAGGCGGGCGAGGGTGGACTTTCCCGAGCCGTTGGGGCCGATCAGAGCAACTCTGGGTTCGGACAGCGTGACGCTGATCCCGTCGAGCGCAGTGAGGGTGCCTTCGGTCAGCTCATGGGTGACGGTGACGTGGTCGAAACTGATCATGGGTCGCGACGGGATCAGGAGGTCGCCGGTGCAGCGACCCGTACCCGTACGAGATCGGGGAAGGCACGGTGGACCGCGGTCGCGACCAGTCCCATGGCAATGTTCTTGACCACGTCGCCGGGCCAGAACGTCAGGTCGGAGACGAAGGCGGCGGTCAGTGAGAGGTCCGCACGCCAGGCAAGGCCCAGGATGCCGAGAGTGTGGATGAAGGCAAAACTGCCGGCCAGACCCGAGAGCACGATCAGGGGCACCGAGGTGGCGATCCGGCGCCGCGGGAGTCGCTCGACCAGGAATCCGCACAGGGCAGCAGCAAAGGGGAAGCCGATGAGATATCCCACGGTCGGGCCGGCGAAGACGGCCAGTCCGGCCGCGCCGCCGGAGAAGATCGGCAGGCCGATCGCGCCGAGGAGCAGATAGAGGATGACCGTCAGGAACCCTCGGCGAGCACCGAGGACCGCGCCGGCCAGCAGGACTGCGAAGGTCTGCAGGGTGATCGGGACCGGGCTCGGCGTCGGGATGGCCGGTGCGAGGGCGCAGGCGGCAATGATCGCGGCGAAGGCAGCGATCAGAGCGAGGTCGGTCCCCCGCTGTCGGCTGGTGCTGGCCATCAATCCTCCATACTGAACGTTGTTCAGGTGAACGGCGTTCAGGTTATGCTGCTTCTGAAGCGTCGGTCAACCGGAGGTGTCATGCGAAACTCTCGCGACGATGTCGTACGGACAGCGCATCGAGTGCTGGACGACTACGGCCTGGGGGACCTCACCATGCGCCGGGTGGCAACCGAGCTCGACGTCCAACCCAGCGCGTTGTATCACCACTTCCCCGGCAAGCAGGCATTGCTCGCGGCCGTCGCCGATCACATCCTGCGACGGGTGAACCTGGTCGGCGCCGAGAAGGACTGGCAGGTACGCCTCCGGGCGGCCGCCGGCCGACTGCGGGACAGCCTGTTGGCCTGCCGCGACGGGGCCGAACTGGTCGCCACCGTCCAGGCGTACGGGCTGGGCGCGGTTCGGCCGGCCGAGGCCTTCGAGGCGCTGCTGATCTCGGCCGGGATGAGCCCACCGCTGGCATCGGCGGGCGCACGGACCCTGCTGTTCTACGTCCTGGGCCATGTCACCGACGAGCAGGTCAACCTGCAGGCCGGCAGCGCTGGTGCGATCACCGATGCCGTACGGGAGGGCTCCGACTTCGGCGTCGGTGTCGATCTGGTGATCTCGGGGATCGCAGCACATGACCAACACACCGTCCGACTGGGGTGATGCCGCGACGCTACACAGAGGCAGATGGTGGCACCGAGTCCGACGGAGACGCGTTCAGCCACGCGGGCAGGCAAGGCTAAACTCACCCGCATGAATCCTGTCTTCTCACGGCGTACCAGCCTGCTCGGATTGGCGTCGATCCCCTTGCTCACTGTGCTGGGTGCATGCTCCGACGACAGCCTGGGCTCATCGCCGGGCAACGGCGAGGTCGCCACCGGCG
This sequence comes from uncultured Propionibacteriaceae bacterium, assembly GCA_945911015.1. Taxonomy (GTDB): domain Bacteria; phylum Actinomycetota; class Actinomycetes; order Propionibacteriales; family Propionibacteriaceae; genus Avipropionibacterium. The sequence continues at coordinate 64,843 of CAMDZW010000008.1, forward strand.
GCGAACGGTTCGGCACCGCCGACGAGGAGACGGCAAAGCTGGGTTCAGACGCCGAGCCGGGAGCCTTCCCCCGTACCGTCGTCCACGCCATGGGCAGCACCGAGATTCCAGCCAAACCGGTGCGGGTTGTCGTCCTGGACACCGGGGAGCTCGACGATGTGATCACGCTCGGACTCACCCCGGTCGGCATCCCGTCCACCGAGGGCGCGAACTCCATCCCCTCCTATCTGGCGGACAAGGTGGACGGTGTCACCACGATCGGCACCATCCAGGAGCTGAACCTGGAGGCAATCGCTGCCCTCGAGCCGGATCTCATCCTGGGCAGCCAACTGCGCGCCGAGAAGCTGTACCCGCAGCTGTCCGCGATCGCGCCGACCGTGTTCGCGATCCGGCCCGGCTTTCCGTGGAAAGAGAACTTCCTGCTGGTGGGCGAAGCCCTTGGCATGGAGACCGAGGCCACGGCCGCACTGAACGCGTACGCCGATGCCGTGGGCCAACTCAAGGACTCGGTGACCGGCGATCCGACGATCTCGCTGGTGCGCTTCATGCCCGGACGGATCCGGCTGTACGGCAACCTCTCGCTGATCGGGGTGATCCTCGGCGACGCCGGGCTGTCGCGCCCGCAGATCCAGGACATCGAGGAACTCGCGGTCGAGATCTCACTCGAGAACCTCGCCGAGGCGGACGGAGACATCCTCTTCTGGACCAGCTACGGGACGCCGGAAGGCACCGACGAGCACACCGTCATCGGCAGCACGACTTGGCAGAACATCCCTGCGGTGCAACAGGAGAAGGCGTTCCGGGTGGACGACGACATCTGGTTCCTAGGCCTGGGCCCGACTGGTGCGAGTCTGATCGTGGAGCAGCTGGGAGAGCATCTTGCCGCCGCCAGCGGCTGACGTGTCGGCGAACTCCGGTGATGGGCGCCCTCGGCAGGACTCGAACCTGCGACCGGGAGATTAGAAGGCTCCTGCTCTGATCCACTGAGCTACGAGGGCTGGTCGGGGACCCACGATATCGCGGGCGCCCAGGATGCGCAGGTCAGGCCTGCTCCGCTCCCACGACGCTGGCCCACAGGTCAGCGATCGCCGAGTGACCGGCAACGGTCGGATGGACGCCGTCACCGGCAAGCGCGGTGGCACTGACCCGGGCGGCAGTGGCGTTGAGCGCGGCGTCGGTCGGCACGATGATCGCGCCGAACTCCTGCGCCAGGGCGTGGACGACCGCAATCCGCGGATCGAGGTCCTCGCGCCAGGCCGTGGCCTGTTCGTCGGTGACCGGGATGACAAAGGGCTCCATCAGGACGAGCTTGGCCTCGGTGACCGCGATCCGCTGCAGCAGGTCGCGGTAACCCGCTTCGTACGCCTCGGTCGAGGTCGGGTCGTCACGGTCGAAACGCCGCCAGGTGTCGTTGATGCCGATCAGGATGGAGACCAGGTCGGGGTCGTGGGCGATGACGTCCTCGTCGACGCGGGCCTGCAGATCGACCACCCGGTTGCCACTGATCCCGGAGTTGATGACGGTCTCGTCGGCCAGGGCTCCCTCCGCAAGCATGCGCACATAGCCCTGCCCCAGGCCTTCGGGATCGGTGCGGTGCTGGCAGTCGGTGACACTGTCACCGAAGAAGACGATGGTGCGGGTCGGAGTGGCCACCGTGGGCGACGCTGCAGGATCGGTCATGGCGTCATCGTGCCATGTCAGCCCGTGGCCGGTGCACCCTCGCCGAGAGCTGGGAGCCCTACGATGACGACGTGGATCCAGGGCGTGAGCTGTCACTACGCCGCCTGATCATCCCCATCTACGGCCCCACCACACTCGCCTCGGTCGGCATCGGTGCCATCGGCCCGCTGATCGCTCTCACCGCGCTCGATCTGGGCGCCAACATCGGACTGGCCGCGATCATGGTCGGCCTGATGGGGCTGGGCCAGTTGTTGGGCGATTTGCCGGCCGGGGCACTGGCCAACCGATTCGGCGAGAAGCGGGCCCTGGTCGGTGCCGGGATCGTCGAAGCCCTCGCCTTCGTGGTCGCGAGCGTCGCACCGAATCTGATCGTTCTGGCGCTGGCGATCACCGCCGCTGGCATGGGCAGCGCCGTCTTCGGCCTCGCCCGCCACGCCTATCTGACCACCGCAGTGCCGATCCGTCACCGGGCCAAGGCACTGTCGACCCTGGGCGGAAGCTCGCGGATCGGGGTCTTCATTGGCCCGTTCATTGCGGCCGGCATGTTGCAGTTCCTGCCGATCAGCGCCGTGTACGGGTTGGCCGCAGTGATGTCGCTGTGCGCCGCACTGTTGGCTCTGGCCCTGCCCGAACTCGAGACCTCTGGCGCGACCGCGAAACTCGAAGGGGTCCGCCCACCCAGCATCTGGCAGGTGATTGCCCAGCACCGCAAGGTGCTGATCTGGCTCGGCTCGGGTGTGGTGGCCATCGCCGCCGTACGATCAGCGCGCCAGTCGATCGTCCCCCTGTGGTGTGAACACATCGGTATGGACGCGGCCACCACCTCCATCGTGTACGGGATCTCCGCAGCCGTCGACATGGCCATGTTCCTGCCCGGCGGAGCCATGATGGACCGCTTCGGACGGGTTTTCGGTGCTGTACCGCCGCTGGTCGTGCTCGGCCTGGGTTTCATGCTGCTGCCGTTGACCCACACGATCCCGGCCGTGATCGCCGTCGGCGTCGTCCTGGGGATCGGCAACGGGTTCTCGTCGGGCATCGTGATGACCCTCGGCGCGGACAATGCTCCAGCGGAGGGCCGCGCGCAGTTCTTGGGCGGTTGGCGGTTGTGCGGCGATCTGGGCAATGCCCTCGGCCCGGCCGTCATCAGCCTGTTCACCCTCTTTGCTCCGCTGGCCGTGGCCTCGGTGGCGATCGGTGTGATCGGCTGGGCCGGATCGGGTTGGCTCGCCCGGTGGATCCCGCGCTTCAACTCCCCGCCGGGCAGCGCCCGCGCAGCCAAGGTCTAGAGTGATTCCCCGTGAACGACCGTTTGGTGTGGATCGACTGTGAGATGACCGGGCTCGACCTGGTCAACGACGCACTCATCGAGGTGGCCGCGCTGGTCACCGACAGTGAGCTGAACGTGCTCGGCGAGGGTGTGGACGTCATCATCCGCCCCAGCGACGAGTGCATCGAGAACATGGGCGACTTCGTCCGCCAGATGCACACTGATTCCGGGCTGCTGGCCGAGCTGGCCAGTGGCACCACCATGGAACTGGCCGAGCAGACCGTCCTCGACTACGTACGGGCCCATGTGCCCGAGGCAGCCAAGGCGCCCTTGGCCGGCAACACGATCGGCACGGACCGCGCCTTCCTCGCCCGGGACATGCCGGCCCTCGAGTCGCACGTGCACTACCGCAATGTCGATGTCTCCAGCATCAAGGAGCTCGCCCGTCGCTGGTACCCGCGGGTCTACTTCAACTCGCCAGCCAAGTCCGGCAACCACCGGGCCCTGGCCGACATCCAGGAGTCGATCGAAGAGCTGCGCTACTACCGCGACGCCGTCTTCGTGCCGCAGCCCGGCCCCGATGCCGATGTGGCCAAGGAGATCGCCGCCCGCCATCGCGGCAGTCTCACCGGCGCCGCTGAGGAGTAACGGATTTTCCCTGTCACGAGGGAATGTGGCACACTTGCGTGGCACCGGTGAACACCGGTCACGGTGGGTATAGCTCAGCTGGTAGAGCACCTGGTTGTGGTCCAGGATGTCGCGGGTTCGAGTCCCGTTACTCACCCCAAGTGAACCCGCCTCAGCACTCCGTGTTGGGGCGGGTTCTGCTTTTCCCGCCCAGGGGGAGCAAGGGTCAGTGGGCTCGACGCCAGACGTGCTTGGTCCGCATCATCCGTTCCACGTTGCGTTCCAGAAAGAACAGCGTTGACTCACTCACCGAACAGCCCGTCCTCGCTCCTGAGGGCATGATGCTGCCCCTGCGCGACTACGCCGAGGTGGCTCAGTCTGCGTCCCGGGCGCGTTCTTCGACGACCGGGATCACGTCCGCGATCGAGTCAGCGATCCGGGTGGGCCGGTACGGGAAGGTCTCGACCGCGGACGCCGAGGTGGACCCGGTCAACACCAGCACGGTCCGCAGTCCGGCTTCGAGGCCGCTGATGACGTCGGTGTCCATCCGGTCACCGACCATGACGGTGTGCTCGGAGTGGGCATCAATCCGATTCAGTGCTGTGCGCATCATCAGCGGATTAGGCTTGCCGACGTAGTAGGGCTGCCGGCCGGTCGCTGCGGTGATCAGTGCGGCGACCGATCCAGTGGCCGGCAGTGTGCCCTCGGTGGACGGACCGGACACGTCCGGGTTGGTGGCGATGAACCTCGCGCCGCGCTCGATCAGCCGGATCGCGGTCGTGATCGCCTCGAACGAGTACGTACGGGTCTCGCCCAGCACGACGTAGTCGGGATCACGCGCGGTCATCGTGTAGCCCGCCTCATAGACGGCAGTGGTCAAGCCGGCCTCACCGATCACATAGGCCGTGCCGCCGGGACGTTGGTCGGCCAGGAAACTCGCTGTTGCCAGGGCGGAGGTGAAGATGCAGTCCTCGGGGACGTCGATGCCGCTGTTCAGCAGCCGGGCACGCAGGTCCCGCGGGGTGTAGATCGAGTTGTTGGTCAGCACCTGGAACCGCAGACCACGATCACGCAGAGTCTGGATGAAGTCGGCCGCGCCGTCGATGGCATGTTCCTCGTGGACGAGCACTCCGTCCATGTCGGTCAGCCAGGCATCGACATGGGCGGCGTCGGCCGGTCCCGGTGTTATCGCCATGGCCCGAATTCTAGAGGCACCCGGCGATATTCAACCCAAACCGGGCTCCGTCGCTGTCATGGGGCCGCCGGTCCGTGGCGCGACGGCAGACATGCTCGAGCTGGTCGAGTCGCCGCTGACCACTTGTCAGTGGCACCCCATAGCCTGATCCACTACAAGGACGTCGGAAGGACGACCTCGTGACAGAAGCGACGCGCCGCGGAGCGGCGAGCGGTTCGGGCGCAGACCTGACTCCGTTTCGGACCATTGCGGAGTCGGTCAGCGCCTCGGGTGGTGAGCTCGTCGATCAGGTCTCGGCTCTGATTGACAAAGCGCAGGCGTTCGCGGCCAGCCAGGTGAACGCGACACTGACGCTGCGGAACTGGTACATCGGCCGTCTGATCGACGTGGCTGTGCTGCGCGAGGGCCGTGCCGGGCACGACCAGGAACTTGTCGCCTCACTGGGGCGACAACTGACCGCCCGGTACGGTCGAGGCTTTGACAGGGCGAACCTCTACCGCATGGTGCAGTTCTCCCAGGCGTTCCCAGATGTCGAACTTGTCGCCTCGCTGGGGCAACAAGTCAGCTGGACCCACTTCAAGGCCCTGCTTCCCGTGCCCAGCTCTGAGGCCCGAGCGTTCTACGTCAAGGAGACCATTGACCGCCGACTCAGCGTTCGTGAGCTGCGGCACGCCATCGAACGCAAGGCGTACGCTACGTCGGCTGATCGCTGTGGATTGAAGGTCGGGAAGTTCAAGCCGAGCTACCAGGGCCAGATGAACTTCTACCTGAAATGGCTCGACCGACACGAACGTCAAACAGACGAGAACCCGCCGATCGGTCTCATCCTGTGCACTGGGACGAGCCGTGAGCAAATCGAGCTGCTCGAACTACACAAGGACGGGATCGTCGTCGCGGAGTACTGGACCACGCTCCCACCGAAGGCTGAACTCCAAAGCCGAATCCAGGCGGTCTATCGAGAGGCGAGGGAGCGGATCGCCAGGAGGCAGCTCAACGGAACGGCGGAGGAAGACGATGAGTAGGGAGGATGCCCTGCTCGTACGGGTCACCCCAGGTCTTCGACCAACCGAGCGACAGCCGTATGGATCCGGTCTTCGGTGTCCTGCTCCCACCGCCCCGACCGCAGCCGCATCAGGTTGGCGTCACGCACCTCGTAGCCGTACTCCTCGAACTGGCGCGCGACCGGGACGTACCCGACCATCGTGTTGCTGTAGCCCAGCGGCACGACCTGGTCGAATCGGTCGCCGAGTTCCCGCTTGAATCGGAGCCCGTGCTCGACGGTCATCTCGCCGCCCTGACCGACCAGCACCAGATCATCACCGAAGCCAATCACCTGCAGCTCCAGCTCGGTCTCGCTGTACGGGGTGCCGCCTTCGGCGAGGATGTGCTGCCAGTGCCGCGCCCACTCCTGCTCGTACGGCAGCGCGGAGACCAGTGCTTCGCTGACCTGGGCGTCGGTCGCCGCCTCTGCACGGACCGTCACCGCCTCGAACCCGGCGCGAAGTGGACCGTCCACCCGTACTCGATGGGTCATTGCCGTGGTGACGGCCTGTGCCAGTGCAGCACCGAGCTCAGCCACCTGAGGCACCGATCGGGTGTCGAACACGGTCGCGGCCGGATCCGTCGGGCCCGGCTTCTGGTCACCGGCACAACCCTGCAGGAACATCGGCTGGGCAAACGGAAAGGCCTCCTCGATCGCGTCGAGTGCGAATCCGACAAAGTCACCGCCGATCCGCAGGCCGCCTCGTGAAGTGGGGTGGCAGGCATAGCTGGCAACCACGGCGCGAACGACACCGTCACTGGCCGAGCTCACCACCAGAACCGGAACATCATGGTCGGTCGGGCCATCAGGATTCGGACGCATGGCACGACCGACCCTGCCCGGGCGATCGGGATCCGGGCGCCGCCGATTCACGGCAAAGTCGCAGTGGCCGACGGCACGTTCCACTGTCGCAGGAAAACGGTGGGCATGGGCCCGCTCGGCAACGGTGACCAGGGTGTCCACGAGCTGCTCGCGGTACTCGCGGTCAATTCGGCCGTGGTGGTGGACATCGCTCTCCTGCAGGGCCGGGCCGCAATGGGTGTGGCTGGCATTGATCAGGACGTGGCGACGTGCGAGACCGAGTCGTGCCGCGATCTGTCCGGCGACCCGGTCAGCGAAGTCGTCATAGCATCCCTCCAGTTCCACGGCGACCACCACGACATCGGTGTCCCCGTCCCCCAGGCTTAGCGCGACCGCGCGCAGTGGGTGGTACACGCCGGTGCTGCTGTGGAAGCCACGGCCGGTGAAACCCGCCAACGGGGTTCCCACCGGCGGGGTCATGTCGACGGTGGCAATCCCTGCGACGTACGAGTTGGTCATCCCTGCTGTCCATCCCTTGGGTTGGGGAAGAGGTCGAGCAGACGCCGCACGACTTCATCCGTGATCGTGGGGTCAATTCGCTCCGCCGCCACCGTCCGGCGTGGGCCGTGGACGATGCCGTGGAGTTCTTCCATCTCGGAGTCGAGGCTGCTGGCTGCTTCGGCGGCTGCGCCGAGGCGACGGATCACCTCGTCGGGGACCTCACCCTTGAACTTGTAGAAGATCTTGTGCTCCAGGCTCGCCCAGGCGTCTTGGGCCACGGTGCGGAGTTGGACCTCGACCGGCACCCGTACAGTCCCGGTGGACAGGAAGACCGGCACCTGGACGATCGCGTGGAGCGAGCGGTACCCGTTGGGTTTGGGCCGGGCGATGTAATCCTTGACCGACAGCACCGCCACATCGGGCTGACCGGTCAACGCCTCGAACACCCCGTAGGTGTCTGAGGTGAACGAGCAGGTGACCCGGACACCGGCGATGTCGGGTACGGAGCGGATTGAGTCCATGGTGCGCGGCAGGCCTTTGCGCAGCACCTTCTCGACGACACTCTCGGCGCTCTTGAGCCGACTCGAGATGTGCTCGATCGGGTTGTAGGTGCCGAGCTCGGTGTACTCCTGGCTCAGGGCCTCGACCTTGGAGCGCACGTCCTCCATGGCGAACCGGTAGGACAACATCAGCCGCCCGAACTCGTCGCGGATCTGGCGCATGGTGTCGGCGGTGACTTCCGGTCGGGTCCGTTCGAGGCTGGTGCCGTGATGCTCAACCGGGGCCGTCATGGGCCCCATTGTTCCCGGTGGAGGCAAGTGGGTCGGCCCGTTCCCAGTCTGCGACCGGCCCGGTGACCACCCGGAACATCGGGTGCGGTCGAGGGTGGCCGGCCAGCCAGCGGCGGTGGTCATCGGGGCTCCGGACGGCGAGTTTGGCCCCCAGGTGCCGCCATTCGAGGTCCAGCTGGCCGTCGGTGACCGGAATGGACCCACGTCGACCGCCTGAGCTCCGGATCCGGTCGCGATCGAATCGGTATCCCCGGCTGGTGGCTTCGACCTGGAGGCCGACCAGGAAGTCCCCGATCGCTGCCAGCGGGTCCGATTGCTCCCGAAACCGTTGCAGCTGGGGATGGTTGCGGTAGCCGACCGTGTCACCGGCCAGCACCGCCTGGGCCAGCAGTGCCTCCCGCCACCCGGCGACCAGCCCGGCACGATCCAGGTGGGCCGGGTGCAACGACCAGAGTCTCATGGCACGCATCGTGCCAGTTGCTCAGGATCCGACGAGGAAACCCGTCGTACGGCGTTGGGCGCGGGCCAACCAACGGCCGTCATGGTGCTCGATGGCGATCGGATGGTCAAAACATCGGGTGACCAGATCGGTGGTGAGTACATCGTGGGCCCTGCCGTGGGCGAGGATGCGGCCGTCACGGACCAGCACCGCATGGCTGGTGCTCTCCGGCAGTTCCTCGAGGTGATGGGTGACCAGGATGGTGGCGAGCTCGGGGTGCGCACCATGCAGGGCGTCAATGGTTTCGAGGAAGCTCTCACGGGCGGCAACGTCCAATCCGGTCGACGGCTCATCCAGCAGCAGCAGCGGCGGGTCCGGCAACAGGGCACGGGCGATGAGGACCTTTCCCCGCTCTCCCTGGGACAGGGTCGGCCAGCTGTGGTCGGTGAGCCGGGTCAGGCCGAGCATCTCGGTCAGCATCTCGGCACGGGCGACGGTGGCCGCATCGGGTGTCCAGCGAGGCACGAGTTCGATGCTGCCGGTGGCACCGGTCAGGACCACATCCCGTACGGGCAGTGGTGACCTCAGCGGATGGCGTGGGTTGACGTGGCCGATCGAGTGCCGCAGCTCCCGGACATCCACCCGCCCGAGGGTGTGGCCCAGCACCTGGACCGTGCCGCGAGTCGGGTGTTCCACTGCTCCGCACATGCTCAGCATGGTGCTCTTGCCCGCCCCGTTGGGCCCGATCAGAGCCCAGTGCTCGCCTGCCTCGACCCTCAGATTCACATCGGTCAGGATCTGGCGTGATCCCCGGACGAAATCAACGGACTCGAGTTGGAGCACGGCAGGTCGAGACATGGCGTCACCGTACTCCCACTCCTCCGACAGGCGGCAGACGAGCTCAACTCACACCAGGACGCTGACGAACAACTCGATCGCCGCATCGTCATCGGCGGGCAGACCGAAGGCCGACGCCGTCCGTGGATAGCGGGCCGGGTCGAAGGCCGCGAGACGTTCCTGCGTACGGCCGACGTTCGCCTCGGAACTCGACAGCACCGCGACGCCGTGCACCCATTCGGTGAGCATGCCAGTGGCAGCGGCCGCCCGGGCCAAGCTGTGACCCGCACGGTCGACGAAGAAGTCGAGCAACCCTTCGTTGAGGGCAAGGGAGTGTTCGCCGATGATGCGTTGTTCGGCCAGCAGTGCCACCTGACCGGGCGCGGCTGCGAACACCGCCAGCACCTGGGCGAGGAACTCGGCCATTGCACGCGCCGGTTCGTCACCCTTCAGCACCTCGAGATCGAGACGACCGAGGAAGTCATCACCGAGCCGGTTGCGCAGCTCGGACATGTCCGTGAAATAGGTGTAGACCGCGTTCGGCGCGACCCCTGCCTCAGCGGCGACGGCCCGCAGGCTGAGTCCGTCAGGGCCGGTCGCCTCCAGCACTCGGCTCGCGGCCGCCGCCAGATCGTTGGCCGAGATGTCGCCCCGTGGGCCCCGCCGATTCGCCTTGCTCGTCACGTGGACCATGGTAGCGTCTCTATTTGTGCAGCGAACAAATAGACGAGTGGCCGTGGTTCTGATCATCTCGGTGCTGGCGGTGATCACCGCTGTCTGCGGCTTCTTCGCCGCCACCGGCATTGCGATCCCGGAGTGGTTCGTCATCGTCGGGAGGTGGATCCCTGCCCTGGTTGCGCTCGTCGTGGCACGGTGGGCGAAGCTGCCCGGCGGGCCGGTCCAGTGGTTCAAGCTTCGTCCGGGTGGGTGGCGCCGGTTGATCGGCGGCGGACTGGCTGCGGTCCTCGGGCTGCTGCTGGCGTACGCAATCAGCATCACCCCGCTGGTCCTCACCGGCGCGGCGACGCTCCAGCCGTGGAGTGCCCTCGGCCAGGTCGCAATCCTGCTGATCCCGATGGTGCTGCTGTACTCACTGAGCACCCTCGGCGAGGAAGCCACCTGGCGTGGACTGCTGCAGGATCTTCTGGCAGGGAAGGGATTCTGGCCGTCCTCGCTGTTGATCGCCGGAGTCTGGGTACTGTTCCACGTCCCACTGCACGGGACCATGGCGTTGCAGGGCGTCCTGCCCTGGACCGCAGCGGCGACCTCGACCGTCACACTGTTCGGTCTGGGCGTCTTCCTCAGCGCGGTCGTGGCCCGGTTCGGCAGTGTGTGGCCCGCCGTCTTCGCCCATGCCATGCCACTGTCCGCGCTGAATCTGCTCGCCGATGCCAGCACACTCAGCGCCGGCACCCAGTGGGCGCTGGTCGGCATCACCACGGTCACCCTACTGATCGCTGCATGGCTCTTCGCGCCGAAGCGCGACACAATGACAGCATGAGCCGCATCGATGTGAAGACCTGGCCCGACTACCGAGCCAAGCAGGGCCGCTTCGATGTGGTCGATCTGCCGACCCGTAGCTATCTGATGATCGATGGGCACGGCGACCCGAACACCGAACCCTTCGCCGAAGCGATCGAGACCCTCTATCCCGCGGCATACACCGCGAAGTTCGCCGCCAAGCGTGAGCTGGGGGTCGACTGTGTCGTACCGCCCGCTGGAGGGGCTGTGGTGGGCCGAGGACATGGACGCCTTCACCACGGACCGGGACAAGTCACAGTGGGACTGGACCCTCATGCTCCTCACTCCCGACGCGTGGCCAACTGACCTGGTCGAAGCCGCCATCCGTACCGTCGCGGAGAAGAAGTCACCACCCAGGATCGGTGACCTGCGGCATGCTCAGCTGACCGAGGGCCGCTGCGTGCAGACCCTTCACGTCGGTTCCTTCGATGACGAGGATGAAGTGTTGGAAACCATGCACCACAAGGAAATCCATGACCGCAGGTGGGCCATGACCGGTCGTCACCACGAGATCTATCTCAGTGACTTCCGACGGGTTGCCGAGCAACGACGTCGCACGATTGTGCGGCAACCGATCACACAGTGAGCAGCACCAGTTCCCGGGTGGCCCGGGTCATCGCGACATAGCGGTCGACCGTCCCGACCAGGTCGTCCGATTTCGGCTGGTCGCCGACCACCACGACCAGATCGAATTCGAGTCCTTTGGACCCGGCAGCCGACAACACCTGCACCCGATCTTGCGGCGCCAGGTCCACCTCGCCGATCACACCGACGGTGCCCTCCGCATGGTCGGCGAGCCACTGGTCAACGATCAGCTGCAGCTCGTTCGCCTCGGCCCGGCGGACCTCGATCCCGCTGTCCCGGATCGACGTCGGCACATTGGCATCGGGCAGGACCGCACGGATCACCGGTTCGGCCGCGGCCATCACCTCGGACGGTGTGCGGTAGTTGACGTCCAGTTGACGGTGGTCGACCGTCCCGAACCCGAGCCGCTCCAGCCGCTCGGTCCAAGTCTCGGTGAAGCCGGTCCGCGCCTGGGCCCTGTCCCCCACCACGGTGAAGCTGCGGGAGGGGCAGCGTCGGATCAACATCTGCCACTGGGCGTCACTGAGCTCCTGCGCTTCATCCACGATGATGTGGACGTACGGTCCGGCAAGCTTCTCGGGCTCGGGCAGAGGCACCCGGGCCGTGTCGATCAGTGCCTCGCGCAGATCCTGGCCATGGAGCATCTTCAGATTGCCCTCGCCGTCGTCATAGACCTCGCCTTCGATGATCTCGTCGATGACCGCGGCCCGTTCGGCACGTTCCACGGACTCCGCCGCAGCGCGACGGTTCTGTTCCCGTACGGCTTCGGGTTCGCCGATCCTGGCGCGGGCAGCATCGAGCAGCGGCAGATCACTCAGCGTCCACGCCTGCGGGTCGTCTCGCTGCAACAGACTGATCTCGTCGGCGCTCAACCACGGTGCACATCGCCGCAGATAGGCCCGTACGGACCAGAGGTCCCCGACCAACTCGGCTGGGTCGATCAACGGCCAGGCCCGACTGAACGCCCGGGTGAAGGACTTGTTCCGGCGCAGGGAAGCGGCCACCATGGCGTCGGTGACATCGTCGAGCTCGGGATGCTTGTCGATGATGAGTCCGACCAATGTCTCCCACACCTGGGCCCGGGCCTCATTGTGATTCAGGCCAGGCTCGACCGAGGAGAAAGCGGCCGCCCAATCGTCGGTGTCGACTTCGACCTCGTCCCAATCGGTCTCGACCAGAAGGGTTTCGGTCGGTGCCTCCTCATAGAGGCGGATCGCCGGTTCGATCGCTGCCGCCATCCGGGCATCCTCCTTCAATCGAGCCACCTCAGGGTCGGTCTCCGGGTCGGCGCTGGCCCCTTCGGCGAGCAGATCGGGGATGGTGCACAGGCGGACTCCGTCCTCGCCCAGGCTCGGCAGCACATCGGAGACATAGGCCAGATACCGATGGTGGGGACCGACGACCAACACCCCACCGCGACGACCCTCCAGTCGGGGGTCGGAGTGCAGCAGATAGGCAGCCCGATGCAGAGCGACCACGGTCTTACCGGTGCCGGGACCGCCGTCGACGACCAGCGCGCCATGGGACGAGGACCGGATGATCGCGTCCTGGTCGGTCTGCAGGGTTGCGAGTACGTCTCGCATCTGAGGCGACCGGCTGGCGCCCAGACTGGCGATGAAGGCGGACTCGTCATCGAGGTTCGGTCCGGTGTCGGCCTCGCCGGCAAGGATCTCGTCCCAGTAGTCGGTGATCTGTCCGGCCGTCCAGCGATAGCGGCGGCGGCTGACCAGACCCATCGGATGAGCTCGGGTCGCGGCGAAGAACGGTTCGGCCGCCGGCGCACGCCAGTCAACCAGCAACGGGGTGCCGGTCCGGTCGACGAGTCCGATCCGGCCGATGTGGACCGGTGCACTGCCGTCGGCCGGCACCATGCGACCCAGACAGATGTCGACATCGAAGCGCTCGAGCAGGCGTAGGCGTCGGGTCGTGGAGTGGATCTCCAGGTCGCGGTCGAGGGCTCGTGTCCCCTTGCCGGCCGCCTGTTTGCGAAGGTCGGCGAGGTTCGTCTCGAGGGTGGCGATCTGGTCGGCCAGGCAGTCGGCAACTGCCTGCAAATGGCGCTCGTCGTCGCCGATGAGGGTGGGGTCGGCCTTGGCCGTTCGTGGGCCGGTCAGGTGGAAGATCGGGCCGGTGGTGTGGGTGGTCACATCTGCTCCCTGTCGTGCGAGGAAGCGATTCTGCCCCACACCTGGGGCCTTGCCGCAAGGCCCCCCATCGGCTATAACCTTGTAGTGGCAGGAAGTTCTGATCTCGAAGAGTTGCGTCGGTTGCGCCGAGTGCGGGACCGCATCGACCGCGACCACGATCTCCCCCTCAACGTTCCCGAGCTGGCCCGCGAGGTCGCCATGTCAGCCGGACATCTGAGCCGTCGGTTCAAGCAGGCCTATGGCGAGTCGCCGTACCAGTATCTGATGACCCGACGCATCGAGCGGGCCAAGAACCTCCTGCGCCGCGGAGATCTCAGCGTCACCGAGATCTGCTTCACTGTTGGGTTCTCGTCACTGGGCACTTTCAGCACCCGCTTCAGCGAGCTGGTCGGTATGCCGCCGAGCGCCTACCGCACGAAGAGGGGAGACGAAACTGCGGGACTGTCCCCGTGCATCAGCAAGGAAATCTCGCGACCGGTCAGGAATCGAGAAGTCCCCGACCCGCGCTGAGGTCTAGCGTTGCCGCCATGAATCTCACCATCGATTGTTCCTTCCTGCCCCACGAGGATGCTGATGCCTCGCTCGCCTTCTACCGCGATGTGCTCGGTTTCGAGGTCCGTCTCGATGTCGGAGCCAAGAACATGCGCTGGATCACCGTCGGCCCTGCCGGCCAGCCCGACACCTCGGTCGTCCTCCAGCCGGCCGTCATCGACGGGATCGGCATCAGCGAGTCCGAGGCCGACGCCATCCGGACTCTGATGGCCAAGGGCCTGTTCGCCGCCCTCAACCTGGCCACTGATGACGTGGACACCACCTTCGCCGCTCTCGAGGGCAAGGGTGCCGACGTCGTCCAAGAGCCGATGGACCAGCCGTACGGAGTGCGGGACTGTGCCCTGCGGGACCCAGCCGGCAACCTGGTCCGCATCAAGCAGAAGTGAGGCACCGCGGATCTGCAGGTTGACTGTGTCGGCCTTGATCTGGCCGGCGGACGAGTAGGCTGTGCCCGGGCACCCCTGCGCGCCGCCTGACCGCCGGAAGAAGGACCGATGAGCTACCTGCCGATTGCACCGCACCAGAACTCTGGTGCGCACATCGCAATCTCGTGGGTCGTGGCGGTGTTCACCGCGTTCTACATGTTGCCGTGGGCGATCGCCGCGACCCGCCACAAGCAGAACACCGGCACCATCGCCGCTCTCAACCTGCTGCTCGGCTGGACCGGCGTCGGTTGGATCATCTCCCTCGTGCTGGCCTGCCTGGCCGATCCGGTCCAATACATCGCCAGCCCGCATGTCGCCGCTTCCTACCACGTGGCACCCATGGCCGCGCTGCCTCCGGGCCACGTCTACGGTCAGGGCCCCTACGGACAGACGCCGTACGCCCAGAGCCCCTATGCGCAGAATCCGTACGGCGTCTCGTACGGACATGATCCCTATGGCAGCCCGTACGGCCCCCCACCGGCCGAGGCCGCCGAACCGAGTGGATACGTCGGCTCGGCCGATTTCGACCCCGACCGCCGTGACGGGCAGGCCCACTGGTGAGCCGGGCAGGACGAGGGTTGCGGCTTCGGCTGGCCACCCTGGCGGGTTCCCTTGCGCAGTGGGCATCGCGGGCGGCCGGCCGGGGCAGCGGTACCTCCATCCGCGGCCGACTGATCATGAAGGTCGATCCGGGCGCGCTGGGCAAATTGCTGACCGGCCGCCGTACGGTGCTGGTGTCGGGCACCAACGGCAAGACCACCACCACCCATTTTCTCGGTGCGGCGCTGTCGCAGTGGTCACAGCGGCAGGCTCCCCCACCGGGCGTGGTCACCAATGCCGACGGAGCAAACCTCCACCACGGGCTGGCCTCGGCACTGAGCGCTGCACCGAAGGCGCAGTTCGCGGCTCTGGAGACTGATGAGCGGGTCGTCCCTGATGCCATCAGGCTCGGTCACCCCGAGGTCGTGGTGATGTTGAACTTCAGCCGCGACCAGCTCGACCGCAACCACGAGATCAAACGTCTGGCCCGTGACTGGCGTGATGCCCTGGTTGAGGCCGTGGAGGCCGGCCCGGTCGTGGTGGCCAATGTCAATGAACCGCTGATCGTGTGGGCAGCGCAGTCGGCCCGCAAGGTCGTGTGGGTCGACACCGAGTCGGTGTGGACCGCCGACGCGGTGCTGTGCCCCGAGTGCGGGACGGTTCTGTCTCGCACCGAGCCGGGTGAAGCCGGCGACGGCGGTGAAGGCGGTGAAGGCGGCGACTGGTCGTGCAGCGATTGTGGACTCGCTCAGCCGGAGGCGAGCTGGTTGGTGCGTGGCACGGCGATCGTCGGCCCCGAGGGTGACCGTTGGGAAGCAGACCTCGGCGTGCCGGGCCGGTTCAACATCGCCAATGCGGCCTGTGCCCTGGCCGGGGCGGTCGAAATGGGGCTTGCGGCCGAGCCGGCGCTGGTCGCGATGAGGTCGGTCCGCGCACCCGCTGGCCGATTCGCGGTGACTGAGATCGCTGGAGTGTCGGCCCGGCTGATCTTGGCGAAGAACCCTGCCGGCTGGGCCGAGTCGTTGCCCTTGGCTGCCAGTGAACCGATCGTGCTGGCGGTCAGTTCCGAGGCCGCAGACGGCCGCGACATCTCCTGGTTGTGGGATGTCGACTACGAACAGCTCGCCGGACGCCCAGTGATCGCCGCCGGGCCCCGCGCCTGGGACCTGTCGGTCCGGCTGGCCCACGCCGAGGTCGACCACCGGTGCATCCCCGATCTGGCCGCCGCGCTGGCTGCGGCGGGCCCGGCCTCACCCGATCAGCCGGTGGACGTGGTGTGCACCTACACCTGTTTCCAGTCGCTGCGTCGGATCGGAGGCCTGTCATGAGCGCACCGGTGCATGTGGTCGTGGTCTACCAGTCCCTGTTGGGGATCTATGGCGACCAGGGCAATGCGGCCGTGCTGCGGCGGCGCCTGCAGTGGCGCGGTGTCGACTGCACTGTCACTTTCGCCGAACCGGGCGTCCCGCTGCCGGACGACGCACAGATCTATCTGCTCGGCGGCGGCGAGGACGGAGCCCAGGTCGCGGCGGTCCGGGAGCTGTTGGCCGACGGCGGCCTCCACCGAGCCGTGGACCGGGGCGCTGCCGTCCTGGCCGTCTGCGCCGGTTACCAGATCATGGGCCGGTCGTTCACCGTGGGCCATGACGATCGGACTGTCGACGGGCTCGGTCTGCTCGACGTGACCACCACCCGGGCCCAGACCCGTGCCGTCGGCGAGATCCTCACGCAGTGGGAGGGCCACGACGGTGACGAGGCATGGCTGACCGGATTCGAAAACCACGGAGGCCGTACGGTCCTCGGCCCGACCGCGGCCCCACTCGCCCGCGTCGTCCACGGGGTCGGCAACTGCGGGGACGGGACTGAGGGTGCGGTCGCCGGGTCGGTCATCGGAACCTATCCGCACGGGCCGGTTCTGGTCCGCAATCCAGCCCTGGCTGACCATGTGCTGCGCCTGGGCACCGGGCTCGATCTGGAGCCGTTGGACGTCCCCGGCCTCGCCGAGCTGCGGGCCGAGCGGCTCGCCGCAGTGCGCGCCAGCTGAGGCCCTTCCTCGATTTGCTCGCGGTGCAGCCGAGGAGTATCGTTTCCTTTCGTGCTCAGCACGCGCCAGTAGCTCAATGGTAGAGCAGCTGACTCTTAATCAGCGGGTTGGGGGTTCGAGTCCCTCCTGGCGTACAACTGCCCCCGTCCGGACATCCGGCGGGGGCTTTTTGCTCCCCGACTCGGGCTACTTCACCCCGCCTGCGGTGAGTCCAGCCACGATACGGCGCTGGAAGATCAGGACCACGATCACCAGGGGCACGGTGACAATCACACCGGCGGCCATGATCGTCCCGTACGGAGTGTCGAAGCCGGTGACACCGGTGAACTTCGAAATCGCAACGGTCGCGGTGTTCATCTCGGTGGCCGAGCCGAAGGTCAGCGCGATCATGAACTCGTTCCACACCGCGATGAAGGTGATGATGGCGGTGGTGAACACCCCGGGCGCCGCGAGCGGCAGGATCACCTTGCGGAACGCCTGGCCGGGCGTGCAGCCGTCGACCATCGCGGCCTGCTCGAGTTCCACTGGCAGTTGTCGGAAGAACGCGGTCAGATTCCACACACACAGCGGGAGCGCGAAGGACAGGCTCGGCAGGATCAAGGCCTGATAGGTGTTCAGCCAGTCGAACGGGAACCAGACGTACCGTCCGGTGAACATCTTCAGCAGCGGGACCAACATGATCACGCCGGGAAACATCGACGTGGAGATGATCACCGCAAGCACCAGCCCCTTCAGGGCGAAACGCAGTCGCGCCAAGGCGTACGAGGCGATGATGCCGAGCACCAGGGTGAGCAGTGTGGTGGCGGTCGACACGATGACCGAGTTGAGCAGGGCTCGGCCGAAGTTGTTCTGTGCCGAGAACACCCCGGCGAAATTCTCGAACGACACCGGCCGCGGCAGGAAGTCGGTGCTGCGCCCCATGGACGGCAGCCGGAGCGAGGACACCACCATCCAGTAGAACGGCAGCAGGCAATACACCACGATCACGATCATGCCGATCGCGACCGCGATGATCCCGATCCATTCCTTGGCCGAACGGCGCGGCTGACTCAGCCGGGCGACCTCCTCAGGACTGGTACGCGGCGGGCTCACATCAGGCCCCGGTGACGATGCGGGCGTGGGTGCAGTCATGGCCTCGTCGTTCATGGCAGGTCTCCCGAGGTGATCGTGCGGCGCACCGGTGATCTCGTGGCTCGACCAGCCTTGCGACGTTTCCGCTGGGCTCGGATCGCAGCCGTTTCCTCGTCATTGATCACGTCGGCGCCCAAGAACTTCACGAAAAGGAATGACACCAGGACGATGAACAGGAACAAGATGATCGCGTACGCCGCTGCCGGCCCGTACCGACCCTGGGTGGCTTCGAGATAGGCGAAGATCGACATGGTCTCGGCGGAGTACTTGCCGAAGCCGCCCAGTCCGACGACCAGGTCAAACATCCGCATCGTGTCGAGCGTGCGGAACAGCACCGCCACCACCAGGGCTGGCTTGACCATCGGCAGGGTGATCCGCAGGAAGCTCTGCCATGCGTTCGCTCCGTCAACCTTGGCCGCTTCGTAGACCTCCGCCGGGATGGTCTGCAGACCGGCCAGAGTCAGCAGTCCGATGAACGGTGCGGTCTTCCACACATCGGCTATCACCACCGCCCAGAACAGCGGTAATCCGTCCGCGGTCCACAAAATGTGCTGACCGATGACCTTGTTCATGACCCCGGCCTCGTTGAAGATCAGGTTCCACATCATGGCCGAGACGATGGTCGGAACGGCCCAGGGGACAAGAATTCCGGCCCGCACGAAGGCACGGCCTCGAAAGGCCTTGGCCATGATCAGCGCCATCGCGACTCCGATGACGGTTTCGAGCCCGACACAGATGATGGTGAACAGGCTGGTGTTGATGAACGAGTTCACCAAGCGGTCCATCTGGCCGAAGTTGCCGATGACCGGTGTGGGATTGCTGAAGATCCGGGTGAAGTTGTCCAGACCCGCAAAGTATTCGTACTTGCTGATCCGTCCGGTGTCGGGGTTGGTCTGTTCCCGGACCCCGAAGAAGGCTTCGCGCAGGGAGAGCAGCAGCGGGATCCCGACAATGACCACGATCACCACCATGGTCGGGCTGAGCAGGATCGCCGCCAGCCGGCCCTGCCCGTCGCTCAGCGCATTTTTCTTGCGCTTGGCCGGCCTCGCGGGGTCGGCGTTTCCGGATTGGCGGATGTCTGTGTCGGACACCGCTCACCTCCTCGTGTCACGGCGAAGTTGTGGAAGAGACGGGAAATCCGTCGGACGCAGGGAACCCGACGGGCGGGAGCGTGTCTCCCGCCCGCCCACCTTGATCACTGTGCGAGGAGTTCTTCCAGCTTGGCCTGCAAACCGTCCAGTGCGGCCTGCGGGTCCTGATTGCCCTGGATCACGTTGTAGGTCGCGTCCTGGATGGCCAGCGTGACGTCACCGTACTTGGCGACCTTGGGCCGCGGCCGGGCCGTCTCGATCGACTTCTGCAGCACCGGGAGGTACGGGTACTTCTTGACCAGATCCGCGTCGGTGTAGACCGAAGTCCGAGTGGGCGCCTGTGACGTCTTCTCGGTCCTCGCCTTCATCTCGTCTTCGGAGGCCATGTAGTTCATGAAGTCGATCGCAGTTCCCTTGTTCTGGGCCCACGTGCTGATCGCGTAGTTGTGGCCACCCAAGCTGCTGACCCCTGGTCCGTCCACGCCGGCCAGCGGCGCCACGCCGAACTTGCCGTTCACCTTGGACGAACCGTCATCGGCATCGAACTTCGCATACACATAAGGCCAGTTGCGCAGAAACATCAGCTTGCCCTGCTGGAATGCCTCGCGGCTCTCCTCCTCCGACCAGGTCTGCGCGGCCTTCGGGATGGTGCCGTCATCGAACATGGCCTTCAACATCTCCAGGCCCTTCACCGCCTCGGGCGAATTCGCGGTGGCCTTGCCGTCGTCGTCGACCAAGTGCCCTCCGGCCGAGTCGATGAACTCGCTGACGTTGACCGTCAGGCCTTCGTACTTGTTGAACTGGCCGCCATAGCAGTCAGCATCCTTGGCCTCGTCGACCTTTTCGGTGATCGCCTTGCAGGCCTCCTGCATCTCGGCGAAGGTCGTGGGTGGAGAATCGATGCCAGCCTTCTTGAGCCAGTCGCTGCGGTAGAACAGCAGTCCACCGTCGGAGGTGACCGGCAGCCCGTACAACTTGTCGTAGTAGGTGCCGGCGTCGACAGTGGCCGGCAACATACCGCTGGTGTCGACCTGGTCCTCGGGCAGTGGGACCACCCAACCGTTCGCGGCGAACTCAGCGGTCCACACCACATCCATGCTGAGCACGGTGTACTCGGTGCCCTGAGTCTGCGCGTTCTGCACCATCTGTTGCCGCTGTTGATCGGCCTCGTCGGGAAGCTCGATCAGAGTGACCTTCTCGTCGGGATGCTCCTTGTTCCACTCGTCGATCTCGGACTGCAACAGCCCGGAAAGGTCCTTGCCTGTGACAAAGGTGATGGGGCCCCGATCGCTGAAATCGACCGCGGGTTCGGACTCCTCACCGCCCGTTCCGGGCACCTCCCCGCCCCCACAGGCGGTGAGGACCAGCAGTGCGCTGAGCGACGCTGCGAGTCCAACCAGTCTTGACATGCGGCGAAACATCATCGGATCACTCCCAATCGAGATCGTCCCTACGGCGACAGCATGCTCACATACCGAGACATCTGGTGGGTGGATCGGCTAAACTTTGACCCAATCGTTATGTAATCGGGGAACAATCTCGACACCCCTGCCAGCACGCATGGTCCGATGAGCGGCTGGATCGGTCAGTGACGCACAGCCTCGCGCGACGAATCGACCTATTCCCAGCCCATTATTGAAGGTGTAGTGTGGGCCTCGGCGTCAGGAGGAGTGATCCGCGACGCTGATCTCCGTGAAGATCGGGGGATCTCGGGGGAGGCACGGGTCGGGCCTGGGACAGGTCCGGCCGTGTCCGAGCCGACAATGTCCGGCGCACTCATGTCGGTACGGGATCCGGCTCAGCCCAGGATCTCGGTCAGCTCCTGCTGGAGAAGGTCCAGTCCTGCAGCAGGTTCCTCGTCACCGGACAGGACTGCGTCGACCGTCTCCTGGATGGCTTGGCTGACCTCGTCGTACCGGACCACCTGGGGGCGAGGACGTGCTCGTACGATCGATTCCTCCAGCACCGGCAGGTACGGGTACTGTCGCACCAGATCATTGTCGGCGTAGAGATCGATGAGAGCCGGCGCCTGTGCGGTCCGGGCAGTTCGCTCGGCCATCGCATCGTGACTGGCGAGCTGGTTGATGAAGTCCAACGCGGTGGCGCGGTTCTCGGCGAAGGCGCTGATCGCAAAGTTGTGTCCGCCGAGCGTGCTCACACCGGGTCCGTTGACACCGGGGATCGGCGCGACGGTGAACTTGCCGCGAACAGCCGAATCCTGTGCATCGAAGGTGGCGTACGCATAGGGCCAGGTGCGTAGGAAGATCAACTCGCCCTGCTCGAAGGCGGCCCTGCTCTCCTCCTCGGACCAGTCACGGGCAGCCGAGGGAATCGTGCCGTCGTCGAACAGGGACTTCAGCGCGGTCAGACCGGCCAGTGCGGCATCACCGTCGGCCGTGGGTACGCCGTCGTCGCTGACCAGATGCCCACCGGAGGACTCAACAAATTCGTGGAGATTGACCACGAGCCCCTCATAGCTGGCGAACTGGCTGCCGTAGCAGTCGGCGTCGGCAGCTTCGTCCACGGCCTCCTTGATCGCAGCGCATGCAGCCCGAACCTCAGTGAAGGTGGTCGGTGGAGAGTCGATCCCGGCCGCAGTCATCCAGTCCGGCCGGATGAACAGCAGCGCCCCGTTCGATGTGATCGGCACCCCGTACAATTCGTCGTTCCAAGTGGCCGAATCGACCGCACTCGGCAACATCGCTGAGGTGTCGATGCCGGACAGTGGCAGCACCCAACCCTTGTCGGCGAACTCAGCGGTCCACACCACGTCCATGCTGATGACGGCGTAATCGTCCTGCGACTTCTCGAAGGCAGCCACCAGATCGTCGTGCTGGCCGTCGGCCCGGGCCGGAAGCTGGACAAGAGTCACCTCTTCGTCGGCATGGTCGGTGTTCCAGGCTTCGACCTCGGCCTCGAGCAACTGGGCCTGAATCTCGCCAGCCACCAGCGTGATCGGCCCCCGCCCACTGAAGTCGACCTGCGCAACGGTGGGAGTCTGGGGCGGCGGTTCGAGCGCGCCTGTGGTGCAGCCGGTCATGACCAGCAACGACGCAAGGGTCAACACGACCCCGGCCGCACGTGTGCGCCACGCCAACATCAGCGTCCCCCTTCGGATCACAGGTAGAGCCCGGTGCTCCCGTCGGACAACCGTTCACTGGCCACCGCGTGGATGTCACGTTCACGCATCAGGACATAGTCCTTGCCGCGCACCTCGACCTCGGCACGGTCCTCAGGGTCGAATAGGACGCGATCACCGAGCTCGACGGTGCGGACGTTGACTCCGGCCGCGACGACCGTTGCCCACGCCAGTCGCCGTCCCATCTTCACCGTCGCCGGGATCACGATCCCACCGCCAGTACGGCGCTCGCCCGGGTCCTCCTCGGTGTCGACCAGCACCCGGTCGTGGAGCATCTTGATCGGCAACGGACCCGAATGGTCATCCGTTGCACTCGTGGTCTCAGCCACAGTCCCCTACCTACTTGCGTTGACTGTCTACGTTTCTGACTACTTGTTGCGTCCGCCGATGGCGCGGACCACCAGAACGAACCCGACGACGCCGACTGCTGCGGCCGCGATAGCAGCGATCCGGGCCGTACGCAGTCCGCCCTCAGGGGTCACGAACTGCAGCTTGAGTCCTTCTGCTTCTTCCCCGGCCCAACTGCGCAGACTCTCGATCTGACGTTCCTTGAAACGTTGGGGATGGACCTCGTCAACCAGCGAGGCAACGTTGGCAGCGAGACGACTCCGCACCGCAGCCAGATCGTTCTCGATCTCGGCCGGGGTCCGGGGCGGCTGCTTCTGCGCCGCCTTGTTCTCCGTGGCCATCTGGGTCCCTCCCTACGTTGTGCTCCCCGCCAGATGGCGAAGCGCAAGGTCGAGCGTATCCAAATCGGGCGCGGCATGCAGACTCACCCGGTGTGCCCGGTACTCCGTCCGGTCCGCACGTTAGGCTTCGGCCATGAGTACCCGTCTGTCCGAGGGCGACATTGCGCCCGCCTTCACCCTCCCCGACGACCACGGGGAGAACGTGAGCCTGTCCGACTTCGCCGGTAACCGGGTGGTCGTGTACTTCTACCCCGCAGCGATGACCCCAGGCTGTACGACCCAGGCTGTCGACTTCACGGCCGCTGCCGGCGACTTCGAGACCGCCGGGATCACGGTCATCGGCATCTCACCCGACCCGGTCGCCAAGCTGGCCTCGTTCCGGGAGAAGGCCGACATCGCCTTCCCGCTGCTGTCCGACCCCGACCATCTGGCACTCGATCCGTACGGCGCCTGGGGCGAGCGGATGTTGTACGGCAAGAACGTCACCGGGGTGATCCGATCCACTTTCGTCATCGATGTGGCCGCCGACGGTGTGGGAACCATCGCCTCGGCGCAGTACAACGTCAAAGCGACTGGTCACGTCGACCGGCTGCGTCGTGACCTGAAGATCTGATTTGTCCACCACGCACGATCCCCGCAGCTCACGAGGAGCTGCGGGGATCGTCGTTATCAGCCGTACGGTCAGACGGCCCCTCAGGCGTGTCGTCCCGAATGCCGGATGGACAGGAGCAGCACACCCAGCCGCGATGAACAGCAGGCCCAGGCCTCGGTGGTTCGGGATCGGGACAGGACCAGGGTGAACCACAGCCGATGGGTGCCGGAGGCGGGACTCGAACCCGCACACCCCAGGGCACAGGAACCTAAATCCTGCGTGTCTACCAATTCCACCACTCCGGCGCAGGAAGCACTCTACTTCCCCGCCGGGGTTCAGAAGCTGGCGGCCGCCAGAAACAGCGCAACCGCGACCGCCCCCGGGTCGGGCGCTCCGGTGACACTCTCGCCGAGGTAGGACGCGCGGCCGCGCCTGGCCACCATGTCCGAGGTACGGTCAGCGCCGCGTTTGGCCGCGGATGCTGCGGCTGCCATCGCCCGGCCAGCGCTGTCGCTGGCCCCGGCGGCCGCCTCGGCAGCCGGTGCCATGGCATCCACCATGGTCCGATCCCCCGGTTCTGCCCCGCCGAGCTCGCGGACCGCAGCCACACCGGCCGCCAACGCGTCGGCGACAGCCGCACCATCGAGGTCGGAACCGAGCTTCCCGGCAATCCCTGAGAACCAGACGGCCAACATCGGACCGCTGCTGCCACCGATGCTGGCGAAGGCATCCGAGAGCGCAACCAACGGATGTGCGCCGGTGCTCAGGTCGACCCGTCCGGCGGCAGTCTGGAGATTGTCTCCGAAGTCTCCGTCTCCGGCGAGCCGGTCGAGCTCACCAAGTGCTGCGGACCACTGACTGATGGTGTCAACGATTCCTTGTGCCCATTGGCCTATCGCCGGGTCCACCTCGACCGGAGCCGCTGTCCTCGCCACGACATCGTCGGTCGCCTCCATGGGCGACAGACCGGGCGCGGCCACTGCGCCGGCCCAGTTCGGTGTGGCGGCCGGTGCATCCCACCAGCGCAGCAGCTCGTCGTCCATCGCCACGAGGGTGATCGAGAAACCGGGCATCCCCAGCGAGGTCACCAGATCGCCGACCATGGCGCGAGCCACGGTGATCTGGCGCCGGTCGAGCTCCGTGGCCGCTGCACCGTAGGCAGCAGTCAGCTCGAGCGGGGTCGCGCCACCGAGCCCGTTGACGATCAGCAGTTGCGGACCGACGAGGGCGAGGTCTCCTGCCAGGGTGTCGAGACAGCGGATGACGAGTTGGTCGAGCGACTCAGCCGGGATCTGGTCGGTCCCGCGTTCACCGTGGATGCCGACGCCGTACTCGATCTCATCGGTGTCGAGGACGAACCCAGGGGCTCCGGACCCGTACGAGGTGCCGCCGCCGAGCGCGACACCGACACTGCGCGCAGAGTCGACCACACGTTGCCCCAGGGCACGAACCTCCTCCAGGTCACGACCTGCCTCGGCGGCAGCACCACACACCTTCTCGACCACGACCGTGGCCACGGTGCCGCGGCGTCCAGGGGTGCTGCCCCGTACGGCTGAGGGCACATCGTCGTCGACAACCACGGTGGCCACATCGATCCCGGCGGCTCGGCAGCTGTCGGCGGCAAGCCGGAAGTTGATCACGTCCCCGGTGTAGTTCTTCACGATGTGGAGGACCCCGCGGCCGCTGTGGACCGCGGTCGTCGCCGCCCGGACCTGCGCGGCACTCGGGCTGGCGAAAACCTCCCCGGGGACGGCGGCATCCAACATGCCGATCCCGACGAAACCGGCATGCAGCGGTTCATGGCCGGACCCGCCACCGGACAGCAGAGCCACCTTGTCGGTCCCCGGCTGGCGACGCGTCACGAAGCGCGGTTCGCGGTGCAGGACGACCTGATCGGCATGAAGGGCACAAAATCCGTCGAGACCACGGCTGATCGCCTCGGCATTGTCGGCAACGAAATGGCGGGTGGACATGCAGACCTCCTGGGACGGATGCAGGGACGTTCCCAGTCTGGCACCCAACCGGCGGCGGGGACGACCCGTTCAGCAGCTCTGATGCAGAGCTTGGCGGTACCGCCGCCGGTAGAACCGCTGCAACACCAGCGCCGCCGGGAACAGCATCCGACGCCATCCCGGAGCCGGACCGGTCAAGGACCGCAGCTCGAGCCGTACGGTCTGGTCCGGGTCACGGGTGACGATGAAGGCTTCCTCGCCGACCACCGGATGGCCGATCCGGGTCGCGTACGCAAACCCCACCCGGTCGTCCTCGCTGACCACGGCGACCACTCGGACCGGTTCGCCGATGGTGATCGGGCCGAACCGGGCATTGATGACCAGGTCTGCGCCGACCGTGACCGGCTCGGCGGCAACGACGAAACCGCTGCGTCGCTTGACCTCCCAGTGCAGGAGCGCTCTCGACGCCTCGGCCCAGCATGCGGCTCCCCGCCCGATCACCGCCGACGACTGATGTCGTCGCAGCGTGGATCCGGCGGCGGGCCAGGTCCGTTCGTGGATGGCAGTCGCGTCAGGGCCGGGACCGGTGAGCATGTCAGCGGCGGTAGGTGACCCAGCTGAAGCCGTCGGCCACCGTACGGGAGGTCTCGGTCCACTGGTCGGGGTCGATACTGGGGAAGGTGGTGTCGCCGGGGAGTTCGGCCTCGACCTCGGTGATCTCGAGGCGGGTGGTGACCGGGAGTGCGAGCCGATAGATTTGACCGCCGCCCAGGATGGCCACGCCGGCCTCGGGCCAGTCGCGACGGGCCATGGCCAGTGCGGTGTCGAGGTCCGACACCGTCCGTACGGTGTCGCCACCCTTGCCGTGGGGCTGCCACTGCGGGTCTCGGGTCAGCACGATCGTGTGGCGGCCGGGAAGGGCCCGCCCGATCGCATCGTAGGTCTTGCGGCCCATCACCATCACATGGCCGAGGGTGAGCGCCTTGAACCGGGCGAAATCGGCCCGGTGGGACCACGGCTGGTCGCCGTCGGCCCCGATCACGCCATTGGCGCAGACCGCGGCAATCGCAACAATCTCCCCGGGCTGGATCGGATCGTGGTCCACGAGGTGCCTCTCAGACCGCGATCGGGGCCTTGATGCCCTTGTGGTGTTGGTATCCGACGAGTTCGATGTCGTCGAAGTCAAAGCCGTCGATGTCACTGATCTGCGGGTTGAGCTTCAGCTGCGGCAGGTCGAAGGGCTCACGTTCGAGCTGGCGACGTGCCTGGTCGAGATGATTGCTGTAGAGATGCGCATCGCCCAGCGTGTGCACGAAGTCACCGACCTGCAGCTCACACACCTGGGCGACCATGTGGGTCAACAGCGCATAGGACGAGATGTTGAACGGCACTCCGAGGAAGACATCGGCCGAGCGCTGGTAGAGCTGGCACGACAGCTTGCCCTCAGCCACATAGAACTGGAAGAACGCATGACACGGCGGCAGCGCCATGTTCTCGAGCTCGGCCACATTCCACGCCGACACCAGGTGTCGACGCGAGTCAGGGTTGGTGCGGATCGACTCGATCACCTGGGAAATCTGGTCAACATGTCTACCGTCAGGAGTCGGCCAGGAACGCCACTGATAGCCGTAGACCGGGCCAAGGTCGCCCTGGTCATCGGCCCACTCGTCCCAGATGGTGATGCCTCGTTCCTGCAGCCACGACACATTGGTCGTCCCCGAGAGGAACCACAACAGCTCCCCCACCACCGACTTCAGATGGATCCGCTTGGTGGTGACGATCGGGAAACCCTGCGACAGGTCGAACCGCATCTGGTGACCAAAGACGCTCGTGGTGCCGGTGCCGGTGCGGTCGCCCTTCTCGACGCCCTCGTCCAGCACGCGACGGACCAGATCCAGGTACTGCTGCATCATGCCTCCGTTGTCAGTGCGGCAACCACGATCGGCACGATCGCCCGGATTGCCTTGCCTCGATGGGAAATCTCGTCCTTGCGGTCCGGGCTGAGCTCGGCCGTGGTGACGGTCTCACCATCGGCCCGGAACAAGGGATCGTAACCGAACCCGCCCGCGCCTGCCGGTACCGTGACGACCTGGCCCGGCATGCTGCCCTCCTGGACGACCGGCTCCGCACCGGGCATCGTGAAGGCCATCGCACAGCGGAACTGGGCCCCGCGGCGGGCCGGTTCGACATCGGCCAGCTGGCGCAACAGAAGGGCATTGTTGGCCTCGTCGTCACACTCGGGCCCGGCCCACCGGGCAGAACGAACCCCCGGCATGCCGTTGAGGATGTCGACCGCGATCCCGGAGTCGTCGGCCAGTGCAGGCAATCCGGTCGCCTCCGTACAGGCTCGTGCCTTGAGGATCGCGTTGGCGGCGAAACTGGTCTCGGTCTCGGCGGGCTCGGGGTAGGGGTCGACGTCGCCGAGTCCCCAGACGGTCACCGTCGGGGCGGCTTCGGCCATCACACGACGCAGCTCGACGAGCTTCTTCGCGTTGTTGGTGGCCAGGACGACCACCGGACCGGCCGGCGCGTTCATCCGCTGATCGCCTGCTGCTGGATGGTGGTCAGCTCGGCACAGCCGGCAGCACCGAGGTCGAGCAGACGGTCGAGCATCGCCCGGTCGAACCGTGCCCCCTCGGCGGTGCCCTGGACCTCAACGAAGGTGCCGTCACCGGCGCAGACGATGTTCATGTCGCAGTCGGCAGTCGAGTCCTCCTCGTACGGGAGATCGAGGACCGGGCGACCGTCGATGACACCGACCGAGATGGCCGCGACCGAACCGGTGAGCGGGTCCCCCTTGAGTGCGCCGACTCCACGCAGGTGCTCGATGGCGTCGTGGAGGGCCACCCAGGCTCCGGTGATGGCAGCAGTACGGGTGCCTCCGTCGGCTTGCAGCACGTCACAGTCGAGTTGGATGGTGTTCTCGCCGAGCGCCTTGTCGTCGATGACCGAGCGGAGGCTGCGGCCGATCAGACGGGAGATCTCGTGGGTGCGACCGCCGATGCGGCCCTTGACCGACTCCCGGTCCGACCGCGTGTGTGTGGCGCGCGGCAACATCGCATATTCGGCGGTGACCCAGCCCAGGCCGCTGCCCTTGCGCCACCGCGGCACCGAGGTCTCGACACTGGCGGCCACCAGGACGCGGGTCCGGCCGAACTCGACCAGCACTGAGCCTTCGGCATGGTCCAGCCAGTTGCGAGTGATCCGCACCTCGCGGAGTTGGTCGGGACGACGCCCGTCGAAGCGCAGGTCGGTCGCAGCAGCAGTCTGGGAGGTCATGGCAAAACCCTAACGCGCAGCGAGCAGCCAGGTGTCAGTGGGACAGGCTGTGGCGTGCGGCGCTGTCCACATGGCCGCCCTTAGCGGTCGTCCCTGCCCACTGCGAGGCTGACGGCGAGGTCGGCGGCCTCGTCGATGACGGTCGGACTCGGAGTTGGTCGGTGCCGATCTGTCCCGAGTGCCTCCGACAACTCGCCTGCCTGGTTCCACACGGTTGCGACGAGGTCGTGCAGTTCGGCGCCGCTCACGTACCACGGCACTGCGACGCCGATCGAGATCGGCGGGCGCGA
This sequence comes from uncultured Propionibacteriaceae bacterium, assembly GCA_945911015.1. GTDB lineage: Bacteria > Actinomycetota > Actinomycetes > Propionibacteriales > Propionibacteriaceae > Avipropionibacterium. Next base: position 94,000 of record CAMDZW010000008.1, read on the forward strand.
TCGTCCGACCTCCACCGAGACTGCGGCGGCCGTCACCACGGGGCCAGCGGCGTCGGGCCGTCGGGACACCCGCACGGCAAGCCGACCACGTGCCATGACAGCAAGGGCGTCCCTCCACTGTGCAGCTACGGTCGGCGCTCGTCGGTCGGCAGAGGCAGTGATGAAGCGCGACCACTCCGTACGTCGATGGAGAGCAACGAGTAGCCGCCCAGTTGCCAGAGCCAACGGATCCTGCCACGCGCCGCGGTCGGTCGGACCAGAATCTCGCCGCTTCCCTCGCGGTGCTGCAGCAACATCGTCCGTTCTCGGGAATGGGAGGAGGCCAAGGCCGCGTACACCACTCCTGAGGAGACTGAACGCATCCATGTGAGCCTGTACCTGGAGAAGGGCGTCAGCGGCACGGCGTGGTTCGACGACCTCGTCGTGACCGAAGTCGTCCCGGACCTCATGTGGACCGAGTTGCTCACCCCTGGCTATCGCGGGCTGTTGATCCCCGGTGATCACGAGTCAGTGGCACTGACCGCCCATGTGGTGATGGATCCCGCGCAACTCGCAGCGCATTCAGTGACGGTGACCGTTGTCGACCCATCCGGGGAGGTGATCGACAGCCAGACCTCAGCGGCAGCAGAGGAGGTTGACTACAGCTGTCCAGCGTCGACGCTGCCGATCAGTGCCGTCACGGTCGGGATCGAACTGGTCGAGACGGCCAACGACACGGCGGTGGTCAGCGACCAGTGGGAGGTGACGAAACTCGATTCAGTCCCGGCCAGTTACGTTGACCGCCACGGCCGCTTCATCCGTGACGGGGAACCATTCTTCCCACTCGGTTTCTACACCAACACCATCAACGACGCGAGCCTCGCCAGCCTGGCGGACCCCGTTCAACACGTTCTTGGCCTACGCGCCACCGACTACCGATCGTCTGGACCTCGCTCATGCCAGCGGCATCAACGTCATCTATTCGTTCATGGACTTCTTCTACGAGTCGACCTCGCACTACAAGCCCGCAGAGATCGTCACTGCCGAGGATGAGGGTGCCGGTGATCGCCGCTCACGTCCAGGCCCACCGGGATCACCCGGCCGTCCTGGCCTGGTACACCGGCGAGGAGCCAAAGATCCTGATGCAAGGTGACCGCCTGGTCGAGCACTACAACGCCTGTGTGGCCAACGATGCCGACCGTCCGGTGCTCTTCGTGGACAACAAAGATGCCGACCCGAGACCGACGTACTTGCGTGCCCTTGACATTTTCGGGGCCGAGTCCAAGCCGCTCTACGACGACACGTCTGGGCTCGAGCAGTGCACCGAGCGTGCAGCGGCGGCAGTGAGCCAACTCCCGAGCCGCGGAATGTGGCACGTGCCCCAATCCTTCGCCTGGTCCGCATTGGGGAACAACCACATCGGTAGATTCCCCACACTGGAAGAGTTCCGGAACATGACGTGGCAGTTCCTCCACCACAAGGGAACCGGCCTGATCTACTGGGACCTGGACTACATGCACAAGGACGCCGACCTCAGCTTCGACGAGTCGATGGCCATCGCCAGCGAGGTCGGCCAGGAGGTGATCGACCTGGTCCCGGTCCTGATGTCGATCGACGACTGCCCCGAGATCAGCACCCCCACAGATCTCTGGTGGAGCAGCATGACCAAGGCCCACGACGACAAGGGCAATCTCTTTGCGGCCAACATCACCCGCCAGGACGAGACAGCAGTCTTCACCGTCCCGGCAGCAGTCACGGTGTCGGTCCTGGGAGAGGGCCGCTCCCTCCCTGTGGAACCGGACGGGTCGGTCTCCGACAGCTTCGCCGAGCTCGCGGTCCACAACTACCAGATCGAACTGGTCAACTTCGACAACCTGCAACGGCTCACCACCGAGTACTACTCCCAAGTGGATGCAAGCCCGCGAACTGCGGTGGGACTGCTCAGCCGGTGGCGCGATGCCGATGTCGCCAAGCGTGCGACACCGGCCCGGCAGATGAGCACGGCGTACGTCGACCGGATCCGGGAGGACACCGACCGGCTGACGCAGGACCGGGCCAACACCCTACGACGTCTGGCGATGTCACTGGCCGATGCCATGTGAACCGCCCCCTGACCGGGATCGCCTCACTTCGGTCTGAAGTGCGGCGATCTCGTCGAGGATCCGCTGCTCGACCGGGGTTGGCGCGGTCGGCGCCTCACGCTGGCCCTGCAGGGCTTCGGTGGTGACTGCGATGAACAGGTTCAAGATGACGAAGGTCGAAATGACGGCGTAGACCATCATGAACGGCCAGGCATACGGCAGCCGGTCTCCGATCGGATCCATCACCGCCCAGCCGTCTCCGATCAACAATCGGAACAGGGTGACGGTGGACTCACTCAGCGAACCGAACGCCGGAGAGACCGGGCCGAAGAGCATCGTCGTCGCCACGACGAAGACGTACATGATGATGACCAGCAGCGCTCCGATTGAGGCGATCCCGGGGATCGCGGTGATCAAGGCGTTGACGACCTTGCGCAAGCTGGGCACGGCCGACAACAGACGCAACACCCGAAGGACACGCAGCACCCGCAGGATCTGCAGCGCTCCACCGGAGGGCACATAGGAGACAGCGACGACGAGCAGGTCGAACCAGGACCACGGGTCACGGAAGAACGCACCCCGGTGGGCAAAGATCCGCAGCGCGATCTCGACGGTGAAAACACCGAGAACGATCGCGTCGAGCGCTTCCATTGCCGGATGCTGGCCGATCGCCGGATAGGTGTGCAGGCCTATCATCACCGCATTGGCGATGATCAGACCGATGATGAAGCCGACGAAGGCTCGGCTGTCGACCACGGCGATCACACGTTGCTGCGCGGTCGGGGCGGACCGCAGTGCCGGTGCGGCGGGTTGAGTCGCTTCCACACGGCACATTTTTCCCGACCGAGGGTCGCCGCTGCGAATCCGAGATGTTTCAGATCTGTCGGATCGGGTACGGCAATGGGCAACTGACCCCTACCTCAGATGGGAGTGGACCCATGAGCACCGAAGGACAGGACCGGACCACCGACCAGGACCGCTCGATCTCACTCGAGCCCGAGCCCGTGGATTCGCCGCCATCGCCATCCCCGGAGTCGCCGGAGTCTCCCGACACGGTGCCCGAAGCGATCAACCCGCCATTGCGCGATCCGTTGATCAACGCCACCGATCCGGCCGGGACCGACCCGTTCTGATCAGGTCGAGCGAACCCGCCTGTCAGCTCAGGTGACCACCCGGGTGAGGTGATCACATGGTGCAGACAGGCCTGCAGCGACTGGGTGACCGGCGGTAGTGGTCGACCAGGGCGAGATCGTCCCAGACCGACTCCCGCAGTTCCAGTCGCCGAGCTCCAGCAACCTGGGCATTCCCTTCGACGACCGTCGTTTCCCTGGTGCCGTTCTCGCCGACCAGGACCGTGAGCGTCGCCGGCGTCACGGGCCGAGGCTCACATCAGCTGGGCGACATCGCTGATCCAGTCCCCCATCAACCGCTGACCCAGGATCTGGAACTGGTCGACCGACCCGGTGGTCAGGAACCGGTGATGGGTCTGCCGCGGTGAGGTGTGCAACAGATCAAGCTCGGTCAACGTCGCCCACGTCTGCTTGGCGCACTCCTCCGCGCTGGAGACCAGGGTCACCTCGTCGCCGAGCACGTACGACAGGATGCCGGTCAGCAACGGGTAGTGGGTGCAGCCCAGGATGAGGGTGTCGACCCCGGCGGCCTGGATGGCCGCGAGATAGCCGCGGGCCACCTCGAGCAGTTCGGCACCGCCGGTGATGCCCGACTCGACGAACTCGACGAACCGGGGGCAGGCCTGGGTGGTGAGACGGACATTGCCGGCCACCGCAAGGGCATCGGCGTAGGCACCAGAGGTTGCCGTCGCAGCGGTGCAGATCACGCCGACCCGCCCACTACGGGTGGCGCCAGCCGCTCGGCGGGCGGCCGGGCGGATCACCTCGACCACCGGTACCGGGTACCGCTCGCGTGCATCGGCCAACACAGCTGCGCTGGCGGAGTTGCAGGCCACCACGAGCATCTTCACCCCCTGGTCGACGAGCGCGTCGAGACACTCGAGGGCATACTCGCGGACCTCAGCGACGGTCTTCTCCCCGTACGGGGCACGAGCCGAGTCACCGACATAGATGACATCCTCGTACGGGAGTTGGTCGGTGATCGCTCGGGCGACAGTGAGGCCGCCAAATCCGGAGTCAAAGATCCCGATCGGTTGCTCGGCGCGCAGGCCGTCCCCAAGGTTCACAGGATTCAGGTTCACAGGATTCAGGTTCACAGGATTCGGGTTCACAGGGCTTCCACCAGGGATTCCTGGACGTAACCGAGCCAGTTGAACAGGTCAACCAACCGCGCCCGTGGATCATCCGGGTCGAGGTCGGACAGATCCTGGTCCTCGTCGTCGGCTCCGACCCGGCTGCCGAGTACGAGCCGGACACTGGTCAAACTCTTCAACCAACCGTCGACGTGGTCGTCGGCGATGACTGCTGTCCCTTCGGTTCCGGCGATGGTGGCCAGATCAGCCCGTACCACGGCCAGATCAGTCAGCTTGGACTCGTACAGTCCGTGCTGGGTGAACCGACGAAAGTCCGAAGCTGCTTGCGCATCATGGGAGTAGGCGGTGGGAAAGAGCCGCCGCAGCGCTGGGTCCTCCGGTTCCTCGGGTTGGTCCGGGTCAACCTCCAGATCCCTGGCCCAGAAGGCAAAGGGATCGTCCGGGTCCTGTTCCAGGCTGACCTCGTCGTCATTGGCCGGGTTGTTCGACTCCAGCAGTGAGGTCAGATCGGTGACCAGGGTCAACAAGATGGTGGTCTCGAAGTCATCGAAGTCAGCGATCAGCTGGTCCTCGGATCGGTGGAACGGCCCCATCTCAGCCCTCCGACTTGTCCAGGGTCGCCCACAACCCGTACTCATGCATGGCGGTGACGTCACGCTCCATCTCCTCGCGGCTGCCCGACGACACGACGGCCTTGCCGTCATGATGGACCGCCAACATCAGCTGCTCCGCCTTGGCCTTCGGATACTTGAAATAGGTACGGAAGACGTGCGTGACGTAGGACATCAGGTTGATCGGATCGTCCCAGACGATCGTCACCCAGGGAGTCTGCTCGGTCGGCTCGGTGACGGGCCGGTCGGCCAGCACCGTTGCCCCGGCCGGGGTCGCCGAAGGACCCTCGGGGGTGACTGATGCGGCACACATGCCGACCAGTCTAACGACGCCGTGCAGGCGGCGCCGACGGGTGACCCCTCCGTCACCGTTCCGACCCAAAAGACGCACTTGACTCGTTTCAGCAGTGTCCGTCGGGTCAGAATCCTCCTCCGGGGAGCCGATGATGCTGGGCAGAGCCCCCAAGGGCGCCCAACAGCGGTAGCGTTTGCCCCATGACGTCGATCACCGGCCCGTGGGGGCCGAGCGAGGTGCCCACCACGGCGCTGCTCACCGATCACTACGAGTTGACCATGCTCCGTGGCGCCCTGCTCGGCGGGACCGCACATCGACACAGTGTCTTCGAGCTGTTCCCGCGGCGGCTCCCCGAAGGCCGCCGCTACGGTGTGGTCGCCGGGGTCGGACGGGCCATGCGTGCCCTGTCGGCCTTCCGGTTCGACGACCAGGCACTGTCTTTTCTCACCGACAACGACATCATCGACACCGCCACCGCGGACTACCTGGCGGACTACCGTTTCACCGGGCAGATGTGGGGTTACCCCGAAGGTGAGATCTATTTCCCGAACTCGCCGTTGCTGGTCGTCGAGGGCACCTTCGCCGAGGCCGTGGTGTTGGAGACGGTGCTGCTCAGCATCTACAACCACGACTCCGCGATCGCCTCGGCTGCCTCGCGGATGGTCGCCATGGCCGACGGGCGGCCCTGCATCGAGATGGGTTCACGCCGCACCCAGGAGTTGTCAGCAGTGGCCGCGGCCCGGGCTGCCTACATCGCCGGGTTCGAGACCACCTCCAACCTGGAGGCGGGCCGGCGCTACGGGGTTCCGACGGCTGGCACGAGCGCACACTCCTTCACCTTGCTCCACAACTCCGAGCGGGAGGCCTTCGAAGCGCAGATCGCCGCACTCGGCCCGGACACGACCTTGTTGGTCGACACCTATGACATCGAAGCGGCAGTCCGCACCGGGATCGAGCTGACCCAGGGCAAGCTCGGGGCGATCCGACTCGACTCCGGTGACCTCGCGGTGATGGCCAAGCGGATGCGGGCCTTGCTCGATTCCCTGGGGGCGACGAAGACCAAGATCATCGTCACCTCCGATCTGGACGAGTACCAGATTGCTGCTCTGTCAGGCGCCCCGGTCGACGGGTACGGCGTCGGCACCGCTCTGGTCACTGGCTCGGGTCATCCGACCTGCGGTTTCGTCTACAAGCTGGTCGCCCGGGCCGACTCCGACGAGGCGGATGCGCCGCTGCGGCCGGTGGCCAAGGCCAGTGCGGGCAAGATCAGTGTGGGTGGCCGCAAATACGCCTTGCGCAGGCTCGACGCCACAGGCACCGCGTCGGCCGAGGTGATCGGCATCGGTGAACCGCCCACCGGGGATTCCAATGACCGGCCACTGCTCGTACCGTTGGTGGTCGACGGTGAGATCACTTGGTCCGAGACCTTGGCTGAGTCCCGGGCCCGGCACCGTCGTGCACTGACTGAACTACCGTTGGATGCGTTGAAGATGTCTCGCGGCGAGCCCGTGATCGAAACCCAGTGGGAGGACCACGCATGAAGCGCGCACTGATTGTCGTCGACGTCCAGAACGACTTCTGCGAAGGCGGTGCCCTGGGTGTCGAGGGCGGCACCGCGGTCGCCGAGGAGATTGCGGATCTGCTGGGCTCCGACCATGGCTACGACCATGTCGTGGCGACCCGGGATGCCCACATCGACCCGGGCGCCCATTTCTCCGACACCCCCGACTTCGTCGACAGCTGGCCGCGGCACTGTGTCGTCGGCACGCCAGGAGCTGAGTTCCACCCGGCGGTGGCCGACATCCGGTTCGAGGCGGTCTTCGACAAGGGCAACTACGAGGCTGCCTACTCCGGGTTCGAGGGTGACCATCTCGGCGTCACCTTGTCGGACTGGCTCGGTGACCATGAGGTCACCGATGTCGACCTCGTCGGTATCGCAACCGACCACTGTGTCCGCGCCACCGCGCTCGATGCCATCGCCGAGGACCTCGGCACCCGGGTGTTGCTGTCCCTGACCGCAGCCGTGTCCCCGCAGCGGGTCAACGAGGTGAGCGAGGAGCTCGCCGAGGCCGGAGTGGAGATCCTGGCATGACTGAACCCAGCGGGGACGTCTGGTCCGGTCTGCTGTTCAATGCCGGCCTGGTCGCCGAACGTGCGCCGCTGGACCAGGTGATCGCCGAACACACCTCCAGTCTGGAAGAGGGTGCATCGCTCGGACCGCTGCTGGTGCCTGACACTTCGTTGGCCGCGGTGGACCGGGGCGTGAGCAGTCTGGGCGTCGGCCCGATCGATGTCGGCGTCATCGGCACCACCGGCGCCGGCAGCATCGCTTCCCTCGCCGAACGGTCGTACGAGAATGTCACGATCGTCGGTGCCCACTCCACCCTGCGTGACCTTGACGACCAAGCCGGCAATGTCCGCCGGGTCGCCGCTGCAGCCCGCACCCTCCCGTACGAGATCTCGATCTGGGTCGGCCTGCCGGAAACCCCAGGGTGGGAGTCCGGCGCCGAGGAGATCGAGATGGAAGGCCTCAACGCCGCCGTCCACGCCGCCGGCGCCCTTGGGGTCACCCAGATGTCATATCTGGTCGAGCTCGACTGCCCGTTCGTCGTCGCTGACAGCTCAGCCGCACCGATCGATCTCGCCTCGACTGTGCTCGGTCTGGTTGACCAGACCGCTCCGGTCCCCGGCTGGCCCACCGACGACGATGCCGTACGGGTCAGACGTCGCCTCCGCGGCGTCTGGGTCAGCTGAGGCTACTGTGAACCGGTGAACACCTCACCCGCTGCATCGACGCCCGTCGGAACTCCGGTTCATGTGGACTACCGCAAGTGGGTCGACGCACCCAGTGACGAGCGGGCCGAACACTGGCAGGAGCCGTGCCAGTTCCTCGGGATTGATGAGTACGGGGTCTGGCTCGGGATGCCGGCCGGGACGGTTGCGGCGAAACCGACCTTCTCGTTCGCCCACACGCTGCCCCACGTGAAGCTGATCACCGACAGCGGCTGGAGTGCCAACATCAATGAGCCCACCGAGGATCCGCACCGGATCACGATCTATGTCGACATGGTTGCGGAGCCCGAGTGGCAGCGTGAGGGCGATGGATTCAGAGTGACGATGATCGACCTGGATCTGGATGTGCTGCAGCGGGTCGACCACTCCGTCGAGATCGACGATGAGGACGAGTTCGCCGAGCACCGGGTCAGTGCGCGCTATCCGGCCGCTGTCGTGGCGCTCGCCGAGTCAGCCTGCGCCGAGGTGCACACGCTCCTGACGGAGAAGAAGGAGCCGTTCCGCACCGTCGGCCAGCAGTGGCTCAAGCGTGCAGCTGCGCTCACCCTGCGAGGTTGAGTCGATCGCTCGGCGACCCAGCAACGCCCTCGGCTGGGATCACGCAACTACAGTGACGGCGTGAAACGGCTTCGGGTGTTCGGCTGGTTCCTGTTGGGCTCCGGGGCAGCTGCGGTGCTGCTGCTGGTGGTCCTCAACATCTTCACCAGCCTCCAGACCACAGCGATCGCGCTGATCGGCATCTCCACCTTCATCCCGTGGATGTGGCTGCCCTGATGTGTCGCGATCGTGGGTCTGGCCCTCGTACTGAACCGACAATGGCGGGTTGCTGGCTGTGGCGCCAGCCGTTGCCGTTGTCGCGGTGTGGGCAGTGCCGCTGATCCCGACCTCGCAAGCAACCGCTGACCCCTCGGGACCGCCCGACTTCACCGTGGTCAACCTCAATCTGCAGTACGGTCGGGCCGATGCCCGGGAGCTGGCAGCACAGGTCGATCCGGACACCGATGTGGTGGTGCTGCAGGAGTACACACCGAGCTACACCGCCGAGCTCGAGGCGGTCGGCCTGCTGGACGACTTTCCGTACCGTGAAGGTACCGAACGCACCGATGCCGGCGGCACCTTGGTGCTGTCACGCACTCCGCTGGAGATCGTCGACAGGACCGACACCGCCTTCGACAACCTCATGGTCCGACTGGAGCTGGCCGGCGTGACCTGGCAGGTGGCGGCCATCCACTCGACGCCGCCGCACTTCGGCGCCGAGGCTTGGACCGAAGATGCCTTCAAGGTCAACGCAATGATCATGGAGCACCAGGAGGAGAACCTGGTCATCGTCGGCGACTTCAATGCGATCGTCGAGCACCACCCGATGCGGGTCCTGCTGAAGAACCCGAACATCGTCGACCCGATGACCGGACGGACGGGGCCGGATCGATTCCAGCCAACCTGGCCGGTCGGCAAGGTCGCTCCGAGGTTTGCCAGGATCGATCACTTCTTCACCTCGGCGCAGGTGCTGCCACAGGTGCCACACCACTTCGCGGTTGCCGGCACCGACCACCTCGGGATTGCTGCCTCCGTCTGCCTGACCGCTCATGCCCCGATCGCCTCATGCATCGCCGGTGACGTGAGGTCCGACCGAGTCGTCAGCTGTGCCGGACGTCCGAACACTTCTCCGACTGAGTGGCGTCATCACCATCTCCTCTGCCTGAACTGTCAGCAGTCAAGCACGGGCGTGGCCCGTACTCAACGGTCAGCGTCGGATCACGCGGGTACCGGCCATCCGGTCATGCAGGGCACGCTTGTGTGGATCGGTCAGCGGCAGGATGATGTCGACGATCCGGACCGGCCACAGACAGGTCGCCTGTCCGGGGAACACCCAGATCATCGCGCGACTCAGTGACTGGCGCCAGGTCAGCGCGCCGCCCGGAACTGCCTCGGGGGCATCACTGGCAGGAGCACCCGGAGGTGCCCCAGCCGAGACGACCCGTAGTCCCGTGATGAGCTTGCCCGGTGTCGCGCCACGCCATTTCAGGAAGACGGCATGGTAGGCCAGTCCGGCGACCACCGAGATCACCAGGATGATCATCGACTCCCGCTGGCTCATCAATTCCTCGGGTCGCAGCTGACTCGGTTGGCCGCCGCTCAATGCCTGGGCAAACATCTCACGGATCTCAGGCATCATCCGCTCGCCGATCTCCAGGTACAGCGGAGACAGGATTGCGGTCACCACCACGAACAGGATCACCCCGTCAATCACCGCTGCCCCGGCGCGGTGCCACCACCCGGCCAGCCGCTCGTCCAGGGGCGAGGTCCCCGATCGTGCCTGGGGTGCCGCACCTCGTACCGATCCTGTACGGGGCTGAGGTCGCTTCGCCGAGCGTTCGGCCGGACGGGTCTGGCGCGACCACTGCCATCCGTCCCAGTACCGTTCGCGTGCCGGATCGGTCGGGTCGGCGTACCAGCCGCCGGGGGCGGCATGTCGCCCGGGCGGCGCGGGCGGGCTGCCAACCGGGATCTCGTCACTCACGGGGCAGAGTCTGCCACGTCATCACGTCCGTGCTCACGCAGTCGCTTGCTGATGTAGGCACGTTCGACCGGGCTGTCGGTGCACTCGGCCGCCGTGCGCCAGGCCAGGGCGGCATCGGCGGGGCGACCGAGCTCTTCGAGGGTGACCGCTCGGGCCGCGTGGAAGGGGTGATGGCGGGCGAGTTCCGGTGTCGCGGCCAACCGGTCCAGCTCGCGCAGACCGGCCTCGAACCCGTCGCGGCGGCCGATGGCCACAGCGCGGTTCAGCCGCACGATCGGGCTCGGCGCGACCAGGTCGAGCAGGTCGTAGAGGGCAGCAATCTGGGCCCAGTCGGTCAGGTCGAACCGCGTCGCCTCGGCGTGGACGGCCGCAATCGAGGCCTGGATCACGAACGGTCCCAGTGCGGCGGACTCCCCTGCCTGGTGGGCGGCCTGTTCAGCCAACACGATGCCTTCGGCGAGGAGATCTGATCGCCAGCGAGTGCGGTCCTGGTCCTCCAACGACACCGGGAGCCCCTCACCGTCGACCCGTGCCGGGGCACGTGCCTCAGTCAGGACGAGCAGCGCCACCAGCCCGCTCACCTCGGGGTCAGCCGGCACGAGCGCTCGGACCGTACGGGCGAGCCGGATCGCTTCACCTGTCAGCTCGGTGCGGATGTGGACCTCGGCGCCGGTGGTGGCATAGCCCTCGGTGTAGATGGAGTAGATGGCGTGCAACACCGCCGGCAGCCGCTCGGCAACCAGGTCGGGCGGCGGCACCGCCACCGGGATCCGAGTGATGCGGATGCGCTTCTTGGCGCGGGTGAGACGGGCCTGCATGGTCGGTACCGACACCAGGAATGCTGCCGCGACCTCGACAGTGGTCAACCCACCGAGGAAGCGCAGGATCAATGCCACTTGTTCCTCGGGCCGCAAGGTCGGGTGGCAACAGGTGAAGAACAGTTCGAGCCGGTCATCGGGGATCTCGCTGAGCGGAGTCGGCCCAGGACGACGGTCCTCCTCGACCGCCAACTCGGCGAGTCGGCGGGTCTGGGCAGCGTCGCGGCGGAGCCGGTCGAGCGCCTTGCGGCGGGCGGTGGTCAGCAGCCAGGCCAGCGGCGAGTCCGGGATCCCCGTACGGGGCCAGGTCGCCAGAGCCGCCTCGTACGCGTCCTGGGCCACGTCCTCGGCCAAGTCGAGATCGCCGAACCGCCGAGCCAGCACGGCCAGCAGTCGAGGGCTGTCGTCTCGTTGGAGACGGGCCAGCTCCTCGACCACCGCCCGCCGGCCCGGCAGTGACTCGGCCATGATCAGTAGTCGGCGATCGCGCGGATCTCGACCCGGCTGTCCTTGGCCCCGGGGCACTTCTTGGCCCACGCAATCGCATCGTCGATGGTCGGCACATCGATGATGAAGGTCCCGCCGACATATTCCCGACTCTCCGCGTACGGCCCGGTGGTCACCACAGCGTCGGTCTCCCCCGCCGGGATGGACACCGACACCGCGGTGTCCGGGTCGTGGAGGGCGAACCCACCGGCAGCGATCCCGGCCGCCTCGACCTCGGCGTCATAGGCCATGAACTCCTCGACTGACGGGAGTGACTCGTCCCCGCAGCGGGCCTTCTCGACATCGCCCATCAACAACAAGACGTACTTCATGATGTTCCTCCTCGGTCGTGCGTCACCGGTGACTGGGGTGCGCGGTTGCGCGGCCCGGCGACACCATCATGACGAACGGCCCCCACCTCGATCGACAGATCAGCCGAAAAATCTTTCCAGAATAGGGTGTCCACCGTGTCCTTCGAACAGGTTTGTGCCGCCTACGGTGCCCGCGCCGACGACTACATCGAGGCTGTGGGCCGGATCGACCACGTCGCCACCGCGGATCTCACGGCGGTGACCAGCTGGGCACGCAGCATCGACGGGCTGATCCTGGACGTCGGGTGCGGTCCCGGCCAGTGGACCGCACACCTGGCCGGACTGGGCCTGGACGTGGCCGGCCTCGACCCGACGCCTCAGTTCGTCGATCGGGCCAGAGCAGCCCATCCGGGCCTGACCTTCTGGGTGGGTCGGGCCGAGCAGCTCGGCGTCGTGGACTCCTCGGTCGGTGGCATCCTCGCCTGGTACTCGCTGATCCACCTGCAGCCCGAGCTGATCGGCCAGGCCCTCACCGAGTGTGCCCGGGTTCTCCGTCCCGGTGGCGGGCTGGCCCTTGGCTTCTTCACCGGCGCGGATCTGGCACCCTTCGACCATGCGGTCACCACCGCCCATTTCTGGCCGGTCGACCTGCTGTGCGCCGAGGTGACCGCGGCCGGTTTCGTCGTGACCCACACCGAGTCCAGGACCGACCGGCCGGGCCGGACCCATGCGCTGATCCTGGCGCTGCGTACCGATGATCCACATTGACAGCGCCGACAGCGCTCTGGAACCGGTTGCCAACAGCAAAAATCGGGATCCTCGGTACACACCACTGGCCGACGCGGTGCGCTGGCGACCGGTCGAAAACCACTCGACCGCCGACCGACGGGACTGACAGACTCGCCCTCATGGAGATCACCGAAATCGCAGTCCCCACCGATGGCCTCCCCACCCCCGACATCACCGACCTGGCGCATTTGTGCCGCCTCGACCTGGTCCACTTCTTCGGCCACGACGACCTGGTCGACAGTGCCGAGACCATGGCTCACCAGTTGGCCAATCAGGTTGATGTCCAGCGATTCTGGTTGATCGCCCGCGACGGTGATGGCCACCCGCTCGGTGCGGCACTGGCCACGTTGCCGTTGCGTGACAACACCACCATTGCCGAGTGGTCTGTGGTCTGCGATCCGACCGTCGACATCGCCTCGGTCACGACCGCGTTGTGGGAAGCGAGCATCCCTCGGTTGACCGCGGCCGGGCGCACCTCCGTGCAATGCTGGCAGATGCACCGCGATGGTGGCGACGCCGCTGGCATGGGAGCCGACACCATCACCCCCGCGACAGGGGCAGGCGTCATCGGCCGCGACGCCGCATCCGATGTCGCGCAGGCGCTGGGGTTCACCCTTGAGCAGGTCTATCGCCACAGTGTGCTCACCATTGACCAACACCGGCACCGCTGGCCCGCTCTTGCCGCCGAGATCGCCGCTCATCACCGCGACTACGAGATCATCAGCTGGCACGGAAGCACTCCCGACGAACTGTGTGACTCCTTGGCCCTACTGCGCAACCGGATGAGCGTCGATGCACCGTCGGCGGACCTGGACCACACCGAACAGGTCTGGGATGCCGACCGGGTCCGTCGACGTGACGCCACGGCGCTCGCACAGGGTCGCGGCCAGATCTACGCTGCGGCCAGACGCCCTGACACCGGTGCGCTCGTCGCCTACACCGAGCTCGATCTGCCGACCGAACATCCGCAGGCTGCCTGGCAGGACGACACCTTGGTCCACGGCGACCACCGGGGGCGGCGGCTCGGGTGGGCGGTGAAGCTGGAGGCCCTGGACCAGCTCACCCGAGTCGCCGACCAGGTCCGGCGGATTCACACCTGGAATGCTGACGAGAACTCCTGGATGTTGGCGATCAACACCGCCCTGGGATTCTCACTGGCCAGCGCCGAAGGCGTCTGGCAGCGTCGCCTGTGACCAATCAGGGTCGCCTGTGACCAATCAGGGTCGCCTGTGACCAATCAGGACCACCTGTGACCGATCAGGAGTTCGCCTGCTCCCAGGCATCCCGATATTCGTCGGCCATTTCCTGACCGCCACCGGCGAGCCAGTCGTCGACCATGTCCGCCCAGGTGGAGACCGCCGCACGGTTGGTGATGATGCTGACGGCGGCATCGTCCATGCGTGACTTCAGCGAGGCGGCCTTGCCATTCTGGGTCTCCGAGAACAGTCCGAGACTGTCGTCGTCCACGGCGCCGTCCAACATGGTGTTCTGGTAGTCGTACATCGAGCGCACGTCGTCTGGCTTCACCCCGGGTGCCCACAGAAGTGCAGGTGTGCTGCGCACGCTCGCAATACCGACGTTGAGCTCCTGCTCGGCCAGATCCGTCTGCTCGATCGCACCGTCAGCCCCCATGGAGAAGTGCTCGCCCGGAATGCCATAGGAGAGAAGCACGTTCTCCTCGGTCCCGAACGGCGAGGCCAGCCAATTGGCGATCCGCAGCAACAGCTTGACCCGGTCCGGGTCCGTCTTGGGGATGCCCATCACCACAACGGAGCTGACATCACCACGGACGGTGAAATGGCCCTGGCGCTCGCCACCGTGCCAGGCAGGTGGAAGCACGCCGATGACGTTGAAATTGGGGTCAACCCTCTGGTTGTTGCGCAGCAGCGCCCGCCACTGGGCGAAGTCATTCCAGTGCAAGGTGACCGAGCCCTTGGGGATCTGCACGAACCCGCTACCGCTCTGGCCGTAGGCGTCGGGGTGGATCAGTTCATCGGCCCACATGCCACGTAGGACCTCGAGAGCCTCGACGTACTGCTCGGTCTGGTAGCTGTGGATGAAGGTGCCGTCGTCCTGGCGCTTCCACCCATTGACCCCGCCCATGCACTCCTCGAGCATCGGAATGTAGCGGTGGGGCTGGGTGATCGCCCACCGGTTCTGGCTCGGGTTGCTGACCTCACGGCACAAGGCGAGGAAGTCCTCACCGTCGCTCAGGTCAACCTCGTCGATACCGACGTGGTCGGTGCGCATCATCAACGACTCCCCCACGGCCCCCGCGAACTTCGGAAGTCCATAGATTCGTCCGTTGACCACCGCCGACTGCCAGGCTCGCTGCGGCAGGTTGGCGAGGTTGGGGTAGTCCAAGATCGCATCGCCAGCCAGATGCTCGGTCAGGTCGGTGAACTGCGACTCGAGCATTCCAGCAAGTTGCGGGATCGGCATGATCCGACACAGGTCGGGCAGGGCATTTCCGGCGATCAGTGTGGCGAACTTGTCCTGCAGGTCCCCCGAGGATGGGACGTAGATGACACGCAGCTCCCCGCCCATTCGCCGCCAGATCTCCTGCAGGAAGGAATTTCGCTCTGGCGGTGGTGGTGTACCACCACCGGGGGCCGGGCCGAACACCTCGATCTTCTCGCCCTCGGCGACGTTCTCCACGCCCGTTGAGATCCACGTGTCCTGCTCCGGGAACTCGAACACCCCGCCGATGCCACCTTCGGGTGTGGGTTCGAAGTCGAACGGCGCGTCGGCGTACGGCTGATAGGTCGGCAGCTCGAGCCCAGTGGCCGCCGGCGCCGTCGTCTCCGGTCCAGTGGCAGGCCCACCGGAGCGACATCCAGCAAGTCCGGCAACAGCCAACCCACCGGCTGCCGCCAGCGCCGTGCGGCGCGACAAGGTCATGGTCATCATTTCCTCCTTGAACACGAACGTGATGCGATCACAATGACAGTTCCAGTGCTCGGAACGATCGATCCGCGCGGTCCGACCGCCATACGGCCAAATGCGGCCGCACCGTTTCACTGGAGGGCACGTCTCGGCACCGGGTTCTCCATCGGTGAACCCGCCCGGTTCACTCCCGGCGCGGTATGGTGGCCCGGGTCTGTGAGTCGTCGTCAACGAGCATCAGGGAGAAATGGACAGGATCGGCCGTTACCGACTGCTCCGGCGCCTCGGCGCCGGGTCCTTCGCGACCGTGTGGCTCGGCCATGACGACGATCTCGACGTGCCGGTCGCAGTGAAGGTGCTCGCCGACAACTGGGTCAACAATGACGATGTCCGCAATCGGTTCCTCAGTGAGGCGCGTCTGATGCGTCAGATCCGCGACGAACGGATCGTGCGTGTCTACGACATCGGCAGCCTCGGCGACGACCGGCCCTACTTCGTCATGGACTTTGCCGATGGCGGTTCGCTGGACGACCTGCGCAAACAAGGCATTGCGGCTGTGGTGTCGCTGCGGTTGTGTGCTGAGGCCTGCCGGGCCCTGCATGTCCTGCACAGCCATGACGTCATCCACCGTGATGTCACCCCCGGCAACATCCTGCTCAACCACACCAAGGATGGCTCGGTCAAGGTCCTGATCGCCGACCTCGGCGTGGCCAAGTCGATGATTGACATGGGTGCCACGATGACCGCCGGCACCCCGTCGTACATGGCCCTCGAACAGGCCAACGGCGTCGCCAAGCTCGACCACCGCGCCGACATCTACTCCTTGGCTGCGGTCACCTACGCCATGTTGACCGGCCGTCCCCCGTTCCGGGTGAAGACGCTGGCCGATGTCCTACAGCGCGATCCCCACCTCCGCCCGGCGCCGATTGCGGCCCCACTGGGGGCACCTGCCCTGCTGGACCAGGTCCTGACCGCAGCGCTGTCGACCGACCCGGAATCGCGTCCCCGGACTGCCCTCGAGCTGGCCGATGCGCTCGACCGATGCGCGGACCAGTTGCCGCCCTCGACGAACTCACCCTTTGCGCCGCCGGGTTCCTCGCCGACGACGACGCCGGGCAGCCTGATCGGTCAGGCCCAGCTCAGGGCCGCCCCTGCGGCTGCACCGCAGCAGTTCTCCGCTGTGCCGTCCCAGACAGCCCCGGTCGCGGGCCCTGGCCCCGCTCCGGGCTGGACGCAGCCCCACGTGCCCACGGCATCAGTGCCAACACCACAGCCGACACCCCAGCCGACGTCGTGGGCACCTCCGGCCCGGCGGCCGTTCACGTTCTGGTTGGTGATCGGGCTCTCTGCCGCCGCCCTGTTCACGATCTCGTTGTTGGTGACGATTCTGGCGCTCGGCTGAGCCATCCCGTACGGGATCAGCTGCGGGTGACTGCCCACTGACGGATCCGGTCGATCCGTTCCTGGAGTTGTTCGGCCGAGGCAGCCGCCGTTGCCGGCCCCCCGCACTCGGTGCGGAGCTTGGTGTGGATGACCCCGTGGGGCAGTTCGGTGCGATGGTGCCAGGCACCGACGAGTCCGTTGAGCTCCTTGCGCAGGGCCCGGATCTGCTCGTGGGCCGCTGGCGCGGCCGGTGCCGGTGAGGCATCCGCCTGTTCCGAGCGCTGCAGGTGTTCGCGCTGCCGACGACTGAGGAGATCCTTGACCTGGTCGGGCTCCAACAGCCCGGGCAGACCCAGATAGTCCTGTTCCTCGGCCGAGCCGGCGACCGCGGACATGCCGAAGTCATTGCCGTCGAAGACGACCTTGTCGAAGTCGGCCTCACTGGCCAGAGCTGCGAAGCTGCCCTGTTCCTCGTCCACCAACGCATCCGAGGTCTGTTCCTCGCGCTCGGCTGCGGCCATCAGATCGGATTCATCGACCTCGGCGTCACTGGGAATCTTCAGGACATGGTCACGCTGGGCCTCCATCTCGGTAGCCAGGTGGAGCAGATGACCGACGCTCGGGAGGAAGACCGAGGCAGTCTCACCCCGGGACCGAGAGCGCACGAAGCGGCCGATCGCCTGAGCGAAGAACAACGGCGTCGAGGTGGCCGTCGCATAGACCCCGACCGACAGTCGGGGCACGTCGACGCCCTCGGAGACCATCCGCACCGCCACCATCCACCGGTCATCGCTGTCGGTGAACTTGCTGATCTTCTTGCTCGAACCAACCTCGTCGCTGAGCACCAGGGTCGGCATCGTGCCGGTGATGTCCTTGAGCAACGAGGCATAGGCGCGGGCATGGGTCTGGTCGGTCGCAATCACCAGCCCGCCGGCGTCGGGCACCCCGGCGCGGACCTCGGTCAGTCGCTTGTCGGCGGCCTGCAGCACCGCCGGCATCCATGCACCGTCAGGATCGAGCGCGGTCCGCAGGGCCTGGGCAGCCATGTCGCGGGTCATCGGGGTACCGAGCCTGGCGGCGATCTCGTCGCCGGCGCGGGTCCGCCAGTGCATGTCGCCGGAATAGGCCATGAACAACACCGGGCGGACGATCCGGTCCTCCAGGGCGTCGGCATAGCCATAGGTGAAGTCCGCGTCGGAGCGCAGCACGCCCTGCGCGTCCTCGGCATAGCGCACGAACGGAATCGGGTTGGTGTCGGAGCGGAACGGCGTACCGGTCAGTGCGAGGCGACGACGAGCAGGTTCGAACGCCTCCCGTACGGCATCGCCCCAGGTGAGAGCATCGCCGGCGTGGTGGATCTCGTCGAGGATCACCAGGGTGCGGAACTGTTCGGTCCGGATCCGCAGCGCCAATGGGTTGACCCCGACTCCGGCATAGGTGAGGGCGATGCCCTGGTAGTCGGTGCTGGTGCGCCCCTGTCGGGTGCCGAACTTCGGATCGATGTTGATGCCGAGACGGCCAGCGGCCTCGGCCCACTGGGTCTTGAGGTGGTCGGTGGGCGCGACGATCGTGATCCGGTCGATCACGCGACGGCTGAGCAGGTCCGCAGCCACGGTGAGAGCAAACGAGGTCTTCCCGGCGCCGGGGGTGGCGACCACCAGGTAGTCCCTCGGGTCGATTTCGCGGTAGCGCTCCAGCGCCGCGGCCTGCCAGGCACGCAGTGATTTGGCGGTGCCCCACGCCGCCCGCTCTGCAGGGAAGGCTGGGGAAAGTCGTTGGGCCCCCCTGTCCACAAGGGCACGGGCCTCCGGATCCACGTCAGTCAGCAGATTCGGTTCGGCAGTCACTGGCCCAACTGTAGTCGGTGGGCACCCCAGTGCCAGTCGCCCCACCGAGCTCGGTCCGGACCGTCGGCGGTCCACGCCGAAATGACCCGTGCTCCCCTACCGTGGAGTGGATGCGGACCCAACGACAGCTCCCCCGTGGTCGCACCGCTGTGGCCCTGCTCACCGCGATCAGCCTGGCCCTGACTCTGGCCGCCTGCTCGCCGGACCGCACGCTGCCCGCGCCGGCCGACCCCCAGGTCTACGCCACCCTTGACGTGTGCAGCCTGGTGCAGATCGACGACCTGGACGCCGAGGTGAGGCTCACGCGCAGCCGGGCCGTCCCCAGCCCTTGCCGGGTCGAGACCGCCAGCGGTCTGAGTGCCACCGTCTCCACGGTCTCCGAGGTGCCAGAGGGTGCGACCCGTCGCGACAGCGACGGGCTCACCGAGGAGGAGGCCGATCACGGCGTGGCCCTCCATCTCGACGCGGCGCCACCGGCCGAAGGGTGCCGGTCGTACGTCATCGGTGACAACGGACTGCGGTTGAAGGTCGACTGGGCGCTGGCCGACCCCGAGGATCCTGCCTCCTGCGAGTTCATCCGTACGGTCGCCTCAACCTTGCTGGGCCAGATCGATGGGCCGCTGCCCACGCTCGACTGGCCGGCGGGCTCGTTGTACCGCCAGGACCTGTGCGCCGTGGTCGACCAGAGCGGCTTGGCCGATCTGGTCGGCCCCCAGGTCGAGGTCACCCCCGGCCATGCCGATCTGAGATGCACGATCT
This sequence comes from uncultured Propionibacteriaceae bacterium, assembly GCA_945911015.1. Lineage (GTDB taxonomy): Bacteria > Actinomycetota > Actinomycetes > Propionibacteriales > Propionibacteriaceae > Avipropionibacterium. The sequence goes on from CAMDZW010000008.1 coordinate 113,783, forward strand.
CCTCCACCGACATGGCCGAGGGCCCGCCGAAGCGCCGCCTGAAGGTCCAGGCCACGCTCACCCAGTCACCCCACGCCTTCACCTCGCGCACGGACGAGCAGGTCGAGGTCGCCGGCCGGCGGGCCGTCCTGCGGGAATCGGCCGGCAAGCGGTGTGAGCTGCTGATCGATCTCGGCCCCAACCCGGTCCTGTCCAGGTTGTACGGGCGCGACCAGGCGGGGCATGAGCAGGATCCCCGGGAGGCGCTGGAAATGGAGTTCGACGTCAAGGACTCCTACAACTGTGCCGACCTGCCCCACGACGTCACTGGCCTGGTCGAGCTCCTGCGCTGAACGCCGCGGCGAAGCTCGCGACCCGGTGCGAGTCGACCGAGGATCGGCGGACTCAGTGCTCGACCGGTCCGATCCGGCGGCTCACCGCGACGGCGAGCAAGGCCGTCACGACCAGGCCGGCGAACAGCAGCCCGAAGGTCAGTGACGGGTGGCCCGGCACTGCGCGCAGACCCCAGGCGTAGCCGGCCCCGGCCAGACCTGCCAACAGACTGCCGCCCAACGCCTCGGACAGTTGCAGGGAAGCGGCGTTGCGGCCCTGCTCGGTGTCACTGGACAACCGCATCGTGGCCACCGAGGTGCTGGCATAGGCAGTCCCCATCCCGAGTCCGGCCAAGGTCCAGGCCACCGCGACCAGCCAGAACCACGGCGTGCCCGTCGCCGCGACCAGCGCCACCCCGAGCACACCGAGCACGATCCCGCTCGCTCCCAGCGACATCAGCAGGTCACGCCGGATCCGCCAGCGCGCCTGCAGGAACGCGCCAGTGGTCCATCCGATGGTGCCAGCAGTGAACATCAGGCCCGCCAGGCGCAGGTCGAGCTGATACATCTCGACCAGCATCAAGATCGCGAACGTCTCGGTGGCGAAGTAGGTGCCACCGATCAGCGCCCGGACCGTCACCACGGGCCCGAGCCCGGGCCGCAGGGTCCAGATCCCTGGCGGCATCAGCCTGGGCAGACCCAGGGCCAACAGTCCCAGCCCGGCCAGCACGAGCGGTACGGTCCACCATCCCGGCGTCTGGAGTCCAACCTGCAGGACCGGTACGGCCAGAGCTGCCGTCGCCGCGGCCCAGACCGGGGCCTCCTTGGTGGCAGGGTCTCGAGCCCAGCGGGACTGGTCGGGCTCGTTGCGTTCGGCCCGGACCAGGATCGGTGCCAGCAGCAGGGCTGCCACCAACAGCACCGGGATCACCGCACCGAAGACCCAGTGCCACGACAGGTGCTCGGTGATCCATCCCGAGATCAGCGGCCCCACGAACCCGGGGACGACCCAAGCCGTTGACAACCAGGACAGCACCCGGGGGCGACGATCGATCGGGAAGTAGCGGGCGATGACCACGTACATGGCCACGCTCATGGTGCCGCTGCCCAGCCCCTGGATGGCACGGCCCAGGATCAGCACCGGCATCACCGGGGCGAGTCCGGCCACCACCAACCCGATCCCGAAGACGGTCATCCCGGCGATCATGGGCCGGACCGGGCCGATGCGGTCACACATCCTGCCGGAGGCGACCGTCGCGAAGAGCATCGCCGCCTGGAAGATCGAGAACGCCCACGCGTACCACCCGAGGGCCCCGAGCTCCTCGGCCGCCCGAGGCATGGCGGTGCTGACCGCGAGGGTCTCGAAGGCGACAGCGGTGATGCCGATGCACAGTCCGACCGTCAGGACCCGCAGGGCACGGTCATCGGTCACCGCGGCGGCATCCACCGGCGTAGGGGTCTCAGGCACCCGCAGATCCCATCACCTCAAGCCGACCTGAGGTCAATTCAAGATCGCGGTGGCGCCGGGCGAGGTCAGTCCTCTCCCCCGCTGCCGTCGCCGTCACCGTCGCCCTCACCGGAACGCAACGATTCCCAGATCTCCTTGCATTCAGGGCAGACCGGGAAACGTTGGGGGTCACGGCTGGGCACCCACACCTTGCCGCACAGGGCGATCACCGGGGTCCCCATGACCATGGCCTCGGTCAGCTTGTCCTTCGGCACGAAGTGGGAGAAGCGCTCGTGGTCGCCGTCGTCGGGACGGAACTCGGTCCGCTCGTCGACGATCGTGTCCGCACCGGGGGCCAACTGGGTGTCGCTCATGGGGCCACCCTACCGCTGCGGATGCTCGCCTGTCCGGGGGTCAGACGGCAGCCTCGGTCGGCGCCTCGGCGGACCTGTCACCGGCCGCGATGTCTCCGGTCTCGCCCATCGCGGCGGCACGGCGCCCGAAGTGGATGACATAGGCGAGGAAGGCGACCAACACGACCGAACCGATGGTGAGGCGGGCCCAGGCGGGCAGGGGGGACGGAGTGACGAAGGCCTCGACGAGCGCGCTGAGCCCCAGCCACCCGGCTGCTCCGATGGCAATGGTGCCCAAGGTCCGCCCCTCACTGGCCAGGGCGCGCCCCCTCGTACGGGTACCGGGTGCGATCCAGGCCCACGCCATCCGCAGCCCGGCTGCCGCCGAGAGGAAGACAATCGTCAGTTCGAGCAGTCCATGAGGCAGCAACAGCCCCCAGAACACATCGGCCCGGCCGGCCAGGATCATGTAGGCGCAGATGACCGCTGCGTTCTCGACTGTCCGGTAGACCAACGCCAGGGTCGGCAGCACGGCGATCCCGGTGATCATGCAGTTGGCACAGACCAGCGCATTGTTGAGCGCAATCATCAGTGCGAAATCGGCTGCCGGGTTCTCCGAGTAGTAGGCGGCGAAGTCGTGTTCGACCAATTGTTTGACCGAGTCAGCCGGGAGGAGCGACTCAGCCAGCCCCGGCACCTGGAGCATGCGCAGGGTGAGCAGCGCCCACAGTCCGGCGCTGAGCAGGGTGATCGTCAGCCACCACCACTTCACCCGCCAGACCGCCGCCGGGAACGAGACCGTCACGAAGCCGGCGATGGTCTGCAGTGCAGGGGTGGAGGATCCGGCGATCACTGAACGGGCGCGGACGAGCAGGCTCGACAGTCTGGCCTCGAGCAGTGCGTCGGCGCGGGTGCCCTTGACCGCGGCGAGATGGGTCCCGGTCCGCTGGTAGAGGTCGACGATCTCGTCAGCCTCGGCACCGGTCAGCCGCGAACGGCGGCTCAACTCGTCGAGCCGGTCCCAGTCGCTGGAGTGTTCCAGCACGAAGGCATCGAGATCCACGAGCCTCACCCTAGCCCTGAGTGGTCTACTCTGACCGCGTGTCGACGAGTGGAGCGGACAACCAGATCATCACCGGTGACGCGGTGCTGCTCGAGGTCCGCCCGGCCCGGGTGCCGGCTCGGATCCTCAGCGCCCTGATCGATGTCACGATCGTCACGGTGCTGGACCTGTTGTGGCTGTACGTGTTGGCCCGGTTCCGCGGCGACTCCGCCGCCTTGTTCCAGTCGGTCGACCTGATCGGCTATCTGCTGCTCTCCTTCGGCTATCCGATCGCGACCGAGACCCTCACCCGGGGCCGTACGCTCGGGGCGCTCGCCGTTGGGCTGCGGGTCACCCGCGACGACGGCGGCGTGATCCGGTTCCGGCATGCGCTGATCCGCTGGATCACCTTCTGGGCGCTCGACTTCGCCCCGTGGACGGCGATGATGGGCGGGCTGGTCTGCGCGATCCTGCATCCACGCGGCAAACGGATCGGCGATCTGCTCGCCGGCACGATCGTGGTCCGGGTCCGTGCTCCTCGCTCGGCCATCGAACTGCCACCGGTGCCCGAGGACTTGGCCCCTTGGGCGTCCCGGCTCGAGCTCGGTCGGGTTCCGACCGAACTGTTGACCGCGGCCCGCCAGTTCATCCAACGGCGCGGACCGATGCTGACCTTTCCCCGGCAGGCCATCGCCGCGGACCTGGCCACCAAGATCTATGCCCGGACCAGCCCGCCACCGCCCCGCCATCTCGAGCCGGAGGACTACGTCGCGGTCGTGGTGGCCGAACGTCGACGGCGCGAATCGGACCGGCTCACCAACGACCGATCAGAATGGGTGCCGACCTCGGAGGAGCTCCCGCCCGGGTGGCGCTGAGCGCCCACAACCGAACGGCGCTGAGCGCCCACAACCGAACGGCGCTGAGCGCCCACAACCGAACGGCGCTG
>CAMDZW010000009.1 GCA_945911015.1 uncultured Propionibacteriaceae bacterium
ATCCTGTGCCGACCCCGGATCCTGTGCCGACCCCGGATCCTGTGCCGACCCCGGATCCTGTGCCGACCCCGGACCGGGATTCGCCGTTCGCGCGACCGCCGGTGGAACCGCTGGCTGCGGCACGCCTGTTCCGCGACGACCCGGTGCCTGATCTGCTCGACGCGGTGGTCACCGAGCCGGAGCCGGCCTCCACGCCTGAACCGACGCCGACGCCGACACCTGAAGCGGCCCCGACCCCTGAACCGACGCCGACACCTGCGCCACGCCGGTTCCTGCCCGGGGCGCCGTTCGTGGCCAAGGAGTACGAGGGACCGATCCGCCCGGCTCGCGCGCTGATTGTCGATGATGTCGACGACCACGAGTTCGACCATCCTGACGAGCCTGAGGACGGCGAGGACGACCAGGACTGGTACCGCGACCACGGCGGCCGACGTGCCGCCGACGTCGGGCACGACCCGTACCGACATCTGTTCCGGTCAGGTGAGGGGCCAGATTCCGGCGATGGGTCAGGGGCCGGTGAGCCGATGGCTGCTGATGCCCCGCGGCCCAAGCGCGCGCTGGACTGAGCGATTCCCGTACGGGATCAGTGCTGGAGCACCCAGTCGATGCACTCGCAGAGGGCTTCGATGTCGGCCGGCTCGACGGTCGGATACATCCCGATGCGGAGTTGGTTGCGGCCGAGTTTGCGATAGGGCTCGGTGTCGACGATGCCGTTGGCGCGCAGGGTGGCCGCGATCGCGGCTGCATCGACGGACTCGACGAAGTCGATGGTGCCGACCACGGGAGAACGGAAGTCAGGGGCGACGAACGGGTTCGCGACCGACAGATCCTCGGCCCACCCGTAGAGGGCGGCCGCGGACCGTGCCGAACGGCCCGCCGCAAAGGACAGACCGCCGTTCTCGTTCATCCAGTCGACCTGTTCGGCCAACAGCCACAAGGTGGCGATTGCGGGGGTGTTGAGGGTCTGGTGTTTACGGGAGTTCTCGATCGCGATCTGCAGCGACAACGAGTCGGGGATCCACCGGTCAGTGGTTGCGATCTGGCCGATCCGTTCGGCCGCGGCCGGTGACATCAGGGCCAACCACAGACCACCGTCGGAGCCCAGACACTTCTGCGGCGCAAAGTAGTAGACGTCGACCTGGGACAGATCGAGCTCAACACCCCCAGCAGCCGAGGTCCCGTCGATGACGGTCAGGCCGTCACCGAGGCGGCGGATCGGTGCCAGCGCACCGGTTGAGGTCTCGTTGTGGGCCCACGCGAAGACATCGGCTTCGGCCTGCGGGTCAGGCAACGCCACTGAGCCCGGGTCGGCCGACACAACGGCTGGCTCGGCCAGGTGCGGTGCGCGCCGGACCGCGGCGGCGAACTTCGAGGAGAACTCGCCGAACACCCCATGTGCGCTGCGTTCGCGGATCAGCGAGGAGATCGCGGCATCCCAGAACAGGGTTGAACCGCCGTTGCCGAGCACGACCTCGTACCCCTGTGGCAGATCGAACAGTGCAGCGAGTCCCTCCTGCACGCGCTGCACCAGACCGAGCACGGGTGGCTGTCGGTGTGAGGTGCCGAGCACATGGCGGCCGGGGCCGGCGAGAGAGTCGATGGCAGCATCACGGATGCGGGCCGGACCACTGCCGAATCGACCGTCAGTCGGGAGCAGTTCTGAGGGGATCTGGGGCGTCACAGGCGACAGGCTAGCCCGATGTGGCGGGCCCATCCGGCGGTGGCACGATGGTGGGATGACCAGCCCAGAACTGTCCTCGGCACTGTCCTCGGACCGGGTCGATTACCGAGCCGGCTCGCTTGATGAGAACTCGGTCCCCGCCGACCCGATGGTCCTGTTCGACCAGTGGCTCGCTGACGCTTTCACCGTACGGGATCAGCTGGCGTCTGCTGCGGGGTCGCTGGGGGTGGTGCTGCTCGAGCCGACCGCGATGACGGTCTCGACTCTGTCGACCGACGGGAGTCGGCCGCGGTCCCGGACGGTGTTGTTGAAGGAACGCACCGCTGACGGGTTCGTCTTCTTCACCAACCATGATTCGGCCAAGGGGCAGGAGATCCTGGCGCATCCTCAGCTTGCGCTGCAGTTCGTCTGGACCCCGTTGCAGCGCCAGGTCCGGGTCGAGGGCACTGCCACACCCGTCGACCGGTCGATTTCCGAGGAGTACTTCGCAACTCGCCCCCGCGGATCACAGCTGGGCGCTTGGGCGTCGCCGCAGTCGAGTGTGGTCACCACCGCCGAGCTCACCGGTCGATTTGCCGAGGTGGAGGCCAGGTTCGCCGACCAGGCGGTGCCGTGCCCGCCGCACTGGGGCGGGTTTGTCGTGGCCTGGGACCGGATCGAGTTCTGGCAGGGGAGGCCGTCACGGATGCATGACCGGCTGGTCCATGACCGTACGGGATGGGCTCGGCTCGCACCCTGATGCGAGCGGTGTTCAGTCCTGCGATCGATGGGGCTTTGTCCGTCCCTGCGCTATCGCAGTCTGGCTTGATCGTTCAGTGCAATCCGGACCGCATGCACCTGGTCGACGAAGTCTTGCAGCGTCCGCAACCGAGGCTCGCCGACCTGGTGGATGATCGGCGGCTGCCACAGCGCGGCGATGCTTGTCAGTCGTGGGTCGGCCAAGATCTTTTCGCACATCTCACGATCTCCGCCACACCGCAGGGCCACCATTTCGGTCCGACTCGGCGCGACTCCGCGACCGGCTTCGGCGGCTTCGCTGGCAAATCCGGCCAACACTTCGTCAAGCCCGTCAACCAAAACCTTGACAGCATCATCGGCGGCACGATCACCAGCTTTGTCGGCCTGGTTGGCCCGGCGTCGGGCATATCGCTGCTGGGACCAGCCGCCGGCCTTGGTCCGACCCTGCACATAGCTGGAGCCGACCTTGGAGCGGACCAGCCGGTTGCCATGGAAGATCCCGGCGGCATGCCCACCGCGGCGGGCCAGCAGGACACCGACAAGTCGGTCGACGGCCATGTGCTCCAGCATCGCCACCACCGGGTCCCCGACCGTCCGCCCTGCCGCAATGGGCCCGTACGGGGTGCGGATCACTGCCACCGCACCGTCGGGTGAACACAGCGTGACCTCGTCGCCGGACAGAGCTGTTTCGGGCTCGCCGTGGTGGAGGGCGAAGTTGTCGACCCATCGACCGAGTCGGTCGCGCGGGACCTGAACGGTCGCCGCGCCGACATCGGGACGTGGTCGGGGCGAGGGCATGCCCAGCAGCCTATGTGGCCCTCTCGCCACGGCAGGCGGTCAACAGGTGACCCCATGGTGTCGAACAGATGACATCTCCTGTCATCCCACCCGAGCATGATCCTCAGTCGGACCGGCCACACCGACCGGGTCAACCTCTGGCAGACTCGACCCCGTGACTTTCTTTGTTGAGGACGAGATCGCTTCCCAGCCCGACTGCTGGCAGCGTGCCATTGCTCTGGCCCCCGAGGTCGCCGACCGACTCCCGCAGGCAGGTGAGCGCGTCGCCTTCGTCGGCTGCGGCACCTCCTGGTTCATGGCCCAGGTCGCCGCGGCATGGTGGGAGGGCTCGGGCAAGGGCGAGGCCGATGCTTGGACTGCCGACGAGTTCGCCCACACCCGCACGTACGACCGGGTCGTCGCGATCACCCGCTCCGGCACCACGACGGAGGTGATCGAGGTCCTCAAACAGCTCGGCGACGGGGTGACCACCACCGTCCTGCTGGGCGCTCAGGACACTCCGGCCCACGCGGCCGCCACCCACACCGTCGACCTGTCCTTCGCTGATGAGCAGTCCGTGGTGCAGACCCGCTTCGCCACCACCGTGCTGGCCCTGCTGCGCACCCACATCCTCGGCGACACCGACACCCTGGTGGCCGCCGCCCGTGAAGCTCTGGCCATCGAGCTGCCCGATGCCTGGGTGACTGCGGAGCAGGTCACCTTCGTCGGGCGTCACTGGACCGTTGGTCTGGCCAACGAGGCCGCCTTGAAGTTCCGTGAGTCGTCGAGCTCATGGGCCGAGTCCTACCCGGCTCTGGACTACCGCCACGGGCCGATCAGCATCGCCGCCCCCAACCGGCTGGTGTGGTGTTTCGGTCCGGCACCCGAGGGCCTGGGCAAGCAGGTCGAGGCGACCGGCGCGACCTTCATCGACCATGACCTCGACGGTCTGGCTGACCTGGTTGCTGCTCAGCGTCTGGCGATCGCCCGCGCGATCCGGCTCGGTCTGAACCCGGACCAGCCGCGAAACCTGACCCGGTCGGTCGTCCTCGACGAATCGTGAGCGACGCACAACCGGTGACTCAAGACACGGTGGCTCCTGACAAGGGGACTCCTGAAAAGGGGACTCCTGAAAAGGGGACTCCTGAAAAGGGGACTCCTGAAACGGTGATCGCCGCCGACCTCGGGGGCACCTTCACCAAGTTTGGTGAAGTCACCGCCGACGGGACCCTGGTGCGTACTGAGTCCGAGCCGACTCCGGTCGAGCGGGGCGCCACCGGACTGGTGGAGTGGCTCGCCGAGCAGATCACCAGCCGAGCCTCCTCGGCCGGTGTTGACCGGTTCGGTGTGGCAGTGCCGGGCATCGTTGACGAACGTCGCGGCGTGGTCGTCTACGCCCCCAATGTCGGCTGGAAGGATCTTCGGCTGTCCGAACTCCTGCAGCAACTGACCGGGCTCGACGGCACCGTCACCCATGATGTGCGGGCCGGTGGTCGCGCCGAGTGGCGGGTCGGGGCCGGTGTCGGGGCCGACAATCTGATGGTGGTCCCGATCGGCACCGGTGTGGCGGCCGCAGTCGTTGTCGACGGCCGGATGTTGGTGGCCGACGGCTATGCCGGCGAGATCGGCCACATTCCGGTCCCGGCAGCCGGTGACACCACCTGTGCCTGTGGCCAGATCGGTTGTCTGGAAACGGTCGCCTCCGGTCCCGGACTGCGCAAGCTCTACCAGGCCCGGACCGGGATCGAGCTGGCTGACGTGCCGTCGGCCGAACAGCTCGGCACCTCGGCCCGCGAGGGAGACAAGAAGGTGTTGCGGGTCGTTGAGACCGCCGCGCTTGCCCTGGCCCAGGCGCTGCGTCTGGGCATCACCCTGTACGGCAGCGAACGTGTCGTCATCGGTGGCGGCGTCTCCGGTCTGTTCGACGTCTTCGCCCCGATGGTCGAGAAGAATCTCGACCAGATGATGACCTTCCAACGTCGTCCCACCCTGGTACGGGCCCAGCTCGGCTCCCGCGCGGGTGTGGTCGGCGCCGGTCTGACCGCCTGGGAACAGCGACTGGGGGAGAACCAATGAGCTCGTACGAGTCAGCTCACGTGGTGTGGCCTGACGGCACCCTCAGTCCGGGCCGGGTCAGCATCGATGGCGACCGCATCGTCGCCGCCACACCACTGGCCACGGTTGGTCCCGGGGCTGTCGACGGCATCCTCGCCCCGGGCTATGTGGACACCCATGTCCATGCCGGCGGGGGAGGGGACTTCGCCTCGACCGACCTCGAGCAGGTCATGCTCGCCCGCGACTTCCACCGCAGTCAGGGCACCACCGGCATCATCGCCAGCATCGTCACCGACACCGTGGACCAGATCCTGGCCGAGACCCGCCTCCTGGCCGAGCTGTGTGATGCCGCAGAGTTCGACGGGATCCATCTGGAGACGCCGTTTTTGTCGACCCACCGCTGCGGGGCCCATCCGCCGGCCCTGCTGCGTGACCCGGATCCGGCCACCGTGGAACGACTCCTCGAAGCTGGCCGCGAACATTTGGCGATGATCACCATCGCCCCCGAGCTTCCCGGCGCCCTCGACGCGATCGATCGTTTCGTCGCCGCAGGAGTCACGGTGGCGGTCGGCCACACCGCCGGAGACTCCGCCATCACGCAGCAGGCTCTGGGCCATGGCGCGACCGTGGCCACGCACCTGTTCAATGCGATGAACCCGATCCATCATCGCAACCCGGGCCCGGTGCCCGTCCTGCTCACCGACGACCGCGTCGCGGTCGAGCTGGTCTGCGACGGCCACCACCTGGCCGGCGAGGTGATCACCATGGCGATCGAGACCGCAGGTCTGGACCGTACGGTGTTGGTCACCGATGCGATGTCGGCGGCCGGTCTGCCCGACGGCGACTACCGACTCGGGACTCTCCAGGTCCGGGTCACCGCTGGCAGGGCAACCCTGGTCAACGCCGACGGCAGCGAGGGGTCCATCGCCGGCTCCACGCTGACCCTGGCCCAAGCCGTACGAAATGTGGTCTCGTTCACCGGCCGCACCCCGGCCGAGGTGATCGGACTCGCCACTGCGAACCCCGCCAGGATTCACGGACTCACCGATCTGGGCCGGATCGAGGCTGGGGCCCGCGCTGACCTGATCGTGCTCGACGACAATCTCCAGGTGACCCGGGTGATGGCCCGTGGTGCCTGGCTCACGGAGGACTGAGATGACCAGAGCCCGCCTGACCGATCTCCTTGCCGCTGCCCGGGCTGAGAAGGTGGCCGTCGGTGCCTTCAACGTGATCAGCATCGAACATGCCGAGGCCCTGGTGGCTGGCGCCGAACAGGTCGGTGCCCCGGTCGTGCTGCAGATCTCGGAGAATGCGATCAAGTACCACGGCGCGATCCGCCCGATCACTCTCGCCACCCAGGCGATTGCCGAGGCCGCCGCCGTGCCGGCTGTGGTGCACCTGGACCACATCACCCGCCGTGACCTGGTCGAGGCCGGGATCGAGCTCGGCGTCGACTCGATCATGTATGACGCGTCCGTCCTCGACTATGCCGACAATCTGTCCTCGACCGCCGAGGTCGTGCAGGCCTGCCGTGCGCAGGGCATCGACGTCGAGGCCGAGCTCGGCGAGGTCGGCGGCAAGGACGGGGCCCACGCTCCCGGGGTGCGGACCGATCCGGACGAGGCCGCCGCTTTTGTCGCGGCAACCGGCGTCGACGCCCTTGCTGTCGCGGTCGGATCATCGCATGCAATGACCGAACGCACCTCGAAGCTCGATCTGGACCTGATCGCCACGCTGGCCGAGAAGGTCCCGGTGCCGCTGGTGCTCCACGGCTCGTCCGGGGTGGCCGACGACGAGATCGTCCGCGGTGTCCGGGCCGGCATGACCAAGGTCAACATTGCGACCCACCTCAACAAGGTCTTCACCGGTGTCGTACGGGAGAAGCTGGCCGACCCAGCGCTGGTCGACACCCGCAAGTACCTCGGCCCGGCCCGTGACGCCGTCGCCGACGAGGTTGCGCGGCTGCTGACACTGTTGGGCGCGACCACGTTGACTGGCCCCGCGAGATAGGGTGGCCTTGGCTGGACGGGTGATGCGCCAGCGAGGGCAGAACGGCAGCGTCGGATGTGATGACGCATCGAGGATGAGGACAGGGACACCGTGAGTGAACTGATCGACACCACAGAGATGTATCTCCGCACGATCTTCGAGCTGGAGGAGGAAGGGATCATCCCCCTTCGCGCCCGGATCGCGGAGCGTCTCCACCAGAGTGGGCCGACGGTGTCGCAGACCGTGGCGCGCATGGAGCGGGACGGACTGGTGGTGGTCCAGGGGGACCGGCACCTGGAATTGACGCCCGAAGGCCGCACCTTGGCGACCCGGGTGATGCGCAAGCACCGCCTGGTCGAACGCCTCCTCATCGATGTGATCGGCCTCGACTGGGAGCTTGTCCACGAGGAGGCCTGTCGGTGGGAGCATGTGGTCTCCGAAAAGGTGGAGGAACGTCTGCTGACCATCCTCGACAGCCACACCGAGTCGCCCTACGGCAACCCCATCCCGGGCCTGGAAGAGCTCGGTGTCCAGGTTCAGGCCTCGGTCGCCACTCCGGTCTCGTTGACCCGGGTGATCGGTGACGGGGCGGGGGACAAGCATGCGGTGACCCTGCGTCGCCTCACCGAGGAGATCCAGAAGGACATCGAAACCATGGCTGTCCTCGAGCAGGCCGGGCTGTTGCCCGGAGCCGAGGTGAAGGTCACCACAGGTGGTCTCGGTGTGCAGTTGCAGGTGGGCGACGGGCCGGTCTGTGAGCTGAGTCGCGAAGCTGCCGGTCACCTGTTCGTCGACGCCGTCTGAACCAGTGGCTCGTCCGTCGGACTGGTCCGGATATCTGACCGGGTTCCACCGGGACAGGGCAGGGGCGATCGAGGCTGTCCTGACCAGGAGCCGGGCCGGCGACGACAACCCGTACCGCTGGTTGGCCCGGGCGGTCTCGCCGTCGTCGAATCTGGTGGTCGACGTCGCCTCCGGTGCCGGACCTGTCGCCCGCGAACTCGCCCAACCGGGCCGGACCGTGGTGAGTGTGGACCGGGCCCATTCCGAGCTGGCGCTCGTGGGGGAGTCGGGTGTCGCCGTCCAGGGTGATGCGCTGCACCTGCCCTTGGCTTCCGGGGCTGCAGACGTGGTCACCACCTCGATGGGGCTGGCGGTGATCACCCCGGCCGCCCAGGTGTTGGCCGAGATGGCGCGCGTGCTCCGGCCGGGCGGGATGGTGGTGCTGTTGGGGCCGTCGGTGCGCCCGACCTCGGCGCGGGATGCCCGTGAGCTGGCATTGTTGTTTGCGGCGATGCGGGCCCGGATCAGGTTCCCCGGTGTGCTGGAGCGGATCGGCCTGTCGGCCGTGTTGCCTGCGGTGGGGTTGCGCAAGGTCGAGGACGCCCGGGAGCGTTACCAGTTCACCGTCTCGGGACGCACTGATGCCGAAATGGTCCTCAACGGCATGTATCTGCCCAATGCCGATCCCGAACAGATCGCGGCCGGCGTCTCCCACCTGGTCCGCCGCATCTCACGGCTGGGTCCGCTGACCCTGCCAATCCCCATGCGGCGAGTGATCGCCATCAAGTAGGGGGAATACCTGCCGTGGGTGGGCTGTTCCTCCCAGTGCTGGCCAACCCAGCACACGCCGCACCCGACACTGATCGAGAGGGATCATCATGGCTGTCTCCAGCATCAACACTGCCGAGTTCGAGAGCACCGTCACCGACAACGACATCGTCCTGGTTGACGTGTGGGCGACCTGGTGTCAGCCCTGTCTGCGGTTCGCGCCGGTCTACGAGAAGATCTCGGAGAAGCACGAGGACGTCACGTTCACCAAGATCGACTTCGACGAGAACAACGAGCTCGCCACCCAGTTCGGCATCTCCGCCGTCCCGACCCTGATGGCTTTCCGTGAGGGCGTCATGGTCTTCAACCAGGCCGGCGCGCTGAGTGGTCCGCAGCTCGACGAGGTCGTCACGAAGGTCAAGGAACTCGACATGGAGGCCATCCATGCTGAGGTCAAGCGGCTGCAGGCCGAGGGCTGATCACCTGTACACTCGTCCGGGCTGCCTCGTGAGGATCACGTGTCGGTCCAGCCCTCGTAGCTCAGGGGATAGAGCACCGCTCTCCTAAAGCGGGTGTCGCAGGTTCGAATCCTGCCGAGGGCGCTCATCATCGTCCCTAGTCAGGCCGGGTTGTGAGGTCTGATGATCCAGAATCGGTCCATAGTGGTTCCCTCTCGGGGTCATTCATCCCCAGACGGCGACGCAGGTGCATTCCCCTCCTGTTGTGGGTGGCCTAGCCTCGTGTGTGTAGGCGATCAATGAGAGGACCGCAGACATGGAGACCAACGACCTGACGTTCCACGGCAAGCAGCGCAGAAGCTTCTTGCGGCAAGCAGGCGGTTTGGGGGTGGCTGGACTCGGCGCAGGAGGTCTGGCCAGTTGCCGTACCGATGAGATCCCACCCGAGGGCGAGGCCAATGCTGGCGTGGTCCTGCCGACCTACCGCAAACTCGAGGCCGTCGAACCCGACCTTCCCGGAGACGCTGACGGAGTGCCGGACGGATTCTTCAAGTACCCGAAGAATCCTGAACCGGTCAGCGACGGCCCGCCCGGCACCGGCGGCACCGTGACTGGGTTGATGTCGTTGGCTGGCGCCGCACCGCCCACCGGCATGAGCCGGAACGCGTGGTGGCAAGGATTGAACGAGCGGCTCGGAGTGGAGCTGGCCGTCACGCTGGTGGGTGACGACTACGAAGCCAAGGTCTCGACGGTCGTTGCCGGCGGAGACATCCCCGACCTGGTCCAGATGCCAGCCGTGCCCAGGATGCCGGATCTGCTGGCCTCACAGTTCGAGGACCTCACCGAGTACCTGTCCGGAGATGCGGTGTTGGAATACCCGGGCCTGGCATCGGTGCCGGAGTACATGTGGCGCACCGCCGTCCACCGTGGAGGTATCCGCGCGATCCCGCCGGGCAACATCGTCGGATCCCCGACCTGGGTGGTGCGCAACGATGTCGTCGAGCGCATGGGGGCCGACTTCGCCGCCGCCAGCGACGCTGACGAAGTCCTCAGCATGTTCACGGAGGTCTCCGACCCCACGACCAACCAGTATGCGGTCGCCAGCCCGGCCGGCGTCATCAATCTGGTGGCCACCATGCACGGGGCGCCGAACGTGTGGGCCGAGGACGGTGGTCGCTTCACCCACTACTACGAGACCGACGAGTACGTGGCGGGGCTCGAGTACGGGGCACGGCTGTGGGAAGCAGGGGTGATCCATCCAGACACCTTCGGAGGCGCCAACGGGCCCGAACTCTTTCGGGGCGGCAAGTGCGTGTTCTTCTCCTGGGGCGGAGTCGGCTACCGTTCGCTGCTCCGCGCCGGGATTCCCGACCTCGAGCTCGGCTTCTGGGGGGTCCCGAAGGCGACCGGTGGTGGCGTGGCGTCCAAGTGGCTCGGCACCGGCACCTTCCAACTGTGTGCCATCCGCAAGCAGGACTCCCCGGACCGGGTCCGTGAACTGCTACGGATCCTCAACTACCTGGCTGCACCGTTCGGGTCCCAGGAGAACCTCTACTTCCAGCATGGTGAGGAGGGTGTGCACCACACGTGGGATGACAAGTTGTCTGCGCCGGTGAACACCGACCTGCTCGGCGCCGAACGGTTTGCCACCTCGTACTTCGCCAGCCTGCCGTACACATTGTTCGATCCAGGGTTCCCCCAGGCCACCAAGGACATGTACGAACACCAGGTGGCGACCATCCCGACGGGGCTGCGGAATCCGGCCGCGAGTCTGTACTCGGCGACCGACGATCAGCTCGGGGCGTCGCTGACCGCGAACGCGGAAGACGTCGCCCATCAGATCATCCAGGGACGTACATCGCTGAGTGCCTGGGACGACGTGGTGGCTGAATGGAAGTCCTCGGGTGGGGACACGATCCGCGGAGAGTATGAACAGTCCTTCGCCGAGGTCGAGGATGGCTGACGGTCTGTGGGCCGGGGCCGGCGAGGTCGACATCACCCCTGCCCTGGGCACACCTCTGGCCGGGCTGTTCGACCTGCGACATGCCGATCGCATCGAGCGGCGCCTCCACGCCAAGGCGCTCGCCCTCAGCTGCGACGGTGTCACCGTGTTGTTGATCTCGTGTGATCTGATCATGATGCGGGCCTGCGACATCGTCGACGAGGCCAAGCAGCGCATCACCGCCAGGACCGGACTCCCGCCGTCCCAGGTGATGGTCTCGGCCACGCACACCCACAGCGGTCCGGGCACGGTGCCCAACCATGGGACCCATCGGGTCGATCCGGACTACATCGAGCGGGTGATCGAGGCGATCGCCCACGCTGCAACCGATGCCGTCACGACCCAGATCCCTGCCCGCATCGGGTACGGACAAGCACCGGCCTCGGGCGTTGCGTTCAACCGTCGCTACAGACGGACCGACGGCCAAGTGCAGACCAACCCGGGGCGTGGCCGGTCCGATCTCGCCGGACCGGCGGGACCGGTCGATCCCACCGTGACCGGACTGATCGTGGAGTCCCGCGACGGCAGGCCACTGGCCACCTGGGCGAACATGTCACTGCACTATGTTGCCACCGAGCCACCGGGGGCGATCAGCTCCGACTACTTCGGAGCAACCGGGGAGGCCCTGCAGCGGCTGCTCGGCACACCGATCCACGCCCAACTGACCAATGCGTGCTCCGGCGACATCAACAATGTCGACCTTGATGAGGCAGTTCCCGACAGTGGTCTGGCCCGCATCGAGTTGGTCGCGACCGCTGTGGCCGGCGCGGTGGCCGCAGGGACGATGATGGCGCCCCGCCACACCGAGGTCGCCCTCGCCTCCACCCTGCTCAGCGTGCCTCTCGACCGGGTGCAGGTCACCGAGGAAGACCGAGAGATTGCGGCAGCGGTGGTGGCCGGAGAGCGAGAGGATGCACCGTTCTCGTTCTTCACGGGCCTGCCGATCCCGGCGCACCTGCGTCAACGCTATGCCCAACGGATCGAACAGATCCACGAACTTCCCCCGCGCAGGTCGGTGCCCGTCATGGTGATGACCATCGGCGACCTCTGCCTGGTCGGGCTGCCGGGAGAGATCTTTGTGGAACTGGGGCTGGCGATTCGTGCCGGATCCCGCTACCCGGTGACGGCCGTGGTGGGACTGGCCAACGATCACATCGGCTACGTCCCCACCGCTCGGGCCTGGTCCGAAGGTGGCTTTGAGACGTGGCGGACCACCGTGTCGTGGACCGCGCCCGGTGCCGGTGAGCGGCTGGTCGAAGCGGCCCTCGAGGTGATGGGACTGCCCGGAGGCCGATGATCGACCCACCTGGGTCATGGCGGTACCGGGATCGCTGTGCCCACCGGATGTGCCCGACTGCTCGTCAGCTGGGTCGGTGAGGGGGTCAGGTGCTGGTCGAGCGCTGGTGTTGATGGATGATGTGCTCCCAGATCGCATCGGCCCAGACGGTGTGACCATGCTCGTTGGGGTGGAAGCGGTCGCCGGCGAAGGTGCGCAGGTAGCCGGCGAGGGGGAGATTCTTCGTGGCAGCGTGGATGTCGGCGACCGCGTGACCGTCGGACTCGGCCGCTGCGCTGATCGCCTCGTTGGCCTTGCGCGCCCGAGCTTGGTAGGGCCAGTGCACGAAATGGGGTACGAGTCCCACGATGGACCTCTCGGGCAATCGGCTGGTGATGGCCCGCATCGTCTCGGTGAAGTCACGGGTGCGGAAGATCCTTGCCCAGGCCACGTCGTTGCTGCCGATGACACAGGTGAGCACGTCGGGTGGGGGTGTGGCGAGGAGCTGGGGTGTCTGGATGTCCAGGACGTCGTGTGCTCGCGCTCCGCTGACCGAGAGATTGATGGTGCTCACAGACCTCCCCGTGGTTGCCGCAAGGCGCTCGGCGATGACACCGACGTAGCCCTGCCGAGGGTCGCCGACGCCGACGCCGACGCCGGCCGAGTCGCCGAGCGCCACATAGGTCAGCGTCCCCGTCTTCGGCCGGGCCCAGTACGCGGCATGGTGACGGGCTTGGAGCCTGCTGTCTCGCGCTGCGCTTCCCATGCCGCGATCATACCCCCTTGGGGTATTGGTGTCAGCATTTGCTCTGGCCGTCACGCCAGCTCTGCCGTGCAGAACCCACCCGCGGCTTCACCGTAGGAGCGCCTCCATCCGCGCGTAGCTGTCCTCCATGCCGCTGACCATCCCGGTGGCCAGCACCATCTCGCGCATCTCCGCGCTCGCATAGGTGACCACCAGGGTCAGCAGGGTGCCGCCGTCGACCGGCAGGAAACCCAGCTCGTTGAGGGTGGGATCCCCGGGCATTCCTTCCATCGCCTCGGTGGTGACCTCGCGGTACTGCGGGTGCTGTTCGACCAGTTCCCCGGTGAAGGCAAAGGCATCCCCGGTCCCGGGTTCGACCGGGTCCCATGCATAGCGGTAGGAGTCGCCGACCTGCTGGGGGAGCCGGCACTCACTCATCCGCCAGCCGTCCGGGCCGAGCATCCACTGCCGGACCAGTTCCTCCTCGTGGTGGGCCCGCCAGACCTGGTCGAGGGTGCCGGCAATGACGCGACTGATCCGGACCTGGGTGTCGCCCAGCAGTTGGCTCTGGGTGATCTCGGTGGCGTGGAAGGACGCGAGGTCGGCCAACACCTGGTCGATCTGGCCAAAGGCCTCGACGATCCCCTCCTCCATGCCCATCGCGACCAGCTGCTCCATGTCCTCCAGTGAGTCGAAGCAGGTGGTGGTGACCAGACGTGAGCCCTGGTCGGTGGGGTCGAAGCGGAAGGTGATTCGAGTGGTCGGCAGATCGGTGTTGGGGCTGCCGTCGGCGTGGGCGAAGCTGTCGACCACCTCGAAGGCACGACCGGGTTCGACGCCGAGGAACTCCCACCGACCGTCGAAGCGTCGGCCGTCAGGCCCGGACATGAAGTAGCTGGAATGGCCTTCGGGGGTGACGTCGTGACGGGTGAAGGTGGCCGGATAGCCCGGTGGGCCCCAGAACCGTTCGAGTTGGCGGGGGTCGACGTGGGCTGCCCAGAGCCGTTCGACCGGAGCGGTGAAGTCGGCGGTCACGGTCAGGGTGAGGTTCTCGGGATCGCTGGCGACGTTGGTGACGGGCATGGTGGGGTCCCTGCTTTCGAGTCGTGGGTCAGTCCTCGGCGAGCAGTTCGTCGAGTTGGGTGATGCGGGCACGCCAGATCTGTTCATAGGCGGCCAGGAGTTCCTGGGCGCGTCGGATCATGGCCACATTGCCCCGGACGAGACGTTCTCGCCCGGATCGGTGCTTGGTCACCAGCCCGGCTCCTTCCAGGACGGCGACGTGTTTCTGTACGGCGGCGAAGGACATGGCATAGGTGGCGGCCAGGGTTGAGACCGATGCCTGGGCGGTCAACGTCCGCCGGACGATGTCTCGTCGGGTGGCGTCGGCCAAGGCACGAAAGATTCGGTCCACCTCGGCGTCGGTGAGGTCCTGCTGCCTGTCATGAACAACCATTTGGTTGTACGTTAGTGTGCGGTGGCCGATCGGTCAACAGCTGAGGATCACTATTTTTGGCCCGGGGATGCGCCAAATTGCTGCCCACAAGGGCCCACGGTGCGATAGTGTCCTGTTGGCAATGACATCTCTCGTGGGCCTGCTCCGCGAAGGAAGGGATCTGAAGATGCAACCGATCGATGCCATCAAGACCTGTTTCAGCAAGTACGTCAACTTCAACGGCCGCGCACGCCGCTCCGAGTTCTGGTGGTGGTACCTGTTCCTCGTCGTGGTGCAGATTGTGACCCAGCTGATTGACCGCCTGCTGGGCTTCGGGAGCACCGACGTCAGCACCGGGACCGGGTCGATCTCCGTCGCCTCCAGCGGTGGGCCCATCTCGGCCATCGCCATGCTCGCCCTGCTGCTGCCGACCATTGCCGTGGCAGTGCGCCGTCTGCACGACACCAACAAGTCCGGCTGGTTTGTCCTGCTCTACCTGATCCCGTGTGTCGGCCTCATCCTGATGATCGTGTTCAGCGTCAAGGATTCCGATCCGGACAACCAGTACGGTCCGAACCCGAAGAACCCGGGCATGGGCGGCGCCCCCGGCGGCTACGGACAGCCAGGCCAGCAGTACCCCGGTGGTCCCACCTACCAGTGAACATTCACTGATCGGTGACGCACTGATCTGACGCAAACGGGCCGCCCCAGTCGGGGCGGCCCGTTTGCGTCGGGTCACAGACTCGAGTCCCGCTCAACCCCGTCAAGGGTGCGTTCGCTCTCCTTGGTGTACTGGCGGAGCTGATCGGTCTCGCCGGACAACACCCGCGCACCCCAAGTCGGATCGGCCAACACCGCCCGCCCGACCGCAATCAGATCGAACTCGCCCGCCGCGATCCGGCCGGCAGCATCGGAGACCCTGGTGGTCGGGTCCCCGCCGGCGGCATCGCCGATGGGTTCGCCAAACAGCTTGTCGATCCCGACCGAACCGACCGCGACGGTCGGCACACCGGTGAGCTTCTTGGCCCACCCCGCCAGGGTGAGCTCGGAGTCGGCAAAGGCAGGCTCCCAGAACCGGCGGGTCGACGCATGGAAGGCATCCACCCCGGCCTCAGCCAGCGGCCGCAGCAGCGCCGCCAGCTCGTCCGGCGTCGACGCGATCCGTGCTCGGTAGTCGGTGGCCTTCCACTGCGAGAACCGGTACAGCACCGGCAGTTGGCCGGCGGCTGCCCGTAGGGTGGCCACCACCTCGGCCGGGAAGCGGGACCGCCCGGCCGCGTCGCCGCCGTAATGATCGGTGCGGCGGTTCGTCGCCGACCACATGAAGCTGTCCAGCAGGTAGCCGTGGGCACCGTGGATCTCGACCGCATCGAAGCCGACCTCGCGCGCTGCGACCGTGGCTCGGGCGTAGGCATCCAGCAACTCGGCCAGGTCGTCGGTGGTCGCGGCTCGGCCGTGCGGTTCGCCGGGGCCGGTGATCCCCGACGGTGAGAGGGCCGGGAATCCCGGGTGGAGGGGACTGTCGTCGGTGCGGGCCAGACCCAGATGCCACAGCTGCACCGCGATGCGGCCACCCTCGGCGTGGACGGCCTCGACCACGCGGCGCCACCCGGTCAGGACGGCGTCACCGGCGAGGCGGGGAACCGTCGTCACCGATCCAGAGCTCGGATGGTCGAGGTAGGTCCCTTCGGTGATCAGCAGGCCGAGATGGGCTCGGCGGGCGTAGTAGTCGGCGACCGCCTGGGTGGGGATGCCGTCCGGGCTGAACCGCCGCGTCATCGGCGCCATCGCCAACCGGTTGGGCAACTGCAGATCACGCAGCTGGAACGGCTCGGCAAGGGCGGCGAGATGGGGCACGGTCAGGTGAGGGACTGCAGTCATGGCGGGCATCGGCTCCAGGCTCGACGGGTCACGGTGAACGTGCCTGATCCTACGGTGAGGGCCGCTAGGCTCGGTTCGTGCCCAACGCCGTCTTCGACTCGCTCTTCGTCACGGGCGCCAGAGCGGTGCTCGAGGGTCGGCACCGCCGCGACACGGTGCCAGAGGAAGGCGGCCGGTGGCCGGTCTCGTTGATCCATCGCCCGGCCATCGCCGAGCAGCTCCACACGGTCACCGAAGCCTTGATCCCGTACGCAGGCCACGGTCACTTCCGTACCGGGGATGCCGATGCGGTCCATTGCACCGTAAGGGCGCTCGAACCGCGTCACGAAGCTGCGGCAGCCGACGACCCGATCACCGCCCTGTGGTGTGGCGCGATCGACCGCGTCGCCGAGCAAGCGAGGCCGTTCGACCTGATCTGGACCGGACTCACCCTGACCCCAGTGGGGGTGCTCGCCCAGCTCGAGACACCCGACGGCGCGGGGTGGGACTTCCTGGATCTCGTCCGGGCCGAGCTCGGCCCGTACTCCTGGTACGAGGAACGCTCGTGGCAGCGTCGCAACATCTGGTACGCCACCTTGGTGCACTTCGCTGGTCCCATTGCTGACCCGGCTGGGCTGGTCGACCAGGTGCGCAGGCTGCGCACGATGCCGCCGGTGACATTCAGCCTGGACCATCTGACCCTGTCGCGATTCGACCACTCGCCACAGCATCAGGCCATGGTGCCGACGGCGTTTCATCGATGGGACCTGCGACCATGGACCGGTGAGCGATTCGGTTGACGTCTTGGCGCCGCTGCGCCACCGGTATGCACATTGGCTCGGCATGGACGCCGCCCAGGTGCAGGCTGAGCGGGAGGAGGCGGCCGAGGACATCCGTGCCCTGCAGTTGGTCCTGCGGCTGGAGCGGGGCCGCTCCCCGAGCTGGCGCCGTGCGGTCGAGCTCGCTGCAACTGCGACGATCCGGATCTGTCTCGATCCTCGCGCGACCAGTCCGTACGGGGAATGGCACCAGGCGCTGGTCGACTACTGCCAGGGGCACATCCGCAAGGTCACTCGTCGGGCACGGGCCTCGGCCTGGGATGCGGTGCAGGACCTGCCCGGGATCACCCTCGCCGATGCTGACACCCAGGTGAGGGCGTGCGTGCCGGGACGGGTGAGCGAGGTCGACAAGCGGATCGCGAAACTTCAGGTCGGCGGCACCGATGCCCCGTACGACGAGGGTGATGTACCCAACGATGAGCGTGCATTGCAGCTGTGGTTCCCGCCGGCTCCGGTGATGACTCTGGGCAAGTCGATGGCGCAGGCCGGACACGGCTCGATGCTGGCCGCGGCACTGATGGCCGACGAGCCGGCGCTGGCCGAGTGGGCTGCTGGCGGTTTCTGCTGTCGGGCCAGTCGGGTCGACCAGTCGACCTGGGACGCTTTGGTTGCCCGGGTTGCCGATCCGCTCCACGGGTGGCGTGACGAACGTCTGGTGGCGGTCCGCGATGCCGGGTTCACCGAGATCGATCCGGGTACTGTCACCGTCATCGCCCGGGCCCCGGGTGCGGTCCGGGGATGACGATGGCGTGACCCCCTGGAGGGGCCACGCCATCGACAAGGTCTCGGCTCAGAGTCGGACGACCAGGTTCTCGCTGTCGACGTACCGCCCGACCGGGCTGGTCAGCATGTCGATCGCAGCCGCGACGTCCTCGGGCTGCATGATCGTGCTGGGGTCCTCGTCGGGGGCGAGCTTGCGCCGCAACGCGGTGGCGCAGCGTCCCGGCGAGATCGTCACCACCCGGGTGCCGTAGATCGCCAGCTCCTCCTTCAGCACCTGGCTCATCGCAATCAGCGCGGCCTTGGAGCTGGAGTAGGTGAGCCAGCCGGAGCGACCGGTGATGCCGGCGGTCGAGGCGACGTTGACGATGTAGTCGAACTGGTTTCCCAGGTGGAGCAGCTTCTGCACGATGATGAACGGCGCATAGAGGTTGACACCGATGGTGCGTTCGAAGTCAGAGAATTCGATCTCGTGGATCGGTGCGGGAGCGGTGAAGCCCGCGTTGTTGACCAGCAGGTCGACCGATCCGTGCCGCTCCATGATCTCGGTCATCAGCGGCTCGATGGCGTCCCGGTCGAACAGGTCGATCTGGTAGCAGGTGAGCGTTTTGCCGTGGGGGTTGTTGGCGCGCAGTTCGGCCTCGGCCTCGGTGAACTCATCGGAGGCACGGGCGAGCAGGACGAAATCGGTGATGTCGTTGTCGGCCTGGAAGAACCGCTCGACCGTTGCCAGCCCGATGCCCTTGGAGGCTCCGGTGACCATCAGGGTCTTACTCATCTTCGTCATCTCCCGCCAGCAGGTATCCGGCGAGCCGGACGTCGGTCTTGGTGGTGATCTTGAAATTGCTGTCCTTGCCCGGCAGGAAGAACACGTCCGCACCGGCGACCGCGCACAAGGTGGCGTCCTCGGTGAAGGTCAGGTCCTTCGCGGTGGCATAGGCATGCCCGTCGACCAGGGTCTGCTTGCGGAACTTCTGGGGCAGCTGGACGTTGCGCAACAGCGAACGCTCCAAGGATCCGGTGACCCGTCGGGACTCCGGATTGACCGGTGCCACAGTGAACGGGATGTCGAGCATGTAGCTGACATTCTCGTGCTCGTCCGCGATCAACTGACGGAAATCGTCGGCGGTGACCAGCGGCCGGGCCGTCTCGTGCACGATCACGTGGTCGTTGGAGCACAGGTCGAGCATCTTCGACACCGATTCGTGGCGGGTGGCGCCGGCCTCGGCATAGGTGATGGGGGTCTTGATGGCGTAGTCGGCGACGACCTTCTCGATCGCGTCACGCCACCCGTCGGGGTAGTTCAGGACGATCTGGTCGATCTCGTCGATCTCGTCGACTGCGATCAGCGGATACACCATCGCGGGGATGTGGTTGACGCGAATGAGCTGCTTCGGCTGGCCTGCGGCCACTCGAGAGCCCACCCCGCCGTTCAGGAGGGCAAGCGTGTACATGGAGATGACCCTAACCTGTGGAGCGCGGTTCGCAGTCCCGTGCGGCGGAGGTGTCGGCACTCAGCTCGGTAGCTCACCAGGCGTAGCACTCCGGGGCCGGCCCACCAGGGCCTGGGAAGATCTCGTCGATTTGGGCCTGGATGTCCTTGGTGAGCCGGATCTTGAGTGCGCCGACCGCCCCTTCGAGCTGCTCGATGGTGCGTGGGCCGACGATCGGAGCGGTGACTCCTTCACGGGTGAGTTGCCACGCCAGCGCAACATCGCCGGGATTGCGTCCAAGATCCTTGCAGAGCTTTTCCCAGCGGGCCAGCTGCGGCTTGAGCTCGCCCAACCGCTCCTGGTTGCGCTGTTGGGACCGGCGACCGTTCTTGGCCTTGGCGACGGCGCCGGCGAGCAGGCCCCCTTCGAGTGGTGACCAGGTGATCACGCCGACGCCGTAGGCCTGTGCCGCGGGGAGCACTTCGGCTTCGATGTCGCGGGTCAGCAGGCTGTACTTCGACTGCTCGCTCACCAGCCCGAGGGTGTGGCGTCGTGCGGCTGCCTCGCAGGCTTGGGCGATGTGCCAGCCGGCGAAGTTCGAGGAGCCGACATAGAGGACCTTGCCCTGGGTGACGAGCTGGTCCATCGCCTGCCACAGCTCCTCCCACGGGACGGAGCGGTCGATGTGGTGCATCTGGTAGAGATCGATGTAGTCGGTCTTCAGCCGGCGGAGTGAGTCCTCGACGGCTCGGCGGATGTGCTTGGCATTGACGCCCTTGCCGTTGGGGTGTTTGGCCATCTCTCCGTAGACCTTGGTTGCCAGCACGATCTCGTCGCGGCGTCCGGTCTGTTCCAACCAGTAGCCGACGATCTCTTCGGTCCAGCCGGCGCGCTCGGGCATCCCGTAGCGGTTGGCGGTGTCGAAGAAGTTGATGCCGGCATCGGCTGCGGCATCCATGATGGCGAAGCTGTCCTCCTCGCTCGTCTGGGGGCCGAAGTTCATCGTCCCCAACACCAGGCGCGAGACTGTGACGCCAGTGCGACCGAGGGTGGTGTAGTCCATGCTGTGCTCCTGCTCATCGAAGATCGCCGCCGGCCGTGGCAGCGTTTCGCAGGGTCCAACCTACGCCCACCACCCACACGGAAGTGAATGAGCGGAAGGAAAGAGACTCGTCAGGGTGGGATGGGTCGATTGTCAGTCGTGGGTGGGGTCCAGTGACATCTCTGCCAGTCGTTGGCCGATCTGCAGGGATGCGGTGGCGGCCGGGGACGGTGCGTTGACCACGTGCAGGATCGGCCCGTCTCCGTGCAGCACGAAGTCATCGCTCGGCTTGCCGTCACGGGCAAGGGCCTGGGCACGCACTCCTGCTGGGTGGCGGACCAGATCGCTGCGGGTCAGCTCGGGCAGCATCTGTTGGGCTGCCTTCACCATCAGGGCCGGGATGGCTGATCGAGCCATTTCACCAAGGCCGGTGCCGATGTTGTCGGCCGCCATCCGCCACAGACCAGGGAAGCTCAACGCATCGGCCAGGTCGGGAAGCGACAGGTCTCGCCACCGGTAACCCTCCCGCCGCAGTGCGAAGACGGCATTGGGGCCGATGTGGACATGATCGTGGACGTCGCGGGTCAGATGGACCCCCAGGAACGGAAGGTCGGGGTCCGGCACCGGGTAGACCAGGCCGTTCACCAGATCGGTCTTGTCAGGTCGCAGCGCCCAGTACTCGCCACGGAACGGCACGATCCGGGTCTGTCGCCGGGTCTGCTTGTCGAGCAGGCGGTCGCTGTGCAGGCCGGAGCAGTTGACGACGTGGCCGGCCACCACCTCCCCGGCCGTGGTCAGCACCCGGACCCGGCCATCCTCGCGCACCAGCCCCAGGACCTTGGTCGCCAGACGGAGTTCGGCACCGGCATCAGCAAGTCGAGCCGCGATCGCTTCGGCCAAGGCGGTGAAGTCGACGACTCCGGTGGATGCGACGTGGAGCGCCCCGACACAGCGGACGTGCGGCTCCTGCTCGCGTGCCTGGTCCGGCGAGATCTCGACGACGGGCACGCCATTGGCCTCGCCGCGGGCAAGAAGGCCCCGCATGCGCCCGAGTTCACTGTCCCGTTGGGCGACGACCAATTTGCCGGTGACGCGGTAGGGGACGCCCCAATCTGCACACAGCTCAGGTAGTTCTTGTGCGGCTTGGGTCGCCATGGTGGCCTTGAGGCTGCCGGGGCGGTAGTACAGGCCTGAGTGGATGACACCGGAATTGTGGCCCGACTGGTGTGCGGCCCAGCGGTCCTCCTTCTCGCAGACCAGGACGCCGACTCCTCGCTCGGTCAGGGCGCGGGCGGTGGCCAAACCGACCAGCCCGCCACCGATCACGACGGTGTCAACGGTGCGCGGCAGGCTGCCAGAGGTCTCAGTCACACGCTAATGATATGTAACATGTCACCGAGGTCTTGTCAGGCTCGCTGATCGGACCATCCCAGGGCCCAGTCCGGGTCGACTCCGGAGCCGGTGGTCTGGGTGGCGAGGGCGTCAGCGGTGTTGATCAGATGGCGCGACATTGCGGCAGCAGCTCGGGCCGGATCTGACTCCTGGACCGCAGCCAACAACTCCTGGTGCTCGGCGACCAGGTCGCTCCAGGTGCGTTCCTTGCCCGAAGCGGAGACTCCTCGGCTGAAGATCGCATCGCGGGCGACGCTCACCGCTTCGCGGGCGCGCTTGTTCGCCGCCAGCTCGAGCAGGGCGTCGTGGAAGGCTCGGTCAGCCTCCATGAAGGCACGTCGGTCCTCGGCCTCGGCCGCCGCGGCCATGGCTGCCATGTGCTCAGCCATCGCGCCGCTGCCGCCCAGATGTGCGGCTCGACGGGCCGCTGCGGTCTCGATCGCCAGCCGGAGCTGGAAGATCTCGAGCAATTCTGCCTGGGACACATTGGCGATGGTGAACCCGCGGTTGCGGTGCACCTCGATCAGCCCCAGTTCGCTGAGCTGCAACAGGGCCTCGCGCACCGGCGTGCGTGACACACCGAGCTCGGTGGCGATCACATTCACCGAGTACAGCGTGCCGGTGGTGAGACGTCCCGAGGTGATGTCACCGCGGAGACGATCACGCACTTGGGCAACCACGGAGCGGCGTTCGATGGGCGGCGGGGCCTCTGTCATGGCGCACAGCCTATCGAGACCGGATCTGTGGCGCCGGCCGCCACGGCTACGATCAGAAGTCATGGACTTCTCTGTTCCCGAGATCCCCGGCGGGATCGTCGATGCTCACGTGCACGCCAGGCAGAACGGCGCGTGGCGCACCGATGATTCGGTGACCGACCTGGTCACCGACGCTCGACGGGTCGGCATCTCCGCAGTCCTCACCTCGGTGCTCGGGCTCCGGGGCTATCTGGCCACGCCGACCGAGGAGGATCTGGTCGCGGCCAACAGCTGGGCAGCCGAGATCTCCGAGGCCCATCCCGAGGTCGCCGGCGTGGTCTACTGCTCGCCCGATCACATTGATCTGTCGCTGGACCTGATGCGGCGCCACATCGCCGAGGGGTCCTTTGTCGGGATCAAGCTGTGGATCGCCCGCAAAGCGACCGACCCGGCACTCGACCCCATCGTCGACTATGCCGCCGAGCTCGGCGTGCCGATCCTGCAGCACGCCTGGTACAAGACTGTCGGCCAGCTCCCCGGTGAGTCCGACCCCTCGGATGTGGCGCACCTTGCTGCCCGACACCCCGATGCAACCATCCAGATGGCCCATCTGTCCGGCTGTGGCGAGCGAGGCGTGCTCGACATCGCTGACCTGCCCAATGTCGTCGTCGACACCTGTGGTGGCGACCCGGAGGACGGGATGGTCGAGTTCGCCCTCGAACATCTCGGCCCTGAACGGATCCTGTACGGCTCTGATGCGCCCGGACGTGACTTCGGGATCCAGCTCAGTCGAGTCCTCGCCGTCGGATTGCCCGGCGATGACCTTCACGCGATCCTCGCCGGCAACGCCCGTCGCCTCTACACCCGTCTTCCCAAGCCCAACCTGGAGCAGTGATGTACGACACCTCGGCCTTCGTCGGGCAGTGGCCCTTTCGCAACCTCCGGTACGGCGATCCTGAGCTTCTGCAGCAGCGACTCGAACGGGTTGGGATCACCCATGCTTTCGTCTCCCCGGCCGAGACCGTCCTGCAGCGCAGCCCCCAGGCCGCCAACCGCCGGTGGGCCGACCAGCTGGCCGACAATCCGTGGTTCAGCTTCGTCCCGGTGGTCAACCCGGCACAGTCCGCAGCAGCAGCGGTGTTCGACCAGACACCGTCAGCAGCGATCCGACTGATGCCCGGACCCCACGGATATGGTCTCGATCGGGCACGTGAGCTCATCGGCGAAGCGGGGGAGCGCGACATCGCGGTGATCCTGCAGTGGCGGATGATCGATGTCCGCATGGCTCACCCCGACGTCGTCCACCGCGAGCTCACCGCTGCCGAGATCCGGGGTGTGGCCGACGCCCACCCGAACACCCGGTTCCTGGTGGCCGGTGCTCGGCCGCCCGAGATCGACCAGGTGCTCGACGGAGCTCCGGGCAACGTCTGGTGCGACATCTCCCACGCCGAGGCGCCGGTGGTGGTGCGCAAGCTGATCGCCAGCCACGGGGTTGTGAGTCTGGTCTGTGGCACCCACGCACCGATCCATGTGCCCGAGGCGCTCGTGGCCAAGCTGGCCGCCTCCGATCTGACCGAGGACGAGTTGGCGGCCATCGGCGAGGGCAACGCCCGGAGACTGTTCGCGCTCGCCTGATCAGTTGGATCCGGCCTACGATCAGGGCATGAGCGAGTCCGGACTCCAGCAGGCCCAGGACAAGATGCGTGATGCCGGCGTCAGCCGTGCCGCGATCGATGTCTTCACCCACTACTACCACCAGCTGGAGGAGGGGGCGACCGGTCTGATCCCGGAGGACTCGATCACTCCCCTGACCGATCCGCCCCGCCTCGACGCCGTCGAAGTCTCGCGCGAGTCTGCGGACCAGGCCCTCAGCAAAACGGTCATCATCAAGCTCAACGGCGGCCTGGGCACCTCCATGGGCATGGACCGGGCCAAGTCATTGCTGCCGGTCCGTGACGGCAAGACCTTCCTCGACCTGATCGTCGGTCAGGTCCGAGCTGCCCGTGCCGGCAGCGGCGCTCCACTGCCCCTGCTCTTCATGAACTCCTTCCGCACTCGGGACGACACGCTCGCTGCGCTGGCCCCGTACGAGGACCTGGCCGTGGACGGGTTGCCGCTGGACTTCATGCAGAACTCCGAGCCCAAACTGCTCGCCTCCGACCTCACCCCCGTGTCGTGGCCGGCTGACCCGAGCCTGGAGTGGTGCCCACCCGGTCACGGTGACATCTACACCGCACTCGAGGGATCTGGGATCCTGGATCTCCTGCTGGAGAAGGGATTCCGCTATGCCTCGGTCTCCAACTCCGACAATCTGGGCGCAGCGCCCAACGCCGAGATTGCCGGCTGGTTCGCAGCCAGTGGCGCCCCCTATGCCGCGGAACTGTGCCGCCGCACCGCCAACGACCGCAAGGGCGGCCATCTGGCGGTCCGCAAGGCGGACGGCCAGCTGATCCTGCGCGACACCGCACAGACCTCCGACGAGGAGATGCACTTCTTCACCGACGAGCACCGCCACCCCTACTTCCACACCAACAACCTGTGGTTCGACCTGCAGGTTTTGCGCGATGCCCTCGCCGAGCGTGACTCGGTCCTCGGGTTGCCCCTGATCAAGAACACCAAGACCGTCGATCCCAGCGACTCTTCCTCACCCGAGGTGATCCAGATCGAGACCGCCATGGGCGCCGCGATCGAGGTCTTTCCCGGTGCCACTGCGATCGTGGTGGGTCGAGACCGGTTCCTGCCGGTCAAGACCACCAACGAGTTGTTGCTGCTGCGCTCCGACGTCTTCGACATCGACGAGTCCGGCCGGCTGAGGCAGGCCACTGACAGGGTGCCGACGATCGACCTGGATCCGGCTCACTACAAGACGATCGATGATTTTGAAGCCCGGTTCCCGCACGGCGCGCCGAGCCTGCGTAACGCTCAGTCCCTCACAGTGAGAGGCGATGTGGTGTTCGCGATGGCCACCCCGACCGAACTGGACGAACGGAGAATGACGTGTCGGTGACGATCCGTTATCCTTGCCGGGTTGTCCTGCTGTGTCCCTCAACGGAAAGACCCTGTCATGACCCGCATCCTGTTGCATGCCGGGAAGCACCCGCTGACCGCGCTGTCCCATGAGCAGAGCCTTGCCGTGTCGGCGGCTGGCGTCTTCGGCTCCAACTCGGGCAACGCCCTGTTCTACTCGGGCGTGTGTCGTGCCCTCAGCACGCCGGACACCAAGATCGTTCCGGACGGCTACCAGACGAGGCGGCGCGAGCCCAAGCCTGAGCATGCGGCAGTCATCAACGACTCGTATGATCGCTTCGTGCTGCCGATGGCCAACGCCTTCAAGATGAGCTATCTGCAGCAGCTCCGCTGGCTCGCCGGACTCATCAAGCAGCTGACCATTCCGGTTTCGGTGATCGGTGTCGGCGCGCAGATGCCTTACGGACGGTCGTTCGACGACATCGACGATGAGTACAAGAAGGTCGTGAGCAACTTCGCCGCAGCCGTCCTCGAACACTCGCCGTCCATCGGCGTTCGGGGCGAGTACACGGCCGACCTGATGATCCACCTCGGCTTCGATGCGGAACAGGTCAGGGTCATTGGCTGTCCGTCGTTGTTCACCTTTGGTGCAGCCAAGGAACCTCGCCGCAAGGTAGCCGAGCTCACCGCTGACAGCAGGATCGCCTTCAACGCGACGCCGAGCGTGAAGGGCATCGCCGAGTTCCTCGAGGAGAACATGGCGAAGTACCCCAACAGCGTCGTGGTTGCTCAGGAGGTGGAACGACTCGCACTCATGCTGTGGGGCCAGAATTCGGTCAAGAAGGAGAACCGGCGCCTGCCGGTCCACAAGGACCATCCGATCTATCTCCAGGACCGTCTGCGGATGTACGTCGACCCGCACATCTGGTTCAAGGAGCTGGGAGAATCGTACGACTTCTGTGTCGGCACTCGGATTCACGGCAACGTGGCAGGCATGCTGGGGGGCACCCCATCGCTGGTCCTTGCCCATGATTCGCGGACCACCGAGCTGGCACGCTTCACGGGAATTCCTTATCGGATGTTCTCCGAGGTGCAGGACAAGCCGCTTGCTGAGCTGTACGCCGAGGCCGACTACTCCCAGTTCGAGCGACGGCAGGCGGCGAACCTCGAAAACTACAAGAGCTTCCTCGACAGCCATGGTCTGGACCACATCTTCACCCCGGGCAATGAGAACCCGGAGTACGACGAGCGGCTCGCTTCCGACAATTACCCCGGTGCGGTCCACACACTCGCTGCGACTGGCGAGGTCGGTGTATCGCAGCTCATCGATCGACTGGCATGGCTTCGGCAGGGCCACAAGGGCGATTTTGCACGGCCCGCTTATGCCTATCGGCCACCGGTGGGTGGCCCGAAGCTGATTGAGTTCGACAAATTGCGTCAACAGATCCAAGAGCTGCAGCGCGAAGTGACCACGCTGAAGGGCACTGTTTCGAAGCACTCCAAGCTCGCCAAGGCTGCGGCGCAGAAGACAAAGCCCAAGTCCAACCCGGTTCGCCGGGTCCTTGGCCGCATCAAGCGCACGATCGGCAAGTCGTCCTCCCGATGAGGCACTGGTTGTGTCCAGATTGAGAAACCAGTGGTGGCCGCTCCTGCATGGAGCGATCTCGGTCGCCGCAGTGGTGCTCCTGCTGTCTGGTCACAGCCAGACTGGACGTCAGTTCGTCGGCCCTTCGTTGTGGTGGCTGGCTTGGCTGACACTGGCTGCGTCCATGCTTCTCAGCGGGCGACGTTGGTCTCTCACCGACGCCACCGGGACCTGGCTACCGTCGCGAGTCATCTTGCTCGTCGGGGTCGCTGGCCCCCTCATGACATACGATCTCAGGCTGGAGTCTCGTGCCTGGGTGACTATCGGAATTGCGATCGTGGCGGTTCGTGCAACTGTCATCATCCGCGGACTGGGCGCTAGTGATCGGATCAGACTGGGCAACGTCGCGGGCGTGGTGCAGGCGGATCATCGACGATTCCGCGGCGCTGTTGCAACGGTGGACCTTCTGACCCCAGCAGTTCTGTTTGGTTGCGCAATGCTTGGCCTGCCGGGGGAGGTGTGGATCGCCTTCGCGACGATCGATCTACTTGTTGTCGTCGTCGCCGTGACCACATGGTGGGTGGTTCGCGGGCAACCGGATCCGGGGCCGGATGAGTTGCGGGCGACAGTCGACCGGATTGCGCCGAAATTCATCCTCTATTGGGATGCCCCGAAGTCGACGGTCTTTCAGATCGCCATGTGGCTTCCGTATCTGCGCAGAATTGGTTTTTCGTTCGTGATCTTGGTGCGGACCCCTGCTGCTTTCAGCCAAGCCATGAGTGTCGCAGACGGGATTCCGGTCGTGATGGTGCGGCGTCGGAGTGACCTGGACGACGCCCTTCCCAGCACAGCGTCGACGGTGTTCTACGTCAACAACGCCGCCACCAACAGTCAACTTGTCGCTCACATCGAACTCACACACGTACAGCTTCTCCACGGCGACAGTGACAAGGCACCCAGCTGGAACCCGGTCACCGCGATGTATGACCGAATCTATGTGGCGGGTCAGGCCGGTATCGATCGCTACATCGATCACGGTGTATCGATCCCACCGGAGAAGTTCGAGATCGTTGGGCGGCCACAGGTCGACCAAGTGGTCGTCGCTACGGAACGGACCACCCAGGCAGCTCCGGTGGTGCTCTACACCCCCACGTGGCGCGGCTACTTTGCCGACTCGGAGTACAGCTCGCTGCCGAAAGCGCATCTACTGTTCGACCAACTGCTGGCCCGCAACTGCGCGATCGTGTTCCGGCCTCACCCCTACTGTTACAAGGACCGCGAGTTCCGTAAGGTGATGGCCGAGCTACGCGACAGACTCGACGAACACAGCCGCCGCACTGGAGTGATCCACCTCCACAGCCAGATGGCAGAGAAAGACATGACTGTCTTCGATTGCTTCAACGCGTCCGACCTGATGATCTCGGACGTCTCGAGTGTCGTTGCCGACTATCTGTGCTCGGAGAAGCCGTTCGCGGTGATGACTGACCTGGACGAGGACAGCTTCGTTGCCCAATTCCCGCTGGCGCGTGCAGCGTACGTGATGGGCTCGGACGACCGGACCTGGTCGGCCTCACTGGATGCCATGCTTGGGGATGACCCCATGCGAGACCGTCGCCGGGAACTGAAGGTCCACTACCTGGGTGGCTTCGATCACGAGCATTACGCCGACGCCTTCGTAGATGCTGCCCGTGCAGAGGTACGCGGCGCCCGTCCTGCCGCATCAGCCGAGGTGGACGATTCCGAGCAGGTTACTGAGGTCGTCATCGAGACCGCTGATGCGCCGGAGAGTCACGCACGTCTGCCGGAGATCGGCCGGATTTTTCACGCCGGACTGTGCGCGACCGGTTCGTTGCTCATGTTGGCCGGCCATCTGTGGTCTGGGCTTGCCCTGTGGGTGGTTGCATGGTTCTACATGGCGCAACGGACCGCTTCGGTCGGGCGTCGGCGCGGATTCAACGAACGTCTGGGCAGCTGGACCACGGTCCGCCTGATCCTCGCTGCAGGCTTGGCCGGACCGCTGTTGCATGGTCCCTTGATCGGCAATCCGATGACTCCAGGGACTCCGGAGGCCTGGCTCACCTGGATCGGGTGGGGCTTGGTGATCATCGCGATCCCCGCTGAAGCGATCGTGCGTCGAGCGGGACGCTATCGAGGTCTGCTGACTGCCAACGTCAGTCAGGGCGGAGCGGCAGAGGCCTCCGGGAGACTCTCAGCCGCAGTCGCCGTTGTTGAGTTCCTCGCTGCGCCGATCTTGTTGGTCCTCGGTCTGGCTGGGATCAACGGTTGGCCGTGGGTCGCTGTTCTGCTGCCGTCCACGTTGTTGGCGCTCGTGATTGGCCTGCGGGCGCACCGCCGACGCGCCCGCACCAGGGCGGCTGACACATGGGTGCCCGAATTGATGGCCGAACTGAGGCCGGAGTTCGTCCTGTACTGGGACGGAATCAGAGGCAATGCTGATCAGGTCGGGATGTGGATCCCCTATCTCAAGCGCATCGGACGGCCGTTCTTCGTCATGGTCCGGACCCCGAGTACTTTCCGGGAGGTCGTCAGGGTGTGTGAAGACGTTCCTGTCATCCTGTGTCGCACCATTCCCGACCTGGACCGGTGCATCACCGACAGCATCACCACCATCTTCTATGTCAACCACGGCTCGAAGAACGCGCATGCCGTCCGTTACGCCGAGCTGACCCATGTCCAGCTCATGCATGGTGACAACGAACGGCCAGCGAACTTCAACCCTGTCACGGCCATGTACGACAAGATATTCGTCGCCGGCCAAGCTGCGATTGACCGCTACACCGCTCACGGCGTGGACATTCCGCTCGATCGGTTTGAGATCGTCGGACGGCCACAGCTCGCAGGCATTGACGGTCCGCAGGGCCAAGGCGGGTCGCCTCACGTGCCGTGCGTGTTCTATCGGCCCGGCCTGTGCGTGAGCTCGTTGCCGCAAGGACTGGAGTTGGTGTCGGACCTGCTCGAGCGGGGCTGCTCGATCCTCTTCCGCCCCCACCCCGCAGCCCGCAGGTCTGCGGAGCTCGGTGGCCAGGTCCGTAAGATCGAGCGGCTACTCGCCGATCACGCGGCGCGGACCGGGATCGCCCATGTGCATGGGGACATCGCTGACCAGATGACGCGTTTCGAGTGCTACAACGCTGCCGACGCGATGATTACGGACGGAGTGGGGGCAGTCGCGGAGTTTCTGTTCGCCGACAAGCCCGTCGCTGTGATGACCAACGGGCGAAGCGCTGAGGAGATTGTCGATGCTGCGCCGGCCGCAGAAGCGGCGCACCTTCTTGGCAGCAGCCGCGATCAGTGGGCAGAAGCGCTGACTGACCTGCTCGGCGGGGATGGCCTACGCTCACGACGCGCGACGCTTCGCAGATATTTCTATGGGCCGTTCGACCGAGCGGGTTATGCAGATGTCTTTGTGGACACCGCCCGTGAGGTGGTCCTTGCTCGGGCTCGCAGCGCTACGATCACCTGAAGCCTGACTGAAGGGATCGCAATGCCAGGTCGTGAAGTGTTCCGGTTGTTCCGAACCGGCACCTGTGTGACGGCCTCGCTACTCCTACTTGCAGGGCAGCTGTGGGTGGGAGTGCTGCTCTGGACTCTGGTTAGCCTCCTCGTGGCACACGAAGTGGTCACGGTTGCCCGTAAAAAAGGCTTCGGCAGTCGCTTGGGTACTTGGGCGACGATACGGTTGATTCTCATCGTTGGCATTGCCGGCCCACTTGTCCACCACCATGGCATCAGCCAGGAATGGGCGGCTTGGCTCGGTCTCGGGCTTGCGATGCTGGCGGTCCGGTCCGAGCCTTTGGTCGCCAGAGCCTCTGGCTACCAAGGCCTGCAAGTCGCCAACCTCGTAGGTTGGGGTGCTGGACGGGAGTCGACGTCGCTGCACCACGTACTCGCCGCTCTCGAGTTCCTCTCGATCCCAGTGCTGATGGTCTTTGCAATCGTCGGAGTTCCCGGCTGGGTATGGCCGTTGGTGCTGACCCCATCGGCGGCGATTGCCATCATCATCGGCCTGCAGGCTCGGGCGCGGCACACACGTACGCGGGATGCAGACACATGGGTTCCGGAGATGATGACCCAGCTGGCCCCCAAGTTCGTTCTCTACTGGGACGCACCAAGCGGCACTGCCTACCAGATCGGGATGTGGATCCCGTTCCTCAAGCGCGTCGGGCAGCCGTTCTTCGTGATGGTGCGCAATCCGAGCACCTTCACCCAAGCTGTGTCGGTGTGCGAAGACGTTCCGGTCATCCTATGTCGGACCATGGCGGACATGGACCGCTGCGTGCCCGAAACGCTCACCACCGCGTTCTACGTCAACAACGGCGCCAAGAATGCACACTTTGTACGCTATCCGCAGTTGACTCACGTCCAGTTACTGCACGGTGACAGCGACAAGGCCTCCAGTTTCAACCCGATCACCGTCATGTTCGACAAGATTTACGTGGCCGGACAGGCCGGAATCAACCGATATGCAGACCATGGCGTCGACATCCCCGCTCACAAGTTCGAGATCGTCGGACGACCGCAGGTTGAGGGCGTCCGTGCCGCCGATGGACGGCTGGCCGACATCCCAAACCCGCGGATCCTGTATGCCCCCACCTGGCGTGGAAACTACTCCGACGCGTCCTACAGCTCACTTCCGCAGGCAGAGGTGCTATTCGAGGAACTGCTGGCACGGGGTTGCTCGATCGTCTTTCGGCCGCATCCGTACTGCCGTAAGGATCCCGAGTTCCGCGAGATTATCAAGAAGCTCAATGCCCGGCTTGCCCAGCACACCGGACAGACCGGCGTCGAACACGTCTACGGCGCCGCTGCCGAGATCGAGATGAGCGTCGTCGACTGTTTCAACAGCTCCGACGCGATGATCTCCGACGTGTCCAGTGTGGTGGTCGACTACCTCCACTCCGAGAAACCGTTCGCGCTGATCGCGGCCGGGCGAACATCAGCCTCCTTCATCGAGGAATTCCCACTCGCCGTCGCGGCCTACGTGCTCAGCGGAAGGGCCGAGACTTGGGCACTGCTGATGGACAAGATGTTCGGTGAGGACCCTCTGGCAGAGACCCGCCGTAAGTTGCGGGTCCATTATCTTGGTGACTTCGAACGGGACACCTACTCCGACGGCTTCGTCTCAGCAGCTGCGACACAGGTCGAGCGGCGTAAGACGCTGCCGACCGCGCCCAGAGTCCGGTGGTGATCAGTTGAAGACGACCGCGAGTCGTCCAGTCGAAGCGTTCCATACGATCTTGCCGTTCTCGAATGCGGCCTTGCGACCTCCGGAGGTGGCGTAGTCCGGTTTGAGGAGCTTGCCGAGTTTGGCTTCACTCTTGTCGGTGAGCTTCACCCAGCGGCCCGCGATCTCATCGGTCAAATGATGGGTGTCGGCATCGCCATACGACACGATCAGGCCGTGCTCGAATCGGGCCCACTGAGATCCGGAGATCTCGCCTCGGGTGACGTTGGTCCTGGGTAGACCCAGGAGGCCGCCAGGGCCGCCGGCGGTGGCTCGGTAGTACTGGTAGACGGCGCCGTGGATGGCCTTGGTGGGCGTACTGCCGGAGCGGTAGATTGCGCCGTTGGTGAAGCCCTGTCCTCGGCCTCCGGTCACGTCGTGCACATCGCTGCGCGGCCAGCCGAGCGGGTGTGCGGGCCCTCCCAGATCTTGGTACAGCGTTTCGATCGGACCGCGGGTCTCGTGTGACCCGGTACTGGGATGCCACCACAGCGACTTCGGTTTGCTGGAGCGCAGCAGGCCGAGATGGCGGCCCCCCTCGACCGCAGTCTCACCGACATGGGGGTGTCCAAAGTCGGCCGCACCACCGCGTCGGGCCCAGTCCTTGCCAATAGCGCTCGGAGGGCCCATCCTGTCCTCGACAGCATCGCGCAGACCGCTCATCCTTGACCTGATGTTCTTGCCAGGACAGGCTGTGGCCATCACGTCGCCGTGACCGAAGATGACGTTGACGGTCTTGCCGGCCAGCTTCAGTTTTCCCTTGGCCTGCCGCTGGAAGGCGTCGAGCTTCCAGGCGATCAGATCCGCGCCAGCGTCCAACATCACCGACGGGGGATTGGCGGTCTCGTAGTTGCCCATGAAGGACATCCCCATGGTGTTGGTGTTCCAGTCAGCGGCGTGGGCGCCGTGAACCGGGAGGTTGACGCCGCCCCAGCGACCCTCGAACACCTGACCGTACTTGTCGACCAGGAAGTTGTAGCCAATGTCGCACCAGCCCAAGGTCTTGGTGTGGTACGCATAGATGTCGCGGATGATGGAGGCTGACTGTGTTTTCGAGTAGCTGTTGCTTCCCGCCGTGTGATGGACAACAGCCGCCTTGACGGTGGTGCCCATCTTGTCCTCGTTGCAGCGCCAGGACTCGTCGGCACCCCAACCTTTTCTCGTGATGATCTCCGGCCGTGGCGCCAAGTCTGATGCGGACTGGGCCGACAGGGTCTGCGGGTCGGCATCGGAGGCCACCACAGGCGACTTCATCAGGACCACCTGCGCATCGCGTAGGTGGGTGTCGGACCCGCCAACGAGACGCACGGCGACGCCATCGCTGTCCCCGACCCAGATGGGATCGGTCGCGAGCCGCTGGTCGCCGGTGTTGATTGCCGGACCATCAGTGATCGTTTGCCAGTCGGACCAGCCGTCACTGGATCGGGTCCGGACCTGGACCTCGGGCTCGGTGCCCGCGCTCTCAGCTGACCACGTCACTCCGACCGAGGAGAAGCCCTCGGTGTTGCGCTCGCCGAGTTCGGCAACTACTCGGTTCAGCTCTGTGCTACGCCGATCGGAATTGTTGGTCCCGATCCGTGGTCGGTCGGGGTTCGTCGCGACCGACAGCGTGGTGATGGAAGTTGTGGGTGCTGTGTCGGCATGCGCGTGTGGTGGGGCGAGCAGAGCCACTCCGGCGACGAGGAGGGCAGCAACAGCCAGTCGGGGGGATGTCCTGGACACGTTCGATCCTTCCGTTGTCCTCGGACCCTAGCGATCACTATTCGGTTGAGGCAACCCGCGCACGACAGCCGGCTGTGAGGTGTTGGCTTCTTTGCGGCCCGTTGACTCTGGCTCAGGCAGTGTCGGTGTTGAACCGGCGCAGTCCGTCACGCAACCGCGCCAGATCGTCGTCACTCCACCCGTCGAACCGCTCGCGATAGGCCTGGACCCACTGCGTGCGAGCCTCGGCGAGCAGGTCCTGAGCCTTCTCGGTGAGCGTCAACAGCTGGATCCGACCATCCTCCGGTGAGGGATCGGCCTGCACCAGGCCGACCTCGCGGAGCTTGGTGATCTGTCGGCTCAGGGTGGCTTTGTCGACATCCAGTCGGGTGCTGAGCTCGGTCGCGTTGACCGGAGCCCGGTGCATCACGGCGTGCAGGACGACCAGATTCATCCCCTTGAGCTCGGGCACCAGGTTCGACACCAGACGATCCCATTGGACCCTGGAGCGGGCCATGGTGCTCGACATCTCGGTGACGATGCTGCCGATCAGCTCTTCCTCATCCGGTGTGTTCATCGCAGGTCCCTGGCATCGAGTGCGGGGTCGTCCCCGGCCTGTCGGGTTGGGTCATAGGCGTTGATCGGTTGGTCGGCACCGACCAGGGCGGACCGTGCGGTGCCGTCGCCAGAGCCGGTCATGGGGGAGTCGGTTCCGTGGGGATCGATCCGGCGCTCGGCCATCCGCTCAGCATTGGACTTGTTGCTCAGTGGGATGTTCGGCAGGAAGGCGATCGCGATGATGGTGAGCACGGCGACCGGAGTGACCGCGAGGAAGACATTGCCGATCGCGTGACCGTAGGCGGACTCGACGACCAGACGCAGCGCTTCCGGCAGGTCGGCCAGCTTCGGGATGGTGCCGTTCTGCAGGGCTTCGGCCCCGGCCAGCGCGGACGGATCCTTGGCGGCCAGCTCCTTGATCCCATCGCTCATGTAGTCCATGACCTGCTTGCCGAGGAGAGTGCCCATCACCGACATGCCGGCGCTACCTCCGATCGTACGGAAGAAGGTCACTGCCGAGCTGGCGACGCCGATCTGATGTGGATCGACGGTGTTCTGCACCACCAGGACAAGGTTCTGCATGGTCATGCCGACACCACAGCCGAGGATGAACATCGAAACCCCGACGTAGACGTACGAAGTGTCGTAGCGCAGCTGCCCGAGCATGATCAGACCGGCTAGCAGGGCAAACGAACCGACCACCATGTAACGCTTCCACGGTCCGAACCGGGTGATCAGCTGACCGACCACGGTCGACGCACCGAGCAGACCGAGCATCATCGGCAGCGTCAACAGGCTGGACTCGATGACCGTACGACCACGGGCCAGCTGCATGTACTGGCCGAGGTAGACCGCGGTGGCGAACATGGCGATGCCGACGCTGATCGAGGCGAGCACCGACATGGTGAAGGTGCGGTTCTTGAACAGGGTCAGCGGGATCATCGGCTCCTTGGCCCTGAGCTCCACGATGACCGCGATCACCAGCAGGATGACGCCGCCACCGGCCATCAGCAGGGTCTGCCACGACGCCCAGTCGAACTCGGTGCCGGCCAGGGTGACCCAGATCAGGATCAGTGAGAAGCCGGCGGAGATGAAGACCGCTCCGGCGTAGTCGATGGTGATCTTGTGACGTTCGGTGTGGAGGTGCAGGGTGAACTGCATCAGGATGATCGCGGCGATCGCCAGCGGGACACCGACGTAGAAGTTCCAACGCCAGCCGATGGTGTCGGTCAGGGTGCCGCCCAGCAGGGGGCCGCCAACGGTGGCGACCGCCATGATGGCACCCAGGATGCCCATGTACTTGCCGCGCTCACGCGGGCTGACGATCTCGGCCAGCACGATCTGGTTCAGAGCGCCCAGACCACCGGCGCCGATGCCCTGCAACACGCGGCAGGCGATCAGCCAGGTGGCGCTGTGCGACATGCCGGCCAGGATCGAGCCCGACGCGAAGACGACCAGCGCAATCTGGATCAGTGCCTTCTTGCTGGTCAGGTCAGCGAGTTTGCCCCAGATCGGCGTGCCGATGGCCGAAGCCAACGACGTGGCCACAACGACCCAGGTGTAACTGGCCTGGGTGCCGCCGATGTCGGCGATGATGATCGGCATCGAGGTGCCGACGACGTTCATCGAGATCATGGAGACGAACATGCTGAGGAAGAGCCCGGCCAGGGCCAGGTTCTTCGCT
Source organism: uncultured Propionibacteriaceae bacterium (assembly GCA_945911015.1). GTDB lineage: Bacteria > Actinomycetota > Actinomycetes > Propionibacteriales > Propionibacteriaceae > Avipropionibacterium. The sequence goes on from CAMDZW010000009.1 coordinate 36,429, forward strand.
CGTCCGGTCAACAGACCAGACGACAGTGCAGCGGTGGAGGGCATGCAGTGATGGTCCTTCGCAAGGGAGTGGGAGTCCGGGGTCGCAGGGGGCCCAACAGATCGTTGACGTTGCTCAACTATATATGTTGTTGACGAAAATCAACAATCGCCGTTGCTGGCGTCCCGCAGCAGGGCCTGGGTGATCCGCTCCGGATGGGTGACCGCTGACCCGACACACACGGCGAAGGCACCGGCCCTGCGGGCAGCACGAAGGTGTTCGGGCCTGGCGTAGCGGCCCTCGGCAATCACCGGGACCTCCACCTGGGCACAGATCTCGGCCAGCACTGCCAGATCGGGGCCGTCGGTCAGTGGCCGCTCATCGGTGTAGCCGGCCAGTGTTGTGCCGAGCACATCGGCCCCGGCCTCCACGGCCGCGATCGCGTCGGCTGTCGACCCACAGTCGGCCATCACCACGATCTCGGGCCACGATCGACGCAGCCCGGTGATCGTCTCGGCCAGGGTGCGACCGTCGGGTCGGGTCCGTCGGGTGCCGTCGAGGGCCACGATCTCGCAGCCGGTCGCCGCGACCGCCAGAGCGTGGTCCAGTGTCGGGGTGATGAAGACGCCGTCGCTGCCGACCTTGACCAGCCCGATCAACCCAGTCTCGACCACATCCCGTACGGCGACCAGATCAGTAATGCCCTCGGCGCGGATCGCACAGGCGCCGCCCCGGACCGCGGACTGGGCCACGGCCGCCATGATCTCGGGGCGATTCATCGGCTCGTCGCCGTAGGCCTGACACGAGACGATCAAGCCATCGGCCAACTGGTCGAGCACAGACATGATGGGTACGTTACCGTGGCGCCATGACGATCCTGGCGATGGATGTGGGTCAGAGCTCCACCCGCCTCCGATCCGGCGACATGCCTGGTCCCGACCTTCCGGCCCTGCGCGGCAATGCCCTGATCGCCGACCAACTCATCGAGCTCACCCGGGCCGGGATCGCCGCTTTCCCTGCCACCACACAGATCTGCATCGGTGCCACCGGCGCCGAGGACCCGACACTGGCCGCCCGGATCCACCATGCCGTGGGTGTGGCGACACGGGTTGCCCATGACTCGGTCACCAGCCACCTCGGTGCGCTCGGCGGCCGTCTCGGAGTGGTGATCGCGGCCGGCACCGGCGCGGTCGCGCTCGCGGTCGGCCGCAGCGTCGCCAGGGTCGACGGATGGGGGTCGCTGGTCGGCGATGCCGGCTCCGGGCACTGGATCGGGCGGGCCGGCATCGAGGCCGTGCTGCGCGCCCAGGACGGGCGGGGGAGTGCCACCGCCCTCACCGACAAGGTTGCCGAGCGCTTCGGTGGGCTCGACCGGCTCGGGCTACGGCTCCAACTCGACCCCGACCACGTACGGGCCGTTGCTGCGGTCGCCGAAGATGTCGCCGAACTGGCCGAGACCGACCAGGTCGCCGCGGCGATCACCGATGCCGCCGCAGCCGAGCTCGCCCACACCGCCACCATTGCCGCTGCCCGAGTCGGACTGACCGGCCACGATGTCGCGCCAGTGGGCAATGTCTTCGCCAGCCCCGTCCTGGCCGCACGCTTCGAATCCGCGCTCACCCTGGGGACGACAGTCGTCAGTCCGGCCGGGGACAGCCTGGCCGGGGCCGCCGCGCTCGCCGACCTTGGCGAACACCATCCGTTGCGCAGTGAGGTGTGGGTCGCACCCCTGTGACCAGCCGCTGGTTGTGATCGGTAGGCCGCCGCGATCCGACACAGTGCTGACAGGTGCACACCGCACCTGCCACTGGAAAGGATCTGTCATGGGACTGTTCGACCGCGCCAAGAATGCCTTCGGAGCCGGAGCGAGCGACCTCGCTGCACAGGCACAGGCCGCCCAGCAACTGATGGGGGAGGAGATGCGCAAAGCCGGTTACACCGACGGCAGCATGCCGACCATGGCCGGTGCCGGAGCGCTCCAGGCACAGGCACAGGCCGACCACGACGTGCTCAACGCCTACGGCCAGGAGATCAACCGCATCTTCCAGATCGGCGAGATCGGCAGCGGCGTGCTGCGCTCGGTGGTCGACACCGGGGAACGCACCGCCGGGCAGGCCTGGTATCAACTCGAGGTCGAGGTTTCCCTGCCTGGCAAGGAAACCTACACGGTCAGCAAGCGCGAGATGGTGCCGGAGATGTCGCTGGCGCTGTATGCCGTCGGCAGCACCCACGAGGTGCGCGTGGACCCGGCTGATCCCACCAAGATCGCGATCACGAGCTGACCATGGGCCTGTTCAGCGACATCTGGCGGCTGATGAGGGCCGCGGACCGGGCCGACCGCGAGGAGGAGGACGACGGGGAGGAGATGATGCGCGACGCCGCCGAGTGGGCCCAGATGTATGCCGCCGGGCTGGGGCAGCCGCTCGGGACCCACGGCGCGATGACGGCAAATCCGTACGCGAATCTCGCCTTCATGAACAGTGCGATCCCCGCAGCAGGGATCGTGCTGGACCTGTGGGAGACCGAGCAGCGCTTGGACAATGTGCCGATCTACCAGGTGGCACTGGAGATCCGCCGCGACGACTGCCCGCCGTACCAGACCTTCTACCAGACCGTGATTGCTGCCGCAGCACTGCCGAACTGGCAGCCCGGGAAGGCGCTGACCTTCCGCGTCTCCCCGGACGACCCTCATTCACTCATGTTGGGTTGATCAGTTGGTGGGCCTGATCAGTCGGTCGCGTCGTCGACTTCCTTCAGCATGGCATCGGCGGCCTCGGCCGGAGTGCGCTGCTTGAACAGGACCTCGCCGAGGTAGCGTTTGATGATCTGCTGCGCCGCACCCGCTCCGGGCGGAGGAGGCGGCGGGCTCGGCTTGATCTCGGTCCGCAACTGGTCGAGGTAGTCGATCACGGTCTGGTCATGCTCGCCCAGGTCCGACTTGATCGCGGCCAGGGTGTCGGGGTTCACCGGGACACCGCGGTCGACCAGCATGAAGCTCGCGGCATCGGTGTCGTTGGCCAGGTAGTTGACCAGGGTCGAGGCCTCCTCGATCTGCTTCGACCGGGCGTTGATCGACCAGAACATGCTCGACTTCAAGAACATGCCGTTCTCGGTGACCTGGCCGTTCTGGGATGGCACCCGCAACATCACCACATCATTCTCGGTCAGCGTGTGCACCGTGGCGAAGTGGTTGGTCCACCACCAGCTGAGCGCAGTCTGCTTCACGGCGAACGGCAGCTGCTCGGTGTTGGCGGTCAAGGCCTCCTGGTACTGCGCCGCACTCAGGCCAGCGCCGCTGTCGGAGATCTCGAGGATGTGCTCGAACCAGGTCGCGGTGGTCTGCGGGGTGCAGGCCAGCGACCCGTCCTCGGCAAAGAGCATCTCGCCGAACTGGCGCAGCCACACCTGCAGATCCGCATCCTGTCCGGTGCCGTAGTCGGTGCCCAGAATGTCTCCACCGGACTTCTCGGTGATCTCCTTGGCCAGCGCCAGATAGTCGTCCCAGGTCCAGGTGGTGTCGTCGGGCAGGTCGATGCCCAGATCGTCGAACATCGTCTTGTTCGCCATCACCTGGTAGGCGTTCTGGCCGGTCGGCAAGGCATAGAGGGTGCCCTCGACGGTGCCGGTGCCCAGTGCGTCCTCGGGGAACTTCGACAGATCCAGACCCGGCGCCTCCCGCAGATCGAGCAAGGCCCCACGCTTGCCGTACTCGGCCACATAACGTTCTTCATTGGCGAAGGCATCGGGCGCATCGGAGCCGGCAAACTGGGTCGCCAATCGGGTCCAGTAGTCGGTGAAGTCTCCGGTCTCGGTCTCCACGTCGATCGGGAACTTGCTGCTGAAGTCCTTCAACATCGCGTGGGTGGCCTCATGCCTGGGGGCTGAGCCCCACCAGCTGAAGCGAATCTTGGACCGGCCGTCCTCGCCGGGGCCGTCGTCGGACTTGCAGCCACTCAGCAGGCTGCCGCCCAGGGTTGCCCCGGCCGCCAGCCCCATCAGGGTCCTTCTTTTCATGTGTCTGACACCTCCACGTGCCTGTGGGTTGATATGTCTTATAAGATACAGGACAACAGTCTCTCACGAAAGGGTCGCCCATGCCTCGTATCACCGCCATCCATGAACGTACGGTTCCGATCAGCTCGGACATCGGGAACGCCTACATCAACTTCTCCTCCATGACCCTGACCGTCGTGGCCGTGGTGACCGATGTGATCCGTGAGGGCAAGCCAGTGATCGGCTACGGCTTCAACTCCAACGGACGCTATGGCCCCGGCTGGCTGGTCCGTGACCGACTCGTACCGCGCCTGGTCAATGCCACCGCCGCCGACCTCAGCACCGACGACGGCACCAACCTCGACCCGACAAAGGTCTGGGACACGATGATGAGCAATGAGAAGCCCGGCGGACACGGGGAACGAGCCGTCGCCGTCGGCTGTGTCGACATGGCGGTGTGGGATGCCACCGCCAAGATCGCCGGCAAGCCGCTCTTCCAGCTCCTCGCCGACCAGGAGGGACGAGTCGCTGACCCCTCGGTCTTCGTCTACGCCGCCGGCGGGTACTACCAGCCGGGCAAGGGAATCCCGGGCCTGCTCGACGAGATGCGGTCCTATCTCGATCGCGGCTACTCGGTGGTCAAGATGAAGATCGCCGGCGCCCCATTGGCCGAGGACATCGAGCGGATCGAGGCCGTTCTCGACATCCTGGGTCCCGGCCAGCAGCTGGCCGTCGACGCCAACGGTCGCCTCAACCGTGACGAGGCCCTGGCCTACTCGGCCGCGCTCGCGCAGTACCCGTTGTTCTGGTACGAGGAGCCGGTCGACCCGCTGGACTACCAACTCCACGCCGAGGTCGCCGCCCACAGCACGCTGCCGATCGCGACCGGTGAGAACCTGATGTCCTTCGCCGATGCCCGCAACCTGATCCGGCACGGCGGTCTGCAGCCCGAACGGGACTGGCTGCAGTTCGACTGCGCCCTGTCGTACGGGCTGGTCGAGTATCGCCGCACCCTGGAGATGTTGCGCGAGAACGGCTGGTCCTGGACCCGCTGCATCCCACACGGCGGCCACCAGCTGTCGCTCAACATTGCCGCCGGCCTCGGTCTGGGCGGCAACGAGTCCTACCCCGATCTCTTCCAGCCCTACGGCGGATTCCCCGACGGGGTCGAGGTCATCGACGGCCATGTCACCTTGCCGGAGCTGCCGGGCATCGGATTCGAGGCCAAGTCCGACCTCTGGGCGGTGCTGAAGGATCTCGCCTGAGCAACGGGCCCGGGTTGGGGAGGGTCTGTAAACCGACCGGTGTGCGGTGACCGGTTCCTTTGCAGGGTCAGACGTCGGCGTCTGGGGGGTGTCCCGAACCGTCGATCCCGATTTCTTGGTGGGACCCCGGTTGCCGCAGCAGCGCAGACGGTTGCAAATTGGATCGACGGTACACGGGCGGGCCCGAATCCAGCAGCACCGGGCCAGGGGGACCGGACAGGTTGCGCGGATGAGGCGTGGGACAGGTCAGGCGCCGGCGATCTCGGGCCAGGCTGCGCCGAGGGACTGCTCGATGTGGGCAGCCATCAGTGCCTCGGCGCGGTCCGGGTCGGAATCCCGGACGGCTTCGGCGAGCAGGACGTGCTGTTCGTGGTCCTTCAGCCTCGACTCGCCGGCCGCCGAACTCCGCAGAGCGAAGTAGCGATAGCGATCCGCCTTGTCCCACAGGCGTTCGAGCAGCTCGACCATGATCGGCGAGTGGCTCGCCACATACAGCGACCGGTGGAACTGTCGGTGCGCGGCGATCGCCTCGCGTCCCGCTCCGGCAATCATCGGCTTCAGCCGGTGCAAGGTCTCATCGATCGCGGCGAGGTCGGTATCGGTCCGCTCGGTCGCGGCCATCCTGACCGCCAGCGGGTCGAGTCGAGTGCGGATCTCCACCAGCAGCGCAGCCTCGTCGGCCTCCAGCGGTGCGACCTGCAAGGTGTTGTGCATCTGTCCGACGATCAGGTTCTCGGCCTGCAGCCGACGCACCGCCTCTCGCAACGGGGAGACACTGATCCCGAGCTCAAGGGCGAGGCGGTCCTGATTGACCGCGGCCCCCGGCTCGAGATCGCCCGCGAGCACCATGGTCCGAAGCTGCTCATAGGCGAACTGGGCCTTCGTCATGGGAGTCACGAGGTCATCCTCGCACCAAAGGCCTCATCGGACGACGAGAACGACCAGAGTTCTCGGGCCATGAACACCTTCCACCCGGTTGAGCTCGATGTCGCTGGTCGCGCTCGGCCCCGAGATCCAGGTCAATGGGCGGGTGGGATTCAGCCTCCGTACCGCCTCGGGCACCGACCCGACGATGTCGTCGACCCGCACCACACAGACATGGAGATCGGGAACCAGGGTGATCAGCCGCCGCCCCTGCAGTTCACCGCCGTCGAGGATGATCGTCCCGGTCAACGCGATCGCCACCGCCGAGCCGGTCACCACCGCATCGATCCCCTCCAGATCAGCCGCGGTCACCTCCTCGCTGTCGTGGACCAGCCGAGCATGGGTGGTCTTCAACCAGGCCCCGTCGAGGTCGGCCGGCACCACCAGCGAGTTGACCTTGTGGGCGCCGAGCACCTCACCGATCCGCAACGTCAGGTCGGCCTCGTCGATGACATGGACCTCGGCGCGGTAGTCATCGACCCGCTCCACGAACAACTCGACCAGATCCGGGTCACCGGCCAGGGTGGTGTCGTGGTTGCGGGTGACGACCGGCTCGCCGGCCTCGTGGATCGCTGACCGTACGGCGGCCAGGACCCGTTCACGGCTGTCCATCAGGTTCCTCTCGCTCCCGCTCGGCCGAGGCACGCTGGGCCCACCAGTCCCGGAAGGACTGTTCGGGGATCGGCGGCACAGCCCGGGACCGGGTCCAGCCGCCCGGCATCCCCGGCAGCCAACGAATCCGGGCGATCAGGCCCCGCAGCCGGATGGCGATCCGCTCGGCGAAGCGGAGCCGTTTCGGCGAGTCCAGCACCCAGGCAGCGGCCTTCATCGCGACCCGTTCCGGATCGGGGCCGACATGGGAGGCCTTCTCCCGTACGGCCTCGGCACGTTGGTCGATCAGCACCGTGGGGATGTCGATCGCGACCGGGCAGGCCTCATAGCAGGCACCGCACAGACTCGAGGCAAAGGGCAGTGCCGCATCATGCTCGTCGGCGACCCCGTGCAGCAACGGGTTCAAGATGGCGCCGATCGGTCCGGGATAGACCGAGCCGTAGGCGTGGCCACCGACCCGCTCATAGACCGGGCAGACATTCAGACAGGCCGAGCACCGGATGCAGCGCAGCGCCTGCCGCCCGACGCGGTCGGCCAGGGCTCTGGTCCGACCGTTGTCGAGCAGGATGATGTGGACCTCCTGAGGCCCGTCACCGGGCGTCACCCCGGTCCACATCGTGGTGTACGGATTCATCCGCTCCGCGGTCGAGGACCGGGGCAGCAGCTGCATGAAGACCTCGAGATCTTCGAAGCGGGGCACGATCTTCTCGATCCCGACGACCGAGACCAGCACCTCCGGCAGGGTGAGGCACATCCGGCCGTTGCCCTCGGACTCGACCACCACCAAGGTGCCGGTCTCGGCGACGGCGAAGTTTGCGCCGGAGAACGCAACCTTGGCCCGGAGGAATTTCTCCCGCAGGTGCAACCGGGCCGCTTCGGCCAGCCGGGCCGGGTCCGCCGTCAGATCATCGGGAGCCGCGCGGCCGACCTCGCCCATCCGGCGGGTGAAGATCTCGGCGATCTCGTGACGGTTGCGGTGGATCGCTGGCACCAGGAAGTGGCTGGGTGTGTCACCGCCGAGCTGGACGATCAGCTCGGCCAGATCGGTTTCCCAGGCATCGATCCCGGCCGCTTCCAGAGCCTCGTTGAGCTCGATCTCCTGGGTCGCCATCGACTTGACCTTGACCACCTCGTCGACCTGGTGCTGTCGGGCGATCGCCACGCCGATCGCGCAGGCTTCCTCGGCGTCGGCGGCCCAGTGCACCGTCGCACCGGCCGCTGTCGCCGCCGCCGCGAACTGTTCCAGGTAGTCGTCCAGGTGGGCCAGGGTGTGGTCCTTGATCGAGGCGCCCGAGATCCGCAGCTCCTCCCAGTCCGCCAGCTCTGAGACCGCGTTGAGTCGTTTGGTGCGGATGGTCGAGGTGGCGTGCCCGAGGTTGCGGCGCAACTGTTCGTCACCCAGTGCCGTCCGCGCTGCTTCGGGGAAGGGTGGCATGCCGAGGAACTTCACCCCGGGCTGTGGTTGGAGTCCGACGGTCATTGGCTGGCCAGGATTTCTGCGAGATGGATCGTACGAAGGCTGGCCGGTCGTCGGGCAGCCCGGTCCTGGTGGTCCACGACCCCGCGCATGTGCATCAGGCAGGACGCATCGGAGGCGCACAGGTAGTCGGCGCCGGTCTCACGGGCATGGCCGACCTTGTCGGTGCCCATCGCTGCGGAGGTGTCGGCATTCTTGATCGCGAAGGTCCCACCGAAGCCGCAGCACTGGTCGGCCTCGGGCAGCTCGATCAGGCTGAGCCCCTCGACGGCCTGCAGCAGCCGGGTGGGACGGTCCCCGACACCGAGCAGCCGGGACGAGTGGCAGGTCGGGTGGTAGGTGACGCTGTGGTCGAAGCGGGCACCAACATCGGTCACCCCCAGCACATCGACCAGGAATTCGCTCAGCTCATGGACCGGCGGCACCGCCACTCCGGGGGCGACGGTCGCGCCGTGGTGGCGCAACATCGCAGCACAGGAACCGGACGGCATCACCACCGCATCGGCACCGGCGAAGGTGTCGGCGAAGCTGCGGACCAACGTCCCGGCTTCATCGGGATAGCCGGAGTTCATGTGCATCTGGCCGCAGCAGGTCTGCGCGGCAGGGAAGTCGACGGTGCAGCCGAGCCGTTCCAGGACGGTCACCGTGGCCTTGCCGACGTCCGGGAAGAGTGCGTCCGCCAAACAGGTGACGAACAGGCTCACGTGGGTCACGAGGCCAACCTACCCGTACTCTTCGGTCCATGAGTTACCGCCTCTGGCACCGTGTCCTGGTCCATGCGTTGACCGGTGTGGACGATCCGTCGTTGGGGGAGCAGGACACCGTCGACGCCGCCGGTGTCGACGCCATCCTGGCCGGTCGCCGCGACGAGATCATCGCCTGTTGGCATGACCGGCTCGACCATGATCTGCCGTGGCCGGTGCCGCCGACCGAGGAGCTTGCGATCGGTCTGCCCTGGGGGCAGTGGGCCACCGCCGTGCACCGGCTCCGGGTCCGCCACGAGCTGCTCGGCGCGCCGACCCTGACCACCCGCTCGGCACCCCGCGATGATCCACAGACCCGTGCCCTGATGGCAGACCGCCCGCCCCACTGGTGAGTGAGACGGGCGGCTGAGTGCGACGGGTGGCTGAGTGCGACGGGTGGCTGAGTGCGACGGGCGAGAAGCACCGGATGCGGGCTGGCCTCAGCGGGTCTTGAGCAGATCGCGGATCTCGGCGAGCAGTTCCTCGCTGGTGGCGACAGCCTCGGGCTCCTCGACCTTCTTGCGCTCCTTGAAACGCTCGTACGGCTTGACGATGGCGAAGTAGACCACGGCCGCCAGCAGCACGAACGAGACGATCGAGTTGAAGAATGGCGCGATGTCGACCTGGTGTCCCTCGGGGCCGACCAGGATGGTGCCGAACTCGGGCGAGCCGATGAGCGCACCGATGATGCTCAGGATCAGGCCGGTGAAGGCCGTGACCACCGCAGCGAATGCGGTGCCGACGATGAAGGCAACGGCAAGCTCGATGAGGTTGCCTTGCATCAGGAATTCCTTGAAACCCTTCATGGATTGGTGCTCCTTGGATGACGTGTGCGGGGATTCGGCCTGAAATTACCATCGAATCGCCGCCACATCGGGCATTTGACCGATTCAGTGCCACACCACCGACAGCGGACCGTTCACCGCAGCCGCCGCCAGGGCCGCAGCCACCTCAGGACTGACCTCCACCAAGACCAGTTGGCTGGCCGAGCCACCACCCAACATCCCACCGGATTCACTCGCCGGGATGGCGCTGATCCGGGCTCCCTGAGCGATCACGGTGCTGGTGCCGGTCCGAGGGTCGGCGGCCAGCACATCGATCTCGTCACCGACCTGCAACAGGGCCACGACCTCGGCATCGGCCAACCGCACCGGGGTGGTCACCAGTCCATCGGGTCGCGACTTCGGCCGTACGAGATCGGGTGCGGTGAGGAACTGGCCACGGGTCAACGCACCGGTCAACGTACGACCCACCGCCTGGTCAGGATCGGTGATCGCCTCGTCAGGGACCAGCCCGACCGGCACCGCCACCACATGCAGGTCGGCAGCGCTCAGCTGGTGGCCCGGCGGCAGGGTCGTGGCCGCCGCGACGACATCAGTGGTCGGCGGCGGCGTCGGGGAGACCGCGGTGACCACAGCCACGACGGCAACCGCCGCGGCCAGGGCACCGATCTTGCGGCGGTGCCACGACAGCGCACGGCGCAGTGACACCCACCACCGGGTGCAAGGACGAGACGAATCGGTCGTACGTGAGGAGCGCAACATGTCCACACCATGGGTGGGTGCGGACCGGATCTGTCACTTGTCCACAGATCTGGTCGGGGCCGACGAGCTGGACCCGACCCTGTGGACAAGTTGTCCCTGGAGCGCTGGTGACCCTGGAGCGCTGGTGACTCAGGAGGCCGTGCTGGCCGCAGCCTTCGGCTTCGTGTCGGAGCTGGTGCTCGTCGTGGTGGAGCTGCTGCCCGAGTCCGAGCTGCCCGAGGTCGAGCCGCCCGAGTCCGAGCCAGTCGTTGACGAGCTCGTCTCATTGGACTTGTCCCCGGACGCACCGGTCGAGGACGAGGAGGCGTTGCGTGAATCGGTCCGGTAGAAACCGGAACCCTTGAAAACCACACCGACGGCGTTGAACACCTTCTTCAGCCGGCCCGAGCACTCCGGGCACTCGGTCAGGCTCGCGTCAGTGAACTTCTGTACGACCTCGAGCGCGCGTCCACACGCGGTGCAGTTGTACTGATAGGTGGGCATGGTTGATCTGTTTCCCTTCGACAGCCGGGCCAAGGATAGACCATTGAGTAACCTGACCTGCGTGCGTCACATACCCCGATGGTTGCTCTTCGTGGTCTTCGTGCTCGTCCTGGCCGTGGGCGGGCTGTCCTCGCTTGCCGTGGTGACGATGCGGGAGAGCTTCCCCCAGACCAACGGCCAGGTCACCGTACCGGTGCTCGGCGGGACCGCGACCGTGCTGCGTGACGATTACGGCATCCCCCAGATCTATGCCGACACCCCCGAGGACCTGTTCGCCGCCCAGGGCTTCGTCCACGCCCAGGACCGCTTCTTCGAGATGGACTTCCGCCGCCACATCGTCTCGGGCCGGCTCTCCGAGCTCTTCGGTGACTCCCAGATCGAGACCGACATCTTCGTCCGGACCCTGGGCTGGCGCCGCATCGCCGAGCAGGAGGCCAACCAGCTCACCGGCAAGACCCGACGATGGATGGAGGCCTACGCCGCCGGAGTCAACGCCTACCTCCAGTCGCCGGCCCAGTCCCGCACCGGGGGTGACCTCAGCCTGGAGTACTCGATCCTCGGACTGATCGGCGGCGACGCGGACTACCAGCCCGAACCGTGGACCGTGGTCGACAGCATCGGCTGGTTCAAGGCCATGGCCTGGGATGTCGACGGCAACCGGGTCGATGAGCTCGAACGCGCCCTGCTCACCCAGGCCCTCGGGGCGGACAAGGTGGCTGACCTCTTCCCGGACAAGGACCTGAGCCAGATCACCCCGATCGTCGGCCGTGGTGCCGTCGTCGACGGCGTGTTCGACCCGAAGGCGAGGCCGCCGGGCGGCAGTGGGGGGCCGGCCCCGGCTGATTCCGGACCGGATGAGGCTGATCCCGTACCGGATGAGGCTGATTCCGTACCTGAGGAGGCCGATCCCGTACCTGAGGAGGCACTGGAGGCGCTGCGGTCGATCGTGGGGATCGACGACGGACTGTCCCAGGTGCTCGGCGATCCGCGTAGCCGGATCGGCGGGTCGAACTCGTGGGCCATCGCACCGTCCAAGACCGACACCGGCTCGGCGATCCTGAGCAACGATCCGCACCTGCCGACCTCGATGCCGGGCATCTTCACCCAGGTCGGGCTGCACTGCACCGTGCAGAGTGAGGCCTGCCCGTTCGATGTCGTCGGCTACTCGTTCGCCGGGGTGCCGGGGGTGATCATCGGCCAGAATGCCGACCTCGCCTGGGGACTGACCACCCCGTACGTCGACACCCAGGACCTGTTCATCGAGGAACTCAGCGGCAACCAGGTCCGCCGCGGTGATCGGTGGGAGATGCTCGATGTCCGCGAGGAACAGCTTCGCGTCCGCGGCGAACCGATCCCGCGCACCATCACCATCCGCAGCACCTCCCATGGGCCGCTGCTGTCGGATGTGCAGGCCAACCTGTCCGGACTCGACACCGGTGAAGGAGAGTACGGGGTCGCGCTGGCCTGGACCGCACTGCAGCCGGGGACCATCGCCGAGGCGTTGTTCGGCCTGAACAGTGCCTCGAACTTCGACGAGTTCCGTGAGGCGGCGCAACTGATGACCTCGCCCTCGCAGAACCTGGTCTACGCCGACCGGTACGGCAACATCGGCTACCAGCTGCCCGGGCTGATCCCGATGCGAGCCAAGGGCGACGGCAATCTTCCGCGTCCTGGCTGGGATCCGGAGTGGGACTGGCAGGGGATGATCCCCTTCGAGGAACTGCCGTGGGACTTCAATCCGCCCGAGGGGATGATCGTCGCCGCCAACCAGCCGATCGTCGATGAGTCCTATCCGCACCATCTCGGCTCCAGCTCGTCCTACGGCTGGCGCAGCGAGATGATCCGGATGCGGTTGGCCGAGGCGGTGCCGGTGGCGCCGGCGAACTCGGCGGACCTGTTCAACGACACCACGATGGGGATGGCGCGTGACATCGTCCCCCGCCTGCTGCGAGTCAACGTCTCCGATCCGTGGGTACGGGAAGGCCAACAAACCCTGGTCGGATGGGACTACCGGGCCGAGCCCGATTCGGCTGCGGCCGCCTGGTTCAGCGTGGTCTCGGAACAGCTGATCGAGCAGATCTTCGGATCACGACGGCCCGAGGGCGTGTCCTTCGGCGGGGGCGACCGGTGGTATGCGGTGCTCACTGCGTTGATGGACGACCCGACGAACCCGCTGTGGGACGATCCCGAGACCGAAGTCGTCGAGGACCGCGATGCGGCACTGGTCCGGGCCATGACGGCAGCCCGCCGGGTCATCACGGCCAAGCTGAGCAGGGATGTCAGCGGATGGAGCTGGGGCAAGCTGCACACCGTCACCCTGCAGCACCAGACTGTGGGCAGTGTCGGAATCGCCCCGCTGGACTGGATCTTCAACCGCGGACCCCTGCCCATCGGTGGGTCGACCGCCGTCATCAATGCCATGGCCTGGCAGGTCGGCGAGGGTGACTTCACCGTCACCGCCGGGCCCGCGATGCGGATGGTGGTCGACTTCGATGACCCCGACCAGTCCCTGTGGATCAACCAGTCCGGCGTCTCCGGCCATGCCACCCACCAGCACTATGACGACCAGTTCGCCCTCTGGGCCCGCGGAGAGCTGATCCCGATGGTGGTCAGCCGGGTCAGCATCGAAGAGCGTGCCGTCGACGAACTGCAGCTGGTCCCCGTCGCCTGACGGCGGGGCTTGCCCGTCGCCGGTCCCGTATGCCTGACGCCGGTCCCGCATGCCTTCGGGCCGGTCCCGTTCGAGGGCCAGCACACGTACGGGTGGCCCAGCAGGTCTTCGGGCCGGTCCTGTACGAGGCCAGCCCATGTACGGGTGGGTCAGCACATCTGCGGGGGCGTGCTGTCCAACATCGGGAGGGGCGGTCCAACACTGGGGTGTGCTGGCCTCAGCGCACCGAAGCGGACCGGACCGGTAGCCGGCCGGGTCAGACGGGCCGGGTCAGACGGGCGGCTTGGTGGCGACGACGGTCCGCGCCTCGGTGATGATCACGTCGACGTGCTGATCGGTCGGTTCGGTCGGGATGACGTCGAGGATTTCGTCATCGTTGAGCAGGAGCAGCCGTACGGCATCGGTCCCGGTGAGGGCGCGGTCATACCAACCGCCGCCACGGCCGAGGCGGTCGCCGGCTTCGTTGCCAGCGAGCCCGGGCAGGATCACCAGATCGGCATCCTTGACCAGGTCCGGGCTGGCGGCACCAGTCGGCTCGGGGATGCCGAACCGGCCGGTCGCGAGGTCATCGGGGCCGGTGTACTCAGCCCAGCAGGGCTCGTCACGACCGGCACCGGTCAGGACCGGCAGCAGGACCCGAGCGCCCACCGAGGACAGCCAGGCCACGAGTTCGAGTGTGCCGGGCTCGGTGCCGACCGAGACCGACAGTGCCACGGTCGTGCCGGGCCGGGCATTGGCGCCGATGAACTCCTGCACCCGCTTCGCCCGCTGCGTGTCCGCTTGCGGGTTGCTGCCGCGGATGTCGCGTCGAGTGAGGATTGCGGTGCGGAGCGCCTGTTTGGCCGAGGCGATGGCACGCCGATCTGCTTCGTTCACCCTGCCCAGTGTCCTGTGTCGGAGCAGCGTCCGCAATGCCGGTGCGATTACTGTGGGGGCCATGGCCTTGTTTGGACGACGGAAGCGCGCCGCGAGCACGGCGGAGACCGAACCGCCCCAGCCCTCCGAGGAGAGGGTCGAGGAGGAGACCGGACCGACCCTGCCCCCGGTTGACGCCGAAGGGCGCCGCAGCGTCGATGACCATCGTGAATTCGTACTGTCCCTGATCGATGAGCTGCCGCCCTTCGGTCAGCAGATCCTTGACGCGCTCGACCTCAGCCTGTGCGAGGACGTCATCAGCCAGGTTGACCTGCCGTCCTTCGACCATGCTCGGGTCGCCGGTTATGCGGTGCAGTCGGCCGACGTCGAGGGGGCCAAGGATGCCGATCCGGTCGTCCTGGCCGTCGTCGGCCAGGTCCACCCCGGTCAGGTGTCGCCGACCCCGTTGTCCCCGGGGACCGCCATGCTCCTCGCCGAAGGTGCGCCGATCCCGGAGAATGCCGATGCGGTCGTGGCGCTGGTCGACACCGACGAGGGGACCGACGACGTCCTGGTCTATGCCGAGGCGCCGATCGGGACGAACATCCGCCATCGCGGGGAGGACCTTGCCGCCGGCACCCAGGTCTTTGCCGCCGGTGAGCGACTGGGCCCTGGCGCGATCGGCCTGCTGGCCGCGATTGGCCACGACAAGGCACTGGTACGGCCTCGGCCGCGCGTCGTGGTGATCTCGGCCGGGTCCGACCTGGTCGAGCCCGGCGTTGCCCTGAGCCAGCCGGGCCAGTCCTACGATGCCGCCTCCCGGCTGCTGGCTGCCGCGGCCCGACGTGCCGGGGCGGTCGTCTACCAGGTGTCCACACCGACCGACGACGCCCTCACCGTGACCCAGGCGATCCACGACCAGCTGGTCCGCGCGGATCTGTTGGTGATGGTGGACCGCAGTGGTTCGCTCGGCGCGGCGTCCTCGGCCGAGATCGGTGTGCTGCGTCGGGTGCTGGGCAACTTGGGCTGGAACAACATCGCCGAGATCGCGATGACACCAGGCGGCACCCACGGGATCGGTCTGATCGGTGCCGACGAGACTCCGGTGTTGCTGATCCCCGGTGACCCGGTGGCGACCCGGGCCGCGTTCGAAGCGTTCATCCGTCCCGTGATCCGCAAGCTGCGTGGCGTCACCCCGGTCGTACGGGAAGCTGCCGCCGCCGTCGTACGCAGCGACATCTCCTCGACGCAGGGGCTGAGGGAGTTCGTACCCGGCATCGTGGCGAGCACCGACGACCAGCGTCGGGTCATGGTGGCCGCCGGCTTTGCCGAATCCATCGGACAGTCCAACGCGTTGATCCTGCTCGACGAGGAGACCGACCGCGTCAGCGGCGGCGACATCGTCCCGGTCTGGTTGCTCGACGAGGACTGAACCGTGCGCCGAGCGTGGGGGACCGTCGACACCCAGTGGCCGGTCACCCTGACCGAAGGGCAGATTGTGCTGCGGCCCCTGCACCGCCGCGACGAGTCTGCCTGGCACCGCATCCGCACGATGAACCGTGCCTGGCTGACGCCGTGGGATGCGACCCTTCCTCCCGGTGGTGGAGCGGGCCCGGCAAGTTTTCGGGAGATGGTGCGCGCCCTTGACCGACAGGGCCGAGAGGGGCGGATGCTGCCTTGGGCGGTGTGCTGGGCCTCCAGCCCGCTACGGATCGAGCTCGCCGGTCAGGTGACTGTGTCGGGACTGGTTGGTGGGTCCGCCTCGATGGGATCGATCGGCTACTGGATCGACGAACGCTTTGCAGGCAAGGGAATCATCCCGACCGCTGTTGCCATGGCGGCTGACTACTGCTTCGACGTCGTCGGCATCCACCGGATCGAGATTGCGATCCGTCCCGAGAACGCGAAAAGCCTGCGGGTGGTGGAAAAGCTCGGATTTCGCGAGGAGGGCATGCGGCCCCGCTACCTCCACATCAATGGCGACTGGCGGGACCACCGGGTGTTCGCGTTGAACGCCGACGAGATTCCCGGCGGCCTACTCGCCCGATGCCGCCGATCCGATGAGCTTGATCCGGGGACACACCGAGGTTGATCAGGCACACGATCGTGACCAACACGTAACGTGTCCGATGTGTTGCCGGGTCTGATCTTCGCTCTCATTGCCATTGGGTGGTTGGCATATCTCGTACCGCTGTTGTTGCGGTCACGAGACGCTTCGACCTCCCGCGATGAGTCGACCGAAGGCCTCACCGACTCCATGCGTGTCATCTCGCGGGGGACCGCTGCCCTGGTTGACCAGGACGGTGCTCCGATCCGCAGTGTCGAAGTCTCCACGCCGCTGACCCGACGTGCTGCCGTACGGGATCTGGCGCGGCTGGAGCGTCTGGCCGCTGCCCGACGCCGTCGGGTACTCGTCGTCCTCGCCGCACTGGCCAGTGCAGTGATTGCTGTGTGTGCACTGGGATATCTGCCCTGGCCGGTCGTGGCAGCACCCGGTGTGCTGCTGGTCGGGTTCGTGGTCGTCGCCCGCTTCAGTGTGAAGGTGCTACGGCGTGACCTCGATGCGCGTCATCGCGAGATCATGGCCAGCTCCGACGAGTCGACCGTCCTGCTGCAACGAGTCGAGGTCGACCACGGTGACGAGAAGTCGGTCGGTCTGCAGCTGAAGGCGCCGGTGCCCGCATCCGGTGCCCTGTGGGATCCGCTCCCGATCACCAAGCCGACCTACGTCTCCAAGCCACTCACTCCGCGTACGGTCCGCACCATCGATCTCACCGGGCCCGCCCCCGAGCATGCCGCGGACGGGATGCCGGTCACCGCCGACGGTCCCGCCCTGGAGGCCATCGAACAGCCCGACACCACTCTCGCGCCGATCCCGGTCGCCGCCGAGACCGACAGCCAGCGCGACGTTGGGTGAGACCAGCACTGCGTGCTAGGATTCTGGTCGCTGGAAACAGCATGGGGCTATGGCGCAGTTGGTAGCGCGTCTCGTTCGCAATGAGAAGGTCAGGGGTTCGAATCCCCTTAGCTCCACCCCGCGCACAAGGCTCGAACCCTTGCCAACAGAATCGTTGGCTGGGGTTCGGGCCTTGTCGTCGTTCTGGGTCCAGTTGAGGGCGTTGGCGTTGACCTCGGGATCGAGCAGCATCTCGAAGGGCCGGTTGTTCTCGACGCGCAGCTGGTCGTCCTCGTCGATGTAGACCTTGGTGAAGAAGGCCTGGTTGCACAGGCGCCGGTTGGTGTCGTCGCATCGCTGGTAGATGTCGGCGCAGTCGGTGAGCAGGTTCAGCGCATCGTTGAGGTGGGCGCGGGCGTCGGCGTAGTCGCCTTGGTGGGCGTCGATACGACGGTTTACGCCATCGAGTTCGCCGAGGATGCGGTCTTGTTCTCGTCGGAGCACGGGCAGCGGGATGGCGTCGGCGTAGTGGGCTTGCATGAGCCGGTCTTCGAGGACGGCGGTGTCTGGCAGCGCCACCTCAACCACGTCGCCGATGGCGAACTGCCCTTCGACTGCCCGAACTGCGGCGAGCATCTCCTCCTTGACCTAGTGGGTCCTGGCTTCCTGCTCAGCAATTTCAGCGATGCCTCAGTTGGCTCGACACAGGTAGAGATCATGTCTCCCGCCGACTCAATCGAGTCTCGGTTGATCGGACTCGCGCAGGCGAATGGGCGCGAGCAGGTCACGGTCAAGTTGCAGCATCTGTTCGGCCATGCTCGCTGCCCTTCTTGCGGCGGGGAGTTCAGAGTCCCCGAAGCTTTGAGTTGACCGACCCCGCCGGCCTACTCCAGTTGGGCCTCCGGGGTCCACCAGTTCGGCTCCGAGATGGTCCACTCGGCGCGAACCTTCTTTCTGTGCCCGCTTCGATGAATCGAATGAGGGCCTCTTGGGCAACGGCCTCGACCTCGTCGGGCTCGATCTCGGTCAGGCGACCGTCCATGACGCTATCCGCGTAGATGGCATACCGCCACCCAGTGGGAGTGCGATAGAGCACGAGCGAACTGAGTTGCGCCATGGGACCGCGAACGGACTCCGGCCACAGCTGATCGCTCATGCCGAGCTCCGCGGATGCCGTGGGAGCCAGGTGAGGAGTTCAGCCCCGAGCGTGGCGATGAGGTCGTCGCCCCAGATCGTGAACGTCTGCTGCCACGGGTGCCCGAAGGTGCCCCAGCCGAGGTCGGGCGTCATGTGCGCGAAGTAGTCGCCGTTGGGGAAGACAGGGATGGCTGGGATGCCGTCGGAGAGTGCCTGGCGTCCCGGCGAGTAGCGGTAGGCGGGGTGCTGCCAGTCGAGGGCGACGAGCTCATCGTCCTCGGCGAGCCAGACGAAGGCACGCAGTGCGGCGGCGTTGATCGCTGCTTCCCCGGCGGCGAACCGTGGACCGTTGTGCTCGAACACCGGGCCAAGGTCGATGACGAGCGAGCCGGGCGGGAACTGGCTCGCGGGGAGATCGCGCTCGTAGTAGTTGGCGACGAACCCGAAGCGTTCGTTGAATGGCGTCCACGCTGAGTCGTAGTCGACCTCGCGCCACACGTCGTTCGTCTCTTCCACGGCCACGACGTTAGTGGCTTCGTTCGGCGGCGTAGCCGGTCCCGCCGGCGTGTTCGGCCCAACGGGTTGCGGTCGCGACGTCGATGCCGATGAGGCTGGCGAACACGGCGGGCGGGACGGTCGCGGCGAGGTGCAGCATTGTGGTGGGGACTGCTGCACGGATAGGTGACAGGTTGTAGTCACGCCGCCAGTGCGACGGTCGTGCTCATGATGGTCTCGTACTCGATGGGCGTCAAACGGCCCAGACGGCGCTGGCGTCGGCGGCGGTGGTAGGTCCGCTCGATCCAGGTCACCATCGCGATCCGCAGTTGCTCGCGGGTGGTCCACGACCGGCGGTCGAGGACGTTGTTCTGCAGCAGCGCGAAGAACGACTCCATGGCTGCGTTGTCCCGCTCGAGCCGACGCGACCCATGGATCCGACCATGCGGTGGCGCGTCAACGCGCGGATCATCTTTCGGCTCCGAAATTGCGATCCTCGGTCCGAATGGACCACGCAGCCGGCGACGTCGCCGCGCATCGCGACGGCGTTCTCGATCGCTTGGACGGCCAGGTGCGACTTCATCCGCGAGTCGATCGAGTGCCCCACGATCCGGCCCGAGAACACGTCCTTGATCGCGCAGAGGTAGAGCTTGCCTTCCGCGGTCTTGTGCTCGGTGATGTCGGTCAGCCACAGCTCGTTCGGTGCATCCGCAGCGAACACATGACGGGTTCGGCCGTGCTCGTCGACGACGGCACACCGGTCGTCGTGCACCGGCGGCCCAGGCTTGCGGTGCTTGCCGTGTTTGGGTTTGCCGCACACACTGAACCAGCCGTTGTCCGAGGTGATCTTCCACGCGATCCGCTCCGACATCGCTTCACCGTTGCTGCGGGCCTCGTCAGCCAGGAGCCGGTGCCCGAACTCAGGGTCGTCGCGGTGCGCGTCGAACAGGGCGTTCGCGCGATACGCCTGCACCACCTCGCTGTCGGTGACGGGATGGTTCCGCGACATCGACCACGCCCGCGACTGGGCCAACGCCACGATCAACGCCTACAACACCGGCCATCACCACAGCGGGCTCGAGGGCCACACCCCGGCCAGCGTCCACGACGGCACCTGGATCGAAGCCCACCACCGCCGCCAGACCACCATGGGACCGAGTCGTCGCCGCGCACCCCGAACGCTACCCCCACGGCCACACCGTGAAGCCACCCTTCGCCGCCGTCGTGCTCAACCACCCAAAAACAGCGCACCGTCTCCAATCAGCTTGACAGGTTCCGTCCACGCATACAAGGTCGTGAAGTGGACACCGAAGTCCTTCGCGATCTGGGAGAGCTCGACTCCGGGCTCACGGTTCCTCGCGACGCGGACCACATCATCGCGGAACTCCTTGGGATACGGCTTCGTCACGGCAGACATCCTTCCAGCCCAACCCTCGGTTAGGCAGATCGATTGTCACCCATCCGTGCAGCAGTCCCCTCGCGGCGAACCGGAGCGCGTCGGCCCAGTCGTTACCGGTGACGAGCCGCTCGACCGCGCCGGTGAGCTTCTCGTGGAGCTCGTCGAGCCTCGCCTCCCGCGACTGGCGGGCCTCCTCTTGCCTCGTCGCCATCGTCCGGCCTCCTCCCGGAGGGCCAGCCACCAGGGGCGGCAGCTGGCCCCTGTACCTGCGAGGTGAGCCAGGCATATCCGGCGAGTCGAGACGGTCAGCGAACTACGGGATCGGTAGGTTGGCCGTCAGGACAACTTGTGGTCGTGCCTGACGTAGGACACACCGGTCTACCAGCACTCCCGTCGACGGTGGGCGGGAAGCGGTGGTGTCCGGTCGGACGCCGGACGAAGTGAGGGTTTACCGGACCACGGTGCCGTTCTCGGGTGATCCGTGGTGACGGGGCGCATGGCGCGGTAGCGGCTCGGACTGAGCCCGGTGTGTTCGATGAACGCTTCCGTCGCCCGCGATCGGCTCGACCAGCCCACGCGCCGACCGGCGGCAGCGACCGGCACGTCGCTCTCGCCCAGCGTCCACGAATGCGCAACCTGCTCGTGGAGGGCTTCGCGCGCGAGCATCGCTTCACGGCGCAGCGGCGCGAACCGCCGGGTACGCGGCAACACGGGACGCGAGCGCGCCCGCTGCAACGGCGTCAACCGCACCGGCGAGATACGGATGTGTGGGGCGACGGCATCCATCACCGCGAACCAGGGGGCCTGCAACCGGTTGAACCGCTGCGGGAAACAGCCCTCAATACTGAGGGCGACCATCTCGTCCAGCCACGGCGTCACCATGCCCGCCCGGTCTCTGCCCAGGCGCAGGACCTGGGCCGGCTCGGAGTAGACCTTCTCGGCAAACCCTTGCGCGTCGAGCCGATCGTGCAGGACGGTCGAGTGCTGCCAGAAGAACTGATCGAGCGCGAAGTCGGTATCGACGTAGATCGCGGTGAGAGTGACGTAGTCTTCGGGTTCGGCGCTGAACAACACGTTCGGGCCGATCAGGATCGCATCACCGACGCTGACCGGCTGGTGCCCGAACTCGCTGAACACGATCGCGGACCCCGACCTGACGAACACGAGCTTGAGACAGTCGTAGATTATCGGCCCGACCGGACGACGGATTGAGCGGGTGCGGGCCAGGACTGGCAGAAACCGTCCGCGGTCAGGAGCCTTTACCATCCGCACCGGTCGGCGCTGATCCGCAGAGCGAGCAATGGCTCGACGCTGTCCGCGCTCGGCGTGGAGAGCAGAGCCCACGCCGCAGATATCATCTTCTTTGAAGCGCCGCGAATGAGTGTTCTGACCCATCGAGCCGATCAGTCGTCGAGCAGAGGGTTGTACTTCATACTCAGGCTGCGTTCGAGCCCGGCGGCTCCGGCCAGGATGATGAGTGCCACGTTCGTCCAGCCCGGTAGCGTCAGTGCCGGGACCTCGAACGACGGCAGTCCGACGAGCGGCGTCAGGTTCCCGGCGAGGTTGATCAGCTGGGGAAGCTCGATCCCGAGCACAGCCAGTAGGACGACGAGCGAGACCCAACCGACGACTCGGCTCGCGGTAGGGTGAGCGGTACCGACCCGCGCCCGCCATGCCTCGGCCGTTCCGTCGGCCGGCGGAAGTTGCTTCGTGTCGCCGGCTTTGCCTTTTCGCAGTCGGACGTACTTCATGCCGACCTTAGCGACCGCAGCCTCGATCCGCGCGTCACCGCCGATGTGGAACGTGGCACGCCTGCGAGCGGTGTCGACGAGTCGCCCATCCCGGTAGAGGCGGATGCGCTCGTCCAGGTCGAGGTAGTGAGCGTCGACGACGTAGGTCGCCCCGTCGTGCTCGGTCTCGAAACGGCCCCGGACCAGCCCCTCCCCGCGCCGCAGCGGCCGCAGGACCTCGGAGTCATCCGCCATGGCCGCCCTCCGTGTCGTCAGTCGTGCTCTTGCCGAGCCCGCAGGCCAGCGCCGCGTCTAGGACCCGGTGTGCCTCGTCGGCCCCGAGATGGCCGTGCAGGACTTCACTCGCGAGCCCGCCGGTCGTCGCAAGCAATCCATCAGAGATCATCTCCGGGGACGTGATGCCGGCTGCTTCCAGCGCGGAACCGGGTCTGCGTAAGACGAGCGCAACCTGATCGACCAGCAGCATGCGCAGCTCTGCGTGACCCTCCAGCAGTGCCCGCCCCAACGCCGGCTCGGTGAGCGCCAAGGTCTCAAACATGGTGACCACACGGAGATCTCTGAAGTCCTCGGGGCTCCGCGGGATCATCGTGCGCAGAATCGCCGCGACCACCTCCGCAGGGCTCAGCTCGACTTTCGCGAGCGTCGCCTCCACACGAGAACGCGCCCTATCCTGCACAGCATCGAAGCAGGCCTGCACCAGCCTGGCGCGGTCGGTGAAGTAGTGCTGGACCCGTCCCGGGGATACATCCGCGGCAGCAGCGACCCGACGGAACGTCAGCGACTCGAGGCCCCCCTGCTCGACCGCGGCGCCCGCTGCATCGATGATCGCTTGCCGGACCACATCGTGATCGCGTCCGCGCCCTCGCGCCACAGCCCATCTCCCTTCCTTCCGCAGTGTAATACAAGTGTATCGAAGTAAATACGCGGTGTCCATCCCTTCTGGCAGGCGGGCGACGGCGGCAGGCCGACATTGGCGCTCTACGGTCACTTGGCGATTTCAGTGCCGTGGGAGCGACCGGACGCCAGGCGCGGTGTCAGGGTTCGGCCACGGCCGAGCCTTGAACCCCGGTCGCGAAGGGTGCCGGGCATTGGGGAGCGGAGAAAGCTGTCACATAATCTTCTTGACTCCTGGGATCGTGCGCACGACTGCAGCGAGCAGCCAGCAGGCCGGTACTGCCAGGAGGAGCAGGACGCCGAACTTCGCGATCGCCGGAGCCGTGACGTCCCGAAGCATCAGTGCAAGACCGACCAGGATTGCGGGATGAATGACGTAGACGGTGAACGCGTTCGCCGACAGAAACCTCCGGATCGGTCCGGTGTCCGGCACGAGTCGTCTGAATATCACCAGCACTACCACGCTGAGCCCGACGCCGAGCGCGGCCGTGAGAACTCCCGCCGCGACCGCAGACACGCGAGGGTCGGGCGACATCATCCCAGGTGCGAGCACTGAAAGCGTGACTGCGGACAGGGCTGCGGTCATCGCGGCGACTGAGGTGGGCACGCGTTCCAGCCATCGATGCCGGGACGCGAGCACGCCAGCGGCAAACATCAACGCGTACTGCGGAAGAAAGGACGGCGTCGGCAGACCCACGACCGGCCAATGAGTGCCATCGGGAACAATGAGCCGCCAGGCCGCTCCCGTTGCAGCCATGACGGCCATGAGCGCGAGGAGTTGGACGACGGCAACTCCGGGGCGAAGTTCGGAAGCGGTGTCCCGGCCAGGTGGAGGGGTTCTGCATGCGGTGCGGTAGATGGCGTAGATCAATGAGAACACCAGCAGCACTTCGAGGAACCAGGCCGGTCCCGCATCGATAGTGCGAAGGTAGTGCAGAGCGTAGGGCGGCCGGTCCGAGTCGAGTAGCCAGGAGTGGAAGTTGGCAAGTGGCCGCACGATCAGCACGAAGCTGAGCAATGGGAGACCCAGACGGATGAGCCGATCCTGGGCGAATGTGCGCGGCCCGTGTCGGTCGACCGACACAGGAACGAAGTAGCCCGAGATGAGGAAGAATAAACCCATGAACCAGGTCTGGTTCAGCACAACCAGCGCGTCTAGCGCGTAGGCCGACGGATCCTGTGGGGGCTCGTTGTAGAACCAGACGGGGATGTTCCCGTAGGTGACCGCGCAGTGGTGCGCTATGACCAGGACGGTAACTGCCACCCGGACCGTGTCAATCCACGGCAGTCGAGGACGAGCAGCGGCCTCGGCGCGGTGCAGCCCCCGCAAGTTCGGTTGAGACTCTCTATGCATCAGATTGGCATCCTGTCTTTGTTCTCGGCGGTGAACTGTCGCGGCATAGCCGAGTTGGTTCGCGTTGCTGTGGCGTGGGCAGAGACCCTGCAGGGCTTTGCCCGCCGAGGCCTAACCTCGGTTTGGGGCTGCGGGCTTACCCCCGGGCGTCACAGCAATACGATACAATTGTATCGTTCAGGGTGTGAAGTTGATGGTTGCATCGTCGGGGTTGCGTGCATCGGGGGTTGCTCCTTCCGGGGTGGGGCGGACTGCGGGTGCGGAGAGCAGGCTGCGGACGTTCTCGATGACGACGAGCTCGGGTTGTAGCGCGTCGATCGCGGCCGCCATGTGCGACCAGAGCCCGGAGCGCGTGCCGGGTGCGAGGCCGGCGCCTTTGCCGACCATGCTCACGTCCACCGGCAGCACCGTCGCCCACTCGACGGATGTGATGTCGCCGAGGTCCGGGAAGCCCGGCCAGTGGTGGGCGAAGACGCGGATGGAGGTGTTGGTCTCGGAGAACCAGATCGTCTCGCCACCGGTGGCGTACTCGACGGCAAGGTCGAGGCCGCCGTAGCCGGAGGAGAGCGACCCGACGTGGAGAGGGCTGCCGCGAAGGGGATGGTCGTCGCGCATGAAGTGGCTCCGCAGGCTTCGTGAACTCGGGATCTCGACGCGACCGAACGGGCGCCGACGCTCCGGGCTGAACACCTGCCAGGTGTGCCACCAGACGACCGGCGCGTATCGAATGACCGCGACCCGAAGCGTCTTCGGCCGACTGCCTCCTCGAACCCGCGGCAGCGCGCGACTCGACCTCCTTCGTGACCCCCGCTCTCGCCGCCCCAACGAGCCGCCACACGTCTTTCAAGCGAGGCCCCTGCCGTCAACCTAAGTTGACAACGGGAGGTTGAGACGCTTCGCCGTTGAGATGCCGTCGGCTCACCTGGTCGGTATGACGGTCTCGATGCGAGTGATGAGCGCCGGCGACGGCTACGAGTACCTGCTGCGCACCGTCGCCGCCGGTGACGGCGACCGCTCGCTCTCGACCCCGTTGACGAGGTATTACACGGAGGAGGGAACTCCTCCCGGGTTTTGGATGGGGTCGGGCCTGCCGTACCTCGGCGGCGGCGAGCTCACCGAGGGCGTCCGGGTCTCCGAGGCTCAGCTTCAGCTCCTGGTCGGGATGGGTCGCGACCCGATCACGGGTGAGCCGCTGGGTGAGGCGTATCGGCAATACGCGAGCGTGCAGGAGCGCGTCGATCAGCGGGTCGCTGACCTTGACTCGGAGCTGGGGCCGGTGTCTCGTGCGGAGCAGGTCGCGGCGATCGAGGCGGAGGAGGCTGAGCGCGGCACCCGCCGGGCGGTTGCGGAGGTGGTTGCGTTCCTCGAACGCGAGGTTGCGACCACGCGCGTCGGTGCCGCCGGGCCGGAGGGCGCGGTCGCGCATGTCGATGTCGCCGGCGTCCTCGCAACCGCGTTCGACCACTACGACTCACGCAGTGGTGATCCGCAGTTGCACACGCACGTCGTGGTCAGCAACAAAGTGCTGACGGTGCAAGATCAGAAATGGCGCACCCTCGCCGGTCGCCCGGTGCACGCCTCGGTCGTCGCGCTGTCCGAGCTGTACAACGCGATCCTCGCTGATCGGATCACGAGCATGTTCGGGATCGAGTGGGAGGCCAGGGAGCGGGGCCGGGATCGGAACCCGGCATGGGAGCTTGCGCCGGTGCCGGACGAGCTGATCTCGGAGTTCTCATCGCGGTCGCGGCAGATCGAGGAGGAGAAGACTCGCCTGATCGACACTTACCGGGCCAAGCATGGCCGTGAGCCGTCGGCGAAGACGATCCTGAAGCTCCGCGCCCAGGCGACCCTCGCGACTCGTCCGGAGAAGCGGGTGCAGTCGCTCGCTGCCCTTACCGCCAACTGGCGCCACCGCGCCGGCGAGGTCCTCGGTGAGGACGCGACCGGCTGGGCGCGCACTCTCACCGGCACCGGGGAGCAGGCGGCGCTGTTGCGCGCCGACGATGTACCCCTGGACACCATCACCGACCTCGGCCAGTCCGTCGTCGCGGCGGTGGGTGAGAAACGGTCGACGTGGCGGCGCTGGAACCTCCACTCCGAGGCGAGCCGGCAGCTCATGGGCATCCGGTTCGCGACCGCCGCTGACAGGGAGGCGATCACCGGCATGGTCACCGACGCCGCGGAACAGGCGTCGCTGCGGTTGACGCCGCCGGAGCTGGCATCGAGCCCGATCGTGTTCCGCCGCCCCGACGGATCAAGCCGCTTCCGCCACCCCAGCGCCGTCCCTTTACTCCACCGAAGAACTGCTGGCCGCGGAAGACCGCCTCCTCGACCGCTCCCACGCCACGACCGGGCCGACCGTGGAACTGGCCACCGTCGAGAAGATCACCAGCAGACCGGATACGGAGGGCCGCTGGCTCGGCCCCGAACTGGTCGACATACACCGGTTCACCCATCAATGGGAGAAGGCCAACTCGCTGGCCCTGCGGCACGGCCGTACCCCGGCCATCGACACGCTCATCGAGCACGACCGAGTGCGCGGCGGGGAACAGGACGCGATGATCGATGCCGCCTACACCGCCTGGCGGGCCGACGTGCAAGCGGGGTGGGCGTCGATCCTCGTCGCCGAAACCCGCGAGACCGTCACCCAGCTCAACGAGCGGGCCCGCGCCGACCTCATCCTCGACCGCACGATCACCCCCAGCCGAGAAGTCACCCTGCACGACGGCACCCAGGCATCCAAGGGTGACCGGGTCATCACAAGGGAGAACGACCGGCGCCTGCGGTCGAAGAACGGCAAGAACTGGGTGCGCAACGGCGACTGCTGGACCATCACCGCAGTTTCCAGCGATGGGTCGATCACCGTCCGCCCCGCCGGACGACGCTTCAGCGGCTCACTCGTGCTCCCCGCGGCCTACGTCACCGAACAGGTCGAACTCGGGTATGCGATCACCGGGCACCGCGCCCAAGGCGTCACGGTCGATACCGCGCACACGGTCGTGACGGCGACGACCACGCGGGAGAACTTCTACGTCGCGATGACCCGCGGCCGGCACGGGAACTACGCCTACGTCGCCACCGACACCACAGACGACGCGCATGTCGCCCTGCACCCCTCCGACAACCCCGACGGCACCGATCGCCATCATCCCGAGCAGCAGACCGACCCCGCATGGACGCCACTGTTCACCATCGCCGCCGGTGTCGTCACCGAGACCGGAGGGGCACTCTCCCACGCCGCGATCGTGGCCCGCGAGTACGCGATTCCCGCCGTCCTCGGTGTCGACGCAGCTCTGAACGCATCCACGACGGCGACCTGATCACTCTCGACGGCACGTCGGGGACCGTCACTGCTGTTTGAGACCCCCGAACACCCCACCCAGGAAGGAGAGGGGGCATGCACACATCGTGCCGCCCTCACGCTCCATGGCCACCAGACACCTCTACATCGCCCGACATGGCGAGGCAGACGCATTCGGGACATTGACCGCCACGGGCCGCGAGCAGTCCCAACTTCTCGGCAAGCGGCTGGCCCATCTGCCCATCAATGCCGTCTGGCACTCGCCGCTGCCCAGAGCTGCCGCGAGTGCGGCCCAACTCGACCTCGTCCTCGGTGGGAACACCACCGTCGCCGAGGCCCCCGAGCTCATCGACCACGTGCCCCATGTTCCTGCTCCCGAGGAGACACCGTCGAGCTGGAGACCATTCTTCGACGGGTACGACCCCGACGAAGCCGTGGCCGGCCACACCCTTGCCCACCGCCTGACCGCACGCTTCGCCACCGCCGCCGAAGGACAGCAGAACCTCCACGAGGTCGTCATCACCCACGCATACCCCATCGCCTGGCTCGTCCGCGACGCCCTCGGCGCCCCACCGGTACGGTGGCTCGGGCTCAGCAGTGCCAATGCCGCCCTCACCGTCATCGAGTACCGGACGGTGGGCCCGCCGACCATCCGGATGTACAACGATATGAGTCACCTGCGCCCTGAGCTCCGCTGGACCGGATTTCCGGCCGGCCCACATCCCTGACCGGCCCACCACCCTGACTGGCGTCACAGGCTGATGGCAGCGATCCCCGCCATGACGATCAGGGCGCCGATGATGCGGCGGGCCAGATGTTGTTCGTGGAAGAGCCGCCAGGCCAGCAGTGAACCGATCACGATCGACGCTTCACGCAGGGGGGCCACGAGGGCAACGGGCGCGGTCTGCATCGCAGTGAGGACAAGGATGTAGGCGAGCGGGGAGAGGACGGCGACCACGATGATCGGGACCCAGTTGGTCCGAGCGGTCACGCCGATGTCCTTCTTCCGGCGCAGGATGCTGGGGGCAAGGAACACACTCTGCGCCACCAGGGTGCCGGCGTAGTAGCTCACCGGCGTGAGCTGCAACTGGACGACCGCATAGGCGTCCCAGAGCGTGTAGCTGGCGATCGTTGCACCGGTGGCAGCGCCCCAGAGCACGCCACGCAGGGGTCGCTGGCCGTGACGGCGGAAGGGGTTGCCGGTCACGACGATGATGCCGCCGACAACGGTGAGGGCGCCGACCAGGGCCGGCAACGACGGACGTTCGGCCAGCAGGAGCACGGCAAAGGTCATCGTCAACAGCGGCCCGGTCCCTCGAGCCACGGGGTAGACGACTCCGAGCTCTGCCCGGTCATAGCCGGCCTGAAGGGTCAACGAGTAGGCCAGATGCAGGCCCGCCGACACGAGCACGGCCCCGGCCAACTGCCAGGTGAGCGGCTGTGCCCCGGTCACGGCAGCCGTGATGGCGAAGGGCAGACACAGCACTGCGGAGAGGGCGGAGTAGGCACCCACGAACAGGACGGTGTCGCCACGCTTGTACTTGGAGGCGAGATTCCAGACCGCGTGGGCGACGGCGGCGATGAGGACGATCGCGACGGTGCCCAGTGACATCAGGCGTCGGCACCTCCGCCGGCTGGATCTGGGTCACCGCATGCCGCACTCATCCTCCACACTGTAACGTGACGGGCTGGCCGAGGTGTTGGACCCGGCTCTTCGGTCCAGCTGGTGCAGAATGGGCCATCAGTGGCCGTGACCACCGAGATCGGGAGAGCGATGGGATTCTTCGGTGCCCAGCTGTGGGCTGACGGTGTCTGGACCGAGGTTGACCAGACCGGTGAGCCCTTCGACGCCCCGGACGAGCCGTGGCTGTTCGTCTCGATCCATGACAGCGACATCGCCGCGGTCCAGTACGCCCCGCCCGGCGACGGCACCGGTCAGGCCTTCCTCGGGTTCACTCCCCGCGACTACTTCGACGATCCACGAGCCAGCGACCCGACCGATCCCGTACGGGAGGGGCTCGGCCTGGCTGCCTGGGCACGCCGGGCCTGCGGTGCCGCGGTCGAACCGGCGACAGTGGAAAGGTTCTTGGCCGTCGACGACCCCGACGACCCCAACGACCCCAACGAACCCGGTGACGCCGGTGACGTCGACCTGACCGAGCTCGACGAGGCCGAGGTGTTCGTCGAGGTGAAGGTTGCGCACTTCCTGGCTGCGCTCGGCCTGTCGATCCCGGCGACCTTGGTCTGGTGACATGGCGCACCGACGTGTGATCGCGGCCTGGGCGGTCCACGCCTTCACTCTCACGGGGATCATCTGGGCCGTGCTGGCCCTGGTGGCGGTCATCGACCACCAACCACGACTGATGTGGTTGTGGCTGGGGATCGCACTCATCGTCGACGGAGTGGACGGCACCTTGGCCCGCAAGGCCCAGGTCGAGACCCATGCCCCGCACTTCGACGGGGTCATCCTCGACTCGATCGTCGACTACCTGACTTGGACCTTCATCCCGGCCTTCTTCCTGTACCACAACGGATTGCTCGGGTCTGGCGCACTCGGTTTCGTCCTGCTGGTCCTCATCACCGTGTCGTCGATGTTCTGCTACGCCAACACCCGGATGAAGACCTCCGACTACTACTTCCTCGGCTTCCCGGCGGCCTGGAATGTGGTCGCCCTCGCGTTGTGGCTGCTGGGTGTCGGCACCGTCGTCACCACGATCGTCGTAGTCGTGCTCGCTGTGCTCACCTGGGCACCGATCGCCTTCGTCCATCCGCTGCGGGTGGCTCGTTTCCGGGCGGTGAACGTGGTGGCCACCGTGGCCTGGATCGCCGCCTCAGCGATGCTGGTCATCGAACACCCGGTGACCCAACCGTGGCTCCTGGCCGTCTGGCTCGTCACCGGGGGTTGGCTGGTCCTGACCGGAGTGATCAGGACAGTTGCCGCGACTCGGCAGCATCACTCGTCGGCTGCCTGACCCGGGACCATCGGCGCCGCAATCGCTGTTCCTGCAGGTACTTGCTCACCTCGAGAGCCACACTCGCCGCGGTGAGGGTGGCAATCACGACGACCACGTACGGCGGGTAGTGGCGTCCGTTGAGCCAGAAATACACATAGGGCGCCATGAAGGTCACCGCGGTGGTCAGCGTGGCCAGCGCCCGGATCGAGCGGCGTGGCGCAAAGAGCATGGCCAACACCCCCCACGTGTAGGGGATGGCGGTCAACACGTCGATCAGCCACAACACCAACAGGCTGCCCTGGAACTGGGGGACCAGGGCCACCGGCAGAGCACGCAGGGCCGAGTAGATCCCGACCACCAGATAGACCGGGGCGCGCGGATCACTCAGCAGCCGCCGCAGCGGATGCTCATCCCGTACGGGAATGGTCGCCGGCAAGGTGCGTCGGGCCTCACTTGTCATCCGTCGGGTCGACATCCCGGCCAGAGCCAGTCCGGTGCGATCGGGGTCATGAGCCAGTCCGTGGCGCAACAACTCGGTGACATTGATCCCACCGAGGGTGCCGTCGGCATCGAGGGGATGGGCCAGCTCGGGCAGCGGCGCCTCGGTCGCATCGACCAGGAGCAGCCGGATGCCTCCCTCGAGGGATTCGCGCAGCAGCAGGGCACGCTCGGCCGGATCGGCAAGTTGGGTGTGGTCGATGATGCGGGTGTTGTTCGGGCCCAGCTCGGCGAGCCGCCGGATCCCGGCGATCTCGAGGAGTGCCTCGGGGCGGACCGCCCGGGAGCTCAGGCGTGGGTCAGCCGCCAGTCGCTCGGGAGAAATGAGGAGCGTGCGCTGCATTCGATCGATCCACGCACGCACCATCCCACAAGCGTACCGGGCCGTGGCCAACCCGGTCAGTGGTCAGGCCACCTGGTCGAGGATGCGCATCAGGTCCCGACCGGTGAAGGGACCCGGTGCGACGAAGACGACCGTGCCGTCGCGGATGATCACCACCGTCGGCAGCGACTGGACACCGAACATCGCGGCCAGTTGCTGCTCGTCATCGGTGTTCACCGTGCCGAAGACCACACCGGCTCCGGAGCGAGCCGAGGCGACGCGCTCAAAGACCGGGGAGAAGCGATGACAGGTGCCACAACCCGGGGCCCAGAAGTCGAGAACTACGATCCCATCGGCCTCGATCGCCGGCACCAGCGAGCGGAGACTGAAGGTGGTCAGGTCGGTGGAGGTGGTCGCGGGACCGACCACAGGACGTGGGGTGGCCATCGCCGCCCAGCCTACCGGCCGGACTGGAGTACGCTCGGCGGTCATGGAGGCAGCATCGATCCCGTCGATGATCAGCTTCCTGTTCGGCATGGCCAACCGGGACAGCCTTCGGGGCCCGGTCATCATCGGCCTGCTCGCTGATCTGGACATCCCCGAAGCCGCCAGCCGCAGCGCCATTGCCCGGATGCGTGCCGCCGGTTCGCTCCAAGGCACCCGCCGCGGACGGGTCACCGACTACTCCCTGGCCGGCCCGGCAGCCCACGGCTTCCGTCATTCGCGTGACCTCGCTCAGCGTCGCTCCACCCCCACCTGGCCCGGCGAGTTCGCCGGCATCCTGCACAGCATCCCCGAATCGCACCGTCGCCATCGTGACCGCCTCCGCACCGCAGCGACCCTGGTCGGCTATGTGCCGCTGCGTCCCGGGCTGATGATCGGCCTGAGCGACCAGTGGTCCCAGCTCACACCCGTGGTGGCCGAGCTCCCCGCCGATGCCTCGGTGGCCCCGGTTGCGCTGCGGATGAGGCCGGAGGACGCCCGTACGGCAGCAGCCCAGGCCTGGCGCCTGGCCGACCTCGACCGGCGTCTGCTCGCCTTGGCCGACCGGGCCCGCACCGCCCTCGACCAGCCGCCGCCGCCTGATGACCGGGCAGCCATGCGGGCGCTGGTCGACCTGACCCTGCCGATCTACCACGCGCTGGTCACCGTCCCCGATCTCCCGCCCGAGCTCCTGCCCGACACCTGGTCCCAGCCTGCTCTGATCGACCTGCTCGGTCAGGTCCACCAATCATTCGGTACGGCGGTGCAGCGGCACCTTGGCGTGGTCCTGGAACAGGACTCCTGACCCGATCCGTGCCAGATCAGCTCACGATGTGCGAAGATTTCAACATGGATCAGACGCCTCCGAATTCCATCGCCTCCCGGAAATCCATCATTGTGGGCAGCAGTGTCGCTCTGGTGATCGGCGCGACGCTCATGATCCTGCTCCACGAAACCGCCCATGCCGTGACCGGCATGATCCTGGGGTACGCCCATCCGGTCCAGCTGCCCTTCGCCGTGGACCATGGACCCGACATCTCCGACCGGGACCACATCATCGCCCTACTCGCCGGGCCCGCATTCAGCCTCGGCTCAGGCGTGGTCGGCGTCGTGATCGACCGGATCGTGACCCCGTTCCTGACCCGCCCGTTCTGGCGGATGGTGTGGCTGTGGACGATCTTCACCAGCATCCAGGAAGGACTTGGCTACCTCCAGATCTCGGGGATCCTGCAGGCCGGCGACACCGCGCAGGCCTTTGCACTACTCGACGCCGAGCCCATTGCCTACATCCTTGCCACCACACTCGGCTGGATCTGCCTTCCGCTGACTGCTTGGCTCTTCGCGATCGCGATCCGGCCGATGTCGGCCACCCTC
Source organism: uncultured Propionibacteriaceae bacterium (assembly GCA_945911015.1). Lineage (GTDB taxonomy): Bacteria > Actinomycetota > Actinomycetes > Propionibacteriales > Propionibacteriaceae > Avipropionibacterium. Next base: position 69,833 of record CAMDZW010000009.1, read on the forward strand.
GGCGACAAGCGCAATCTGGCGGTGTGGCCGTGGATGATCGGCACCGGCGTCCTGCTCGTGCTGATGGCGACCTATGTGCTGCTCAGCGCGAGCTTCGACCCGTCGGTGGTGATGGCGGTCCTCGCTGGAGCCCTCGCGGTCGGGGTCTACGCCCCCATGTCGATGATGTTTGGCACCCAACGGTTCGGCGCCGAGCGTTCACCTCAGATGCCGCTGCCCGCAACCGGCGGGCTGATCCTGCTGGTTCTGCTGGTCGTGGCCAACCTGGTCCTCACTCGCGGATGGTTCTGGCCCTGATCAACCGCCGGTAACGTAGGCCACATGAGTCTGACCGACCCCACCGCCCGGCCGTGGAATCGTCAGGTTCTGCGACTCCGGGCCGCTTGGGCCTGTTGGGCTCTGGGCGGAATCGCCGTCGTGTTGCTCGGCATCACTGCGGCCTCCCAGATCGACGGGGACCAGTTCGTGGTGGTGTCGGCCCGGGCCGATGTCATGATCGGACTGGGCGGCATCGGGTTGATCGGGATCGGCATCGTGCTGGCCATCCTCAGCGCGTCCCACGATGACTTCTCCCCGTGGTGGATCGTGGTCCCGATCAGCGTCCTTCTCGGTGCGCTCGGGGTGGGGGACCTGGCTCAGGGCTTGCTGCGGGGTGCAGGCATCAGAGGTTCGGCGCTGGGATTCCTGGTGCCGGCAGTGGCGGCGCCAGTGGTCACCACTGTGCTGGTACGGCGACATCGTCGCCTCACAGCGCGGTCCCAGACCGTGATCAGCCAAGGCCGACTCGCTGGTGGGCGCATCGTCTCAGCGCGCAGCTACGCTCTCAATCACGTCGACGTCACCAAGGTCACCGTACGGTTCAGCGACGAGCGCGGACGCAGCCGGTTCGTGACCGGCACCATTGCTGGCCGGCACCGGATCGGTGATCCGATCAAAGTGCGGCATCTGCCCGAACCGGGCAAGGCGTCGGTCGAGATCGTCGGCTGAGGTCAGCGGGTCTGGGCCACCGGATCCTGGTGGGGGCGCCCACGCGGGACGAACAAGACGATGATCGCACCGGCCGCTGCTGCGGTCGCGCCGATGACGAAGCACAGCTGGAAGGCACTCTGGGCCGGCACCGGGGGCAGCCCGGGGGAGACGATGACGGTCTGGCTGGTCAGCACGACCGCCATCACCGCACCGGCAACCGTGGTGCCGATCGAGCGCATCAAGGAGTTGAGTCCGACGCTGGCGGCCGAGTCCTTGGCCGGCACATTGGTCAGGATCAGCGTCGGCATTGCGGCGTAGCCGATCCCGACACCGGCACAGATCACCCCGGAGGCAACCATCAGCTGCCACGGTGCATCCATCAAGAAAGTGGCGACCAGATAGCCCACTGCCAGCACCCCGGCGCCGGTGGCCATGGTGATCCGGCCTCCGAAGGTGGTCAACATCCGCGACGAGACCGGGGTGAAGAGCACCATCATCAGACCGCCGGGCGTCATCCACAACCCGGCCTGCAGGATCGTCTGGTGCATCCCGCCGGCCGCCTCGGGCATCTGCAGCAGCTGTGGCACCACGATTGACTGGGCCATCATGCCGAAACCGACCAGCACGGCAGCAATGTTGGTCAGCAACACGGGTCGCCGGGCCGACGTGCGCAGATCCACCAACGGCTGGTCACGCCGCAACTCGTACCAGCCCCACAACAGCAGGACCATCACACCGCCGACGACCAGACCCAGAGTTTGCGGTCGTAGCCACCCCCAGTCATTGCCCTTGGACACCCCGACCAGGACCGCCACCAACCCGATCGCCAGACCGATCGCGCCGAGCACGTCGACCCGACCCGGGGCGCCGCCGCCAGAGGCCGGGACCACCACGGCGGTCAGCACCACCATCACCAGCGCCAGCGCCGACGCCACGACGAAGAGGATGTGCCAGTCATGGCTCTGCGCAATCCAGGCAGCCAGCGGCAGACCCAAGGCGCCACCCACACCGAGGGTGGCGCTGACCCCGGCGACCGCGGTGTTGCGCAGATGGGGAGGCGCGGCCTCGCGGACCATGCTGATCGCCACCGGGATGTATCCCATCGCCATGCCCTGGATCACCCGGCCGGCCAGCACCGGGCCGACCGAGTCGGACACGGCACAGATGACCGATCCGATCACCATCAACGCCGCCGAGGCCACCAGGACCGGCTTCTTGCCGAACATGTCGGCCAACCGGCCGCTGATCGGCATTGCCACACCACCGCCGAGCAGGGTCGCGGTGATGACCCAGGACGCCGTGCTGGCCGAGGTCGACAACAGGCGCGGCAGGTCGCTCTGGATCGGGATCACCAGCGACTGCATCAACGAGGCGCTCAGGCTCGAGAAGCACAGGACAACGATCACCGCGATGGAGCGGCGAGGGGTTTGACTCATTCGGCAGCGGCCGCCTGGGACACCGGACGACGGACCAACAACGACAAGGCGACCGCGGCGACGGCGAAGCCGACACCCCACCAGAAGGCATTGTGGATACCGGTGGCCTGAGCCATCACTGGATCGGCGCCACCGGCCATCTCGGCGATGGCCGACCGCGTCATCACCATGATGAACAGAGCAGTGCCGCCGGCGCCGGCGAGCTGCTGCAGGGTGTTCTGGATGGCGCTGGCATGGGAGTAGAGCTCAGGCGGGACCGAACCCAGGGCCGAGGTCATCAGCGGAGTCATCATCAGACCGAGCCCCAGACTCAGCAAGGTGTGGATCCCCACGACCTTCCACTCCTGGTTGGTGAACCACCAGAATTCCCAGGTGGCCGGATCGGCATTCAGCCGGGTCAGCAGGACCAGCGCCACGGTGACCACGATCGCGCCCGGAGTGACCAGCGGTCGCGGACCGAACCGGTCATAGAGGTTGCCCACCAGCGGAGCCACCGCGCCCATCACCAGACCGCCGGGCAACATGACCATCCCGGTCTGCAGGGTGGAGGAGTGCCAGACGTTCTGCATGTACATCGGCAGCAACATGATTGCGCCGAACAGCGCCGCCATGGCCACCAGGAGGATGATGATGCCGACCGTGAAGGTACGGGTTCGGAACACCCGCAGGTCCAACAGCGGGGTACCGGTCCGGCGGGTCAGGCTGCGCTGACGCCACACGAACAGCGCCAAGGTGACCGCACCGACGGTGATCGGCAGCCACGGCGGCAGCAGGACCGTGCCGGCGGCCGCCTCACCGAGGCTGCTCATGCCGTAGATCAGCCCGACCACGGCGACCGCCGACAGCAGCACCGAGAGCACGTCGAACGGCGCCCTGCGCGGGGTGGTGATGTTGCGGACCAGCGCAACCCCCAACACCAGCGCGATCACGGCGATCGGCAACATGAAGATGAACAGCCAGCGCCAGTGGAAATGCTCCAGGATCAGCCCGGAGATCGACGGGCCGGTGGCCGGGGCGACCGCGATCACGATCGAGATCAGCCCCATCACGGTGCCGCGTCGCTGTTCGGCGACGAAGGTCAGCACCGTGGTGATCATCAGCGGGATCATCACTGCCGTGCCCGATGCCTGGATCACGCGACCGACCAACAGCACGCTGAACCACTGCGCGGCCGCAGCCAGTGCCGTACCGGCAGTGAACAGGCCCATCGCCGCGATGAAGACCGATCGGGTGGAGAACCGTTGCAACAAGAAGCCAGTGGTGGGGATGACCACGGCCATGGTCAACATGAAGGCTGTGGTCAGCCATTGGGCCGTTGACGCGGTGATGCTGAGATCGACGATCAGGACCGGGATGGCCACGGCCATCAAGGTCTCGTTCAGGATCATCACGAAGGTGCCGACCAGGAGCAACCCGATGACTCCCCGGATGGTGGCGGAGGAGGGTGACTCGGTGGTGTCAACGGTGTCGGCTGTGCGTTCGTCGACGTTCACGCAGGGGGTCCTCTCAAAACTGACGGGGGAACGGACCCCTTGGGGACCGGTCGACCATGATCTCACTGTTGGGTGGTGATGCGAAAGCGGAATAATGACGCCCGACCAACCATGACGGTCCGCCGGACCATGAGGAGAGACAGTGACCGAAGGTGCAGTCATCATCACCGGTGCTTCCGACGGGATCGGAGCCGCCGCGGCTCGTGGTCTGGCCAGCAAGGGCCGGCGTCTGCTGCTGGTCGGACGCTCACGCGACAAGATCGAAGCCGTCGGCCGTGCCACCGGTGCGCAGACCTTCGTCGCTGACTTTGCCGAGTTCGCCCAGGTCCGCCGGTTGGCCGACGAGCTGACCACCGCCCTGGACGGTGCCCCGGTCGCGGTGCTGGCCAACAACGCCGGCGGCATCTTCGCCGACATGACCCCGACGGTGGATGGCAACAATCCCACGATGCAGATCGGACACTTCTCGCCGTACCTGTTGACCCGGTTGTTGATGCCGCAGCTGCTGGCCGGCCGTGCCGCGGTCGTCAACACCTCCAGCATCGCCCACCGCCTGTTCGGTCACCTCGAGATCGACGACCTCGACAACCGCCGCAGCGGCCGCCCGGACAAGGCGTACGGGGACGCCAAACTCGCCAACATCCTGTTCACCAAGAGCCTGCATGCCAAGTACGCCGACCAAGGACTGACCTCGGTCGCCTTCCACCCCGGTGTGGTCCGCAGCAACTTTGCCGCGGCCGGCAACGGACCGATGAAATTGCTCTACCACTCGTTCCTCAAGCGGTTCCTGATGAGTGCCCGGGCCAGCGGTGAACTCCTGCAGTGGTTCATCGAGGGGACCCCGGGCCAGACCTGGACCTCTGGCGACTACTGGGCCAAGCGGCACCGGGGTCGATGGATCAACCCACAGATCAACGACGCCGAGCTGGCTGAACAGCTGTGGCAGCGCAGCGCCGAACGGGTCGGCCTCAGCGACTGAGGTCCACGGGTGAAGGAACCCTCGTCCTGCTCTCATCGGATCTTCATCTGAGGTCAGTACCGTGGTCCACATGTACCGATACCTGTCCCGTACGGTGGCCGCGCTTGCGGTCGCCGGTCTGTCCATCGGCGTGGTCGCCTGCAGCAATGGCGCCGATCCCGGCTCTGGCGAGACCCCCGGTCGGGTTGTGACTGTTCCGGCCGGCGGGGATCCCTCGACGTCCAATCCCGATTCGCCCACCCCTGATTCACCTGCCCCCAGCTCGACCCCCAGCTCGACAACCAACTCACCTGCGCCCAGCACGCCGGCGAGCGAGCGTGATCTGCGCGAGGTCGAGGTCAAGATCACCTGGCAGGAGGCGGTGGCTGCTGCTCAAAAGAAGTTTGACGGTGAGCTGAACTCGGTCAGTCTGGAGTGGGAACGCGGCGTCCTCGTCTACAGCGTCGAGTTGGAGTCCGCCGACCAGGAGTACGACGCCGACATCGATCCCAACACCGGTGAGATCCTGCGTGACGAGATCGACGACGAGGACGACAACGACCCTGATGACACCTTTGACCCGTCCGATGTGGTCGATGTCGCTGACGCGATGCAGACTGCACTTGACCAGATGGACGGCCCGGTCACCGAGTGGAAGCTGGAGAAGGACAACGGTCGGATCGAGTACACCTTCGAGATCCGCGACGAACGGGGCAAAGACATCGAGCACATCGTGGATGCGCTCACCGGCAAGTTCGTGGGGATCGACGACTGAATTCTTGGGTACCGTGCTGCGGTGATCACCCGCCGCACGGGCACGACAATCGCCCCCGATGACACCGCAGCACCGTTTGACCCGACCTATGGGCACACCGTGGCCGACCTGCTCGGCTACGGCCCGCCCGACAACGAACCCGACGACTTCGAGCAGCAGTGGCTCGCCGTGCGGGCCGAGGCCGACGCTGTCGATCCCGATCCGGCGATCGGGCCGTGGGAGGCACTCGGCGACCAGGGTCATCAGGTCGCCACCATCAGCGTCACCGGGCTCGATGCCGTACGGTCCAACGGATGGTTGGTCCGCTCACCCGGCGAACTGCGCCGCGCCCTGGTGATCGGCCACGGCTACGGCGGGCGGACCGAGCCGACCACCGTCATCCCCGACGGCTGCCTGTCGATCCAGATGGTCTCGCGTGGGCAGGCGAGCAGCGCATGGCCCGGCGTGCCCAGCGACTCACACCAGCACGTCCTGCACGGCATCGAATCCTTCCGCAGCTATGTCCATGTCGGGGCGGTCGCCGATGTGTGGGCCGCCACCACCGTGGTGACCGATCTCGCCCCGGGGGTGCCGGTCGGGTACGAAGGCGGCAGCTTCGGCGGTGGCATCGGAGCCATGGCCGCAGCCTGGGAACCCCGGTTCGATGCGGTCCAACTGACCGTCCCCAGCTTCGGCAACCACCCGGTCCGGCTCACCCTCGAGTGCACCGCAACCGGGGAGGCGGTCCGCCGCTACCACGCCGAGCATCCCGAAGTCGTCGAGGTGCTGCGCTATGTCGACGCCGCGACCGCTGCGACCAGGATCACCGTGCCGACGCTGTGCATCGTTGCTGCCGCCGATCCCGGAGTGCCGCCACCGGGCCAGTTCGCCGTGGCCAATGCGATCGCCGGGCCGACCTGGCTGCATGTCGCCCAGGCTGGACACACCAGCTGGCCGGACCAGCCGGCCGACGCCGAACGGTCCGCGCGCTGCCGAGCCGAGTTCTGGCTCGACCCTGCTGCAGCTGTTTGCTAGCCTCGGAGACGGAGCCCGATCAACCGGGTTCCCAGACGAGGGAGCAGTACCTGCAGCAAAGACTGACTCAATCAGGAGGTCTTTGTCATGGCATGGCTCGTGCTCATCGTCTCAGGGATGTTGGAGGCCGTCTGGGCCTCGGCTCTGGCCGCATCCCACGGATTCCGCCGATGGAAGCCCGCCTTGTTGTTCCTCGTCTCGGTCAGCGCCAGCATGGCTGGGCTGGCCTGGGCGATGCGGACCCTGCCCACCGGCACCGCCTATGCCGTCTGGGTCGGGATCGGCGCAACCCTGACCGTGCTGTGGAGTTTCCTCACCCACCAGGACCGACCCACCCGCGTACGGATTCTGCTGCTGGTCGTGCTGATCGGCTCGGTCATCGGTCTCAAGGTGGTGAGCTGACATGGCCCGCACCACCCGCGCCTGGATCGTGCTGCTGGTCAGCGCCGTCCTGGAAGCAGTCTGGGCCACGGCCCTGGGGTTGTCGCACGGCTTCAGCGAACTCGGACCCACAGTCGTCTTCGCGATCGCCGTCACCCTCAGCATGATCGGGCTGGGCTGGGCGGCGAAACAGATCCCGATGGGCACCGCCTATGCGGTGTGGACCGGGATCGGTGCCGCACTGACGGTGACCTGGGCGATCGCCACCGGGACCGAGCCGTTCTCGGTGCTCAAGGTGATCTTCCTGGCCGGCATCGTCGGTGCCGTGATCGGGCTCAAACTCGTCGGGCCCCAGCGGTCCGAGGATGGAGCGACCACCGAGGAGCCGGCACCACAGGCTTAGGGTGGAGACCATGCTCGATCGCGTCATGGCTCCCCGCCCGTTGTCCCTGATCACCGACGAACTGGTCGACTACACCGAGGCGACGACCCGGATGGCCGAGCTCGTCGAACAACGCAAGGCCGACGAGATCGGCGACACCCTCTGGCTGCTGAGCCATCCGCAGGTGTTCACCGTCGGCCGCCGGACCAGACCCGAACACCTGCCGGACCCCAGCCACGGGGTGCCGGTCCTGGAGACCAATCGGGGTGGCCAGCTGACCTACCACGGTCCCGGCCAGCTCGTCGGTTACCTGATCGTGCGGCTCGGTGCCCACGAAGGGATCGTGGACTACGTACGGGAGGTTGAGCTGCGGCTGGTCGAAGCCCTCGCCACCGTGGGGCTGCCGGCCGAACGCCGCGAGACTCCGCCGGGGGAGGAGCTCCTGACCGGGGTGTGGACCCGCGACACCGGACGCAAGATCACGTCGATCGGCATGCGACAGAGCCGCGGTGTCACCAGCCACGGATTCGCCCTCAACGTGGAGGGTGACCTCACCCCGTGGCAGTGGGTGGTGGCCTGCGGGCTGCCCGATGTCGACATGACCTCGATCGCCCGCGAGCTCGGCAGCGCCTCGATGGCTGACACTCGGACGGCCGTCCGCGCCGCCTTCGAGGCCGGCTGAGGTGGCAGCCCGGGGCAAACGGCTGGACTGGTTCCTGATCGGGCTGGTCGCCATGCCGGTCATCGCCAGTCTGTTCCCGGTCCGCGACCTCGGGGCCACCATCGTCGAGCATGCCACCACCGTCGCGGTCTGCCTGTTGTTCTTCCTGCACGGGGCGAAGTTGTCCCCGTCCGAGGCGGCCAAGAGCTTCGCCAACTGGCGGTTCCAGCTGCTGGTCTTCGGCGCGACCTTCGTGCTCTTTCCTGTGCTGGGCGTTGGTTTCTCGACCTTCGGCGGGGCCTTTCTGTCGCCGGAGTTGGTGACCGGTCTGGTCTTCGTCTCGATCCTGCCCTCGACGGTGCAGTCCTCGATCGCCTTCACCTCGATGGCTCGTGGCAATGTCGGACTCGCGGTCAGCTCGGCCTCCTTGTCGAACATGGTCGGGGTTCTCATCACTCCGCTGCTGGCGGCGCTCCTGCTCGGAGGTGCGGTCCACATCACTGGCTCCTCGATCCTGGGCATCGTCGGCCAGCTGGTGGTGCCGTTCGTGCTCGGCCAACTGCTGCACAACCGGATCAGCCCCTGGTTGAGGTCGCACTCCTCGGTGGTCAAGTTCGTTGACTCGGGTTCGGTGCTGCTGGTCGTCTACGGCGCGTTCAGTGCCAGCGTGGTGGACGGGTTGTGGACGGTCGTCGGGCCCACCGAGCTCGCCCTGGTCGTGGCGGTCTCGGCTGTCTTGCTGGCCGTGGTGATGGTGGTTCTCACTCTGGTCGCCACGCTGACGAAGATGCCGCGCGCGGACTGGATCGTCCTGCTCTTCTGCGGGTCGAAGAAGTCACAGGTCTCCGGCGTGCCGATGGCCACGCTGCTCTTTCCCGCCGCCGCGCTGGGCACCACGATCCTGCCGCTGATGATCTTCCACCTGTTCCAGCTGCTGGTCTGTTCGGTCCTCGCCCGAGCCCTGGGCCGCAAGGCCGAAGCAGCCTGAGTCGGCCTGGCCCAGGTCGGGGCAGGGTTGGGCTGACCCGGTGACTGGACCGGCTCAGTCCTCCCAGCTCATGCCGGGGGCGCCGAGGACGGCAGCCATGGTCCTGGCCCGGGCGGCCTCATCATGGCGCGACTGCCGCTCCAGGCTGCGAAACAGCAGCAGAGCAGCATAGGAGTCGGTCGGGTTGTCGGCCAGGATCTGGCGGGCCACCTCTTCGGAGCGGACGATGTGGGCGGCGTGGAAGTGGGCGCGGGCCAACAGTTGACGCGCCTCACCGATGCCGTGGACCGGCTCGTCGGAGGCGGCCACATCGGCCAGCAAGGACTCCAGTTCCTTGGCGGCAAGGTCGTACCGACGATCGTTGAACAAGATCTCGGCCCAGCTGTAGCGATCATGGAAGTTCATCTCGAACTCTCCTCTCCGCCCGCTTCAACGGTTCCCGGCGGCGGATATTCCCTGACGCAGCTGGAGATCAGCAGTGACACCGCCAGGAGCACCGGGACCACGAACAGTCCGCGTTGCACGCTGAGATGGTCACCCAGGAAGCCGATCAGGGGCGGCCCGGCCAGAAACGCGGTGTAGCCGATCGAGGAGACCACACTCACCCGGCCCGCGGCCACCTGCGGGTCGTCGGCGGCGGCGCTCATCCCCATCGGAAATCCCAGGCCGGCCCCCAGCCCCCACAGCAGGGTCGCGGCGATCGCAACCCCGACGTGCCCGGTGGTGACGAAGGCGATCACTCCGACCAGGGCGAGCACGGTCACCACGCGGATCACTGGCACCCTGCCGTACCGGTCCTGGAGTCGCGGCCCGAACCAGCGCGACAGGGTCATCGCTGCGAGAAAGGCGGCGAATCCGAGGGTGCCGATCGCTTCGCGCGCGTGGAGGTCGTTGATCAGGGCGACCGCGACCCAGTCGTTGGCTGTCCCCTCGGTGAAGGCGAAGGCCAGCACGAACAGTCCGATCAACAGGGTCCTCGGCTCGGTCCACGACTGCAGGGGGTGACGGCGCGGTGCCCCGGCCTCAGCCGCCGGTGGGGCCGGGTCGGGCAGGAAGTCCCGCACGGTCAGCGGTGTCACGATCACCACCGCCAGACCGATCACCAACAGGTGCAGCCACACCGGCACACCGAGGGCCAGCAGACCGGCGCTCAACAGCGCACCGGCGACTGTGCCGAGGCTGAACCCGGCGTGGTAACGGGCCATGATCGAGCGGGTCAGCGCGCGTTCGACACTGGCACCGTGGACATTGATCGCCACATCCCAGGCACCTTGTCCGAAGCCGAAGAAGAACAGACCGATCACGACCGGGAGCACCCCGACGGTGTGGCCGAAGCCGATCCCAACCAGGGCAAGCCCGTTGATCACCGCCATCACCTGGACGGTCCGCATCGCCCCGATCCGGGCCACCACGATGCCGGCCAGGGGCAGCGCCACCACTGAACCGGCCGCCAACGCCAGCAACACCAGACCCAGCGCCTTCGGCGTCAGGGCCAGCGCATCCTGCACCTGAGGGATCCGCGACGCCCAGGTGGAGAACGACACACCTGTCAGCGCGAAGGCGGCAAAGCTCGCCCGCGATGCCCGTTCGGCGCGCACCCGATCAGTCATTCTTCTCCAGTTCAGCCCATTGATCCCGTACGGCATCAGCTCGTCTCTGCTGCGTGTGCAGCCCAGCCTCAGCCGTGCTCACCCCAGCCTCGGCCGTGCTCAACTCAGCCTCGGCCCGGTCGAGGGCCTGAGCTGTGGCTGCCACCTGGTCCTCCGCCTCGGCCAGCCGGGCCCGGGCCGCAGCCAGGGCCTCCTGAGCCGCGGCGGCCGCGGCGCGGGCAGCGTCGGCGTCGGCTCGAGCAGCTTCGGCCTCGGCACGGGCTTGCCCGACCGTAGCGGCTGCCTCCTCCACGGCCGCAGTGAGGGCGGCCAGTTCTTCCTCCAGCCGCGCCACCTCCTCTGCCCGGCGTCGGTCCTGGGCTGCCTCACGGCGGGGCGCGAGCTCGACCACCTCGGCGACCGGTCGGGGCAGCGGGACGGCCGAGACCGAGTCGATCTCGGGGATCCCGAAACCGGACCACTGGACGGCCCGGGTCAAGGTTCCGGCCCGGACCGCGGCAGCCACCTGTGGCTCGGCCAGTGCGGCTGTCAGACTGTCGTTGACCTCGCGGCGGGTGGCCTCGGTGGCTCGGTGTCCGCGGTCATGGCCGAGCCCGACGGCAGTCTGGGTGAGGGAGGCGACGACGGTGTTGCGTTGCCGGGTGAGCTCGGCAAGTTCGGGGCCCGATGCGGTGCGCATGCCTTCGGCAAGGAGCTCGGCCAGCTCGAACAGTTCGGCCAGCACCTGGGGTTGATGACGTGACAGCAGGTTGACCAACCAGGCCGAGCGGGTGGGTCTGGCCATGCCCTGGATCGTGGTGGCGAGCGCACGGTCCCCGGCGGTGCGGACCTGTTTGGCCAGTGCTGTGCGTCGGGCGACGAACTCCTCGGGCGCCAGCCCGTACAGCTCGGCCGCAGCAGTTTCCAGATCCACCCGACACAGGGTACGGGTCAGTGGCGGAAGCCGACCTGCTCCCAGGTGATGCTGCCCGGTCCGGCACCGAGATTGGCCAGTCCGGACCGGATGCCGACCACTTCCGGCACCAGGTAGAGCGGCAGCGAGACGGCCTCGGCCCACAGCCACCGATCGACCTGGTTGGCCACATCCGGCTCCCAGTGTGGGGCGGCACCGATCTCGCCCAGCCAGGTGTCGAGCTGCGGGTCGACGACCCCGCTCAGATTGAGGGCGCTGTCACTGTGGAACCACAGTTCGGGCCGGATCCGGCTGGGCAGGGTGGCCGCCGTCACCTGGAAGTTTCCGGTGCGGAGACGGTGGCGGTATTCGGCAGCGTCCACCTCGACCAGGGTGAGGTTGATCCCGATCTCGGCCCACTGGGCCTGCAACAGTTCCCCGTCCCGCTGCCCGGCAGGGTCATCGCTCGACCACAGGAACTCCAGTTCGGGTGCGGCGTAGGCCAGCCGTGTCGAGGCCGCGCCGACATCCCCGAGCCCGCCGAGGGCGTCGGTGTTGTCGCGGTGGTTGGTCGAGCTCGGTGACAGGAATCGGTTGAGCAGCACAGGGGCCTTGGTCGGGTCAGTGACGTCCTGGTCTCGGATGGCTTCCCGGTCCACGGCCATGGCCAGGCCTTGCCGCAGCGCCGGATCGGCCAGTGGACCCTGCTGGTGGAACACGATCGTGCGCCGGTCGGTCCCGGCCGCGACCCGGATCGCCCCGTCGGTGACGCCGCGGACCCGCTCGGCCGCTTCGGCATCGAGCCGGGCCGAGAAGACATCGATCTCGTTGTTGACGAAGGCCGCGGCCTGCATCGGCTCGGCCAGCCACCGGAACCGCAGCCGCTCCAGCAGGGCCGGTGTGCCCCACCACAGCGGATTGCGCTGCTGGGTCAGCACACCGGTCGCGGCATCCCAGGACTCGACGACAAACGGTCCGGCCTGGGCACGGAGGTCCGGTTCGGTCCAGTCGAAGCCCTCGCTCAGAACCTCTGCTCGTACGGGGGCAACGACCACCTCGCGCCACTGCGGGTAGGCACGGTCGAACCGGATCAGCACCTCGTGGTCGTCGGCACCACGACTGATCTCGACGATCCGTTGGGGCCCGATGCTGTCGGTGCACGGGTTCGCCGGGTCGGCGCAGGCCACCAGAGGAGCCTGCACATCGAGCCAGGTGATCGGGCTGCCGTCGGCCCACACCGCATCCGGGTTGAGCCGCAGGAGCACCTCGGTCGGGTCGGTGTTGAGTTCCTCGGCGCTGCTGAGGAAACTCGGATCAGGGGCAGTCTGGCCGAGCGCGTCGACCAACCAGAATCGGGGAGCGACCGGTTCCAGAGCACGCGGCACGTCGGTCAGTGCGGTGTCGCGGTGCAGCGGGTTCCACTCGTGGGTGGCTGCACCGGTCAGCGCGATCCGCACCTCACCGCCGTCACTGAGCTCGGCGCGGGGGAACGGGTTCACATCGCTCACCGGCAGGTCGACTGCGGTCGCGGCCCGGTCCGAGGGTGAGCTCCGCGGCATCGCCCAACAGCCCACCAGGACGGCGCAGACCATCGCCGTCACCGCGAACAGGGATGCTCGGGGTGGGCGCAGCCAACGTGGTCGGGGCTTGTCGGGCACAGCTGAGGTGTCCTCCGGGTCAGTGATCTCGACCCTTGACCCTAGACGTCGAAACAGTGCCCAGAGCCGGTCGTGTCCGAACCGCAATCTGCCTGCAACCAAGCTGTTGTCAACGATGCGACGACGACGACCTGATCAGATCCAGGAGGCGAACCACATCCGCAGCACCCACTCGTAGTACGTGAGGGTCTGGTCGGTGAGGATCGGATACAGGAAGACGAAGTTCGCCCCGACCAGGGACACCACGGCGCCGACGGCGAAGGCACCGACCTTGCGTCTCTCCCCGGCATCGGCGTCGCCGAGGACCTTGCCCAGACACAGGGCCAGCGCTGTCACCGAGAACGGGATGATCGTGATCGCATAGAAGAAGAACTGGGGCCGGTCCGCGACGAAGAACCACGGGATCCAGTTGGCCAGCACCCCCACGACCGGCACCCCGAACCGCCAGTCGCGGGTCCCGAGCCAGAAGAATGCTGCTCCGACCAGGGCGACCAGGGCCAGCCACCACAGCACGGGGGTGCCGGCTCCGCTGATCACCTGCAGGCATTTGTCGGCGGTGGTCGGACACCCGTCGACCCCGGGTGGGATGTCATTGACCGCGTCGATGCCGATCGGACGGGCCATCACCAACCAACCGATCGGATGGGCGTCATAGGGATGCTCGGCATTCCTGATGTACTCACCGGAGTGGAAGGCGAAGATTTCCTTGTGGTACTGCCACAGTGAGGCCAGTGGTGCACCGAAGACCTTCACGCTGAGGGCATCGGGATTGTTCGCACCCCAGTCCCGCAGGTGACCCCCTGAGGTGGCCAGCCAGCCCGTCCAGGTGGCGATGTAGCAGCCGATCCCGACGATGACGGTCGAGACGAAAGCCGGCACCCCGTCGAGGATCAGGCCGCGCCAGGCCATGCGGCCCGCACCGGCCAGCTTGCGGGCCCCGATGTCCCAGGCCAGGCTCAGCACGGCGAAGGCGGCCAGCACGTAGAGACCGTTCCACTTGGTGCCGCAGGCCAGACCGAAACACACCCCGGCGGCGATCCGCCATGGTCGGAACCATTGGACAGGGCCGAAATGTCCCCCCAGGTCCGTCAGCTTGTTGGCCATCAGGTGACGGGCCAACCGGGTCCGGGACCAGTCCCGGTCGGCGAGCAGGCAGGCGACCGCGGCCACCAGGAAGAAACCGAGAAAGATGTCGAGCAAGCCGATCCGTGACATCACGAAACTGAGCCCGTCGAACATCAGCAACACCCCGGCCAGCGCTCCGATCATGGTGCTGCGTGAGAGCCGTCGCACGAGCCGGATCACGATCATCAGCGTGAGGCAGCCGAAGACCAGGGACGGGAACCGCCAACCGAAGGAGTCCATCCCGAACAGGTGCTCACCGGCCGCAATCAGCCACTTGCCCAACGGTGGATGGACCACGAAGGATGCCTGGTCGGTGAAACCGTCAGCCACGCCCTCGGCGATTTGCGGATTGACGACCTTGCCGTCGGGCCATTGCGTCTCGTAGCCGAACTTGCTCAGCGTCCAGGCGTCCTTGGGGTAGTAGGTCTCGTCGAAGACGAGTTTGCCCGGGGTGGCGATCCCGACCAGCCGCATTCCGAAGGCGACCACGGTGATGGCGAGGGTGACGATCCAGCCCCACAGTCGATCGGTCGGCATCGGGTCCGACAACTTCTCAACCGTCGACAATTCCTTCAGCCTGCTGGGAGCAGTCTGTGATGGGGCGGTCGCAGTCACGCGGGCCATCCTATGTTCAACTGGACCCATGCCTGACTCATCTGGCCTCCTCGTCCTGGCCGGCACCCCGATCGGCGATGTGGCCGACGCCTCACCCCGGCTTCGGACCGAACTGGCTACCGCTGACGTGATTGCCGCTGAGGACACTCGCCGTCTCCACGGCCTGCTGCAACGGCTCGGAATGCGGGTCGATGCCCCGGTGGTGTCGTACTTCGAAGGCAACGAATCGGCCCGTACGCCCGGGCTGGTGGCTGACCTGCAGGCGGGCAAGCGGGTTGTGCTGGTCACTGACGCCGGGATGCCGTCGGTCTCGGACCCCGGCTACCGCCTGGTCACCGCCGCCGTTGAGGCAGACATCCGGGTCACGGCGGTGCCGGGACCGTCGGCGGTGCTCACCGCGCTTGCGGTGTCGGGCTTGCCGGTCGACCGGTTCTGCTTCGAAGGTTTTGCCCCACGCAAACGGGGTGAACGCCGCCGCCGATTGGCAGCGGTCGTCAGCGATCCCCGTACCAGCGTCTGGTTCGAGGCACCCCACCGCCTTGCCGACTTCCTCACCGATGCGGTCACCGAGCTGGGACCCGACCGGCCAGCCGCCGTCTGCCGGGAACTGACCAAGACCTATGAAGAGGTACGGCGAGGGCCCCTGTCCCAGCTCGCCACCTGGGCCGAGGAGGGGGTACGCGGCGAGATCACCGTCGTGATCGCCGGTGCCGACCCGTCGGTCGGGGCCTGGTCACTGCCCGAAGCGGTCACCGCGGTCGAGGCACGACTCGAGGCCGGGGAGCGCACCAAGCCAGCCGTCGCCGCGGTCGCCGCGGAAACCGGGCTGTCCAAGAATGACCTCTACAACGCGGTCCTCGCCGCGCGCAACGAAGGAGACTGACCGTGGCTTCCCACACCGGTGCAGGTCGTCGTGAGCTCCCCGGCCCGGCCGAACCGCTGCCGGTCCCGGTGACCGACTCCCACACCCATCTCGACGCGACCTTCGCCATGACCGGGCTCACCGTGGCCGAGGCGATCGAGCAGGCCAACGCGGTGAACGTGACCCGGCTGGTGCAGGTCGGCTGCGATGTGGCGTCATCACAGTGGGCGGTCGACATCGCCGAGTCCCATCGGCAGGTCATTGCCGCAGTCGCTCTGCATCCCAATGACGCTGCCCGCCTCGGACCGGAGCTGCCGTCCGCGATCGAGGCGATCGAGGCGCTGCTGGTCGACGCCCACGATCGGGTCCGCGCTGTGGGGGAGACCGGCATCGACCACTACCGCACCACTGAACCCGACGCACAACGTGTGCAGGCCGAAGCCTTCGCCGCTCACATCGCGTTGGCCAAGAAGTACGACAAGACTTTGGTCATCCACGACCGCGACGCCCACGCCGAGGTGCTCGACGTGTTGGCCGCCGAGGGCTGGCCTGATCGGGTCGTCATGCACTGTTTCTCCGGCGACCTCGCCCATGCCAGGGCCTGCCTGGAGCGGGGAGCCTTCCTGTCCTTCCCCGGTGTGACCACCTACAAGGCGAACCGGGACCTGCAGGAGGCTGCTCGACACACCCCGGCCGACAAGATCCTGGTCGAGACCGACGCGCCCTATCTCACACCGGTCCCGGAACGGGGCCGGCCGAATGCCTCCTTCCTCATCCCACACACCGTCCGCTTCCTCGCCGCTCTGCGCGAGGACGACCTCACCACGCTGTGCGGGCATCTCCACGCCAACGGCGATTCGGCCTTCGGTCACTGGTGATGACCTTCGACGAAACCGTACGACGACGCCGCACCATCCGTGCCTACGATCCGGCCCGGACCATCGACCCGGCCGTGGTGGAGCAGATCGTGCGGACCGGTCTGCGCACCCCGTCGGCCGGGAACACCTGTGCGGTCACCCTGTCGGTGCTGACCGGCCACGCGGTCGACCGGTTCTGGCAGTTGACCGCCGCCGACACCGACAATGCCTGGCTGCGAGGGATGCGCGGTGCCCCGGTCCTGGTGTTGGTGTGGACCAGCCGGGAGGCCTATCTGCCCCGTTACAGCGAACCGTCGGCCCCGTGGTGGTGGGTCGATGCCGGGATGGTGGTGCAGAACCTGTTGTTGGCCGCCACCGATGCTGGTCTGGACTCCGCATTCGTCGGTGTCCCGCCGCAGGCTCAGGCAGCCGTGGCCTCGTCGTACGGGGACGCCGACTCCCAGTCCGTGGGGATGGTGGCCCTGGGGCATCGCCTGGCCGATCACCGGCCTCGTCCTCCTCGCAGGGCGAGCCGACCAGCCCTCGAGCGGATTCGCCGCTACGATTCCTGAAATGCCGACCGCTCCAGCCCTGCGTACCGTCGTGCGGTGGTTGTGGCGACGAGCGGACGACACCCTCGACGCACTGACCTGTGGGCCGGTGATGACCGGTGTCGTCGGTTCGTTGTTGATGGTGTTGGGCTCGTTGACCCCGGCCTTCCTGCCGCGGGCCGCCCAAGGCGGTGACCTGATCCGGTGGCCCTGGGCCGGCACGCTGGTGCTGCTCCTGGGGGCGGTGTTGATGCTCGGTTCCTGGTTGGCCCTGCGTCCTGGCGTCACGGCTGAGGCGGTGGGTCGCAAGGGGCGCCGACCCCGCCATGCTGCGGTGCTGATCCTGTGGGCGGCTCCACTGGTGTGCGGCCCGCCGATCCTGTCCGGTGATGCCTATGCCTATGCCGCGCAGGGCTGGATGGTGGCCCACGGCCTGGACCCGTACCAGATGGGGCCCGGCTCGTTGCCGAGCTCCTGGGCGGACCAGGTCGATCCGATCTGGTTGGAGACCCCGACCCCGTACGGACCGCTCAGCCTCACCCTGCAATATGTGATGGTCGCCGTGGTCGGCGACAACTCGCCCTACCTGGCGGCGTGGGGGATGCGGCTGTGGGCCCTGATCGGGGTCGCGCTGTTGGCCTGGGCCGTCCCGCGGGTGGCCCAGCATCTCGGGCGCGACGCCAAGGTCGCCACCTGGCTCGGCGTGCTCAACCCAATTGTGTTGTTCCACTTCGTCGGCGGCTCCCACAATGACTCGCTGATGATGGGGTTCCTCGCTGTTGCCCTGTGGCTCGCCTGCCGCCGACACCTCTTCGTGGCCGCAGTTTTCGTCGGCCTGGCGGCAGGGATGAAACAACCGGCGGCGATGGCGGTGGTGGCCATCACGGTGCTGGCGATGAACCCGGTGGCCGAGCCGGCCGAGAAGGTCCGCGCCTGGCCGAGGTGGCCGCAGTTGTGGCGGTGTGTGGTGGCGCTCGTCGTGGTCGTGGCGACCTTCGTGGCGTGTTCGGTGTTCACCGGGGTCGGCTTTGGTTGGGTGGCGGCCGCCGGCGTGCCGGGGGCAGCGATCACGGCGTCCCCGTCGACCCAGATCGGCTCGCTGCTGTCGGCGCTGTTGTTCAACCTGGGTTGGAATGCCGCGTCTGCGGCGGTGCTGGAGATTGTCCGTACGGTCTGTCTGGTCGGTGCCGCATTGATCCTGGCCTGGCTGTGTCTGCGGGTGGCCGCGGTGAAGCCGATGACCTTCCTGGTGGGTGGGCTGTTCGCCTTGGTGATCCTGGGCCCGGCCCTGCATGCCTGGTACCTGCTCTGGCCCGGAGTGTTCGTTGGCCTGCTGCCCCGCAGCAGACCGATCTGGTGGCTCGCCGTCTTCGGGACCGTGTTCTGGACGATCTTCGCCGTCGGGGACGTCGCGATCCGTGATCACGTGGGGTGGTTGGCCGTGTTCTGCGCGGTCGTGATCGCGGCGGTGGCGGTGTGGTCCCTGCGGATCGAAATGCGCGAACTTCTCGCCGAGCGCCGTGTCGCTGTGAAACGTTGATTTGGCATACCGCCCCACGGGTTGTTACCGTTCCGTGACTATGGGGTCAGGGACAACCCTGACCAAAGCTGAACGCAGTGGGGGAAGTACACGTGCGCAAAGTCATGACCATGGCCATTGCAGGGGGGACTGCAGTGGTTCTGGCCGGGGGTGGCCTCGCCTATGGCACCTTCGGTCTCACCAAGGACATCACCTTGTCCGTCGACGGTGTGGAGCAGCAGATCGAGGTCCGCGGTCGCACCGTGGAGGATGTGCTGGACCGCCAGGGCATCGAGGTCAGCGACCGCGACATCGTGGCGCCGGCACTGACCTCCCCGGTCTCGGACGGCACCCGGATCGCGGTGCAGTACGGCCGAGAGGTCACCTTCACTGTTGACGGCGTCGAACGGACCGTGTGGACGACATCGACCACGGTGGAGCAGCTGCTTGCCGAGCTCGGCCTGAAGGCCGACAAGGCGGACCTGTCGGCCAGCCGCAGCGCCTCGATCGGCCGTGAAGGGCTCGACCTGAGCCTGGACACGCTGAAGAAGGTCACCGTCATCATCAAGGGCAAGCCGGTCGTCATCGAGACCACCGGCAACACCGTCAAGGATGTCCTCAAGGAAGCCAAGGTCAAGGCCGACAAGGACGACATCCTCTCCTCCGACAAGGAGGACCTGATCGTCAACGGCATGAAGATCACCTTCGTCCAGGTTGACGTGAAGACCGAGACCAAGACTGCCGCGATCGGTCACGAGACCAAGAAGGTCAAGACCGACGACCTCTACACCGACGAGAGTCGCACCAAGGTCGCCGGTGTTGACGGTGAGCGCACCACCACCTACAAGGTGCGTTACGAGGACGGCAAGGAGGTCTCGCGCAAGAAGGCCTCCGAGGAGATCACCAAGCAGCCGGTGACCGAGGTCGTCGAGGTCGGCACCAAGAAGCGGCCCACCCCGCCGAAGCCGAAGACCCCGTCGGTCAACGACGGCAGCGTCTGGGACCGGCTCGCCCAGTGTGAATCGGGCGGCAACTGGTCCATCAACACCGGCAACGGCTACTACGGCGGTCTGCAGTTCAACGCCGGCACTTGGCGTGCCTACGGCGGCGACGCCTACGCTCCGTTCGCCCACCAGGCCACCCGCGAGCAGCAGATCGCGATTGCCAAGAAGGTCCAGGCCAACCAGGGCTGGGGAGCTTGGCCTGCCTGCACCGCCAAACTCGGTATCCGTTGAGTCGGGCGCAGATCGGTGATCGTACGAACTCTGCGATGATCTGAGGGTGACCCAGACCAACGCGACCGGCGGCCTGCTGGATCCCTCCACCGTGAGGGAGCTGGCAGGCCGTCTCGGTCTCCGCCCGACCAAACAGCGCGGCCAGAACTTCGTCATCGACGCCAACACGGTCCGGCGGATCGTCCGGGCGGCCGGTGTCGGTGCCGACGATGTCGTGCTCGAGATCGGACCCGGGCTGGGATCTCTCACCCTGGGGCTGCTCGAGGTGGCGCGCCACGTCACAGCGATCGAGATCGACTCCCTGCTTGCCCAGGCCCTGCCCCAGACCGTACGAGACCGGGCCGGAGCCGCGGCCGATCGGCTCCAGGTGATCGAGGCCGATGCGCTCCAGATCAACGAACTCGGCTCGCCCGAGCCGACCGCGCTGGTGGCCAACCTGCCGTACAACGTGGCCGTCCCGGTGCTGATCCACCTGCTTGAGCTGTCCGAGCACTGGCGCCGCGGGCTGGTGATGGTCCAGTTGGAGGTGGCCGAACGGCTGTGTGCCGGCCCCGGATCCAAGGTGTACGGGGTGCCCTCGGCCAAGGTTGCCTGGTTCGCCCACGCAACCAAGGTCGGTGTGGTCGGGCCCCGCGTGTTCTGGCCGGTGCCCAATGTCGACTCCGGCCTGGTCGCGCTCGAACGTCGCGAACCGCCCGAGACGACGGCCACCAGGGCCCAGGTCTTTGCGGTGATCGATGCCGCCTTCAACCAGCGCCGCAAGATGATGCGGGCGGCTCTGGGCGGGCTGTTCGGCTCCTCGGCCGCAGCCTCGGAAGCACTCGAGGCTGCTGGGGTTGACCCGACGGCCCGTGGCGAGACCCTGGAGATCACCCAGTTCGCTCGGATTGCCGAACAGCTGCCGAGCTGACGTCAGCCGGTCAACTGCTCACCAGCCGGGCGCCCGGGACCGGCCCGTGGACCCGGCGCATGTCGACCTCGGGCCCCAGCTCGGCCCGCAGCCGCAGATGGGCGTCGACCGCAGCGTTCTCATCGGCGACCAGGAAGGCCACCGTCGGTCCGGAACCGCACAGGATGGCGGTCAGGGCACCGACCTGGTCGGCGAGGCCGATGGTCTCGGCCACGTCGGGCCGCATCGAGCAGGTCGCCTCGGAGAGGTCGTTGAACAGCAACGGGGCCAGTTCACAGGCCTTACCCGTCCCCAGGGCCGACATCAGCTCCGGTGACAGTTCGGGATCGGGAGGGCTGGGTCGCATCTGGTCATGCCGAGCGAAGGCCGCCGGCGTGGAGACGCCCTGGTCGGAGAAGACCAGCACCCAGTGGTAGGTGCCGCGGGTCAACGCCGGCACCACCCGGTCACCGCGGCCGGTGCCGACAGCGGTGCCACCGGTCAGGGCAAAGGGCACGTCCGCGCCGAGTGCCGCGCCCAGGTCCCGCAACTCGGTCGGGTCGAGGTCGAGGTCCCACAGCACCGCACAGGCGAGAAGAGCAGCAGCTCCGTCGGCCGATCCTCCGGCCATGCCGCCGGCGACCGGGATCGACTTGGCGATCTCGATCCGTACGCCGAGGTCCTGTCGGCTGGCCGGCAGCACTTCGCTGCGCAGCAGGTCGACTGCCCGCCACACCAGGTTGTCGGGTCCGTCGGGGACCAGATCGGCCTCACGTCCGGTGGTGACGATCTCGGTGGTGCCCGCGGGGGCGGCGGTCGCGGTCACGTCGTCGTGGAGCGAGATCGCCTGGAAGACCGTGACCAGCGGGTGATAGCCGTCGTCGGCGCGTGGTCCGACGCCGAGGGTCAGGTTGATCTTGGCGGGGACCCTGACCCGGATCGCCTCAGCTGTGTGCACACCGGTGAGCGTAGGTCACTGGACGTAGCGGCGGGTGACTGCCCTCAACAAGTTGGCCAACTGTTCGGAGTCGGCGGGGCTGAGATCACCCAGGATCCGCCGTTCCGCCGCGAGCAGACTGACGATCGCCGCATCCACGGCGGCCAGACCCTCACCGGTGAGGGTGACCAGGATCCCGCGCCGATCGGCTGGGTGACTGCTGCGTCGTACCAGACCTCGGGCAGTGAGTCGGTCGACTCGATTGGTCATTGTGCCGGAGGTGACGCCGGTCTCGCGGACCAGCGCGCCAGGGGAGAGCTGGTACGGCGTACCTGCGCGGCGCAGCGCGGCCAGGACGTCGAACTCCCACGACTCCAGACCGTGTGCGGCGAAGGCATTGCGGCGGTCCTTGTCGAGATGTCGAGCGAGCCGGGTCACCCGGGACAGCACATGCATCGGGGCAAGGTCGAGGTCGGGTCGAGCCGTCGCCCACGCCTCCACCACCCGGTCGACCTCGTCGGGTCCTTCGCTGTCCATGTCGGAATTGTAGTCAAGATTCTCGATGTCGAGAGAACCTGGCGGCTGTCAGTCGGTCAGCCGTGGTTTCGACTCGAGGTGTTGGAGGCCGTTCCAGGCCAGGTTGACCAGGTGGGCGGCCACCTCCGGCTTGCGGGGCTTGCGATTGTCGAGCCACCACTGGCCGGTGAAGGCGATCATCCCGACCAGCATCTGGGCATACATCGGAGCCAGGCGGGCATCCAGGTTGCGATGCTCGAAGGCTTCGGCCAGCAGATGTTCGACCTGGCTGGCGATGTCAGACAGGATCGAGGCATAGGAACCGGACCCGGTCCCCAGAGGTGCATCGCGCACGAGGATCCGGAACCCGTCGGAATGATCGTCGATGTAGTCGAGCAGGGCCAGGGCAGCGAGTTCGAGAACCGCCCGGCTGGAACGGCCCGTGGTCAGTGAGGATCGGATCGCCTCGAGCAGCCGGATGGTCTCCCGGTCGACCACGACTGCATAGAGCCCCTCCTTGCCGCCGAAGTGTTCGTAGACGACGGGTTTGCTGACCTCGGCCTTGGCCGCGATCTCCTCGACGGTGGTGGCGTCGATCCCCTTCTCGGCGAACAGTGCCCGCCCGATGCCGATCAGCTGCTCGCGTCGCTCGGTGCTGGTCATCCGCCGCCGCGGCGGAGATTTCGGAGGACGGGCCATGGGTCCATTCTTGCCCATCGGGCCACATCGACCTCTCACGGGCGCGGTGGAGTCAGCCTGTTGGTGCCGCTGAGGCGGGCCTGAGGTGCCCTGCGGCAACGAGAACTGGCAGGTCAGCACATCTCGATGTTGGTCCGCCCACCGGCGTCGGGCCGCTGGCCAACATCGGGGCGTGCTGTCCCACACGAAGGTGTGTTGGGCCCGAGGGTGGTCGAGCATCCGACAGGGGAGGGTTCCGAGGTCGACACAGGCACGATAAGAGGTAGTGGGTGGTCAGCACGATCGTCATGCCGAACTCGGGCCGCTCGATGGCTGGTTGACGCCCTCGGCTCCCCGGGTAGGAGTCGAACCTACGTCGCTAATCCTGATTCAAAGTCAGGCGGGCCCTGCCGGCAGACCAACCGGGGATCGGTGCCCAGCAGCGGGCACTGCGGTCCAGCTTACGCAAAAGCCCGCCAACTTGCCCATCGTGTTCCTCGGGCGGGACGGCAACGATCCGATGGCGAGGAGGTGAACCGGCCTCCGGCTCACACCGACCTCCTCGTCGGTGGTAGCGTCCCGCGTGAGCTCGTTGTTCGGGCTCGTGCCGGATGATTCCCCGACCAGGGAGGACCGCGTGTCAGCACCCTCGAGCCTGACGGACCAGATCGACGCGAACCCGAATGTGGCTGCAGTCGTGGTTCTCGCCGCAGGTGCGGGCACCCGGATGAAATCAGCCACCTCCAAGTTGTTGCACACCGTGGCCGGCCGGTCTTTGGTGAGCCATGCCATCCGTTCGGGCGAAGCCGTACGGCCTCAACGTCTGGTGGCCGTGGTCGGCGCGATGCGTGACCAGGTCGAGGACCATCTGGCCGAGGTCGCTCCCGAGGTGCACACCGTCGCGCAGACCGACGACGCCTACGGCACCGGCCATGCCATGCGATGCGCGATGGCGGCACTGGGGGAGCTTGACGGTGAAATCGTGGTGCTCGGTGGCGACGTGCCCATGCTGCACGGCGACACCCTTGCCGCCATGGTGGAGGCACACCGGGAACAGCAGGCCGCGATCACCATCCTGACCGCCCGTGTCCCCGACCCGACCGGATACGGTCGGATCATCCGCGATGCCGACGGTCTGGTGGACCGCATCGTCGAGCAGAAGGCAGCCACCCCCGAGGAGTTGGCGGTCGATGAGATCAACTCCAGCATCTATGTCTTCGACGCCCGGGTCCTGCAGTCCGGGCTGGCCCAGATCACCGATGACAATCCGGCCGGTGAGTACCTGCTCACCGATGTGATCGGACTGGCTCGTACGGCCGGAGGTCGAGTCGCCGCATGGTTGACCGAGGACACCTGGCAGACCGAGGGCGTCAATGACCGGGTCCAGCTCGCGGCCATGCACGCCGAGATGAATCGTCGGATTCTTCGGCGCCACATGCTGGCCGGGGTCACCATCCTTGACCCGGCTACCACCTGGATCCATGACACCGTGGAGATCGAGGAAGACGTCACGATCCAGCCGGGCACCTTCCTGGAGGGGGCCACGGTGGTCGCCTCCGGTGCTGTGGTCGGCCCGGAGACGACCTTGATCGACTGCGAGGTCGGCCACAACGCGCACGTGGTGCGTACCCACGCCGAGCTTGCCGTGATCGGCGACGATGTCGAGGTCGGACCATATGCACGGCTGCGTCCGGGAAGTGAGCTCGGCACCGGATCCAAGGTCGGCACCTTCGTCGAGACCAAGAACACCAAGCTCGGGGCCGGGGTGAAGGCTCCGCACCTGAGCTATCTCGGCGACGGAGTCGTCGCCGAGGGGGCCAACATCGGCGCCGGTGTGATCTTCGCCAACTACGACGGCACCGCGAAGTCGATCACCACGGTCGGCCGACATTCCTTTGTGGGCAGCGATTCGACACTGGTTGCCCCAGTCACTGTGGGTGACGGTTGCTATGTCGCAGCCGGCACCACGCTCACCCGGGATGTTGCTCCCGGGGAACTCGCTGTTGCCCGAGGGCAGCAGCGCAATGTCCCAGGTTGGGTCGCTCGGAAAAGGTCCGGCACCCCTACCGCGACGGCCGCCGCGGCCGCCGCAGCTGAATCGAAGGAGCACGAGTGACCGGGGTCAAGCAGCCCAACGAAAAGCACCTGATGCTGTTCACGGGCCGAGCACATCCAGAACTCGCCCAGGAAGTGGCCAACCTGTTGGATGTGGAGTTGGTGCCGACCAGGGCACTGTCGTACGCCAACTCCGAGATCTATGTCCGGTTCGAGGAGTCGGTCCGCGGCTGCGATGCCTTCGTGATGCAGTCCCATGCCGCGCCGGTCAACGAGTGGCTGATGGAACAGCTCATCATGATCGATGCGCTCAAGCGGGCCTCGGCCAAGCGGATCACTGTCGTCTCTCCGTTCTATCCCTATGCCCGTCAGGACAAGAAGCACGCCGGTCGTGAGCCGATCTCGGCCCGCCTGATCGCCGACATGTACAAGGTCGCCGGCGCTGATCGGCTGATGTCGGTCGATCTGCACGCCGCCCAGATCCAGGGCTTCTTCGACGGTCCGGTCGACCACCTGTGGGCGCTGCCGGTGCTGTCGGAATATGTCAAGGACAGGTACGACACCTCGGAGATGACCATCGTGTCTCCGGACGCCGGTCGGGTCAGGCTGGCCGACATGTGGACCGATGAACTGTCGGCTCCCTTGGCCATCATCCACAAGCGCCGCGATCCGAATGTGGCCAACACTGTCGCCGTCCACGAGGTCGTCGGTGATGTCGAGGGTCGGGTCTGCCTGCTGGTCGACGACATGATAGACACGGCTGGCACCATCTGCCAGGCCGCCGAAGCCCTCGTCGCACGGGGCGCCAAGAAGGTCATCGCCGCCACCACTCATGCCGTGCTGTCCGGTCCTGCGGTCGAGCGACTCAAGGCCTCGCCCTTCGAAGAGGTCATCGTCACCAACACCTTGCCGATCCCGCAGGAGCGCCAGTTCGACGGGCTGACCATCTTGTCGATCGCCCCGCTGGTCTCCCGGGCCATTTCGGCGGTCTTCTCCGACGGCTCGGTCACCTCGCTGTTCAACGGAGCCCCCTGATCCACGGCCCGTGCCGGTGGCGGTCGACCAGCTGATCTGGTGTTGCGTCGCGGCGGTGTGGTACGGTTCCGCGGTTGCCTCAGGCGAGGGATCCGTACGGGTCCGTCATCGACTGGCGAGGGCTCAGACACGCCGTCCGCGGCGGAATCCCGCCGTGTCGCCCCGCCAGTTGCACACCACTGAACCGCTGGGCAAGGAGAATCCCCAACATGCCGTCTGACATCGACAAGCTTGCTGCTGAAGTGCGCACCGAGTTCGGCAAGGGCGCGGCTCGCCGCACCCGCCGTGCCGGCCGCATCCCCGCCGTCCTGTACGGCCACGGCCAGGAGACGGCCCACCTGAGCCTGCCGGGGCACCAGACTGCGCTGGCTCTGCGCGTCGCCAACGCCCTGCTGGCGATCGACGTCGAGGGCGAGGAGAAGCTGGCCCTGCCGCGTCAGATCCAGCGCGACCCGGTCACCCGGATCATCGAGCACGTCGACCTGATCGTGGTCCGTCGTGGTGAGAAGGTCACCGTTGACGTGGCCGTCGAGGTCACTGGCGAGGCTGCGCCCGAGACCATGGTCAGCCTTGAAGAGGTCAGCGTGCCGCTGGAGGTCGAGGCCACCAACATCCCGACTGCGGTCGAGGTGTCGGTCGAGGGTGCAGAGTCCGGTCACCAGGTCTTCGCTTCCGATCTGGTCCTGCCGCAGGGCGCGACCCTCGCGATCGACCCGGAGACGCTGGTCGTCAACGTCACCACGGCTCAGCTTGCCGACCTCGAGACTGAGGAAGAGGGCGAGGAAGAGGCCGAGGGCGAGGGTGGCGAGGCCGAGGAGGCCGAGTCCACCGACGACGAGTGATCGATCGTCTGACTCAGTGACACTGGTGCCGGCCGTCCACAGGGCGGCCGGCACCACCTTTGTATGGGGAGTGCAACACCATGACTTGGATGGTCATCGGCCTCGGCAATCCGGGGCCCGGCTATGCCGGCCATCGCCACAACGTCGGCGCGATGGTGGTCGCCGAGCTCGCCCGCCGGGCCGGTGACGGCTTCACCGCCACCCGCGGCATGCGGGCCGAAACCGTTGAGACCCGGATCACCGCGTCCGGGATCGGTGTCATCGCCCCCGGGGCACAGAAATTGATCCTGGTCCGTTCCCGTACCTACATGAACGAGTCGGGCATCCCGGTCGGCAAGCTTGCCGCCTTCCACCAGGTCATCCCGCACCACATCATCGCCGTGCACGATGAGCTCGACATCGACTTCGGCACCCTGCGGCTCAAGCTCGGCGGCGGCGACAACGGCCACAACGGGCTGAGGTCGATCCGGGCCCATCTGGGCACCGGCGACTTCCACCGGGTCCGCGTCGGCATTTCCCGCCCGCCGGGACGTCAGGACCCCGCCGACTACGTCCTGTCGAACTTCACCAAGGCCGAACTCCCCGATCTGGCGCACGCCGTGGACCGCGCCGCCGATGCCGTCGAGGCCTTGGTCGTCGATGGGCTGGCCTCAGCGCAGAACACCTTCCACAGCGCGTGAGCCAGCCCGGCCCCCAGGTATCCGGACGCTGCACCCACATCCCGGCGTAGGCCAGCACATCCCGGTGCCGGCCAGCGCATCCCCGTCGGCAGGCTGGCCAACACGTGGTCATGCTGGCCGACACGTACGTGTGCTGGCCTGCCGCGACCGGTCGGGTCCAGCAGCTGCTGGCCCACACGTAGGTGTGCTGGCCCTCGGCACAGGGACTCGGATCCGTCTGGCGGGGGCAAGGCTTCAACCGCGCGGCGGCGGTTGCGGGGGCGGTGCCTGGCCGAACTGAGGTGGTACGGAAGGCGGTTGACTCGGCCCCTGCCGGGGCAAGGCCGCCCCCTGCCCGTACGGGGCCTGGCCCGGACCGAAGGACGGCTCAACCTGCCCGTACGGGCCCTGACCGAGAACCGCGTACATGGGTGGTGGTTGGGGTGGTTGGATCTGGCCGAGGACCGGTGCCTCGGTCCGGGCGTGACGGCAGGCGGCGACGAGATCCTGGTGCAGCTGATACATCCGTTGGTCCGCGAGGCCGTGGTCGAAGCGGTCCCGGACGAAGGCAAGTTCGGTGGCCGCGTCGACGAGTTGCCCGAACGCGGCCAGGGCCTGCTTCCCGGCTGGGGCGACCTGCGCCCTGGCCGCCTTGCGGCCGGCCATCGTGGTGAAGGAGGCCGCCTGTCCCTGAGTGAGGATGCCGTCGCTGGCCATCCGGGGCAGATGTTTGGCCACCAGCTGTCGTTCCCGCCGACGCGACATGATCGCCAGCACGACGGCGCCGGCGAAGAGCGGCACGCCGATCAGCACATATCCGACCAGGAAGCCCATCCCGCCGCCGAGACCGGGGGAGACGTTCCATGCGGCATGCAACAGCATGGCGCCGACGAAGCCGGTGATGATCAGACCGGTCCGGGCGCCGCTGGTCTTCTGCCGCATCGCGAAGTACATGCCGATCGCGGTCACCGAAGTGAACAGCGGATGCGCGAACGGGGAGAAGACCAGCCGCAGGACGGCGACGAGACCATAGGACTCCGGGTTGCTCAGCAGGTAGAGGATGTCTTCCAGCCAGGCGAAGCCGGCGGCACTCAACCCGGCGTAGACCAGAAAGTCGGTCAACGACAGCAGTTCCTTGCGGCGCCGTCCGGTCAACATGATCAGCAGGAATGACCCCTTGCCGATCTCCTCGATGATCGGCGCCGAGACCACAATGGACAATCCCTCGCCGAAGACGAATCCGAACGCGGTGTTCACCACCATGGCGATCAGGGTTGCCACGGTCGCGCCCCACAGGAAGGCGAAGATCAGCAGTCGCGGCGGTTCCGGCTCCCAGCGGTCCAGCAGCAGGTAGAGGAACACGACCACACCGATGGCGATCGACGCCAGGAGTGCACTCACCAAGGTTGCGCCGATGCCGGCCATGCTGAAGTAGCCGAACCACAACACCAGCAGCACGCCCAGCGCGATGAGGACACCGATCGGGGCACCGACCTTCACCGTGCGTCGCTGCACCGGTGGTCGGTAGGCGTTCGGGACGGGGGCGTTGTTGGTCTGCAGGAATCCCTGTGGCTGCGGTACGGGTGCCCCCGGCTGAGGTTGGCCAGTGAAATCGGACATGCGCCACAGTGTGTCACTGTCGGGTGCCGCTACAGTAAGGTCAGTGAGCCAATTGCAAGGCCTTGTCCGGGCCGTCGCCGACGAACCCACCATCGCCGATGCACTCGAGTCGGCCCGAACCCGTACCCTCCACAGCCATGACCTGACCATGCCGCCAGCCTTGCGGCCGCCGGTCATCGCTGCCCTGAGCGATGCCCGCCCGATGTTGGTGATCTGTTCCACCTATCGCGAGGCCGAGGAGCAGGCCGCCGTGCTGGCCGATCTGCTGTCCGAGGACGCCGTCGCCTACTACCCGGCCTGGGAAACGCTCCCGCACGAACGCCTCAGCCCGCGCTCCGACACCGTCGGACGCCGCCTCGACGTGCTTCGTCGGCTGGCCGGCACCGATCCTGACCGGGCCGCACCACGGGTGATTGTGGCTCCGGTACGAAGTGTCCTGCAGCCCCAGGTCAAGGGACTGGGGGAGCTGCGCCCGGTCCACATCACCACCGGGTCCGACCACGACATCCAGGACTTGGCCCAGGCCCTGGTTGACGCCGCTTACGTTCGGGTCGACCTGGTCGAGCGGCGTGGTGAGTTCGCCGTCCGTGGTGGCATCCTCGACGTCTTCCCGCCGACCGAGGAACATCCGCTGCGGATCGACTTCTTCGGCGACACCGTCGAGGAGATCCGTCACTTCCAGGTGGCCGATCAGCGATCCGACGAGGAACTGGTCGATCACTTCACCGCCTTCCCGTGCCGCGAACTGCTGCTCACCGATCAGGTCCGTGCCCGCGCCGCCGCCCTGGTCGAGGCCCATCCCGAGATCGCCGAGATGCTTGAGCGGATCTCGCTCGGTCACGCGGTCGACGGCATGGAGTCGCTCTCCCCGGCCCTGGTCGACGGGATGGAGCTGCTCGTCGAGTTGCTGCCCGCCGACACTCTGGTCGCGGTCTGCGACCCCGAGCTCGTACGGGGCAGAGCTCGCGACCTCGTCGCGACCAGCGAGGAGTTCCGCGCCGCCTCATGGGCGGCAGCGGCGGCCGGTGGCAATGCGCCGATCGACCTGGGGGCGTCGGCCTATGCCGAGCTCGGTGACGTCCGCCAGTCCGCGCTGGCCCGGGGGATGAGCTGGTGGGGGATGTCGCCATTTGCTGCGGCGCCCGATGCCGGGACCGACCCGGTCCGCACCGAGGACGGCGAGATCATTGACCTGTCCGCCTATGACACCGGCGGCCTGCGCGGGGTCACGATCGAAGCTCACGGTCCGACCCAGTGGCATGGCGACACCGAGGCCGCGGTCGCCACCATCACCGAACAACTTGCCGCCGGCCAACGCGTCGTGCTGGTCACCGAGGGGCCGGGCCTGGCCTCCCGGGTCCATGAGCTCCTTGACGACGCCGAGCTGCGCAACCAGGTCCTCGACCACCTGCCGGCCGTCCCCGAAGCCGGACTGGTCTCGATCACCACCGGGGCGTTGCGGCATGGATTCTCCTTGCCCGGTGTCGATCTGGTTGTGCACACCGGTGCCGACCTGGCCGGACACAAGGGTGCCCAGGACCGTACGGGACGTTCGGCGATGCCGCGCCGACGCAAGAACCAGGTCGACCCACTCGAACTGGCCCCGGGCGATCCGGTCGTCCACGACCAGCACGGGGTGGGCCGCTATGTCGAGATGGTGCAACGCACCGTCAAGGTCGACCCACGCAGCCGACCGGGCCAGGGCGCCACGACGACCCGCGAATACCTGGTCATCGAGTACGCCGCGTCGAAGAAGGGGCAGCCGAAGGATCGGTTGTTCGTGCCGATGGACCAGCTCGACATGGTCACCCGCTATGTCGGCGGCGAGGCACCGACTCTGGACCGGATGGGCGGGGCCGACTGGGCCAAGCGCAAGAACCGGGCCCGCAAGGCGGTCCGTCAGATCGCGGCCGAGCTGATCAAGCTCTATGCCGCTCGCCAGGCCAGCCGCGGTCACGCCTTCTCCCGGGACACCCCGTGGCAGCGGGAGTTGGAGAATGCCTTCGCCCATATCGAGACCCCCGACCAGCTGTCGGCAGTTGACGAGGTCAAACGCGACATGGAACAGATCGTGCCGATGGACCGGCTGATCTGTGGCGATGTCGGTTACGGCAAGACCGAGATCGCCGTACGAGCAGCATTCAAGGCCGTCCAGGATGGCAAGCAGGTCGCGGTCCTGGTGCCGACCACCCTGCTGGTCCAACAGCACCAGGCGACCTTCGCCGACCGCTATGCCGGATTCCCGGTGAAGGTGGCGGGTCTGTCCCGTTTCTCGAGCGAGTCCGAGACCAAGGCCACCATCGACGGGATTGCTGACGGCAGCATCGACGTGGTGGTCGGCACCCATCGGATCTTCGGCAAGGAGGTCCAGTTCAAGGATCTCGGGCTGGTGATCATCGATGAGGAACAGCGCTTCGGCGTCGAGCACAAGGAGGCGCTGAAGCAACTGCGCACCCATGTCGACGTGCTGGCCATGTCGGCCACCCCGATCCCACGGACGCTGGAGATGGCGATCACCGGCATCCGGGAGATGTCGACCATCGCCACCCCGCCCGAGGAACGTCACCCGGTGCTCACCTTCGCCGGTGCGTACGACGAAGGTCAGGTCGTTGCGGCGATCCGTCGCGAACTGCTCCGCGAAGGCCAGGCGTTCTATGTCCACAACCGGGTCCAGTCGATCGAGAAGACGGCCCGGCGGCTGCGTGAACTCATCCCGGAGGCGCGGGTCGTCACCGCCCACGGCCAGATGAGCGAGAAGCAGCTCGAACAGGTCATGCTCGACTTCTGGGAGCGCCGCGCCGACGTGTTGGTCTCCACCACCATCGTCGAGGCTGGGCTGGACATCTCCAGTGCCAACACGCTCATCATCGAGCGCGGTGACCTGCTCGGACTTTCCCAGCTGCACCAGCTGCGCGGCCGGGTCGGTCGTGGCCGCGAACGGGGTTACAGCTACTTCTTCTATCCGCCGGACAAGCCGCTCACCGAGACCGCTCATGACCGGCTCGCGACGATCTCGGCCAACACCGATCTCGGCTCCGGCATGGCGATCGCGATGAAGGACCTCGAGATCCGCGGCGCCGGCAACCTGCTCGGCGGCGAACAGTCCGGCCACATCGCCGATGTCGGTTTCGACCTCTATGTCCGGCTGGTGGGGGAGGCGGTCGCTGAGTTCCGTGGCGACCAGGCCGAACCGGAGCCGGAGGTGCGCCTCGAGCTCACCGTCGATGCCCATCTGCCCGAGGACTATGTCGAGTCCGAACGCCTCCGGTTGGAGATGTACAAACGGCTCGCCGAGGTCCGCGCGGTCGAGGAACTGGCCGAGGTCGAGGCCGAACTACAGGACCGCTATGGCGACCTGCCGGCCCCGGTCCACACCCTGCTCGACGTGGCCCGGCTCCGGATCGCGGTCCGTGCCGCCGGGCTGACCGAGATCGTCACCCAGGGCAACACCATCCGGTTCTCCCCGGTCGACCTGCCCGAATCCCGTCTGATGCGGCTCAAGCGCCTCTACCCGGGCACGGTCGTCAAGACCCAGACCCAGCAGATCCTCGTCCCCCGCCCGAAGACGGGCGGGATCGGCGGCAGCCCGCTCGCCGACCAGCCGCTGCTGCAGTGGTGCGCCGACCTGGTGAAGGCTGTCTTCGAGTGAGGCCCTGACTGCGGCTAGCGCAGTCGGCGGCGGTAGCGGACGGACCAGATCCAGGCGGCAGCAACCGACGGGATCTGGCCCACGATGCTGGTCCGGAACGATCCCCACCAGATGTGCCAGCGGGGTGTCGACGAGCTCCAGGTGAAGCCGATGGGCACCCGCTCACCGCACAACCGGGCGGACGCGCGGTGGTAGGCCACTCGCTGGGGGTCGCCTGCTGGGCCGGCCGGGATCAACCCACGTCGGACCGCGGTACGCACAGCCGCGTCATCGGCGATGTCCCAAGCTAGCTCCATGACCTCGTTGAGTTTGCGCGGGCAACGGGTCGACAGCCACTCAAGACGCCTCAACAGCTCCGCTGGAAGAGGGGGTGGACCACCGGCTGGGCTCATGGACAGATGATCGTGCCGTGGTGGCCGGGGAGTCAAGGGGCGGTAGGATACTGCGCGTGACTGACACCCAGACCGTGACTGACACCCAGACAACGAGTCGACCCCGCGACAACCGGCGTGGCGGCCGCGCAACTGCTGTCCTGGTGGCCCTGCTGGTGGGGGCACTGGCCGTGCTGACCGGCTGTACCTCCAACTCGGTCGCCGCCTATGTCGACGGGCGTCCCGTGCTGAACGTCTCCGACCTGGACGAGATGACCGCAGCCTTCGAGGGCACCGGAGTCCAGGCCACCCGCGAAGGCATCGTCACCGTGGTGGTCTACAAGCACATCGCCGACACTGCCGCTGCCGAGCACGGCATCGAACTGTCCGCCGAGGTCCGCGACCAGATCGCCGCTGAGGTCGGTGAGCAGCCCAATGAGACGGTCCGGCAGCTGTTGGTCGCTCAGTCCGAGGCCGGCGCGCTCTTCGAGGCACTGGAGAACCAGCAGGCCGGGCTGGCCGATCGAGTGCTCAGCAATGCTCAGGTCGAGGTCAACCCTCGCTACGGTGCCTGGGTCTCCTCCACTGAGGGGTACGGCGTCATCGTCCCCGATGCCCTGGCCCAGCCGCCGGCCGACGCTGTGAATGGCTGATCCGCTCACCGAGCTGCGCGAGGTGATGGCGCGCCTACGGGTGGAGTGCCCGTGGGACGCCGACCAGACCCACCTCAGTCTGGTCACCTATCTGGTCGAGGAGACCTGCGAGGTGATCGAGGCGATTGAGACCCGCGAGGACGGCGGCGACGCCGACCTGGTCGAGGAACTCGGCGACCTGTTGTTGCAGGTCGTCTTCCACAGTGAGATCGCTGCCCAGGAAGGCCGGTTCACCCTCGACGACGTCGCCGACGGGATCACCGCCAAGCTCATCCGACGCCATCCCTATGTCTTTGCCGAGGCCGAGATCCCTGACGACCTGACCGGCACCTGGGAGCAGCGCAAGGCCGCTGAGAAGGGCCGTACCTCTTCCCTGGAAGGGATCCCGGCTCGGCTGTCCGCGCTGGCCCACGCCACCAAGGTCCTCAATCGGGCTCACAGTCGTCAGGTCCGGTTGGACCTGCCCACGCCCGCACCGATCACCGCTGACGAGTTGGGCAGTGAACTGAAGGCTCTGGTCGTACGGGCTCAGGCCTCCGGTCTGGACGCCGAGCAGGTGATGCGTACGGTGGCCCGGGACCTTGAGGCGCAGGTCCGCGCAGCTGAGGCCCAAGAGCGGACTCAGTTGAGCCCGTAGCGGGTCAGGCGAGCTCGTCCAGTGGGCAGCGGGTTCCCTCGCGCTCCAGCAGCTGGCGCACATGACGCAGGCGGGTCTGTCCGGGCCAGGCGACGAAGAGCACCATGACGGCGCCGAGCACGGCCGCGAGGACCACCACGTACGGGCTCATCGGCAGGGCGAAGCCGAGCACGACCGCCACCAGGGCGGTGCCCTCGGCAAGGGCGCACTGGGTGATCGTGGCCGAATTGAGACGGTTGAGTCCGACCGGGATCGGATTCTCCTCGGAACGCGACAGGGCAGGGATGAGTGAGCCGGCCATGCCCTTCGCGGCGAACCCGCCGGCGATGCCGAGCACTGCACCGATCGCCAGATGGGTCATGTCGAGGGGGACATCGCGGTCCATCACGTA
>CAMDZW010000010.1 GCA_945911015.1 uncultured Propionibacteriaceae bacterium
CCCGCCGCCGAGGTCTGGTCTACCCGTACGAGCTGGAGGATGTGCTGGCCGGGGGCGGAACGCTGGTCGAACACGATCTGGACGAGTCGGGCCGTCTGGTGCCGGTGAACCGACCGCGCGGCGGAAACACCGCCGGCATCATCGTTGCCGTCGTCTCCACCCCGACACCGCTGCACCCGCAGGGCATCACCCGGGTGGTGCTGTCGGGCGATCCGACCAAGGCTCTGGGGGCGCTGGCCGAGCCGGAATGCCGCCGCGTCATCGCGGCTCTCGACCTGGCCGCGGAGATGGGAGTCCCGGTCGAATGGTTCGCCGTCTCCTCGGGTGCTCGGATCTCGATGGACAGCGGCACCGAGAACATGGACTGGGTTGCGGCCGCGTTGAAGCGCATCGTCGAATTCACCCAGGCCGGGGGCGAGATCAACATCGTGGTCGCCGGGATCAACGTCGGCGCCCAGCCGTACTGGAATGCCGAGGCGACGATGTTGATGCACACCAAGGGCATCTTGGTGATGACCCCCGACAGCGCCATGGTGTTGACGGGCAAGCAATCGCTCGACTTCTCCGGTGGGGTCTCGGCCGAGGACAACTTCGGCATCGGCGGGTACGACCGGGTGATGGGCCCCAACGGTCAGGCCCAGTACTGGGTGCCCGACCTGGCCGGAGCCTTCCAGGTGCTGATGTCCCACTACGAGCACAGCTACGCCGCGCCCGGAGAGGACCGGCCCCGCCGTGCGGTGACCACTGACCCGTACGACCGTGATGTGTCGGGCCACCCGCACAGCGGTGAGTTCGCGACCGTCGGTGAGATCTTCTCCGCCGAGCACAACCCGGACCGCAAGAAGCCGTTCGACATCCGTACGGTGATGCGTGCGGTCACCGACGCCGACCATGACGTTCTCGAACGGTGGGCCGGGATGGCCGATGCCGAGACCTCGGTCGTCTTCGATGCGCGGATCGGTGGCCACCCGGTGTGCCTGCTCGGCATCGAGTCACAGCCGGTGCCCCGCCGCGGGTTCCCACCCACCGACGGACCCGACACCTACACCGCGGGCACCTTGTTCCCCCGGTCGTCGAAGAAGGCAGCCCGCGCGATCAATGCAGCCTCGGGCAACCGGCCGCTGGTGGTCCTGGCGAACCTGTCCGGCTTCGACGGGTCGCCCGAATCGATGCGCAATCTGCAGCTGGAGTACGGCGCCGAGATCGGCCGGGCGATCGTGAACTTCTCCGGTCCGATCGTGTTCGTGGTGATCTCTCGCTACCACGGCGGCGCCTTCGTGGTCTTCTCCAAGCAGTTGAACCCGCAGATGACGGTGCTGGCCCTGGAGGGCTCGTTCGCGTCCGTGCTGGGGGGAGCTCCCGCCGCAGCGGTCGTCTTCGCCTCCGAGGTGGACCGGCGGACGGCGGCTGATCCGCGGGTCGCAGCGCTAGACGAGCAGGTGGCCTCCGCCTCCAACGGCGAGCGTGGCGCACTGGTGGTCGAACTGGCCGAGATCCGTGCAGAGGTGCGGGCCGCCAAGATCAGTGAGATCGCTGCGGAGTTCGACCGGGTCCACAACATCCACCGCGCGGTAGAGGTCGGCTCGGTCGACGAGGTGATCAGCGCCGCCGAGCTGCGCCCCAAGATCATCGAAGCGATCGATCAGCGACTCGGGAGTCCCCGGCGGTGAACCGCCGGGGCCGAGGAGTCCCCTTGCCCGCCCTCACCTGACCACGGTCAACACCTGGTGGTGCACTATTTCTGTGCGGTTTCACATGTACGCAGTCTGGGCCTGCCCGGTGACGGGATTGCACGGGCCCCTCGTGCATGCATGTGCATCGGATTGGCCGCCGACGCGCGGCTCGGTGTTCGCCCCGTGATCGGGCTACCAGCTCCTCGGCCCTTCACTCGACCAGGTCAACGCTCCAGTTCGCTGCCTGGAGCCGCACGTCCAGTTCGCGGTACTGCTGTGCCAGCCGGTCGGCTTCCTTGCGGAGTTGGGGCACCGGGAGATCAGTGATCTGGCGCAGCTCCGAGCGCAGCTGTCGCCCGAAGTGGAAATCGCCCTGACCTCCCTGCCCCGATGCCGCGTCAGCGACCGCGACCACCAGGTCCCGTTGTGAAGCAATCGCGTCCCGCCGAGCGATGGCATCGGTGATGGTCTCCCCCGGCGACAGCTCGACACTCGCATTGGTGGCGTTGATCGCCCGGACCAGCCGTTCGATCTCGGTGATGACCTCCCGTGATTCGGCCAACAGCGCCGACGCATCCTCGGTCGGCGGCTCGCCCTCCTGGTAGCGCGCATTGCCGACCGCACGAGCCTTGAGCTGGGCCAGCCGCTTCTGCGCATCCGAGCGCAGGGCCAGTGCCTCCGCCAACTTCATGAATGTCCTTTCCTTGCCGATCCGCGAGTCTGCCCGAGCCCGGGGTTGGTTCACAACCATTTTTCCACCGCTGCACGACATCTGCGGACGAGCCGCATCTGTCCGAGGCTGGGCGACCCGGATCAGTCGCGGAGTTTGGCTCTGAGTGCTGCTGTGTCCTGTGGGGACCAGCCCCACTCAGCCAGTGCGGTCTCGACGCCACCAGCGGTGTCGAGATGCTCCAGAAATCTCACCATGTTCGCGGGATCGGTGAGTTCGGCCGAGACCGTCCTCCCCTCGAGTCGAGGACGGTAGAGCTCGGAGCGCATGAGCCGGTCCACGATCTGTTGCATCCGCTCGCCGGTGGCGCTGTAGTCGGCCATGATCGCGTCGCGGTCCGCCCCGACCAGGGCCAGTGCGAGGGCAACCGTGGTCCCGGTCCGGTCGCGTCCGGCCGCACAGTGCACCAGCGTTGCTCCCGGCGCGGCAGCCACCACACGCAGAGCAGCCACGACATTCTCCGGTCGGTCCCGGAGATAGCTCAGATAGTGGGCTGCGACCCGCGACCCGGGTGACGGTGTCGAAGAATCCGACCTCACCTCGAGCCACGGAACCACACGGTCCACCAGTGACGCCGCATTCTCGCGCGTGCCCGGTCCGTCCGTCGCCTCGCGGTGGTAGTCAAGATGGTGCACCGTGATCTCCGACAGCCCGGTCAGCGGCCCGGGCCCGGTCAGGGCAACCTCCGACGCCGCTCGGAGGTCGATGACATCGCTCACCCCGAGTTGCCGGATCCGTTCGACATCGGCGTCGGAGAGGTCCTGCAGATTGTCCGATCTCAGCAGGCGCCGAGGAAGAATTCTTCCACCGTCAACACACGGTGTCCCACCAAGGTCACGAGCATTGACGAGCTCATCAAATTCCAACCAATTCATGGAACATACGTTATCTGCACAAATCGGGCGCGGCCAGAAAAATGGCACGTCATGTGGCCAGACATTCATCCAGTCGCATACGAGAACAACTCAGATGTGCAACCGATCTTTTTCAATGGCAGCAGAAGATCACTTCGGGCACATTCCACAACGGTTGAGTTGATGTCTTTGACATCGTTGTGCAATCGGCTCCGATCATGACACGACGTGAACGGCGGGAAACAGGAGCCCTGCCCAGAAGTCGCCGGCCGCCTCGCACGGCAGCCGACCGGTCTCGACCAGCCATGCGGTCATCACCATGCCATGCGTACCGACAACCATCTTGTCGCAGCCTGCGACCCGGTCGAGTCCCCGCTGGAAGCGGTACGCCGCACCGGACCAGGTCTCCCAGCCCTGATGGCATGCGTCCAGCGCTCCGCAGATCCAGGCCAGTCGGCGATCCCGGTGGTGGTCGTCGAAGGGTTCCCCGGGTCGGGCGACCTCGCTGAAGTCCGGGTCCTGTCGGACCAGCGACGATGCGACCCCGGCAGCCAGGGCAACCGTCTCGATCGCCTTGGTCTCAGTGCTGGCCAGCAGCACCGCTCCCGCGGGGAGCTCGCCACGCAGCAGTCGCGCAGCACGGCGACCGGCCTGGCTCAGCACCCATGAGTCCGGAGCGACTCGTTCGGATGCCTCGGGCATGGCGTGGCGGACCAAGTGTAGGGTCATCGCTCGCAGGTGGTCATCAGTGATAAAGGCTCAGCCGCCAGAGATTCCCAGCTCAGCCTCGCCCAGGTCAAGATCACAGGCGAGCGGTGAATCCAACCAGCCTTCCGGCAGCACGACCTTGCCTCGTGGGCTTCCCTGACGACCGCGCGGCGAGCCCAGTTCTCCAGCGGGATAGGGCTCTGCCGGGTCCAACTGGCCGAGCAGGTCGTCCAGTTCGGCCAGGCTGGTCACCATGCCCAAGGCACGGCGCAGCTCCCCACCGACCGGGAAGCCCTTGAAGTACCACGCCATGTGCTTGCGCAGGTCCAGCATCCCGTGCTGCTCGTTCGACAGTCCCGCCAACAGTTCCGCATGGCGCCGTACGGTGGCAGCCACCTCTCCCAGCGTGGGCAGCACCTGGGTGTGCCGCCCGGTGAAGGCATCGGCCAGATCGCGGAACAACCACGGACGGCCCAGGCAGCCGCGGCCGATGACGACACCATCGACATTGGTGTGGCGGACCATGGCGACGGCGTCGCTGGCTTCCCAGATGTCGCCATTGCCCAGCACGGGGATGGAGACCGCCTGCTTCAGCTCGGCGATCGCGTCCCAGTCCGCCTTGCCGGAGTAGGCCTGCCGGGCTGTCCTGCCGTGAAGGGCTATCGCTGCCACGCCGGAGTCCGCAGCGATCCGGCCGGCGTCGAGGAAGGTCAGGTGGTCGTCATCGATGCCTTTGCGGGTCTTGCAGGTCACTGGGACCCCGTACGGTTCGGCAGCCCTGACCGTGGCCCGCAGGATGGCCTCCAACCGATCCCGTTTCCACGGCAGTGCTGCTCCTCCGCCCTTGCGGGTGACCTTCGGCACCGGACAACCGAAGTTGAGGTCGACATGGCCGACTCCGAACTCGTCGCAGAGGATCTTCGTGGCGTGCGCCATCGTGGCGGGGTCGACACCGTAGAGCTGGACCGACCGGGTCGTCTCCCCCGGGTCGAACTGCAACATCTCCAGCGACTTGCGATCCCGTTCGACCAGTCCGCGGGAGGTGATCATCTCGCAGACATACAGCCCGGCGCCCTGTTCCCGGCAGAGCTGCCGGTAGGCCGCATTGGTGATCCCTGCCATCGGGGCGAGCACCACGGGGATGTCGACCTCCAGTGCACCGAGGCGCAACGGCGGCCGGAGCCGGGTCGGCTGGTCAGTGGCGGGGGCATCGAGCGTGGTGGTCACCGATCAAGTCTACGAGACCGTGCCGGACCTCACCGGTTCACACGCTGCACCAGGTCAGTGACGATGGGTTCGGCCGTCTCCTGCTCTGCCCGGCTGGACCAGTGGTCAACCTCGACCTGCCCGCCTGCCACTGACAGGACCACCGACCAGGGGCTGGTGATCTCGAACTCCTGGACGGTCGTCCCGACCAAGATCCGCAGGGCCTCCTCGACTGCAGCAGCAAGCTCGGGGGCATCGGCCTCACGCGCCCGGGGACGACACTGCCAGGTGGGGTGTCCCTGACGGAAGTCGAGTCCGACCCGGGACACCGACCCGAGCGCTTGGGCCACCTCGGCGATCGGCAGGGTCACGATCACTTCGCCGGGGACCAGGCTCACCGCGACATCCGGGTCCTTGGTCGAACGGACCACGTGACGCGTGCCGATCGGCTGCAGCAGATGTGGACTCGGCTCGGGCCAGGTCGAGCGGATGAACGATCCGGTGATGATCTCACTCGCTCCCCGGCCGAGTTCGTCATAGGTGTCGCGCACCCGGCTGTCATTCTCCGCGAGGCTGGTGGTCAGCGAGACCCTGTGGGGTCGGCTCTGGTCGTTCTGCTGGACGAGGCCGGGTTCCTTGCCCAGGCGGAGGGTGTCAGGCGGGGTCTCACCGGCCAGCATTGTGCTCAGCGCCCGGGCAGTGTCGACCACCTCGCCGACCGGACGGTCCGGCTCGCCGATGACGTGGACATAAACCCGTGCGCTGCGGCCGAGGTCTCGGTCCAGGGTGACGCTGGCCTCGACGACTCCGGGCAACTGGGCCGCGCGGGACTCCAGGGCGTCGGCATAGTCTCGTTCCTCCTTGCTCGGCCCGAGGCATCCGCTCAGGGCAGCGAGGAAGGGCAGCGCGAGCACGCAGCGACGGCGGACCCGAGTCATCGTGGCTCGGCGGGATCGATGGGGCCGTCGGGTTCGGCCTTCGACCGGCCCCAGTCCTGGGGCGCCGTCCGGTCCTGACCTGGTGTCGACACGTTTCGCCGCTGGTGGCGCAGCAGGACCAGCCCGGTCCCGCCGAAGGCAGCCAGGAAGAGCACCGCCATCCCACCCAACATGAAGACCACCCAGACCAGGCCACCGGCCAGATCTGCATCGTGCGGGTCGTCGGGGTTGTGGCGCACCTCAACGGTGCTGCCGATCTGGGGCGGGTTTCCGTAACTCACCTTCGAGGTGAAGGTGTACTCCGTGCCGTCCACGTTGAAGGTCACCACCGGAGCCCAGGTCGTACGGGTCCGACGGTGGCCGTCACTGTCGCGACTGGTGCTCACCCGCTCGACGACATCGACCACTTCACCATGGGTGACCGGCCAGTCGGACTTGCGGTGTTCGTTCCATCCGACGATGGTCGCGGCTACCGCGAGGGCGAGGAAGACCACGATCCCGATCGAGAGAAAGATCCAGGCGGGCCCGCCGCGCCGCCCCTGGATTCGTGTGCTCACCATGTCGGGCATGCTACGCATCTGTCAGCGCAGTTCTCCGGATGCAGCCGACACCTGGGGGTGTCAGCAGCCGATCAGTCGAGTGGCGAGGTAGCCCTCGACCTGGTCCAGGCCAACCCGTTGCTGGGCCATCGAGTCACGGTCACGGATCGTCACGGCCTGGTCCTCGAGGGTGTCGAAGTCGACGGTGATGCAGTACGGGGTGCCGATCTCGTCCTGGCGACGGTAACGCCGACCGATCGCCTGTGCATCGTCGAAGTCGATGTTCCAGTGCTTGCGCAGCGAGGCTGCCAGGTCGCGTGCCTTCGGAGACAGGTCCTCATTGCGCGAGAGCGGGAGCACCGCGGCCTTGACCGGGGCCAGTCGGGGATCGAGCTTCAGCACGGTGCGCTTGTCGACTCCGCCCTTGGTGTTGGGGGCCTCGTCCTCGGTGTAGGCCTCGACCAAGAAGGTCATCAGCGACCGCGACAGCCCGGCGGCTGGCTCGATCACGTACGGGACATAGCGCTCGCCGCTGGCCTGGTCGAAGTACGACAGATCGGTGCCGGAGTGTTGCGAGTGCTGGGTCAGGTCGAAGTCGGTACGGTTCGCGATGCCTTCCAGCTCGCCCCATTCGCTGCCAGCGAAGTGGAAACGGTACTCGATGTCGACGGTCCGCTTCGCATAGTGGGACAGCTTCTCCTTCGGGTGCTCATAGTGACGCAGGTTGTCCCGATCGATCCCCAGATCGACGTACCAATTGGTGCGCTCCTCGATCCAGTACTCGTGCCAGTCCTCGTCGTCGCCGGGCTTGACGAAGAACTCCATCTCCATCTGCTCGAACTCTCTGGTCCGGAAGATGAAGTTGCCCGGGGTGATCTCATTGCGGAAGCTCTTGCCGGTCTGGGCGATACCGAAGGGCGGCTTGCGCCGGGCGGTCTGCACCACATTGGCAAAGTTGGTGAAGATGCCCTGCGCGGTCTCGGGACGCAGGTAGTGCAGCCCGGACTCGTCCTCGATGACACCGAGGTAGGTCTTGAGCATCATGTTGAACTCGCGCGGCTCGGTCCACTGTCCCTTGGTGCCACAGTGCGGGCAGCCGATGTCTGACAGCGGGACCGAGTCGGGATCGTCGATCCCCTTCTTCGCGGCCAAGGCCTCCTGGAGGTGGTCGGCACGATGCCGCTTGTGGCACGACAGGCACTCCACCAGCGGGTCGGAGAAGGTGCCGACGTGACCTGAGGCCACCCAGGTCTGGGTGGGCAGGATGATCGAGGAGTCGAGACCGACCACGTCCTCGCGGCCGGTCACCATCGAGCGCCACCACTGTCGCTTGATGTTCTCCTTGAGCTCCACACCCAGGGGCCCGTAGTCCCAGGCCGACCTCGTACCGCCATAGATCTCACCACACGGGAAAACGAACCCGCGACGCTTGCACAGGCTGATCACATTGTCGAGGCGGCTGGCTGGGGCCATGTCTGTCACGCTCCATACACACGGGCGACCGGCGCCCGGGTGGCGTCGGTCTCGCCCGCTCAGCCTACGCTGGAGCCCATGATCGTGCTCACCCGGTTTCGCGTTGACGAGACCGCCACCGAGAGCTTCCGCCAACGGGCAGAGGCCGCCATCGACCTGTTCCGGACCAAGCCGGGCCTGCTGTCCCTTGATTTCGGGCGCAACCTGGATGAACCGGAGCTGTGGACACTCACCACCCGATGGGCCGATGTCGGCTCCTACCGGCGTGCACTGTCGGGGATGGAGTCGAAGATGGTTCTGGTCCCGATGCTCAGCGAGGCGATCGACGAGCCCACCGCTTATGACGATGCCGAACTCGTCGGGGAGAATGTCCCTCGTGGCTGGCACTGAGAGCAAGAACCCGCCCCCTTCGGCGATGCGGATGCAGATCGAGGATGCGAGTCGTCCTCTGCTGGTGTGGTTGACCAAACTGCCGAAGATGGTGATCCCGCTGGCGACCGTGGTGGTGCTGGCGATCGGTGTCCTCGCCCCACTGCCGGTCGGTGTACCTGCCCTGGCCGTGGTCACCGTGTGGATGGCCTGGTTGGGCTATCTGGCCTGGCCCGCGGTCACTCCGGGTGGCCGTGCACTGCGGCTGGCCACGGTGGGAATCCTGTTGGTCGCCATCGTCATGAGGGTGTTGCCGGTCCTCGGCATCGCATAATCGCTCGAACTTGACAATCAATGTCAATGTTCTTGAAAATGGATCCCATGTTTAAGACTCTCCGTGTTCTCGGCACCCTCATCGGGGTGGGCGCGCTCCTGCTCAGCGCCGGTTGTGCATCCGACAACGACAC
This sequence comes from uncultured Propionibacteriaceae bacterium, assembly GCA_945911015.1. Lineage (GTDB taxonomy): Bacteria > Actinomycetota > Actinomycetes > Propionibacteriales > Propionibacteriaceae > Avipropionibacterium. Next base: position 8,958 of record CAMDZW010000010.1, read on the forward strand.
CCCCGGCACAGGAGGTGGCGCTCACCTCAGGATCGTCACCTCGTTCTATCCGCTGCAGTATGTTGCCGAGCACATCGTGGGCGAGCACGCCTCGGTGGAGAATCTGACCGAGCCCGGTTCCGAACCGCACGACCTCGAGCTTGCCCCACAACAGGTCGGCGCGGTCGGAGATGCCGACCTGGTCTTCTACCTCAGCAACTTCCAGGCCGCCGTCGACGAAGCAATCACCGCCTCGGGAGCTGACCAGACCCTGGACGCCGCCAGCCTGGTCGAGCTCCGTGCCAACACCGAGACCGACCACGACCATGACCATGATCACGGGGACGACCATGACCACGGGGACGACCACGACCATGATCACGGGGACGATGAGGGAGACGAGGGTGGCCACGACCATGACCACGGCACGATCGACCCCCACTTCTGGCTCGACCCCACCAACATGGTGAAGGTCGCCGAAGGACTCACCGACCGCATGATTGCTCTGGATCCTGACCATGCGGCTGACTACGAGGCAAACCGTGATGCGCTGGTCGCCGAGCTCTCCGCCCTCGACGGCGAGTTCAGCCAAGGGCTGGAAACCTGCGAGCGGAGTGAATTCATCACCTCGCACACCGCCTTCGGCTACCTCGCTGACCGCTATGACCTGGTCCAGATCGGCATCGCCGGCCTGAGCCCGGAGAACGAGCCTTCCCCGGCCCGGATCGCCGAGATCCACGCTGAGGCGGCCGAGCACGGCATCACCACGATCTTCTACGAGACCCTCACCTCCGACAAGGTGGCCAGCGCGATCGCCCGCGATCTCGGCCTGGAGACCGACGTGCTCGACCCGCTCGAGGGAATCACCGCCGAGTCACGCGGAGAGGACTATCTTGCTGTCATGCGCGCAAACCTGACTGCCCTGCGGACTGCGAACGGATGTCAGTGACCTCACCTGCACCTGCACCACCCCTTGCCGCCGATGACCTGCATGTCAGGCTCGGCGGCACGGCCGTCCTGAGCGGCGTCAGTCTGACCGTCGCCGAAGGTGAATCGGTCGCCCTACTGGGCGGCAACGGATCAGGCAAGTCGACCCTGTTGCGGTCCTGCCTCGGGCTGGTTCCGGTCACCAGTGGTGAGGTCGCCCTCTTCGGCGATCCGTTGGTTCGGTTCCGCCGGTGGCATTGCCTGGGATACGTCCCACAGCACCCCACCGGAACCCTGCGCGGAGCAACGGTTGCCGAGGTCGTCGGGTCGGGACGTCTGTCCGTACGGACACCCTTCCTGCCCGGAGGCCGGGTGCACCGCGCCGCCGTGGACCACGCGCTGCACCAGGTCGGCCTGCTCAATCGGCGCGGTGACGAGATCAACACCCTGTCCGGAGGCCAGCAGCAGCGAGCCCTCATTGCCCGAGCGTTGGTCAACGACCCCGAACTACTCGTCCTCGACGAACCGACCGCCGGCGTCGACCTGGACCATCAGGACGAACTGGCCCAGATCCTGGGTGCCCTGCTCGACGAGGGCCGTTCGATGTTGGTGGTGCTGCACGAGATCGGTCCGATGGCGCCGCTGATCCAACGGACCGTGCGGCTGCGCGACGGACGTGTGGTCACCGACGCCGTCGACGAGCCCGACCCATCCTGCCACGAGGCCCCGCCCGTGGGGCAGGTGGATGCCTTCGGCCTGTCCACCGACATCCTCACCCCCCGCCCGGCCGAGGGTGGCCATGCTTGAGATGTTGAGCTACCCGTTCATGCAACGGGCCCTGATTGCTGCCCTGCTCACCGGTCTGCTCGCCCCGACCATCGGCACCTATGTCGTCCAGCGACGACTCAGCCTGCTCGGTGACGGGCTGGGCCACATCGCGATCGCCGGTGTCGGCCTGGCCTTCATCACCCAGCAGGCCCCGCTCCCGGTTGCCGTCGTTGTCTGTGTCGTCGGCGCGGTCCTGATCGAGGCGCTGCGCCAACACGGCCAGACCAGCGGCGATGTCGGACTGGCCATCCTGTTCTACGGCGGACTGGCCACCGGGGTGCTGCTCGCCGGCGCGGCCGGTGCCGGCACCGGAACTCTCTCGCAGTATCTGTTCGGATCGCTGACCACGGTCAGTCCAGAAGACCTGATCGGGATCACGGTCCTGGGCGCTCTGGTGATGGTCCCCGCGATCGCGCTGGCCCCACAGCTGTTCGCGGTCTCCCACGACGAGGAGTTCGCCCGCGTCACCGGGGTGCCGGTCCGTTTCCACAACTACCTCATCGTCGTGCTGGCTGCCCTCACCGTGGCGCTGTCGATGCGCACCGTCGGGCTGCTGCTGGTCAGCGCACTGATGATCGTCCCGGTGGCCGCTGCCCAGCATCTGGCCCGTGGGTTCATCGCCACCATGGGCACCGCCATGGTGCTCGGTGCTGTCGCCGGTGTCGGCGGCGCCGTTCTGTCCTATCCGCTCAACCTCGCACCGGGAGCGCTGATCGTGGTGTTCGCGATAGGACTGTTCGCGATCAGTTGGCCCCTGGGCACCCTGCTGAGACGACGACGTACGATCTTCGACCATGACCACTGATTCGACCCCGGCACCTCGTCGTACCCGTCAGCGGGCTGCAGTCAGTGAGCTGATGCAGAACCAGGAGGAGTTCCGTACGGCCCAGCAGATCCATGATCAGCTCCGTCAGGCCGGCGCATCGGTCGGGCTGACCACCGTCTACCGGAACCTGCAGGCGATGGCCGATACCGGCGAGCTCGACGTGATCCGTACCCCAGAGGGCGAGTTGAGTTTCCGCCAGTGCACCACCGTCCAGCACCATCACCATCTGGTCTGTCGTAGCTGTGGGCGCACCGTCGAGATCACCGGGCCGACCGTGGAGAAGTGGGCCAACCGGATCGCCGAGGAACACGGGTTCAGCGAGGTCAGCCACGAGCTGGAGATCTTCGGCACCTGCGCAGCCTGTGCCTGATCAGCCTGCACCTTCAACCCGCTAGCCGGCGGACCGCCCCGGCCAGACTGTCGGCCATCGGACCGTCGGGCTGGCCCAGCCACGAGGCATCGCCCTCGGCCTCGATCCACAACCACACGACCCGATCACCGTGGCGGGCGACACCCCAGCTGCCGACCCGTCCGTCCCAGGCCACATCGATCCAAGCGCCGACCCCGATCGGTGAGCTGAGATCCTGTTGCGGGTGTCCCGTGCCGCCGAGCCGTTCAGCGCAGTCCATGCCGTCGGCCAGGATCGCCTCCTCGGCGGTGCTGGCATCAGTCTCGCCCTGGAAGCTCATCACATAGGCGAACGCTCGCCCGTCGCCGTCTGCCAGAGTGAAGGCACGTCCGTGGATCGCTGTGTGGGTCGGCAACGCATCAGTTGTCCAGGTCTGGCAGGGCGACTGCGGCTCAGCTGCCTCCCGCCCGATGCTGTCCCCCGCCTGCCACGAGCTGTCCGGCCAGGTCAGGTCACCTGAGGTCGGCAACTGCACCTCGGTCACCGGCGGGCCGGTCTGGTCCGCGTCGGCGGACGAACTGGGTGGGACCGCGGGCTCACTGACCTCAGCGGAGCTCGCCGGCGGCGCCGGCGGATCGGCATCGTCGGGTGACGGGTCGTCACGCAGCGCAAGCACGGCGATCCCGGCGATCACCCCGGCCACGACCATCACTGCGAGCACGCCGATGGCGATGGCAACACTGCCCAGCCGCTTGGGTGGCTCGGCGAGCGTGGTCGGAGGCTCGTTCGGGAACGACACGGACGTCAGCCTGCCACATCGTGGGTCGGTTGCATCGGTTGCAACCCGCATTGCGGTCCAGTGCCGGACAGCTGTCGACACAGGCATAGAGTGCCGGTCATGCGCGTGCTGCTCGTCGACGTCCCCACCCATCTGGCGGACCCCCTCCGTGCCCAACTCGCCGGACAGGCCGAGATCACCACCTACACCGGAGACCTGCTGGACCCGCAGGCCGACCACGCGCCCGATCATGAGGTCGTGATCCATGCACTCGGTGTCGGCACCGACGACGAGGACCGCCTGCTGCGATCCACCTTCGGCACCTGGAATCTGCTCCACACCGGCCCTCGCCGCCGTTACATCCAACTCTCCTCACTGGCCGTATTCGCTGGCCTCGATGACGGCTGGGATGTCCGCGAGAGTTGGCATCCACGTCCCACCACTGATCCACGCGCGCTCGCCTGCCATCTGGGCGAGATGACCTCCCGCGACCTCACCCGCGGCCGTGACCTGGCCAGCCTGGTCCTCCGTCTGGACGAGGTCGTGTCCGCCGACCGTTTTGCGGCCGGGCCCGTCGAGCCACGCTGGCTCCACATCGACGACGCCGTCACCGCCATCGTCACCGCACTGCGCGCCGATCTCGGGGATCATCCCCACGGCCACTGGGCCCCCCTTCATGCCGTACGGGGTGATGGCCGCTACCGTCTCGGCGACTTCGCGCGTGAGCCGTACGGGTACCGCGCCAGCCATCAGTCCCCCAGCCGCCCGCCGGCCGAGGCGCCGCGCATGCCCAGCATTGCCCCGGTCGCCGGACTGACCCGCCCGGAGCGGATCACTCTCTACGGTGCCGGCGGGCCGATCGGCGCTGCTGCCCTGGAGCTGCTCGCCGACCGCCCCTTCATCCGCGCCACCGACGTCTCCGCGCTCGCCGAGATCGCGAGCCGTCCGCCCCAGTCGACGGGCGCGCCGCGACCGACGCCGCTGCCCGCGCCCCATGAGAATCTCGTGGTCGACATCACCGACGCCGACCAGGTCCGGGCCGCTGCGGTCGGCGCCGACTGCCTGGTCAACCTCTCAGTGGTCCGGGAGAACCCGACACTGGCCTTCAAGGTCAACATGCTCGGCGCCTGGCATGTGGCCCAGGCGGCCGTCGCCGAAGGCATCCAGCGCATCGTCCACACCGGGCCCACCGTGTCCATCGCGCCCTACCCGTGGGGCAGCAAGGAGGACGGCCGGATCGACGGGACCCAGGACTTTCGCAGCGGCGGCTGGATCTATCTGCTCACCAAGATGCTCGGCCAGGAGATCAACCGGATCGTGGCCGAGGAGCACGGCATCGCCAGCCCGATCCTGCTCTACTGCGGTTTTGCCCTCACCCCGCCGGCGCGACGCCAGGTCCACGGCTTCACCCAGTCGAATGGGTTCACCGTGTCCTGGCATGACTCGGGCCGCTCCATCGTCGCTGCCGTCGACGTGGATCAGTTGCCCGAGCCGGCCCCGATCATCAACATCACCGCACCGTCACCTCATGGTCAATGGCCGGAGAACCGGGCCCGCGACATCCTCGGCTGGGAGGCCCAGGACCGCCTCGACTTCCTGTGGCAGCTGCCGTAGTCGGTCCCTGACTCGTTCCACCGGTCTCAGTCGGTGACTCGTTCGACCAGGGGCAGCGAGCGCAGGCCCCGCTCGAGGTGCCAGGTGGTGTAAGCCGCCACCAACCTGCTGGCCTCACGGCGGGTCCGGCCGTCGGTCTCGGCCGTGTCCTCCCAGGCCCCGGCCAACAGCGCCGCCATCAACTCCAGGGTCACCTGGGCCGGGCGTGCACAGCCGGGAGGGCGGCACTGGAGGCAGACCACCCCACCCATCGCGGGCACAAACCCTTGGTGTGGTCCGGTCACGCCACAGCGGGCGCAATCGGTCAACGACGGTGCATATCCGGCGATCGACATGCTCCGCAGCAGATAGGCATCGAGGACCATGTCCGCTGGTCGGGGCCCGGCCGTGGTCCCCTCGTGCAGAGCGCGCAGTGCTCCGACGAGCAGCAGGAACTGCTGCACCGCTGGTTCCCGTTCCTCGGTCACCAGTCGGTCGGCGGTCTCCAACATGGCTTGTCCGGCACTGTAGGCGGCATAGGCATGGGTCAGGGGCTCACCGTAGACCCGGACCGATTCGGCCTGGGTGATGATCGCCAGACTGCGGCCGTCGACAAACTGCAGGTCGACGTGGCTGAACGGTTCGAGGCGGGCGCCGAACTTCGACGATGTCCGCCGCACCCCCTTGGCGACCGCGCGGACCTTGCCGTGGCGTCGGGTCAGCAGGGTGATGATGCGGTCGGCCTCACCCAGCTTGTGGGTGCGAAGGACGACTGCGTCATCCCGGTAGGTGGCCATGCTCGCCATTGTGCCCGATTGACTAGATTGACCCTGTGCCGACACGTCGCTACCTCGAGCCCACACCTCACCCCAGTGGGGCCACCGCACCACGGCTGAAACCGTCTCAGGTGCCAACCCATGTTGCGATCGTGATGGACGGCAACGGCCGCTGGGCCAGACAGCGGGGGCTGCCCCGTACCGATGGCCATGCCCGCGGCGAGGACAGCCTCTTCGACGTGATCGAGGGGGCCATCGAGGTTGGCGTGAAGTATCTGTCCGCGTACGCCTTTTCCACCGAGAACTGGAGCCGGTCCCCGGACGAGGTGCGGTGGCTGATGGGCTTCAACCGGGACGTGATCCACCGCCGCCGGGACCAGATGGACGCGCTCGGCGTACGAGTGAGGTGGGCCGGACGACGTCCCAGACTGTGGAAGTCAGTCATTGCCGAGCTCGAGGAGGCGGAGCGCCGTACGGTGGACAATGACCGACTCACCCTGCAGTTCTGCGTCAACTACGGCGGCCGCGCCGAGATCGTCGATGCCGCTCGCGCCATCGCCGAGCAGGCCCGCGACGGCAGACTCGATCCGTCCCGACTGACCGAGAAGCGGTTCCGCGCCTTCCTCGACGAGCCCGAGATCCCCGATGTCGACCTGTTCATCCGATCCTCCGGGGAACAGCGCACCTCCAACTTCCTGGTCTGGCAGATGGCCTATGCCGAGATGGTCTTCCTGGACCGCCTGTGGCCCGACTTCGACCGCCGTGACCTGTGGCGGGCCATTGAGGCCTATGCCGCGCGAGACCGCCGGTTCGGCGGCGCGCTGCCGAACCCGGTACCAGCAGATGAAACCTCTTTGTCGTGATCGAACCGTTGCAATGAAACGTGTCACTCTGTGACAGTGTGGCTTGACGCGAGCCGTCCTTCCGTCGTTCACTGTTCCGTACGGGAGAACGGTTTCCCGATGCCAGTCATCATCAGCGATGAGAGGGACACAATGCGAGAGCACAGGACACGACGGGAGGTGTCACGGTGAGCGCACTGTCTGAACTGTCGGCGATGTCCTCGAAGGGTGGGCGCAAGCTCTCCCCCGAGGAACGCAAGCAGCGCGCACGTGAGAACAACCGGGACGGCAAGGCGGGCTACATCTTCCTGCTCCCTTGGCTGGTGGGCCTGGTTGCCATCACGGCCGGCCCGATGGCGTTGTCGCTGTACTTCGCCTTCACCGACTACAACCTGCTCCAGCCTGCCGAGTTCAACGGCATCGCGAACTTCACCCGGATGATCGAGGACACCCGACTGCACCAGTCGCTGAAGGTGACCTTCACCTACGTCCTCGTCTCCACCCCGATCCAGCTCGCCGTCGCCCTGGCCGTGGCCATGCTGCTGGACAAGGGCATGCGCGGGTTGTCCTTCTACCGTTCGGTCTTCTACCTGCCCTCGCTGTTGGGTTCGTCGGTGGCCATTGCGGTGCTGTGGCGCCAGATCTTCGGCACCCAGGGCCTGTTCAACCAGGTGCTCGGCATGTTGGGTCTGCCCGATGACACCGGCTGGATTTCTTCGCCCGACACCGCGCTCGGCGCGATCATCCTGCTGCACATCTGGACCTTCGGCTCGCCGATGATCATCTTCCTCGCCGGCCTGCGTCAGATCCCAACGATGTACTACGAGGCGGCCCAGGTCGACGGTGCCACCAAGCGGCACCAGTTCGTCCACATCACGATCCCGCTGCTCAGCCCGATCATCTTCTTCAACCTGGTGTTGCAGGTCATCGGGGCCTTCCAGAGCTTCACCCAGGCCTTCATCGTGTCGAACGGTACGGGCGGTCCCTCCGACTCCACGCTGTTCTACTCGCTGTATCTGTACCAGCAGGGCTTCCGTCAGTTCTCCATGGGCTACGCCTCGGCGATGGCCTGGTTGCTGCTGCTCATCATCGCGGCCTTCACCGCGCTCAACTTCCTGATCGCCAAGTACTGGGTGTTCTACGATGACTGATCTCACAGTGTCCACGACTCCGGACCAGGCGCCTGACCGTACCGATGAGGTCCGGCACGCGCGCAACAAGACCACCACCTCGATCGTCAAGCATGTGCTGATGATCGCCGCCAGCCTGTTCATGATCTATCCGCTGCTGTGGATGCTGGTCAGCTCGCTGCGCCCCACCGAGGTCATCTTCCGCACTCCCGGACTGCTGCTGACCGACTTCTACATCGCCAACTACATCGACGGCTGGACTGCACTCAGCCAGCCCTTCCACCGATTCCTGGTGAACTCGGCGATCATCACCTTCGCCTGCATCTTCGGCAACATCGTCTCCTGTGCGTTGGCTGCCTACGCCTTCGCCCGATTGAAGTTCCGTGGCCGCAACATCTTCTTCGCGATCATGTTGATCACCTTGATGCTGCCGTGGCACGTCACCGTGGTGCCGCAGTACATCCTGTTCTCGCAGGTCGACCTGGTGAACACCTTCTGGCCGCTGATCCTGCCGAAGTTGTTGGCCACTGACGCGTTCTTCGTCTTCCTGATGGTGCAGTTCATCCGCGGCATCCCCCGCGACATGGACGAGGCGGCCAAGATCGACGGCTGCGGCCAGTTCCGCATCTTCTTCTCGATCATCGTGCCGTTGTTGACCCCGGCGATGGCGACCACCGCCATCTTCACCTTCATCCAGACCTGGAACGAGTTCTTCGGCCCGTTGATCTACCTGACCAAGTCGACCAACTGGACCGTGTCGGTGGCGCTGCGTCAGTTCCTCGACTCCGAGTCGGCCAGCAATTGGGGCGCCATGTTCGCCATGTCGATCGTCTCGCTGCTGCCGGTCTTCCTGGTGTTCCTCTTCGGCCAGCGCTTCCTGGTCAAGGGCATCGCGACCACCGGCATCAAGTGATCCGGCCCACCTGACAGGCACCACAATTCGCCTGACAGGCACCACACTACGAACGTGCCGGCCCCCGTGCGGGGCCGGCACGCTAGTATGAGAAACCGATTCCTGCACCATCGGTGTACCTGAGAGGACCAGTACTCCATGACAGTTCCCACGACGATTCAGTCCAAGTCCGGTGGCGTACCGCGTTACGCCATCGTCGGGACGGGCCACCGCGTCGAGATGTACACCCGAGCGATCTCGGGCGACCATGCCGAGGTCTCCGAGCTGGTCGCACTGCTCGACGTCAACCCGGGGCGCACCGAGTGGCACCGGACCGCACTCGACGCGGCCGGGCTCGACACCTCCGCCCTCGTCCTCGGCGCACCGGACCTGCTCGAGCAGGTCATTGCCGACCAGCAGGTCGACCGGGTCATCGTGACCACCCCGGACCACACCCACGCTGAGTACATCGTCCGCAGCCTGAGGGCCGGAGCCGATGTCGTGGTCGAGAAGCCGCTGACCATCGATGCCGAATCGGCGCGGGCGATCGCCGAGGCCGTCAAGGAGACCGGCCGGCAGGTCATCACCACCTTCAACTACCGCTACTCCCCGCGCAACAGCTCTCTCAAGGAGATCGTGAAGTCGGGGCGCATCGGTGAGGTCACCTCGGTCACCTTCGAATGGGTGCTCGACACCCGCCACGGTGCCGACTACTTCCGCCGCTGGCACCGCTACAAGGACCACTCCGGTGGTCTGTTGATCCACAAGGCCTCGCACCACTTCGACCTGGTCAACTGGTGGATCAACGACACCCCCGACACCGTCTTCGCCAAAGGTGATCTCAAGTTCTACGGTGCGGCCAATGCCGAGAAGCACGGCATCCCCCACCCGAACCCCCGCGGCACCCACGACAACCCCGAACGCACACCGTTCGAGCTCGACCTGCGCAATGACGAACGTCTCAAGGAGCTCTACCTCGACAACGAGCAGTACGACGGTTACCTGCGTGACCGCGATGTCTTCGACGAGGGCATCACGGCTGAGGACAACATGGCCGTGGTCGTCACCTACGAGGGTGGCCCGATCCTGAGCTACGCGCTCAACGCCCACGCTCCGTGGGAGGGCTACCGGGTCGGGATCAACGGCACCCTGGGCCGCGCCGAGCTGGACGTGGTCGAGCGCCCCTCGGTCATCCTGGACGAGGACGGCAACACCATCCTGGATCCCAGCGCCGTTCCCGAGGAGATCAACGCCACCGGGCGCCAGCGGGGCACACACCTCACCGTCCAGAATCACTGGGGCGTCAGTGAGGAGATCGAGATCCCTGAGGGAACCGGTGGCCATGGCGGCGGTGACGCATTGTTGCTGAACGATCTGTTCCGTGGTGCCGGCGACGATCCGCTGGAGCGTCCGTCGAGCTGGATCGACGGCCTGCGCTCGGCCGGTGTCGGCATGGCCGGCAACGAGTCGATCCGCACCGGCCAGCCCGTACGGATCGCCGACCTCGGTTTCGGTGTCGACCTGTCGCGCTGACCATCCACCATCAACGCCCGCTCGCAGCTCGGTCGAGTTGCGGGCGGGCGTCGTGGTCTGCGCCCTCCCCCGGTTTGCCCCCGTTGTTGCCGTTCACCGGCGCTCCAACTGTGCCGGACGACAACAACGCCTGCACACTGCGTGTGGCGATCCGTCAGTTGACCCGGTGGACCTTCACCGCATCGTCGCTCGCCCAGGGGGCACCCGCAGCGGCATAGCCCCGGCCACCGCTGAGGGCAGCCCGGGACCAGTGGGCGATGTCGGCCAACACCGGATGCGCCTTGGGGCCTTCGTCCTGCCAGGTCACGGCGGAGTCCGACAGGGCCGTCGGCTCAGGAGCGTCCAGGATCGCCTGCAACACGGCGGTGAATCCACTGGAACGCTCCAGCGGGGACAGCAACTCGACGGTCGGATCGTCACGATGGTCGAGCAGGTTGTCGAACAGATCCACTCGGCCCGCCCGCTCAGAACTGACCACGGCTCCGCCGTCGTCAAGAACTTCGATCTCGTCCTTGGTGTAGAAGAAGCGCAGTGCCCCTTGGGTGCCGACGACGGTCACGGTCGGGTTCAGCTGCTCGGCGGCACAGACGGTGAGCGCGGCCAGCACCGGTGGTTGGCCGGTCTCCACCGGATCGACCCGGATGAAGGAGGTGTCATCAGCCTCGATCGGGTGGGCGTGGTAGAGCTCGGTGGTGATGGTGCTGATCGTCTCGACCCGGTCCAGCCCGGCCAAGTGCAGCGCGGCCGACACCGAGTGGGACAGCGGATTGGTCGTGACACCGTCGGCCACCACGACATCGCCGTCGCGGCGCTTGCCCGCCCAGGCCGAGCGCTGGTAGTACGCATTGGTCCGTAGCCACAGCCCGTGTGCCTCGTACCGGACGACCTCCCCGATCGTGCCGGCCGCGACCAACTCGCCCACCCGGGGCAGACCGAGTGAGCCATAGGACTGGAAGCCGACCTGGCAGGACCGCCCGGTCGCCGAGGCGGCAGCTTGCATCGACGCGAATGCCTCCGAGCCGGCGGCAGGAGGCTTCTCGACGTAGACATCGGCCCCAGACTCCATGGCAGTGATGGCCAGCGGCGCGTGAGTGTGGATCGGGGTGGAGACGATGACCACCTCCGGTGAGTGCTCAGCCAGCAGCGCGTCGAGGGTGGCGTGGGCCGGTGTCCCCGCCGGCACCAGTTCACTCGGGCCGGCCGGATCAGCGACGGCGATGAGCTCGACCCGACCTTCGGCACTGAGCCGGGCCAACCGGTCCAGATGGATCCGGCCGTATCCGCCGGTCCCCAACAATGCGACTGTGGTGGCCACAGCACCGTCCTCTCTGCATGTCCGGGACCTCCCCGGCGGTCACAGCCTACCGACTGAAACCGTGACCATATCGACACGCTCGAGACCCGGAAAGCTCTTGCCAACCGCCCATAAGAAGGTTTCAATGGATCATGGAAACCGGTCCCGACGACGAGGGCCGATCATGATCAAGGAGGGATCATCGATGCTCACACGAAGAGGTTTGCTTGGCATCGGCGCGGCAGGAACTGCCGGGTTGGCATTGGCTGCTTGCGGCAAGGACGCAGGCCCCGGCGGGGGTGGTGATCCCTCGACCGGTGAGCTGAGGCTGGGTTGGTGGGGCAACCCCACCCGCAACCAGAACACCGAGGACGCCATCGCGGCCTACAAGGATGTCGCACCCGATGTCACCATCACCCCAGAGGCCGGCGACTGGTCGAGCTACTGGGACCGGCTCGGCACCCAGGTGGCCGGCCAGGATGCGCCCGACATCATCCAGATGGACATGGCCTACATCCGCGAGTACGGCGACCGTGGCGCACTCCTGGACCTGGCGGACCTGGTCGACACCAGCAAGTTCGCCGAGGGCACCGCTGAGGCCGGCCAGCTGGGCGGGGGGCTCTACGGGATCAACTGCGGCGTCAACTCGCTGACCTTCCTGGCCAATCCGACGCTGTTCGAGCAGGCCGGGATGGACCTGCCCAATGACGAGACCTGGACCTGGGAGGAGATGGCCGAGGTCGGCGCCGAACTGACCGCCAAGTCCGGCGGCAAGTTCCACGGGATGCCTGCGTGGAGCGGTGACGACGCCATGAACCTGTGGCTGCGGCAGAACGGGAAATCCTTCTACACCGAGGAAGGCTTCGGCTTCGAGGCCGACGACATCATCCCCTTCCTCACCTGGATCAAGGGACTGCTCGACACCCAGGCCGCCCCGCCGGCTGCCGTGGCAGTCGAGGACGAGTCCAAGTCCTTGGACCAGCAGGCCTTCGCCACCGGCAAGATGGCGATCGGCTCCTACTGGTCCAACCAGGTCAAGGCGCTCGATGCCGCTTCCGGTGAGGACCTGGTCATCCTGCGCCTGCCGACCCATGCGGGCAATGCTGCCGAGGGCAAGTTCTGGTACAAGGCATCAATGCTGTGGTCGGTCTCCGCGCAGAGCAAATACCCGGACGCGGCTGCCGCCGTGGTCGACTTCCTGGTCAACAACGAGGCAGCGGTCAAGATCATCAAGGCCGAGCGTGGCCTCCCACCGAACATGGACATGCGCGAACTGATCATGGACGACCTCGATCCTTCCGACAAGAAGGCAGCCGAGTTCATCAATGAGATCGCCCCGGGGATCAGTGACTCCCCCATTCCGCCGCTGATCGGGACCACGGCGGTCCGCACGACCCTGACCAATGCCACCAACGACATGATGTTCGGCAAGATCACCCCCGAGCAGGCGGCCAACCAGTTCCTCGACACCGCCCAGAGCCAGATCACGATCCCCAGCTGACCGGTCCCGACGGTCCCGACCTCTTCAGAGCGCAAACACCTCAGTTCGTCCCGGACACCACAGATGCAGCTGTGGTGTCCGGGCGCGACTGAGGTGTTTGGCGTTCGGGGCGGGCGGGCGGGCGCGCGGCCAGGGGGTCAGCTGGACCGGTTGAGTGCAGTCAGGACGGCCTTCAGCGAGGCGGTGACGATGTTCGGGTCAATGCCGACGCCCCACATCACGGTGGAGTCGTCGCCCTCGCCGATCTCACACTCGACGTACGCGGCAGCGGTCGCGTCACCGCCGGCCGACATCGCATGCTCGGCATAGTCCAGGACGGTGACCTGCACCCCGATCGAGCCGAGCGCATCGACAAAGGCCGAGACCGGCCCATTGCCTTCGCCTTCGATCGTACGGTCCTGCCCATTGACCCGCACCGTGGCCGTGACCGTGTCACGGTCGCCGGAGCCGGAGGCAGCGGTGGTGTTGACCAGTCGGTAGGGCTCGTCACGATCGAGGAACTCGCTGCGGAAGATCGACCACAGCTCGTCGGCGTCGACCTCTCCTCCCTCGGAATCGGTGCGGGCCTGGACGATCCGGGAGAACTCCATCTGCAGCCGCCGCGGCAGGTCCAGACTGTGCTCCGACTTCAGCAGGTAGGCGACGCCACCCTTGCCCGACTGGGAGTTCACCCGGATCACGGCCTCATAGCTGCGTCCCACGTCGTGGGGATCGATCGGCAAGTAGGGCGCCTCCCACGGGATCTCGTGGATGGTGCTGCCCTGTTCTGCTGCCTGCACCTCCAGGGCTTCCAGACCCTTCTTGATCGCATCCTGGTGCGAGCCCGAGAAGGCGGTGTAGACCAGATCACCGGCGTACGGGTGCCGCGGCGCGACCGGCATCTGGGTGCACCACTCGACGGTGCGGCGAACCTCATCGATGTCGGAGAAGTCGATCTGTGGATCGACGCCCTGACTGAACAGGTTCATGGCCAGGGTGACCAGGTCGACATTGCCGGTCCGCTCGCCGTGACCGAACAGGCAGCCCTCAACCCGATCCGCCCCCGCCATCAGCGCCAGCTCGGTGGCGGCCACCGCCGTACCGCGGTCATTGTGCGGGTGCAGTGAGATCACAGCATGTTCGCGGTGGTTGACGTTGCGGGCGAAGTACTCGATCTGGTCGGCATAGGTGTTGGGCGTGGACCGCTCGACGGTGGCGGGCAGGTTGAGGATGATCTCGCGGCCCTCTTCGGGCTGCCAGACATCCATCACCGCATTGCACATCGCCACGGCGAAATCGGTCGGAGTCTGGGTGAAGATCTCGGGCGAGTACTGGTAGCCGAACTCGACGTCACCGCAGTACTCCTCGGCATACTTCATCACCATCTCGGTGCCGCGCGTGGCCAGGGCCATGCACTCGGCCTCCGACATCTTGAACACCACCCGGCGGAACAGCTCGGCGGTGGCGTTGTAGAGGTGGATCGTCGCGCGATGGGCGCCCTGGAGCGACTCCGCGGTCCGCGCGATCAGGTCCTCCCGTGCCTGGGTGAGCACCGAGACGGTGACATCGTCGGGGATCGCCTCGGACTCGATCAGATGCCGGACGAAGTCGAAGTCGGTCTGGCTCGCCGAGGGGAAGCCGATCTCGATCTCCTTGAATCCCATCTGGACCAGCAGGTCGAACATCCGCCGCTTGCGGTTGGGCGTCATGGGGTCGATCAGGGCTTGGTTGCCGTCACGCAGGTCGGTCGACAGCCACCGTGGCGCCCGGGTGATGGTGGCATCGGGCCAGGTGCGGTCGGGAACCTGCACCGGCTCGAAAGGTGTGTAACGGTGGTACGGCATCGGGCTCGGCTGCTGTGCCGGGCGAGCCTGGACCCGGGTGCCGAAATGGTTGGGCTCGCCGGGCTGAGGGGTCGTGGTCATGGAAACAGATTCCTTCGCTGGTGTCTTGGGTGAGCTGGGCTCGAACGCACAACGGACTCCGCAGCGAGGTGAGAGCCCGGATCAGTGGGCCTCGCTGCGGCAGCGAAGGAGCAGGTTCTGTCGTGCCACGGCGTGCACTCTACCACCGCTGACCGGCTGTGCTGTCGACGGCGGTCCAGCATGCCGCCATTGATTGCCGAGCCAACTCCGTGTTTCATCGTTGTTGCAGAGATGTCGCCTGAGACATGAGTAACAACAAGGACACGGACGTTTGTTTGTTTCTGCAACATGGTTCTACGATGCTGGGAACCAGTTTCCCCACCGATGGGGATTCGCGGAAACGCAGAAGGGACCGTCATGACATCGTCGATCAGCCGGCGCACACTCATCGGAGCTGGTGCCGCCCTCCCCGTCGTCGCAGGCCTGGCCGCCTGCAAGGCCGAGTCCGATCCCAGTGGCAGTGCCAGTGGCGGTGGCGGCGGAAACGCCGCCAACCTGCGGCTGTCGTGGTGGGGCAACCCCACCCGTGACGAGAACACCCGCGAGGCCATCGACCTCTACACCGAGCGCAACCCCGGTGTCGCCATCGAGGGTGAGGCTGGCGACTTCGACAGCTACTGGGACCGGCTCGCGACCCAGACGGCCGGAAGCGCGACGCCGGATGTGCTGCAGATGGACCTGCGCTACATCCGTGAGTACGGCGACCGTGGCGTCCTGCTCGATCTGGAGGCCGCTGGTCTGGACACCTCCTCGTTCGCTCCCGGCACGGTTGACGCCGGTCGCGGACCCGCCGGACTCATGGGCATCAACGGCGGTGTCAATGCTGCTGCGATCATGGCCAATCCAGCCGTCTTCGACGCCGCCGGCGTCGACCTGCCCGACGACCAGATCTGGACCTGGGATGATCTGGCCGAGACCGCCAAGGCGATCACCGAGGGCACTGGGGGCGAGAAGCGCGGCGCCGCGACCTCCGTCGGAGGCATTGCTGCCCTCGAGTTCTGGGTGCGCCAGAAGGGCAAGTCGATGTACACCGAGGACGGACTCGGCTTTGACGTCGAGGACATGACCGATCTGTTCGAGTGGCTCAAGGCCCTGGTGGTCAACGAAGGCACTCCCTCACCGTCAGCGATCACCGAGGACGACACCAAGCCGCTGGCCCAGAAGTCCTTCGCCTTGGGCAAGATCGGCATGGCGGCCTACTGGTCCAACCAGGTCAACGCCCTGGACTCGGCGACCGGCGAGGACCTGGTCCTGCTGCGCTACCCGTCGATGGCTGCCGATGTGGCCGAGACCAAGTACTGGTACAAGGCATCGATGCTGTGGTCGGCGTCAGCCGACGCCGATCCCGAGGCGGCGGTTTCCCTGATCGACTTCATCGTCAACGACCCCGATTGCGCCGCCATCCTCAAGGCAGAGCGAGGGATGCCGGCCAACCTTGACATGCGTGAGGCAATCCGACCCGACTTCTCCACCGCGGACCAGAAGTCTTCGGACTTCCTTGATCTGCTCGAGTCGTCGATCTCCGACACCCCGATCGCTCCCCCGCCCGGGAGCAGCGCCGTCGACGATGCGCTGAGCCGTTTCACCAGCGACTTCATCTTCGACAACCTCTCCCCAACCGAGGCGGCCCAGCAGTTCGTCGCCGAGTCCAAGGGCCACGTCAACCGCTGAGCAGGGCCAGCAACGCCCGCCGACCACGCAGGTCGGCGGGCGTGTGCCGTACGGTCAGAGGTTTGCTCAGTCGGTACCGGACTCCATCGCGGCCCGGTCCAGCGCCTCGGTCTGCTCGGCGTCGGATCCGCCGGTGATGGCCTTGGCCGCGCCCGGCTCCAGCCCGCCCACGAGCTCGGCCGTGGCTCCGCCGACGATGCCCTGGGCGGCGTACAGCTCCAGACGGGTTCGGGAGTCGGCGATGTCGAGGTTGCGCATGGTGAGCTGCCCGATCCGCTCGGTCGGCCCGAAGGCCGCGTCCTCAACCCGTTCCATCGACAGTCGGTCCGGGTGGTAGGACAGGCCGGGGCCGGTGGTGTTCATGATGGTCCAGTCGTCGCCGCGCCGCAGCTTGACGGTGACCTCGCCAGTGACCGCCGAGCCGACCCAGCGGACCAGCGATTCGCGCAACATCAGCGACTGCGGGTCGAGCCAACGCCCCTCGTACATCAGACGTCCGAGCTTGCGGCCCTCGGCGTGGTAGTTGGCGATGGTGTCCTCATTGTGGATCGCGTTGAGGAGGCGTTCATAGGTGATGTGCAGCAACGCCATGCCGGGGGCCTCATAGATGCCCCGGGACTTGGCCTCGATGATCCGGTTCTCGATCTGGTCGCTCATGCCCAGACCATGACGGCCGCCGATCGCATTGGCCTCGAGGACCAGGTCGACGGCCGATTCGAAGGTCTTCCCGTTGATGGCGACCGGTCGACCCTGCTCAAAGGAGACGGAGACCTCTTCGGTGGCCACCTCGACGTCGTCACGCCAGGCGGCGACACCCATGATCGGGTCAACGAGCTCAATCCCGGCATCAAGTTGTTCGAGTGACTTGGCCTCGTGGGTGGCGCCCCAGATGTTGGCGTCGGTCGAGTAGGCCTTCTCCGCGGAGTCGCGGTAGGGCAGGTTGCGGGCGGTCAGCCACTCGCTCATCTCCTGACGGCCACCGAGCTCGGCGACGAAATCGGCATCCAACCACGGCTTGTAGATCCGCAGGTTCGGATTGGCGAGCAGACCGTACCGGTAGAACCGCTCGATGTCATTGCCCTTGTAGGTCGAGCCGTCACCCCAGATCTCGACCTGGTCCTCCTTCATCGCCCGGACCAGGAGGGTGCCGGTGACGGCGCGTCCCAGCGGAGTGGTGTTGAAGTAGGTCTTGCCGCCGCTGCGGATGTGGAAGGCGCCACACTGCAGGGCAACCAGTCCTTCCTCCACCAGGGCGCTCTTGCAGTCGACCAGCCGGGCCACCTCAGCGCCGTAGTCACCGGCCCGATCGGGGACGGTGTCGATCTCCGGCTCGTCATACTGGCCTAGATCGGCGGTGTAGGTGCAGGGCACTGCACCCTTCTCGCGCATCCACGCGACCGCCACGGAGGTGTCGAGACCCCCGGAGAAAGCAATACCGACACGTTCGCCGACCGGCAGCGAGCTGAGCACCTTGGACATGGGGGCGAGCCTACGGCATGTCCACCCCCACTGTCGAATAACTATGCCGACTTGGGCATAACTATGCACATGCGAGTTCGGGTCGGCGAATCTAGCCCCGCCACTCGCGTTCGAAGGGCAGCCGCCAAGCATGCGGGACGATCAGCTGGTGTACCGCATTGGGTCCCCAGGAACCGACCGGATACGGCTTGGCAGCGGGCGGATTCTCCAACAACGGGATCGATCGCTCCCACAGCGTCTCGATGCCGTCGGCCGTGGTGAACAGGGTGTGGTCGCCGAGCATGGCATCCAGGATCAGCCGCTCGTAGGCGGTGAGCACATCATCGGAGTCGTCGGTCTCGGCGGTGGAGAACTGCATCGACATCTTCTCCAATCGCATCCCCGGACCCGGCCGCTTGCCGTAGAACGACAACGACAGTCTCGACTCATCAGCCAGGTCGAAGGTGAGATGGTCCGGGCCCTCAGTGCCGATCCCCGATCCCGGCCGGAACATGCTGCGCGGGGCCTCCTTGAAGGCGACCGAAATGATCCGCTGCCCGGCTGCCATCTTCTTGCCGGTCCGCAGATAGAACGGGACCCCGGCCCACCGCCAGTTGTCGATCGCCACTTTGACGGCGATGAAGGTCTCGGTGTCGGAGTCGCGAGCCACCCCCTTCTCGTCCCGATAGCCGACGTACTGCCCTCGTACGACATCAGTCGGCTGGATGGGCTCCATCGAGCGAAAGACCTTGTCCTTCTCCTCGCTGATCGACCTCGGCTCGAGGGCGGTCGGCGGTTCCATCGCCACAAACGCCAGGACCTGGAACAGGTGGGTGACGACCATATCCTTGAAGGCACCGGTCGGTTCGTAGAATGCTGCCCGGTCGTCCAGTCCGAGGTCCTCAGGGACATCGATCTGCACGTGATCGATGAAGTTCCGATTCCAGATCGGCTCGAACAGACCGTTGGCGAACCGCAGGGCCAAGATGTTCTGGGCGGCCTCCTTGCCCAAGAAGTGGTCGATGCGGAAGATCTGGGACTCGTCGAAGGTCTGGTGGACCTCGGCGTTCAGGGCGACGGCGGAGGCGAGGTCAGTGCCGAACGGCTTCTCCATGATGACCCGCGAGTTCTCGACCAGACCGGCCTCCTTGAGCGTCGTCACCACCGCCGAGGCGGCCCTGGGTGGGACGCTCAGGTAGTGCAGCCACTGCACCTGCCCCGCTTCGACCCCCAGCTCCTCCCCGGCCGCGACGACGGCCTGACGCAGCGCCTGGGCTCCGGCCGGCTGCGGCACATAGCTGAGCCTGCGGGAGAACTCGACCCACTGTTCGTCGGTCAGCGACTCGTCGGCAAACTCGTCCAGCGCCTGCCGGACGAGCTCACGGAATTCCTCACCGCTCAGCTCCTCCAACGAGCTGCCGACGATCCGCACGTCCGGAGCGAGTTGGGAGACATGGAGATAGGCCAGACCCGGCAGGAGTTTGCGGCGAGCCAGGTCCCCGGTCGCGCCGAAGAGCACGATGACGAAGGGCGGCACATCCTCCTCGTCGTGACGTCGGGCCGTGGCTGAGGGGTCCGGGTACGCAATCGTCTGTGCGCTGTGGAAACCGTCCATGCCGTCGCTCCTGTTCAGAAACCGAGTCGGTTGAGGTGCTTGGGGTCGCGCTGCCACTCCTTGAGGACCTTGACGTGCAGATCGAGATGGACCGGGGTGCCCAGCAACGACTGGATCTGGAGTCGGGCATTGGTGCCGACCTCCTTGAGCCGGCGGCCGCGGTGCCCGATCACGATCCCCTTCTGCGAGTCACGTTCCACCACCAAACTGGCGTGGATGTCGAGCAAGGGCCGGTCCTCGGGCCGGTCGGGCCGCAGGCCCATCTCCTCGACGGTGACCGCGATCGAGTGTGGAAGCTCCTCCATCACTCCTTCCAGGGCGGCCTCGCGGATCAGCTCGGCGACCAGGGTCTCGGTCGGCTCATCGGTGATGTCACCGTCGGGGTAGTACGCCGGGCCCTCGGGGAGCAGCTGCACCAAGGTGTCACCGACCACGTCGATGTTCTCGCCGCTGACCGAGGACACCGGGATGATCTCTGCCCACTGCACACCCAGCTTGTCCTCGAGCCGCTGGATCGAGAGCAGGTGTTGAGCCAGCCGCTCCGGACCGACCAGGTCGGACTTGGTGGCCAGGGCCACCAGGGTGGGGCGTTCGGCCAGTTCGGTGATCTGGGTGACCAGGTATTCATCACCGGGCCCGATCCGCTGGTGGGAGGGGAAACAGATGGCCACCACGTCCACCTCGGCCCAAGTGGTCCGCACCAGATCGTTCAGACGCTCCCCCAGCAGGGTCCGGGGCCGGTGCAGGCCAGGGGTGTCGATGAGAACCATCTGGGCATCAGGACGAGTGATGATCCCGCGGATCGCATGCCGGGTGGTCTGCGGTTTGGAGGAGGTGATCGCCACCTTGGTGCCGACCAGCGCATTGGTCAGGGTCGACTTGCCCGCATTGGGACGGCCCACGAAACAGGCGAATCCGGAGCGGTGAACCTCAGTGGCGGTCATGGACGTCCATTCTGGTTGGCATCATCGGTGCTGTCATCCTCGGACAGGCGAGTCGCGAGGACAGTGGCAATGCGGTTGCGGCGCCCAGCGGCCCGTTCGGCCGTGAGTTCGAGTCCCGCTGCCCGGACCTTGGCGCCGGGGATCGGGACCCGGTTCAATTCCTTGGCCATCAGTCCACCGACGGAGTCGATGTCGTCGTCGTCGAGCTCCAGACCGAACAGATCACCCAACTCGTCAACCGGAAGTCGGGCCGAGACCCGGAAGGTGTCCTCACCGATCTGTTCCCAGGGCACGATCTCGGCGGTGTCGAACTCGTCGCGGATCTCGCCGACAATCTCCTCCAGGATGTCCTCCAGAGTCACCATGCCCGCCGTGCCGCCGAACTCGTCGACCACCATCATCAGATGGGTACGGGCCTGTTGCATCTCCTGCAGCACCTCATCAACCGGCTTCGTCTCCGGGCACCAGTGTGCCGGCCGGGTCAGTTCGCGGACTCGCACCGTCTTGGGGGCGTTCGGGTCGTCGTAGATCCGCTGGGAGACATCCTTGAAGAAGAGCACGCCCACCACGTCGTCCACGCCGTCGCCGGTGACCGGGAGCCGGGAGAAGCCGGAGCGCAGGAACAGCGACATCGCCTGGCGCAGGGTGCGGTGCTCCTCGATGTGGACCATGTCGGTCCGCGGCACCATCACCTCACGGACCACGGTGTCATCGAGCTCGAAGACCGACTGGATCATCTTGCGTTCATCGGCCTCGATGGTCTGGCTGAGCTCAGCCATGTCGACCATCTCCCGCAACTCGGCTTCACTGGAGAAGGGGCCCTCCCGGAATCCCTTGCCCGGGGTGAGGGCATTGCCGACCAGGATCAACAGCCGTGACAGCGGCCCCATCACCGCGGTCAGGGCACGGATCGGGCCGGCGCTGGCCAGCGCGACCGTGTCGGAGTGCTGCCGGCCCAGGGTGCGGGGCGCGACGCCGAGCACCACATACGAGATGACCAACATGGTCAGCGCAGGGACGATGACCTGCAGCCAGTCGTTGCGCAGCAGGTCGAACAACACGATGGAGACCATCACGATGGCGAAGATTTCCGAGGCGAGCCGAGCGAAGAGGACCGTGTTGAGGTACTTGGCGCGATCGGTCATCAGCACCTGCAACGACACCGCGCCCCCCTTGCCCTCCTCGACGAGTTCGTCGGCGCGGGCACGGGAGAACGACGACAGGGCCGCCTCGGCGCAACTGATCAGCCCGGAGATGATCACCAGGACCAGAGCGATCGTCAGGACGACCACTTGCGGGAGAGTCACTGCTCGGTTCGCCCACCCTTGGCTGCACGAAGGCTGCGCTCGGTCGCCCAAGCGTCCATCAGCTTGTGGTGGAGGCCGAACATGACCGCCTTCTCCTCCGGCTCGGCATGGTCGTGGCCGAGCAGATGGAGGATGCCGTGGACCAACAGGTACTCGGCCTCCTGGTCCGGGGTCCGATGGTGCTCTGCGGCCTGGGCTGCGGTCACCTCGGGGCAGAGCACGATGTCGCCGAGCAGACCCTCCGGTGGCTCTTCGTGCTCCCTCGGCGGCCGGAGTTCATCCATCGGGAAACTGAGCACATCGGTCGGACCCGGCTCATCCATGAACTTCTCGTGGTACGAGGTCATGGTCTCGACATCGACCAGCACGATCGACAGCTCGGCCAACGGGTGGATCCGCAGCTCGTCCAACACGAACCGGGCGATGGCCACCAGACCGGAGGTGTCGGCCGGTTGCCCGGATTCGTTGTTGATCTCGATCGTCATCGTCGGTCCCCCATGGCTGATTCGGTCGAGGCATGCCGGGCGGTCTTCGAGGTCTGGACGTCAAAGCGGTCGTAGGCCGCGACGATCTGCCCGACCAGACGGTGACGGACCACATCATGGCTGGACAGTCGGCAGAAGGCGATGTCGTCCACGCCGTCGAGGATCGTGGAGACCACCCGCAGCCCGCTGGTGGTGCCACCGGGCAGGTCGACCTGCGTGACGTCACCGGTGACCACGATCTTGGAGTTGAAACCGAGCCGGGTCAGGAACATCTTCATCTGCTCGGCCGAGGTGTTCTGGGCCTCGTCCAGGATGATGAAGGCATCGTTGAGAGTGCGGCCCCGCATGTAGGCCAGTGGGGCCACCTCGATGGTGCCCGCGGTCAGCAGCCGCGGGATCGAGTCCGGATCGATCATGTCGTGCAGTGCATCGTAGAGCGGACGCAGATAGGGATCGATCTTGTCGTTCAGCGTGCCGGGCAGGAAGCCGAGCCGCTCCCCCGCCTCGACGGCCGGCCGGGTCAGAATGATCCGGCTGACCTCCTTGGCCTGCAGAGCCTGGACGGCCTTGGCCATGGCCAGATAGGTCTTGCCGGTGCCGGCCGGACCGATCCCGAACACCACGGTGTGGGCGTCGATCGCGTCGACATAACGCTTCTGGTTCAGAGTCTTGGGACGGATCGTCCGGCCTCGCGAGGAGACGATGTTGTGGGTCAGCACCTCCGACGGCGCTGCCACATCGCGGTCGGCCATCATCGCGACGAGCCGCTCGACCGCATCGGGGGTCAGACCCTGCCCGGTGCGGATCACGGTGATCATCTCCGAGATCGTGTCGGCCCCGTCGATCACCCCTTGGGCCGATCCGGTGAGGGTGATGACATTGCCGCGGACATGGATCCGGGCATCGAGGGTCGTCTCGAGGATCCGCAGGAATTCGTCCCGGGGTCCCAGGACATTGACCATGTCGATCGAGACCGGCACCTCGATGCGTCGTTCGGCATCGCCGAGGTGCTCGGCGGGGTTTGAGCTGGTCAGGGGTTCCTCCAGGTCGTCACGGTGGGGCCAGATCGGATGGCCGGATCACGAATGATCCTCGATCCCGATCCAGTCTAGTGTCAGACTGCCCACCATGATGAGCGAGTTTCCCCAGTACGACCCCAACGCGGTCCATGCCGCCCCTCACCGGGACGACGGCGAACCGCGCCGTACGAACTTCGCCGATGTCGAGGCGATGCAGCAGGCCGACCCGTACGAGGTTGCTGCGGTCCTGCTCCGCGCCGTCTTCGATCCCTTGGCCGGCACCGTGCTCAACGGCCGCGCCGACTCGCACCGGCTGTTGACCGGGGCCGAGGAGTGCATCCGGGACTACTCCCGCGGGCTGATCGCCACCTTGTCGGGCGGATATCCGGTCGGCTTTCTCGAAGTGGTTGCCCGGTCCACCGCGATCTGGCGCAATGCCCTGGTCGCCGACACCGTGCCGCTGGCCAGCGGAGCACAGCTCATCCTGATTGAGCCCGAGGTGCTGCGTCTGGGAGATGCTGCCCTGTGCGCTCGTCTGCGGACCCGCCCCTGACGGTGTGGGGCCGGGTCTGGGCGGTACGGACCGGATTCCGGTCGGCACCGGTACGATGCTGGCCGTGACAGCCTCCTCGCCCGAGACCGAGAACCCACCGCGCAGCACGCCTGCCCGTCGCGCACTGGGCTGCTACGACATCGTGGTCGGATTGTTCTGCGGGTTGTTGCTGATCTCCAACATTGCTGCCACCAAACCGATTCAGTTCGGCCCCGAGGTGATGCTCGGACCGGTCCAGCTGCTGCCGATCGTGGCCGACGGCGGCGCCTTCCTCTTTCCCCTGACCTACATCCTGGGTGACGTCCTGGCCGAGGTGTACGGGCTGCGTCGAGCGCGGCGCACCATCTTCATCGGTTTCGGTCTGGCCGCAGTGATGTCGTTGTGCTTCCTGGCCGTCGGTGCCGCACCGGCGGCGGCGAGCTGGCCGAACCAGGAGGCGTGGAGCACGGTCCTGGGCTTCGTGTGGCGGATCAGTCTGGCCTCACTGCTCGGCTATCTGGCAGGGCAGCTGCTGAACGCCTGGGTGCTGGTCAAGATCCGGGAACGCACCGGGGAGAAGGCCTTGTGGGCGCGCCTGCTCGGCTCCACGGTGGTGGGCGAGTTCGCCGACACCGCCATCTTCTGCACGGTCGCCTTCGCCGGAGTGATGACCGGGGCCGAGCTGCTCAACTACACCGTGGTCGGCTTCGTCTACAAGGTGCTGGTCGAGGCCGCCCTGCTGCCGATCACCTATCTGGTGATCCGTACGGTCAAGCGACAGGAAGCGATCGCCGAACGACCGGCTCAGCCGTAGTAGCGCCCCAGGACCTCGGCCCGCAGCTCGGCGAAGCTGCCGTCGACCAGGCTGGCGCGGATCCGGTCCACCAGGCCGATGATGAAGCGTTCGTTGTGGATCGTCGCAAGCGTGTTGGCGATGATTTCCTTGGCCTTGAACAGATGCCGTAGATAGGCCCGGCTGTAGTGGGCGCAGGTGTAGCAGTCACATTCGTCATCGATCGGGCCCAGATCGTTGCGGAACCGGGCGCCGGTCACGTTGAACCGACCGTCCGGGGAGTAGAGGGCGGCATTGCGCGCCACCCGCGAGGGCGAGACACAGTCGAAGGTGTCGGCGCCGGCCTCCACGGCCGCGAAGAGGTCGTCGGGTTCGGAGATGCCCAACAGGTGCCGTGGCCGGTCCTCGGGAAGGGCTTCGGAGCACCAGCCGACGATCTCGCCGAGACGTTCCTTCTCGATGGCCCCGCCGATCCCGTACCCGTCGAAACCGGCGCCGTCAGCCGTGGCCATCGAGGACAGGTCCGCACAGGCCTTACGTCGCAGGTCCTCGTACTGGGCCCCCTGGATGACGCCGAACAAAGCCTGGTACGGCTTGGTGCTGCGTTCGGCGGTCAGTCGATGGTGCTCGTCGAGGCAGCGCTGGGCCCAGCGACGAGTCCGCTCCAGAGCTTCCTCCTGGTAGCCGCGGGTGTTCATCAAGGTGGTCAGCTCGTCGAAGGCGAAGATGATGTCAGCACCGATCTGGTGCTGCACCCGCATCGACACCTCGGGAGTGAAGCGGTGCTTCGACCCGTCGAGGTGGGAGACGAAGTCGACCCCGTCCTCGTCGACATGGGCGCGGCGCTGTTTGCCCTCGGCAATGACATCGTCATTGGCCAGGCCGGCCGTGTCCATCGCCAGGACCTTCTTGAATCCCGCTCCCAGGCTCATCACCTGGAAGCCACCGGAGTCGGTGAAGGTCGGGCCCGGCCAGTTCATGAACGCACCGAGGCCGCCATGTCGATCGATCAGCTCAGGCCCGGGCTGAAGATAGAGGTGATAGGCATTCGACAGCACCGCCTGAGCACCGAGAGAGGCCATCGTCTCCGGAAGGACCGCCTTGACAGTGGCCTTGGTGCCGACGGCGATGAACGCCGGGGTCGCGATCTCTCCGTGCGGGGTCTGGATGGTTCCCGTACGGGACTGACCGGGCCCGCGCGTGCCCACGGTGAACCCGAAGCCGGTCACAGTGCCGCCACCGGGGTCAATGCCTGGAGCTGGGCCAGGCCGACCACACCAGCAGTCGAGGTGCGCAGGACGGTGTCACAGAGCAGGACGGTTTCGGCCCCGGCGTCGGTGAAGGCAGCCACTTCCTCGTCGGTGATGCCACCCTCGGGCCCGATGACCAGCACGATCCGGGTCCCGCCACCTCCGCTCGGCAGTGCCTGGGCCAGCCGAGTGGTGGCGGACTCGTGGAGCACGAAGGCGCGGTCGGCCTCGGTGATCAGCGCCACGACCTGGTCGGTCGAGGCGGCTTCGGTGACTTCGGGCAGCCAGAGTCGACGCGACTGCTTGCTCGCCTCCCGAGCCGTGGAACGCCACTTGCGCAGGCCCTTCTCGGCCCGTTCGCCGGTCCATCGCAGCATCGACCGTTGGGCCGACCACGGCACGATCCGACTGATCCCGGCCTCGGTCATCACCTCGACCGCAAGCTCACCGCGATCGCCCTTGGCCAAGGCCTGGACCGCAGTCACCTGCAGCTTCGGTTCGGGTTCGGTGAGGTGGTCGCCCACACGTACGGTCAGACCCCGCTTGGAGCTGGCGGTGGTCTCACCGCGGACGGCACGACCGCGGCCGTCGGTGAGCACAACCTGCTCACCGGCGCCGATCCGACGTACCACCGCCGCATGGCGGCCCTCGTCGCCGCCGAGTTCGACCTGACTGCCGACCGCGGGCAGCGGGTCAGGCAGATCGGTGAGGAAGACCGGGTCAGTCATCGGTGAGGCGGATCAATTGGTGAACGCATCCTTGAGCCGGCCGAAGACACCGCGGTGATGCTTCTGAACGGCCATCTCAGGGTGGTTCTCGTCCCGCATCTCGGCCAGCATGCGCAGGGCTTCCTTCTGTCCGTCATCGAGCTTGGTCGGGGTCTGCACCAGCAGGGTGACGCCGAGCTTGCCACGCCCGGAGCCGCGCAGCTTCGGCACACCGTAGCCGTCGACGACGATCCGGGTGCCGGACTGGGTGCCGGGCGGGACGGTCACCATGACGGTGGCGTCCTCGGGATCGCAGTCCTCCCGTTCGGAATCCAGGGTGGCCACCGGAACCTCGGTGCCCAGGGCGGCCGCGGTCATCGGCAGTTTCGCGACAACTTCGAGGTCGTCCCCCTCCCGCTTGAACACCTCGTGCGGAGCGACCACGAGTTCGACATAGAGGTCGCCGGCGGGGCCGCCACCGTGACCGACCTCTCCCTGTGACTCGAGGTGGATCCGGTTGCCGGTGGTCACACCGCCAGGGATCTTCACATTGATGGTCCGCGTCGAGCGGATCCGGCCGGCCCCCGAGCACTCGGTGCACTTCTCCGGGATGATCGTGCCGTAGCCGTCGCAGGCCGGGCAGGCCTGCGTGGTGCGGATGTCACCGATGAACGAACGCTGCACCGAGGTGACCTCGCCATGACCGCGGCAGGTGCGACAGGTCTCCGGCTCGGAGTCGCCCTCGCCGCCTTGTCCGTTGCAGCGGGGACACAACACCGCTGTGTCGATCTTGACCGGCTTGGTGACGCCGAAGGCTGCCTCGACCAGACGGAGCTCGGTGCGGACCAAGGCGTCCTGGCCCCGGCGGACACGGGGTCGGGGGCCACGTCCGCCGCCGCCGTTGCCGCCCCCGAACATGGAGCCGAAGAGGTCGCTGAAGTCGAAGGTCTGGCCTCCCGCACCGCTGAAACCGCCCATGCCACCCATGCCGCCCATCCCGGGACGGGCACCCATGTCGTACATCTGCCGCTTCTGGGGATCACTGAGGGTCTCGTACGCCTGGGCGACTTCCTTGAACCGCTCGGCGGCGTCGGGTTCGGTCGCCACGTCGGGGTGCATGGTGCGGGCCTTGCGCCGGTAGGCCTTCTTGATCTCCTCGGGCGTCGCTTCGCGCGAGACCTCGAGGATCTCGTAGTAGTCCTGGTCCTGGGTCATCTCATCTCATCATCAAGGAATCGGCTGACATAGCGGGCAATGGCTCGGACCGACGCAATGGTCGCCGGGTAGTCCATTCGGGTCGGACCCACCACGCCCAGAGTGGCGAAGTGGTCGCCGGACGGGGTGCCACTCGTACCGTACCCGGTGCTGACCACCGAGGTCTGGCGCAGTTCCGAGTACGGGTTCTCCTGCCCGATGCGGACATGGATGTCTTCTGGTGAGGCGACATCGCCGAGCAGGCGCATCAGAACCACCTGTTCCTCCAGCGCCTCGAGCAGCGGCTCCAGGGCGGAGGTGAAGTCGGGTCCGAAACGGGTGAGATTGGGCACACCGCCCACCACGACCCTGGTCTCGGTCTGGTCCTGAAGCAGGTCAATCAGCGCGGCCGCGCAGATCCTCGCCGGGTCGACATGGGCCGGAGGCAGACGTTCGGCCATGGCGCGGAGGGATCGCTCTGCCCGTTCCGGGGTGTTGCCGACCACTGCGGTCAGCAGCCGTGCCCGGATGTCAGCAAGCACGCTGGCGTCGTGGTCGACGAGTTCGATGACGCGCTGGTCCACCCGGCCGACCGAGGTGACCAGAATCAGCATCACCCGGTCGCTGGTCAGTGTGACGAGTTCGACCGAGGCAATGTGGTGACGGACCTGGCTCGGATACTGCACCATCGCCACCTGGTGGGTCACCTGGGCGAGCAGCCGGGCGGTACGGGCCACGACATCGTCGAGGTCCTCGGCACCGGACATGAAACTGGTGATGGCGCGCTTCTCGGCCGACGACAACGGTTTGACCGAACTGAGCCGGTCGACGAACAGCCGATATCCCTTGTCGGTGGGAACCCGTCCGGCGCTGGTGTGCGGCTGGGCGATGTAGCCCTCCTCCTCCAACACGGCCATGTCATTGCGGACCGTGGCCGGGGAGACACCGAGGTTGTGCCGTTCGACCAGCGCCTTGGAACCAACGGGCTCCTGACTGTCAACATAGTCGGTGACGATCGCGCGCAGCACGCTCAACTTGCGGTCATCCACCCGATCCCCTCCTCACGACATTTCTGGCACTCGGGTTGAGCGAGTGCCAGTGTAGTGCGTTCCCGCGAGGATTCGTGACATCCTTCTCTGAAACCTCTCAATCCCATCGAGAAATGGAGACAGGATGACCACTCGACGACGCTTCCTCGCTGGCGCCGCGGGTCTCGCAGCCACCGCTGGCCTGGCCGGTTGTCGCAACACCGCCGAAGGGGGCGACGGCCAGTTGCGTCTGGCTTGGTGGGGCAATGACGTACGCAACGAGCTGACCGAATCAGCCGTCGATGCCTTCACCGCTGCCAACTCCGACATCACCGTTGACCTCGAGCCCGGTGAGTGGTCAAGCTACTGGGACAGACTGGCCGCCCAGGTCGCCGGAAAGGATGCGCCCGATGTGATCCAGATGTCGATCAACTACGTCCGCGAGTACGGCGACCGTGGCGTGATCGCCGACCTCAACGAGATCGGCGTCGAGTCCGCCGATCTCGCTCCCGGCACCGTGGAGTCCGGCCTGGTCGACGGCAAGCTGTACGGGCTCAATGCCGGCGTGAACACCTCGGTGATCCTGGCCAACCCGGCCGTCTTCGATGCCGCCGGGATCGATCTGCCCGACGACACCACCTGGACCTGGGACAGCTACCGCGACCTCGCCGCCCAGCTGACCGAGGCGCTGCCGGACGGTTCCTACGGGTCAACCAGTTTCTGGAGCGGTTCCGACACCATGTTCAACGCCTGGCTGCGCCAGCACGATCAGGTCTACTACACCCCCGAAGGCCTCGGCTTCACCGTTGACCTGGTCGAGGAGTGGTTCACCCTGATGCGGGCCTACCTGTCGTCCGGGGCCAACCCGTCGCCGGCGGTGACGGCCGAGGACGCCGCCCAAGCACTCGCCCAGGGACTCGCCGGCACCGGCAAGGCGGCGATGAGCCTGTTCTACTCCAATCAGGTCGCCGCGATGGACCAGGCCACCGGAGAGGACATCGTCCTGCTGCGTCCGCCCAGCCTCACCGGCCAGGCCACCGACCGCAAGGCCTGGTTCAACGCCTCCATGCAGTGGTCGATCTCCTCGACCACCAACGACCCCGAGGCCGCCGCAGCACTGGTGAACTGGTTCGTCAACAGCGAGGAGGGCGGCAAGATTCTGCTGTCCGAGCGTGGACTCCCGGCCAACACCAAGGTCCGCGAAGCGGTCATGCCGCTGCTGAGCCCTTCGGACCAGAAGGCGGCCCAGTTCCTCACCGACATCGAGCCCGAGCTGGGCGACGCTCCCGAGATCCCGATCGTGGGTGCCTCGGACCTGCCCACGGTGATGCAGCGCTGGGCCGAAGAGGTCGCCTTCGGCAACAAGACCCCGGCCGAGGGCGCCCAGGGCTTCTTCGACGAGGCCACAGCCAAGGTCAGTTGAGCCGCCGGGACCGCGCTTCGGCTCGGATGACATGATCGGTACGTGTTCATCGAACGTGCAGATCGTGTCTGGACCACCTCCGAGGGTGGTCGCACCATCGGGCTCGTCGCGGGCCGAGAAGGGGCCCTTCTGGTCGACCTTCCGGCCCGCGACAGCACCGAGGTCCTCGCCGCGGCCGCACGGACCGCAGGGGTGGCCGTCACCACGGTGGTGCTGACCCATCCCCAGGACCTGACCGGTCTCGCCGGGCTCGACCAGGCGCAGATCCGAGCCCAGGAGGCGTACGGCGACACCGTGCGCCGTGCTGCCCCGGCGGCCGACATCACCACCCTGGCAGGGATTGCCGCCACCGATCTGGGCGAACGCCGGGTGGAGATGTTCCATCCCGGCCGCGGACACAGCGATGTCGACCTGGTCATCGTGGTGCCAGACACTCCGGTCGTGTTCGTGGGTGAGCTGGTGGGTGAGCCGGCCCCGTACCGCACGTCCAGTTGGCCCATGGAGTGGGCCGCAACCCTGGACCAGGTGATCGGGATCCTCAACGAGGGCAGCATCGTGGTCACCGGGCATGGTGAACCGGTCGATCGGGACGCCACCATCATGACCCGCTCCGCCGCTGCAGCGATCGCCCATGAGGTGGAGCAGTTGATCAACCAGGGCGTCAGCTTCGCCGATGCAGCAACCAAGGGAAACTGGGCGGTCCCGTTCGAGTTGATCGCAGAGGCGCTGGCGGCCGAGTGGGACCGCAGCGGCAGGAGTGGCCCCACCGAGGGACGCCCCTTGCTCCCCCTGGTGTGACATGTTCATGGACCATCGCCGGCAGCTGATCCTGCGCCGCTTGGCCCGCGACGGTTCGATCCGGGTCAGCGAGCTCGCCCAGGAATGGGCCGTCAACCCGATGACCATCCGCCGCGACCTGGCCGAGCTGGAGGGACGTGGCCAGTTGCGCCGGGTCTACGGTGGGGCCCTTCCGATGGGCGGCAGCGACGGCAGCGGACCCCGGATCGGCCTGATGGTGCCCGACACCGAGCGGTACTACCGAGCCGTGGTCAGCGGTGCCGAACGGGCGGCCCGTCAATTGGGGGCCCGCCTGGTGGTCGCCACTCATTTCTATCTGGAGGAACTCGAACGCGAGCGGCTGGAGAAGCTGGTCTCCCTCCACCTGGACGGACTCGTGCTGGCGACCCGTGCGCTCCAACCACCCGGTGCCGTCACCGCCGGCGACCTGCCCGGTTGGACCGGTGACCGCGGGGTCGCCACCATCTCCGACCAGGGCGTCGAATCGATCATCGACCGGATGCGCTGCCCCGTGGTGCTGGTGGAGCGTCAGCTGCCGTGGCGCAGCGCCGGAGTGAACCCGAGCGTGGTGCGCTCCTCCCATGACCGGGGTGCCCTGATGGGAGTCCAACACCTGCGAGACCTCGGCCACGACCGGGTGGTCGCGGTGATGGAGGTCTCCCCCACCGTCGTCGGCATCAACCGCGGTCTGCAGGAGGCGCGGGACCGGTTCGGCATCGACATCGATGTCATCGAGGTCGAAGGGCTACCCGGCCCCAGCGAGGTCGACGCTGTCGCCGACCAGGTGCTCGCCCGTGGCCACACCGCCATCCTGGCCCACCCCGATCCGCTCGGCGCCGACCTGGTCGATCGATTCACCGCAGCCGGGCGGTCAGTCGGCGACGAGATCCATCTGGTCAGCTACAACGACGTGACGGCCACAGAAGCAGCCATCCCGCTCACTGCAGTTGCCCCGGCCAAGGAGGAGCTCGGATACGAAGCGGTCCGGATGGCACTGCACCAGATCGACACCAGCACCCCGACCGCCGTGCAACATCTCACCCTGGTGCCGCGGCTCGTGGTCCGCGACAGCGCGCCGCAGCCGGAATCGGCGACCGGAGGATCGTAGGGTGGTTGGGTGAGCTTCGACAGGTATGCCGGTGACGTCCTCTCCCCCGGCCGGTCCGTCCGACCGACCCGGGCCAGCATCGAGACCGTCGCCGAGAGCGGGTTGGTGGTCGAGGAGGTGTCGACCGGGTTCTGTGGCGCCGTGACTCGTTGCGAGAACGGGCTGGTCGTGCTCGAGGACCGCAAGGGAAAATTGCGTAGTTTCCCGCTGGGCAAGGGTTTCTGGGTGGACGGCGCCCCGGTCGAATTGGTCGCACCAACCCGCCGCAGGTCCGGTCGCGACGCCATGGGCCTGCCCCCGACCCGTACGGCATCGGGTTCACGGTGGACGGCACCGGCCGAGGCGAAGGTCGCCCTGCCGAGCCGGATCTATGTCGAGGGACGCCACGACGCCGAGTTGGTCGAGAAAGTCTGGGGGGACGACCTGCGCCATGTCGGTGTCGTGGTCGAATACCTCGGCGGCATCGATGACCTGCCCGGGATCGTCGCCGAGTTCGCCCCGGCCCGTGGCCGTCGGCTCGGGGTCCTGGTCGACCACCTGGTCGCTGGCAGCAAGGAGACCCGGATCGCCGACGAGGTCGCTCGCGGCTCCCACGGCGAGTACGTGATGATCACCGGCCACCCGTTCATCGACATCTGGGCCGCCGTCAAGCCGGCGTCGGTCGGCATCGATGCCTGGCCCGCGGTTCCCCGCGGTGAGGACTGGAAGTCCGGCATCTGTGCCCGGGTCGGCTGGCCCCACGGCGAACAGGCCGACATTGCTCGGGTCTGGCAGCACATCCTGGGTCGGGTGAGGTCGTGGAACGACCTCGAACGCCCGCTGCTGACCGAGGTGGAGCGGTTGATCGACTTCGTCACCCAGGACCACCCCGAACAGTGACCCGTCGCCTGGGAGGGTCGCTCCGAGCGGTGCCCCCGGACCGACCCTCCCATCGGAGGGCGCTCATTTACTCGTCCTCGATGTGTGAGAAATCGATTTCTAGCGCTCCTGCAGACGATCGAGACTGATGGATTGAGCGCCCGCCCCGATGGTCCTCATCTGACCCGATGGTCCTGATCTGACCCGATGGTCCTGATCTGACCCGATGGTGCGGGCCTGACCTGCTCGACGCGGGGCGGTGGTGGCTGGGGCAGTTCAGTCGAGGATGTCCCGTACGATCCCGTCGGCCAACAGACGACCGGCGAGCGGGAGCCGTACGCGATCCTCGACGATCTCGGCCCGCCCGGCGGCGACGTGGGGATCGATCCGGCGGCGTTCGGTAGCGGTGAGAACGTCCAAGGGGAGCCCCTCGTCGAGCCGCAGCTCGAGCATCACCCGCTCCATCCGGCGCGTCGCGGCATCGAGGGTCTCCCGCCCCTGGGCCGGAGACCGGCCGGCCACGAGCTCCCCCGCCCAGGCAGCAGGATGGCGTCGGTTCCACCAGCGCACTCCGCCGACGTGGCTGTGTGACCCGGGACCGGCTCCCCACCAGTGACCGCCGCGCCAGTAGGCGAGATTGTGAGCGCAGCGGTGTTCGTCCGACCGCGCCCAGTTGCTCACCTCGTAGGCGGTGAATCCCTGTGCTGCAAGGGATTCCTCGGCCTGCAGATAGCGATCGGCGTGGACGTCGTCATCGATGTCGGCGACCTCACCACGGCTGATCTGGCGGGCGAGCTTGGTCCCCTCCTCCACGATCAGGCTGTAGGCACTGACATGGTCCGGCTCACAGGCCAGCGCCGTGTCGAGGCTGCGCTGCCAGTCCTGCGCCGTTTCCGACGGCGCACCGTAGATCAGGTCCAGGCTGACCGATCCGAAGCCGGCGGCTCGTGCTTCGGCGACGACGTCAGCCACCCGTCCCGGCGTGTGCTGACGTTCCAGGACCTGCAGCACATGCGGCACCGCCGACTGCATCCCGAACGAGATCCGGTTGAAGCCGCCCTCGACAAGGCGGGCCAGATCGGCAGCAGTCACCGACTCCGGATTGGACTCGGTCGTCACCTCCGCGCCGGGAGCCAGACCGAACAGCTCATCGATCCCGGACAGGATCGAGACCAGGTCATCGGCCGGCAACAAGGTCGGCGTGCCGCCGCCGAAGAAGACCGTGTGCACCGGCGGGGTCTCCCCCAGCACCTGAGCGGCGAACCGGAGCTCGGCCCGTACGGCATCGGCATAGGTGTCACGGCTCGCGCCGGGCTCGGGACCGAGCTCGTCGGCGGTGTAGGTGTTGAAGTCGCAGTATCCGCAGCGGGTCCGACAGAACGGGACATGGACATAGACCGAAAAGGTCCCGACGGCGAGCTCGGCTCGCGCAGCGGCCGACAGCACACCGTCGATCGGCGCCGGCTCGCCCTCGGGCGGCTGGGATGGGGTCACGAGCCGTCACTGTAGACCAGCCGCGCCGGGCTGCCCACCGCGGAACGACACCAGCCCTCGTAGAAATTTCAATTAGGCTGGGTCCCTGTGACCCGAACCCGCCGATCCGGCAGCCCCTCACGCAGCAGGGACGCTCCTGCCGCATGGCTGTTCCTGGCGCCGAGTCTGGCCGGGGTCACTGCTTTCCTGGTCCTGCCGATTCTGGTGGTGATCTGGCTCAGCCTCAACAAATGGGACCTCCTCGCCCCGATGACGTTCGTCGGTGTGGACAACTGGATCGACGTCCTCACCACCCCGACCCTGGGCCACTCCATGCTCATCACCGTCACCTTCGTGGTGATGGTGATCCCGATGCAGACCGCACTCGGACTGCTGATGGCGCTGCTGCTGTCGCGTGGTCTACCGGGCTCAGGCCTGCTGCGGGTCATCTATGTCATCCCCTGGGTCTGCGCCCCGCTCGCGCTCGGTGTGGTGTGGAAGTGGATCTTCGCTCCGTACGGGGGTGCGCTCAATGCAGTGCTCGGCGGCAATGTCGAGTGGCTGTCCAACCCCGATCTCGCTCTGCCCGTGGTCGCGGCCGTGAGCATCTGGTCCCAGGTCGGCTATGTCACCCTGTTCTTCGTCGCCGGACTCGCCGGCATCCCACCCCAAATCACCGAGGCGGCCGCCATCGACGGCGCCGGTCCGTGGCAGTCGTTGTGGCGGGTCCAGCTGCCGCTGCTCGGACCGACACTGTTCTTCGTCCTGGTGACCGGAGTCATCTCCAGCTTCCAGGCCTTCGACCAGATCTACGCCCTCACCCCCAACGGCGGCCCGCAGGGAGCGACCGATGTGATCGCGACCCGGATCTACTTCCAGGCCTTCGGCGGCGCCTTCGACATCGGTCGGGCCTCGGTGATGGCGATCGTGCTGTTCATCGTCTTGATCATCGTGACCGTGCTGCAGCAGCGGTTCTTCGCCAAGCGGGTGGTGTATGACCTCTCCTGACCCGCGGCCCGACCGTTCGCTGCCCGTCCCTCCGGCGTGGGAGCGGGCCCGCCGCAGGCTGCCGTCGACGATCGTGGTCTATGTCGTCCTGCTGGCCGGTGCCCTGCTGACACTGGCCCCTTTCGTCCTCAGCCTGATGACCGCGCTGAAGACGACCGGCCAGTTTGCTTCGACCCCGGCGCTGTCGCTGCCGAACCCGGTCACCGGCGACAACTTCGCCCGCCTGTTCGCCGAACACGGCTTCACCTCTCCGATCGCGGTCACCGCCCAGGTGGTGGCCGTGGTGTTGGTTGGCCAGCTGTTCTTCTCGATCCTGGCCGCATTCGCCTTCGCCCGACTCGAGTTCATCGGCCGCGATGTCGTGTTCTGGATCTACCTGGCCACGATGATGGTGCCGCAGGTCGTGACCGTGATCCCGCTGTACGTGATGTTCACCGAGATCGGGCTGCGCAACACGTTCTGGGCGCTGATCCTGCCGTTCATGTTCGGCTCGCCCTATGCGGTCTTCCTGCTGCGCGAGTACTTCCGTGGCATCCCTGAGGACCTGGTGGCAGCCGCCCGCATCGACGGCGCCAGCACCTGGCAGATCCTCTGGCTGATCATCGTGCCCCTGTCCCGCCCGATCATCGCCACGCTGACCGTGATCACCGTGGTCACCCACTGGAACAACTTCATGTGGCCGTTGATCATCACCACCGGACCCGACTGGCAAGTCATCACGGTCGCCACCGCCGCCCTCCAGGGTCAGTACAACGCCAACTGGACCCTCGTCATGGCCGCCACGACGCTGGCCATGGCGCCGCTGCTGATTCTGTTCGCGGCTTTCCAACGCACCATCGTCAACTCGATCTCCCTCACCGGTTTCAAGTGACCGGGCCAGGGTTTGCGTACAAGCAAGTCTCGTACAAGGAGGAAACATGTCCAATCTGACGCGTCGCTCACTGCTGACCACTGCTGCTGCCGGTGGTCTGGCGATGGGTCTGGCCGCCTGCTCGCCTGCC
This sequence comes from uncultured Propionibacteriaceae bacterium, assembly GCA_945911015.1. Classification (GTDB taxonomy): domain Bacteria; phylum Actinomycetota; class Actinomycetes; order Propionibacteriales; family Propionibacteriaceae; genus Avipropionibacterium. The sequence goes on from CAMDZW010000010.1 coordinate 45,782, forward strand.
CAGAAGGAGAATGAGAACCCCGGCGGTGACCCCAGCTCGAGCACCAGCGGTGGCAACGCTGTGACCGGCAAGGTCACCGTACGGCTGTGGGACGAGCAGGTGCAGAAGGCCTATGACGAGAGCTTCGCCGCGCTGGCCGACAAGAACCCCGGCCTGGAGGTCACCACCGTGTTGGTGCCGTGGGCCGACTACTTCACCAAGCTGCGCACCGACGTTGGCTCCGGCACCGGTGACGACATCTTCATGATGAACAGCTCCTACCTCGAGCCGTACGTCACCAACGAGCTGGTCATGCCGATCGGGGATGACTTCGCCGACCTGCGTGACGGCTGGATCGAGCCCGCGATCGAGCAGTACACCACCGACGAGGTCCTGTACGGTGTCCCGCAGCTCAGCGACGGCGGCATCGGCGTCTACTACAACGAGGAGCTGCTGGCCAACGCCGGGATCACCTCCGACGAGGTCGACCAGCTCAACTGGGGCGGTGACTCCGACACCTACATCGAGCTCGCCCAGCGGCTCACCCAGGATGCCGACGGCAACTGGGGCGACGAGTCCGCCTTCAACGGCTCGAAGCCGGCCATCTGGGGCTCCTCGGCAGCTCAGGACCTGCAAGGCATCTACTACAACTTCCTCGGCTCGGCCGGGGGCGACTTCCAGGACGCCGACGGCCGCTTCACCTTCGCCACGCCCGAGGGCGAGACCGCCTTTGGCTACCTGGTTGACCTGATCAACAAGTACCAGGTCGCCCCGGCCGCCTCGAACACCAATGACAACGGTGACTTCGTGCGCGACCAGTTCCTGCAGGGCAAGGTGGCGATGTTCCAGTCCGGCATCTACAACTTGAAGAATGTCGCTGACGGCGCCAAGTTCAAGTGGGGCATCGCCCACATCCCCGCGGGCACCGCCGGCCGGGTCTCGGTGGTCAACAATGTCATCGTCTGCGGCAATGCCGCGACCAAGAACGAGGCTGCCACCATCGAGGTGCTGCGCTGGCTCGGATCCGACGAAGGAGCCTCCTACATCGGCAAGTCCGGGGCTGCACTGCCGGCCGTCACCGGAGCCCAGCAGTCCTTCTCTGATTTCTGGGGCGAGCAGAGCATCGATCCGTCGATCTTTGCCGAGCAGGGCCGCGAGAAGTCGATCGGAGCCCCGTCCGGGGCGAACTACGGCGCCGCAGTGGCCGCGTTCAAGCCCCACTTCGACGAGATGTTCCTGGGCCGCACGCCGGTCGCCGAGGCACTCGCCGCGGGGCAGGAGGCTGCCAACAAGGCCATCGAGGACTGATCCGACCGCTCGATTCCCCGTCGCCGCCCGGCTCTGTGCCAGGCGGCGACGGCCGTTGTGGGGCCCTTCTCGGCACGAATGGCGGACGGGCCATGGCGCAACCGATTGCACGCCTGCTACGGTCGGAGGAGGGCCATCACCGGCACCCACCTGCACACACATCGTGAGGAATCATCGTGAGCAACTCAGACGTCACGACCATCGGCGTCATCGGCATCGAGAACAGCCATGTCAACCACTTCATCCGCCACCTCAACAATGAGGACCGGCACCCCGGATACCGGGTCACCACGCTGGTCGGCGGTGAGCCCGAGCGTCGTGCCGAGCTGGCCGAGCTGGGTTCGATCACCGAACAGGTCGAGAACCCTGCTGACCTGATCGGCAAGGTCGACGCCGCGATCATCTCCACCCGTGACGGCGGTCTCCACGCAGAGCAGGCGATTCCCCTGTTGAAGGCCGGAATGCCTGTCCTGGTGGACAAGCCGCTCGCCGCATCGGTCGCCGATGCCGAAGCCATGATCGCCGCCGCCAAGGAGAACAACGCGCTGCTGCTGTCGTCGTCGGCACTGCGTGCCGTCCCCGAGATGGCCGATCTTGCCCAGATCGACTCGGCCGAGCGCGGCCGCACCGCCTCGGTCACCGTGATCGGTCCGGCCGATCCGAACTCGCCCTACTCCGGTCTGACCTTCTACGGCATCCACGAGGTGGAGGCCGCGCTGGAGATCTGCGGTAACGGCGCCTTCGGTGAGGTGTCGGTCCAGCGGGTCGAGGGCGCGATCGTGGCCACCACCGTGATCAACGACATCAATGTCTCGATCCACTTCGTGACCGCCGATGACCAGGGCCAGATCAAGTTCTTCGCCACGGTCGCCGGTCGTCACGGTCTGGTGCAGACCCCGTTGACCCTGGGGGCGGACTACAACGCACCGATGCTGGACATGTTCATCCAGATGATCAAGTCCGGTGTCGCCCCGGTCTCCGACGAGCTCCTGCTGCGTCCGATCCAGCTTCTCGAAGCGATCACCTCCCAGCTCTGAGGCACGATTCGCCCCTGAGCTCTGAGGACGTGCACGCGCCCTTCCCGATGCGTCGGGGAGGGCGCGTCCGTCTTCACCCGTGCCGCAGTCGCAGGATCCGCCGCAACTGGGCGCCGGTGGCCGGGTCGGGCCGCAAGGTCATCACGTCCAACGGCAACCGCACCAGTTGGCGGCTCACCGACTTCGCCTGACTGAATTCCCGTAGCCCGTCGGCCCCGTGGATCCGGCCGAACCCAGAATCACCGCGGCCTCCAAAGGGCAGCGCCGGCACACCCATGAAGTCGAGCGCGGAGTTGATCATCACCACCCCACACCGCAACTGCGCGGCGGCTCGCTGCCCCGCGGCACGATCGCGGGTGAACACGCTGGCACCGAGCCCGAGCCGTACGGCATTGGCTCGCCGCACTGCCTCGTCCAAGTCGGCCACCCGATTGACCACCAGCAGGGGCCCGAAGGTTTCGTCGGTGACGGCACGGGAGTCCTCGGCGACATCGACCAGTACCACCGGGTCGACCCGCTGCCCGTCGATGGCGCCGTCCGACCACACGGTGCCGCCATGGGCCAGCGCATCGCGACGGTGATCGGCCACCTGATCCGGGCCACCGGGCAACACCATCGGCCCGTAGGAGGTCCCTGCCCGGACACCGTTGAGCTCGACCTCCAGCTGCGCGAGGAACTCCTCGGCGACGCCATCGGCGACATAGACGCGTTTCACCCCGACGCAGGTCTGGCCGGCGTTGCTGAACGCGGCAAAGGCTGCCGATTTCGCGGCCGCGGCCAGGTCGGCATCGGCGGCGATCAGCATCGCGTCCTTGCCGCCACATTCGAGGACCACCGGGGTGAGGGTCTGGGCAGCCTGGGCCATCACGGCGGCGGCGGTTCGGGTCGAGCCGGTGAAGGCCACCTTGTCCACGCCGGTGTCGATGATCTCCCGCGCCACGGCCCCTTCACCGGTGACGGTCTGCAGGACGGGCTGTTCCGGGACAGCCCGCCACCACAGTGTGGCCAGCAGCTTGCCCACACCGGGAGTGTGTTCGCTCGGTTTGAAGACGACGGCATTGCCGGCGGCCAAGGCGTACCAGATCGATCCGGTCGGGGTGAACAGCGGGTAGTTCCACGGCCCGACCACCGCGACCACTCCGTAGGGTTCCCGGCTGACGGTGGCGTGCTGGTTGGCCCCGAGCAGGCCGGGCCAGACCGTACGGCGGCGCAGCACCCGTGCCGCGTGGCGGGCGGCCCAGTCCAGGTGGGTGATGCTGAGCACCACCTCGACCAACGCGTCATGGGCTGGCTTGCCGGTCTCGGCACAGATCAGGTCAACCAGCTGGTCGGTCGCGTCGACCACATGGTGCTTGAGCGTCAACAGTCGGCGTCGGCGCTCAGCCGGCGTCAGTCCAGCCCACCAGTGGGCGGCGTCACGGGCACTTCGTACCTCGTCCATGTCCCCATGATGCTCCTTCGGCCCAGCAGACGGTGTGGCCGACGGCGATCACGCCGCCCGACCGGATGTGGCTCAGGACTTCTTCTCGGAGATTTCCCCGGTCGACAGGGCCGCGACGAAGGCTTCCTGCGGGACCTCGACCCGACCGACCATCTTCATCCGCTTCTTGCCTTCTTTCTGCTTCTCCAGCAGTTTGCGTTTGCGCGAGATGTCGCCGCCGTAGCACTTGGCCAGGACGTCCTTGCGCATGGCGCGGATGGTTTCGCGGGCAATCACCCGGGAGCCGATGGCCGCCTGGATCGGCACCTCGAACTGCTGCCGAGGGATGAGCTCCTTGAGTTTGCCGGCCATCGCAAGCCCGTAGGAGTAGGCGTTGTCGGCATGCACGATCGAGGAGAACGCATCGACCGGCTCGCCATGGAGCAGGATGTCGACCTTGACCAGCTTCGATGATTCCTCGCCGGCGTCCTCGTAGTCGAGTGAGGCATATCCCTTGGTCCGCGACTTCAGTGCATCGAAGAAGTCGAAGACGATCTCGGCCAGGGGCAGGGTGTAGCGGATCTCGACCCGGTCCTCGGAGAGGTAGTCCAGGCCCAGTTGGATCCCGCGGCGGGCTTGGCAGAGCTCGAGAATGCTGCCGATGAACTCTGCCGGCGCCAAGAGGGTCGCCTTCACCACGGGCTCGTACACCTCGGCGATCTTGCCGGTGGTCGGGTATTCGCTGGGGTTGGTGACGACATGCTCGGTGCCGTCCTCCATCTCGACCCGGTAAACCACATTCGGCGCGGTGGAGATCAGGTCGAGGTTGAACTCCCGCTCGAGGCGTTCGCGCACGATCTCCATGTGGAGCAGCCCGAGGAAACCGATCCGGAAACCGAATCCGAGGGCTCCCGAGGTCTCGGGTTCGTAGACCAGGGCGGCATCGTTGAGCTGCAGCTTGTCCAGGGCCTCCCGCAACTCCGGATAGTCGGCGCCGTCGATGGGAAACAGACCGGCGTAGACCATCGGCTTCGGGGTCCGGTAACCGGCCAGCATCTCCGCGGCCGGGCGGGAGGCGACCGTGACCGTGTCGCCGACCCGCGAGTCGCGCACCTCCTTCACCCCGGTGATCAGGTAGCCCACCTCGCCAACGCCGAGCGAAGCAGCCTTGGTCGGATCCGGTGAGATCACACCGACCTCGAGGGTCTCGTGGGACGCACGGGTCGACATCATCAGCACCCGTTCGCGGTGGCTGAGCTCGCCGTCAACGACCCGCACATAGGTGACCACTCCGCGGTAGGTGTCGTAGACCGAGTCGAAGATCAGGGCGCGTGCGGGAGCATTCGGGTCTCCGACCGGGGCCGGGGTGTCGGCGACGATCCGGTTCAGCAGGGCTTCCACGCCCAGACCGGTCTTGGCCGAAACCTGCAGCACGTCATCGGGATCGCCGCCGATGATGCCGGCGAGCTCCTCGGCATACTTCTCCGGTTGCGCACTGGGCAGGTCAATCTTGTTCAGTACGGGGATGATCGTCAGATCCGCCTCAAGGGCCAGGTAGAGATTGGCCAACGTCTGGGCCTCGATCCCCTGCGCGGCATCGACCAGCAGTACGGCTGCCTCACAGGCCTCCAGGGATCGCGACACCTCGTAGGTGAAGTCAACGTGGCCGGGAGTGTCGATCATGTTGAGCACGTGGGTTGTGCCGTCGACCTCCCACGGCATCCGCACCGCCTGCGACTTGATGGTGATGCCCCGTTCGCGCTCGATGTCCATCCGATCGAGGTACTGGGCCCTCATTGAGCGAGCGTCAACCACACCGGTCAGCTGCAACATGCGGTCAGCCAGGGTCGACTTGCCGTGGTCGATGTGGGCGATGATGCAGAAGTTCCGGATCAACACCGGATCGGTCCGGCCGACGACGGGGACGCTCATGGACAACTTTCGTTCGTACGGGAGGTCGTGCAGTTGCCCATCCTCCCATGACGTGCTCACTTTGGGCCATTATTGGATCCATGACGCGGCGTCGGAGGTCCCTCGACCAGCAGTGGGCGCCGTTCCCGGTCCAGGACTGGCATCGCTACGCCCGCAGCAGTGCCGGCTGGCGCAGGACCCGACGGACGCCGCGAGCTGCCCTGGTCGTGGCCGTGGCGGTGATCACGCTGATCGCCGGGCTCCTGTTCTGGGCCGACCTGCCAGCGCGGTCCACCACGGCGACCGGTGCTCCACTGCATCCGTGGCTGCCGGCCGATGGCAGCAACTCCCCGGTCGCCGTCTCCCGCGACGACGGCACTGTCGCGGCGAGTCTGGGTGCCGCGATCATGGCAACCCCACAGACCACCCAGTCGGTGCCGACCGGTCTGGGCACCCTTCTCCTCGGCGCGACCGGCCTCGAGCTGGACCGCACCATCTGGCGGTCGACACTGGCACTGTCCGATCATGATGAGTTCCAGTTGTGGAGTGCCTCCGGTGAGCTCCGTCTGCTGGCGATCAGCCACCCCCAACCGCGGGGTTTTGTCGGCGGCATCCTGGTGCTCGGGGAGGCACCGACCGCCGGCCAGACCTGGCAGTCCTCAGGAGTGACGGTGGAACCAGCCCTCCCCGAGAGCGAACCCGACGACGGCCCTCCCCTGCCCTGGCGGGCCCAATTCACCTCCAGTCCCGCCGACAGTCCGGATTGTCTGGTCATCGACGGGCAACTGGAGGTCGAGGGCGAGGACCCGGTCACCGTGGCCTTCGACTGGTGCCGCGCACGTGGACCGATCAAGATGTCGTGGGGTCAGTCCCGGATCGCAGTCACCGATCAGGCGCCGCCGGTCCCCGACACCGCCGATCCTGCCCCGGTCCCCCTCCCCGATCCAGCGGTGTGGGTGAGCAGTTCTCGTACGGCCGCCACGGTGCTGCCACAGATCGGTGCCGAACCGATGTCGGGCAGCCCCGGCAGCTTGCTGCGTGAGACCGTCTCCCAGCGGGTGGTGATGTCGGCCGGGACCGACGTGCTGGTGCTGGACCCGGCCGAACAGCTCCTCATCGTCCGGCACCAACTCCATCCCGGTGGCCGGCTGGTGGCCGTGGAGGTCTTCGGCGACCTGGTGCTGGCCTCCACCGACGATCGACGACTGGTGGCCTTCGACACGGCCACCGGTGCGGAGCTGTGGCGCCGCGACCTGCCCGACACGACCTCGACAGCACTGTCGCGGATCGATGAGCAGACCGCCGCCGTACCACTGGCCAACGGGATGTTGTGGGCGGTCGATCTGCACGACGGTCACAGCCGATGGGAGCATCCGGTGATCGTCTCGGCCCAGCCACCGGTGGCGACCGCACCCGGGGTGGTGTTGGTCCTCGGCCCGGGCACGGAGGTGATTGCCCTCGACGCGGCCACCGGTGAGCAGCGTTGGCGTCAGCGGCCCGATGCTGCGGTGGTCGATTCCGTTGCGGTGGGCGGCGGGCTGGGGTGGATCTTCACCGATGAAGGGGTGTTCCTCCATGACCTCGCCTCGGGCGAGATGACCGGACGTGGCCGCGGCGCCCTCGGCGCCGAAGTCCGCACCGTGACCGGCCAGCCACTGATCTGGATCCCCGGCACCGAGCTACGCGCCCTCGCTCCCGATGGCTCCAGTCTGTGGCGGACCCCGCTGGACTGCGAGGACGTCGAGGTCCAGGCCGACACCGTGATCTGCTGGTCCCCCGACGAAGTGGTGGTTGTCGACCGGTTCGGCGCCGTGGTCGCGCACCAGCCGGTCATCGACCATGTCGTCGACCAGTTGCACGCGACCGTGACCGCCGACGGCGTGATGTGGCGGGTGAACCGGGCTCCCGGGCTGGACGGGCCCACCTCCTGGCAGGTGTACCGATGGCACACCTGAACGCCCCGGGCGGGCCGGTGAAACCCGATGTCAGGCTGCAGGCCGAAGGAGTCCCGACCCAGCAGCGCCCACGTCCGTGGCGACTGATCGCACATCTGTGGCGGCAGGTCGTCGCCGAACCGATCGCTGAGGGCCGGTTGCGCGATGTCGGATGGCCACCCGGACTCCGGGTGATCGTGTGGGTCTGCCATGTGGCGCTGGGGCTGACCACGGCTGTGGTCCTGGTCGCCGAACCGTTGCGGCGATTCCTCCCGCTCGGCCCGGTCAATGACGAACTGTCGATGCCTCGCCCACTGGTGCTGGTGTTGACCCTGTTGATCGGCCTCTGCCTGACCCTGTTTCTGTTGGCCTGCACCCACGGGCCGACCTGGTTGTTGGTGCTCGGTCTGGTGGTCGGGACCCCGGCCCAGCTGATGATCGGCATGTATCCGCTGATCACCAGCGGCGGACTCTCCCCCGTGGTCCTACTGATCCTCGGCCTGGTCATCGCGGTCGCGGTGCTGATGATCTGCTGGCACCGACGCGGCCTCGGTCGACACCAGTTCGCCCTTCTGTACGGGTTGGTGCTGGCCCAATCGGTGGTCGCCACCGTCGATGCGAGCCGGCAGTCGGTGCCGCTGGGCTTTGATCTGCTCCCCGGTGTCATTGCCTTGCAGATCGTGCTGTTGGCACCACTGGCCACACCGTTGGTCTTCGCTGCCGGTACGGCCCCGGCCGAAGTGTCGGTGAACCTGTCGCTGCGCGCTGCATCGGTGCTGGGTCGGCGCAGCCGCCGCTCGGTGACCTACACCGTGATGGTCGCGGCCCTGGTGATCGGACTCGGGCAGTCGGTGTGGCAGGTGCTCAGGCTGCGGGCCCCGGACCTGCCGTGGCAGGTGGTGCTCACCACCGTGGCCACGGTCGGAGCCTGGGCCCTGATCGGACTGGTGGTGATCCGCCGCCGACATGGATGGCGCAGCGATGAGGTCGCCGAGACCGGTGGTTCCCTCGGCCTGCCGGCGGGTGTGGTGGTGGCCGGATCCTATCTGCCCTTGTTGGTGGTGCTGGGGGTGTTGATGCTGTTGACAACCGTCATCCCCGCTCTGGCCTGGTCCTTCGATGTGCTCCAGAGCTCCGCAGCAGTCGGGGCGATGCGGATCTTGGCGGTCGTGGTGGCCGTCGTGGTCGCGCTGGTGTCGCTGCGGCGGGGCCGTTCGATCCGAGCACTGGTGCTGCTGTGTGCCGCGGTGGCCATGACACCGGTCGCGGTCACGGTGCTGGCTGCCCCAGACCGCGGCTTCACCGTCAACGTCGCGGTGGTGACCACCGTGGTGGTGGTGTCTCTGACCGGCTGGGCGGTGACTTTGGCCGTACGGCGACGACTCACCGAGACCCGTGCAGTCGGGATCTTGGCGCTGACCGTGCTGTGTTGTCTGGTGCCCCACCGCACGATCCTGGCCGAGCCGTTGGAGTTCCTGCTCGGCGACGGGGTCGGGCTGGTGCTGCTCGGCCTGTGGTGGCAGCTGCTCACCGCCAGTGAGGTCGCCAATCGTCGCTCCCACCGCTTCGGACTGACCAGCAGGGTCCTGCTCCTGCTGACGGCCAACCTGTTGACGACGGTGGTGTTGGCCTACTACGTACTGACCCGGCAACCGGCGATCGGTGGGATGCAGTCCACGGTCGCCTTCGGGGACCAGACGCTTGGGCTCGCGATCCTGGCCGGGGCCGCCATTGCGGTGTTGGCCGACATCAGCCGGGACCGGCTGCCCAGTCAGCGTCCCATCAGGGCATCACAGGCCACGGCCAGGCAGGCAGCAACCCGCCAGTCCAGTCGCGCCCCGTTGGATGCGGACGGCAGGGTGCAGTCATAGGAGTCACGCAACGCCCACTGCCGTTCGATCGACAGCAGTGGCTGACCGCCCTCGGCAGTGAAGTCGAAATGGACCGGCCAGCCGAAGTCGGTGAAGCGGCGCAGGAACGCCACGAACTGGTTCCGTTCCTCTCCGCGACCCGTGAGCCCCTGGGAAGGGACCTCGAGCAGCCAGGTCGACCGCCACAGTGACGAGCCGAAGTCCTTCTGGAACAGGCCCAGATGTTGCCCCTCGCCGTCGGTGATGTCGTAGGCGGCGTTCAGGTCGATGACATTGCGGGCCAGGAAACCGAACAACGGGGTTGTCCTGGCCTCGTCGGCAAAGAAGGTCACCTGCTCCTTCAAGGCGAATCGCTTCTGCTCGGCGAAGGCGATCATCGGACCGTCCTTGCCGCCGGCCCTCACCTCGTACCGGTTCACCATCATGGTGATGCGCTGGCGCAGCGCGAAGCGGTCGAGGGCGTACGGTTGGATCTGCGGTGCGGTCACGAGCCGAATCATGACAAGCAACAAGGTCACCGCAGTCCGGCTCGGGCGAAGTTGAGCCCCTCCGGCCAAGACTGCTACAGTGGGCCGTCGCGCCCGTGGGCGCACACCAGACCCTGTAGTCCTGAAACGAAGGCATACCCTGTGGCCAACATCAAGTCCCAGATCAAGCGGAACAAGACCAACGAGAAGGCTCGCCAGCGCAACAAGGCTGTCCGCTCGCGGCTGAAGTCCGCGATCCGGAGCTTCCGCGAGGCTGCCGATGCCGGTGACACCACCAAGGCCCAGGAGCACGCTCGCGCGGCCACTCGTCTGCTCGACAAGGCCGCCTCGAAGGGCGTCATCCACAAGAACCAGGCTGCCAACCGCAAGTCGAAGGTTGCTGCGCGCGCCGCTGCGCTGAGCTGAGACCTTCACCGAAACGGTCTGATCGATCCCGGTCCCCCTACAGGGTGGGACCGGGATCGTTCGTCTTTGCGCGCGGACGGTGGCTGCGTGCGACGATGTCAGCGTCGGCTGCGACTGACGGCCAGGACCGCCTTTTCCAGGGCAAAGTCAGCGTTGTCGGCTGCCCCCTTGATCTCGGCGTCGGCCTGGGCGACGGCCAGCAGGGCATGGGCGATGCCGCCCTGGTCCCAGCCACGAGCCTGATTGCGCAGGGTCTTCAACTTCCACGGCGGCACACCGACCTCGCTGGCCAGCTCCGGGTCCCGTAGCCCTCGTGGCGCGGTCATGAACCGGCCCAGCCCGCGCAGGCTGGAGGCCAGGGCCGAGGTGACCAGCACCGGCGGCGCCCCGGTGCCCAGTGCCCACCGCAACTGCTCCAGGGCCCGGGTGGTCTGACCGGCGATGGTGGCATCGGCGACGGCGAAGCTGGTGACCTCGCTCCGTCCGGCGAAGTAGGTGTTGACCAGCTGCTCAGTGATCGGCGCGCCGTCGGCATCATCATGGAGCTGCTTGACAGCACCGACCAGTCCCCGCAGGTCGGCACCTTGGGCATCAACCAGCCGTTGGGCGACATGCGAGTCCACTCGGGCACCCAGGCGGCGGAATTCGGCTTCGACGAACTGGGCGAGCTCCCAGGCCTTGAGCGACTGGCAGGGCACCACCTCGACCTGGGATTTGAGCTTGCGGAGTTTGTCGAGCAGTCCTTTGCCCTTGACACCGCCGGGATGGACCAGGACCAGGGCAATGTCGGGATCGGGATCCTTGGCCAGGGCGAGGAGTTGGTCGGTGAGGTCGCTCGGCAGCTCCGACAGCGACCTGATCACCGCCATCCGGCGACTGGCCAGCAGCGACCCTCCAGTGATCTCAGCGAGTCCGGGCCCGTCGAGCTCCCCGCCCTCGGCCCACGAGATCTCCAACTCCGGCTCCAGGGCACGCGCTGCGGCAACCTGCGCCGCGACAGCACGATCGGCCAGAAGGCTCTCCGGTCCGGTGACCAACAAGGTCCGGCCGAAGGGGTCGGTGTTCGCTGGCCGGGGGTCGCGGCGCGGTGCGGAAGGCATGGCCACAGCATGCCATCTGACACCGACAGACCTCGACGCCGATCACCAACGCACCACGGGCCGCTGAGCTGGCGCGTCAGACCCGGTCGGCCAAGTCGCAGGTCAGCACGAGCTCATCGGGCCCCGAAGCCGTCGATTCGGTCCAGCCCAGCTCACGGTAGCGCTCACGCTGGGAGCGATCGGTGAGCCGTACGGTCGCTGTGGTGGTCCCCCGCATCGCCATTTCGTCCAGGGCGTAGTCAAGCACCAGCTGATTGTTGGCCACGCTGCTGCGCTCGAGCACCAGCCCGAGACGATGGAGTTCGTCGGAGTCGTAGCAGAGGTAGCCGACCGGCTCGTCATCGAGCTCCACGAGTCTGACCTTGTACGTACGGTCCTGCAACACCTCTTCCCACCACGAGCCGCCGCCGTCGCCGCCGACGATCCGGCGCTCGAGCTCGACCAAAGTGGCATGGTCGTCACCGCGGGCGCGCCGGACGATCAGGTCGTCCTCCTCCGGGTCCGGCTCCGCCGCGGTCCCGGGATCGGACACCGCTGCCCAGACCGGCGGGCTCTGAGGGGTGGGTGGGCTTGCTGGGGTGGGTGGACTCTTCGGGGTCGAGACATCGGTCGGGGTCGAGACATCGGTCGGGGTCGGGGAGCTCGGCGCAGTCGCGGCTGGCGACGCTGTCCGGGCCGCAGCAATGATCGTGGTGTCCGGCGACGGTGGGCTCTTCGGCCGGTCGCGAACGGCCCCCAGCACCATCGTCGCCGGCGACGGCGGACTGGCCGGTGAGTCCGGCGAGCTGGCCGATTCGACACGGTCCCGGATCAGGGCGAGCAGGGTCGCCGCCACCTGATCGGCTCGAGCCGGGGTCCTCCGCCGCAGCTTGCGGGTGCCCTTCTGGACTGCCCACGCCTCGACGGTGCCGCTGCCGTGGTCGATGATCAGCCCGTTCGGTCCGGGCTTGATGGTCCGGATCTCTTGCGGTTCAAGGATGTGGCGATGGAGCGGGTTGATCACATGGACCCGGTCGTTGATCACGATCCGAGGGTGGAGTGCCACCAGCCACATGTAGACGATGCCCAACACGGCCATCACGATCAGGGCGATGACGAGGGCAAAGATGCCCAGGCCCGAGACCAACATCGCGATCAGACCGGCAAGGGCAGAAACACCGCCGGCGATCACCACCCAGGCGAAGACCTGGGTCCCCACCGCACACCTGAACACCGTCCGAGACACGAAGGCGAATCTACCCGGTCCGTGGGCATGACCAAGGATGCGCGCCGGGGCGACCCTGTGTGGACCAGTTGTCCCCAGCTCAGATCCGCGACCAAGCATTGTCCACAGACAGTCGGATCCGATGAACAGTCCTGGCCGAAACAACCCATTGTCTGGACATGCCGCGCGCACGCCCCACCCTCACCGACCAGATGCGGGCCCGCCTCGCCTCCCTGAGCGAGCCGGGGCCGGATCGCATGCCCGAAGCCGTTGACGAGCATCGCTCAACGCCAGATCATGCTGACCAGCCCGCTACGGTCCCCGGGGCGGACGACAGCGCTCCGCCACGGTCGATCATCCGCGGCTTCACCCGCACCCACTTCGTGGTTGTGGCCGTGGTGGTGACCATGGCCGTCGGGTTCGCTGCCTGGACCATGCTGCGGGCCCGAGACCACGCCGTGGGAGCCGAGGTCCCGATCACCGTGACCTCGGCCACGGAGGTGCCCACGCGACCGGACGAGCCCGAATCCACCCCCGCCCCACCCGCGACGATCGCGGTCCATGTCGTCGGCGAGGTGTCCACCCCCGGTGTGGTCGAGCTGACCGAGGGCGCCCGCGTCGCTGATGCGATTGCGGCAGCCGGCGGTCTCACCGCAAAGGCGGTCCCCGGTCGGCTCAATCTTGCCCAGCGACTCCACGACGGAGAACAGATCTTCATCTCCGATGCGAGCGATCCACCCAGCGAGGTGACCTCGGGATCGGCCGGTCTCCCCGACCGCGATCCCCCTCCCGACTCCGATGCTCCGGTCAACCTGAACACCGCCACCGCCGAGCAGTTGGAGTCGCTGCCCGGGGTCGGACCGGCCACCGCCCAAGCCATCATCGCCTGGCGCTCCGCCCACGGCCGATTCACCACCGTGGAGGAACTGCAGGAGGTCGATGGCATCGGACCGAAGACCTTCGCCCGGCTCAAGCCATTGGTGACGATCTGACATGGCCGACCGACCAAGTGAGCCGATGGACTGGCGGCTCGCCCCGGTGACGGTGGTCGCCTGGGCCGCCTGTTGGGCAGGTACCTCCGGTGATCGGTTGTGGTGGATCGTGGCATTGGTCGTCGCCGGGCTCATCGCGGTCATCTCGATCCATACATCCATCTCCGGCCGGTTCGCCGGCCGAATCCGTGGGTCCGCCGCATTGTGGTGGGCGATGGTGCTGGTCATTGCAGCGTTGGGCACGTTGGCGGTGCTCCGCAGCACTCACCTCCATCGGTCCGAGGCCGCCCAACTGGCCCAGGGCTCCGCCTTCGTCAGCGCAGATCTGACCATCTCCGGTGACCCTCGCGTCACCCCCGGAGGTTTCAGTCCGCGACTGGTGATCCCAGTGACCCTCACCGAGGTCACCGCTCGTGGGGAGCAGATCGGTCTGCGTCGCGCCGCGGTGGTCTCGGCAGCGGTGGACAGCCCCCTGGCCGAGGCCGTCCTCGGCTCGCGGTGGCGAGTCGGTGGACGGCTCGGACCAGCCGAGCCGCAAGACTCGATCGTCGGGTTTCTTCGGGTGACCAGCGCCGAGCAGACCGCACCACCATCAGCGTCATGGCGCCTCGTCGAACGCCTGCGTGAAGGGCTGCGCCAGTCAGTGGCCGACCGACCGGCTGGGCCGCGCGCCCTCGTACCGGCTCTGGTGGTCGGTGACGTCGCCGCCGTCAGCGACGAGCTGAAGGCCGAGTTCGTCACCACCGGATTGACACACCTGACCGCGGTGTCGGGAGCCAATCTCACACTCATGTTGGGTTTCGTGCTGGTCCTGGCACGGTGGGCGGGCGTACGGGGTCGCTGGCTCACCGTCGTGGCGGTCGCCACCACAGCCGTTTTCGTCGCACTGTGCCGCACCGAGCCGAGTGTGCTGCGGGCGACCGCGATGGGCCTGGTCGCACTCGCGGCGGTCGGGCGAGGAGCACCCGGCGGCAAGGCCATGCGGCACCTGTGCGTGGCCATGATCGCACTGTTGGCCATCGATCCGTGGCTGGCCCGCTCCGCCGGCTTCGCCCTGTCGACCCTGGCGACCGGAGGGATCCTCGTGTGGGCAGGAAAGTGGGCCGACAAGCTGTCCTGGGTGCCGCGCGTCGTCGCCGAGGCAGCAGCGGTACCCCTGGCCGCCCAACTGGCCACCCAACCTGTTGTCTCGGCGCTGTCCGGGCAGGTCAGCATGGTGGGTCTGCTCGCCAATGCCCTGGCCGGGCCCTTGGTCGGTCCGGCCACGGTGGCCGGCTTTGCCGCGGCCGGACTGTCGCTGATCCATCCCAGCCTGGCCAGCATCGCCGGTTGGGCCGCCAGTTGGCCCGCCCAGGGCATCATCTGGATCTCCGCGTTCACCGGAGCCCTCCCCGGGGCGGCACTTGAGATCCCGGCCACTCCGGCCACCGTCGTGTTGGTCGGAGTCGTCACCGTGGTGACGGCCTGGTGGATGCCACATCTGTTGTCCCGTCGGTGGGCCTGCCTCGCAGTCGTGGTCGTGATGGTGGTCGTGCTGATCCGGGCACCGGCCACGCCCGGCTGGCCGCCGAAGGACTGGGATGTGGTCTTCTGCGATGTCGGCCAGGGCGACGCCGCGGTCGTGAAGGTCGCGGCCGCCACCGCAATCGTGATCGACACCGGCCCCGAACCAGCTGATGTCGACCGCTGTCTGACCCGGCTCGGGGTCACCCATGTGCCCTTGTTGGTGCTGTCCCACTACCACGCTGACCATGTCGGCGGGCTCGCCGGCGTCTTGCCCCGCAGACGGGTCGACCTCGTGCTGACCTCACCGCTGCGGTCCCCCGAGTGGGCAGCTGCCCACGTCGACCAGGCCGCAGCCGAGCACCATGTTGCGGTCCGCACCACCGTGGCCGGGGACACGATCACCGTCGGCGACATCGTCTGGCACACCCTGTGGCCGCCCCCTGGCCACCACGTTGGACCGATCGCCGACACCGACCAGGAGTCATCACAGGAGAACGACAGCTCAGTGGTGGCGCGGGTGGTGTTGCCCAACGACGTGACCATCCTGTTCACCGGCGACATCGAACCGGCCGGTCAGGCCGCTCTCCTGGCTCGGGACCCAGACCTGCGCGCCGACATCGTCAAGGTCCCCCACCACGGCTCGAGCCGCCAGGACCGCGACTTTCTCGCCGCCACCGGCGCCCGGATCGCGGCCACCTCGTCCGGAGTCGACAACTCCTACGGCCACCCCGCACCACGCACCGTCGACCTGCTCCACCAACTCGGCATGACCGTGCTCCGCACCGACCTCTCCAGCGCCATAGCCATCGGCCGCCACGACGAACACTGGACCGTGAGAACCCTGCGCTGACCCCGAACCATGCCGACGTCGTGGGACGGCCCCTCAGGACATCTGATGGCTTAGACCGCATTCCTCACTGCTCGCGTAGCGAATCCAGATCTGCACGGGTCATGACCGTCCGGATCTCGAGTCCAATATCTCCGAGGGACTGGCCAGGCACAGGCGACCGGTCAATCGCACACACAGAGCACGGTCCAGACATCCGCTCCGAGAGCCTGAACCGCGTCCCTCACTGCTCCACCGGCGGAAATGACGTCCTCAACGATCTCTTTCGGGAACCAGACCAGTACGAACTCAGCGCCTTCATGGGTGCTCGTCTGGCTGATCATCTGGTGCTGGTGGCTCGCACCGACGGCACCGTCGTGGGATACCTGCTCGCCGAGCACGTCGCACGGGACGCAGACGCCTTCCGTCACGCCCATTCGATGTGGCACGTCCATCACATCGTCGTCGACAGCGGTCGCAGACGCAGCGGAGCTGGGCAAGCTCTCATGCAAGAAGTCGTCGCGCAAGTAACAGCAGGACGTCCGCTGTTCAACTCTCCTCCTGGGCATTCAACACCCAGGCACATGAGTTCTTCGGCGCACAAGGATTCGCTCCGATGAGCGTCGTGGACTCGGCAGCAACGTTGCTTGACTCCCTGATCAATCACGTTCGCAACGCCGACGGACACTTCATCTGGTGTCACGCCCAGCTGCTCGACGAGTTGGACACCGCCCTGGGGGATCTGGCCTGAGTTGCGAGGGCGTTGCGCGACCTCCGTACCGTCGATCCACGAATCAGGGGCGTACCGGGTCGGGAAGCAGTGCCCCACCTCGAAATCGTGGATCGACGGTACGCATCGGGCCACGACCGACGAGCCGTGGCCGACATGCACCCATCGATGGATCGGGGGTAGCCGCCCCGGTGCCGCGGCCTTCTACATCAGTTTCGGGTTCGAGACATATACGGGCGAGCGTGACGATCCAGTGGCTGGAGCCCAGATCCTCCTCGGACGACCAATTCAGCAATGACTCGCGGACAGACATGTCCACAAACTCGCTGTCAGAGCAATGCCTCGTCGACGAGCTTGTTCGAACATGTCAGCAGCATCGACGAGACAGCTGCCGAGGTTGACTCCGGCTACGGCGACTTGGGTGGCTGGATGGCGGGCGGGTCAGCTCCGGGTGTGCAGAATGAGGCCATTCAGGGAACGGCGACGCATCCACCGCCACCCGACTGAACGGGAACTCAGCTGGCGCTCGACCAGCGACCTCAGGTTCGAACCTCATGATTTCCTCCTGAAGTCTCCCAGAGTCGATCCAGTGCACCAGGCGGGCCAGCCCAGCTTGCGCTGACCGTGCCACGTTCGAGGGCACCAGCCCGGCAGCCGCCGCCTCATCGAACTCGTCGACATCAATGATCTCGTAGGTCCAGTCGCGGCGCACGAGGACGTCCAAGAACAAATCGATCGCACCTACGTCGCAACCCTACGCACCATCGGTGTCGCCACGTCACAGTTGACCGCGAACCCTTCGTCCCCGGTGTGGATGAGCTCGCCGGCCAGGTTGAAGGTCGCGTTGAGCTTGAACCACTCATCGGCAAAGGCATGATGCCAAAGCACGACATCGGTTCCATGGGTGTCCGTGGGATCCCAGGTCTGGCGGACCCAACGCTTGTCTTCATCGACGAGGACGCCTGAATCAGGGATGTTGAAACAGCGGATGGTGTCCTCGTCCGGATGGAAGTCGAAGTCACGCACCAGCTGTCTACTGTCCCTGATCACGCGGTGGAGCGTACGTGAACCTCACCTACCGTGCGCTGAAATCGTCCCGAGACGGTCGACAACACGCCGCGGCTCTCGATGCGTCGGAAGCAGTCCCATCTTTCTCGACGTGGTGTTCGGTCTGGACGGCTCGGTTCGGCCCTACAACACGGCACTGGTCTGGTCACTGGACAACCACCCGCTCACCACTTGGCCAGCTGACGATCTCTTGACCACGATTGATCAAGTCCACAAAGGTGACCCTGAGGCGATCAGACTCGGTCTGACACGCGTCGTGGAGGCAGCACGACATTTCGACCGGATCCACCACCAGACAGACTTCAAGGACTTCTTCGACCAGTGGGACGATGACAACCACGGCCCTGTGCTCGGCCTGACCTGAGCCAGCTCGGCCAAGCATCAGACCCAGTCAGGTGTCGGAGGTTCCGCTTGGCCCTCCGTGGTGGATTCACTGTCGCTTGGTGGTCGGTTCGCTCCCCCTGTGCCCGTCGCACCCCACGACACGCGGTCACTCCCCGATGCCAGGTTCGCGACCGCTGCAGCGGTCGCGATCAGGCCGGGACGATGCTCACCAGCTTGGGTGCCCGCACGATCACCTTGCGCACCTCGCGCCCGTCCAACGAGCGGACCACGGCCGGATCGGCCAGGACCAGTGCCTCCAGATCGGCCTCGGAGATGTCGGGGCTCACCTCTAGACGCGCCCGGACCTTGCCCTTGATCTGGACCACACAGGTGACTGAGTCATTGACCAGCAGTGCCGGGTCGACGCTCGGCCAGGAAGCATTGGCTACTGACGGAGCATGGCCCAGCTTCTCCCACATCTCCTCGGTGACGTACGGGGCGAACAGGCTCAGCATGATCGTCACGGCCTCGGCAGCCTCCCGGACCGCCGGATCCCCCGCCTGCCCCGCGTCGACCACCCGCCGTGTCGCATTGACCAGCTCCATGATGCGAGCCACGGCCACATTGAACCGATGGCCGTCGAGCAGCTCGGTGATCTGGGCGACCGTCTGGTGGGTGATCCGGCGCAGGGCCACATCACCGGTCGCTGGGTCGGCGCCGACCTCGCTGGTCACGTCACCGGCCAACCGCCAAGCCCGCTGCAGGAACTTCAGGGTCGCCCCCGGTGAGACGTCGGCCCAGTCGATGTCGTCCTCCGGCGGACCGGCAAAGACCACGGTGGTCCGGATGGCGTCAACGCCGAACTCGTCGATCTGCTTGCCCAGGTCGACACCATTGCCCAGCGACTTGCTCATCGCCTTGCCCTGGTTGATGACCTGGCCCTGGTTCAGCAGTCGCTGCATCGGTTCGGTGAAGTCGACCAGGCCCATGTCGTACAAGACCTTGGTGAAGAACCGCATGTAGAGCAGGTGCAGGATGGCGTGCTCGACTCCGCCGACATACTGTGCGACCGGCATCCAACGCCGTACAGCCTCGGGATCAAATGGTCCCTCGGTGTACTGCGGCGAGCAGTAGCGGAAGAAGTACCACGACGAGTCGACAAAGGTGTCCATCGTGTCGGTGTCGCGACGGGCCGCACCGCCACAGGACGGGCAGTCGACGTTCACCCAGTCGGTGGCCGCAGCCAACGGCGAGGTGCCCTTCGGGGCCAGATCAGCGCCACGCAGGTCCGGCAGCTCGACCGGCAGCTGTTCCTCCGGGACCGGAACCTCACCACAGCTGTCGCAGTGGATGATCGGGATCGGGCATCCCCAGAACCGCTGGCGGCTCAGCAGCCAGTCCCGCAGCCGGAACGTGGTCGTTGCCCGGCCCTGGCCCGCGGCCTCCAACCGTTCGATGATCGTCGCCGAACCCGCAGCCTTGTCGCTCAGCCCGTCCAACGGACCAGAGTTCACATAGACCCCGTCGCCGGTGGTGGCGACTCCCGACTCGGCCGGATCGGCCTCACCGGTGTCGACAACGACGCGGACGGGCAGGTCATGGGCCCGGGCGAAGTCGAGGTCGCGCTGGTCGTGGGCCGGCACCGCCATCAGGGCGCCGGTGCCGTAGTCGGCCAGCACATAGTCGGCCGCATAGACCGGGATCTTCTCCCCGTTCACCGGGTTGGTGGCGTGTACGCCCAGAAACACACCGGTCTTGGGACGTTCGGTCGACTGCCGCTCGATCTCGGTGGCCTTCTTGGTGGCCTCCAGGTAGGCCTCGAAGGCTTCACGCTGGGCCGGGGCGCAGATCTGGTCAGCCAGCTCCGCCTCAGGCGCGACCACGAAGAAGGTCGCCCCGTACAGGGTGTCGGGCCGGGTGGTGAACACTGTCACCGGTTCGTCACGACCGTCGATCGGGAAGTCGACATGAGCGCCGGTGGAGCGGCCGATCCAGTTGCGCTGCATGGCCAGCACCCGCGAGGGCCAGCCGTCTTCCAACTGGTCCATGTCGTCGAGCAGACGATCGGCATAGTCGGTGATCTTGAAGTACCACTGGTTCAGCTTGCGCTTGGTGACAGCACTGTGGCACCGCTCGCACTCGCCGTTGACGACCTGCTCATTGGCCAGCACGGTCTGGTCCTTGGGGCACCAGTTGACATAGGAGTCCTTGCGGTAGGCCAGGCCACGCTCACGGAACCGCAGGAACAACGATTGGGTCCAGCGGTAGTACTCGGTGTCGGAGGTGTGCAGCCGCCGCGACCAGTCCAGACTCAGCCCATACCGACGGAAGGAGTTCGCCTGGGTCTCGATGTTGGCATAGGTCCAGTCGGACGGATGCGAGTTGCGCTGGATCGCGGCATTCTCAGCCGGCAGACCGAAGGAGTCCCAGCCGATCGGATGCATCACGTCATGGCCCTGGAGCTTCCAGAACCGCGAGACCACATCGCCCATCACAAAGGCCTCTGCGTGCCCCATGTGCAGATCACCGGAGGGGTACGGGAACATGTCCAGGACATAGCGGCGCGGCTTGGAACCGTCGTCGAGTGGGGTGAAGGTGCCGGTCTCGTCCCAGTACGCCTGCCAGCGTTCCTGGGCGGCGACCGCGTCATAGCTGTCGCCCCCGTCGATCGGCTGATTCGCCACTTCAGTCTCACTCACTGCGGAGTCCATTCCCTCGTCGTCGTGTTGTCTTCATCGGACATGAAAAAGCCCCTCACCCGTGGGCATGAGGGGCCGCCGCGCTGCGGTCCAGCGATCAGAACCTGCGGCCTGATCCAGACCTGCGGCGCGGCCATCCAAGAAGCAACTGGTGCTGCACCCGTGCAGTGTAGCGCACTGGAACACGACCGTAACGGAGGCCGCCGCCGAGCGTAACAGCGGTCGCGAAAGCTTCTCGGTGTGACCGGCCACCCCGGCCGGTGAGGGGAGAGAACTTCATGGAACCAACACTCGACACCGGTGTCACGGCTTGGATGTTGGTGTCAGCATCCCTGGTGCTGCTGATGACCCCGGGACTGGCGTTCTTCTACGGCGGCATGACCCGATCCACGTCGGTCCTGAACATGATGATGATGGTCCTCGCCGCGATGGGCGTCGTCGGCACCATCTACGTCCTGTGGGGCTGGTCGATGTCGTACGGCGCATCGATCGGCGGCATCGTCGGCAATCCGTTCGACCAGTTCGGACTGGGTGGGTCCTTCGATCCGATCACCTTCGTCGATGATGCTGAGACGCTCTACGTGCCGACCATCGTCGACGTGGGCTTCCAGGTCACTTTCGCCATGATCACCGTCGCCCTGATCGCGGGAGCGATCGCCGACCGGGCCAAGTTCGGCACCTGGCTCATCTTCGTCGCACTGTGGGTGACGCTGTCGTACTTCCCCATGGCCCACATGGTGTGGGGCGGCGGTGCACTCAGCGATGAGGGTTGGTTCGCCGGGATCGCAGCCCCAGTCGACTTCGCCGGGGGCACCGTCGTCCACATCAACGCCGGTGTCGCCGGCCTGGTTCTGGCGCTGGTGGTCGGTGTGCGCACGGGCTTCGGTACGGAGGTGTTCCGCCCGCACAACCTGCCGTTCGTGATGCTCGGTGCGGCCCTGCTGTGGTTCGGCTGGTTCGGCTTCAATGCCGGATCTGCCTACGGCGCCAACCAAATTGCTGGCCTGGCCTGGGTGAACACCACCACTGCGACCGCCGCCGCCATCCTCGGCTGGATGATCGTGGACAAGGTCCGGCACGGCAAACCAACCGGTCTCGGCGTGGCGTCGGCGATCGTTGCCGGTCTGGTCGCAATCACCCCGGCTGCCGGTGCGCTCAGCCCGCTCGGCTCGATCATCTTGGGCGTGGTGGTCGGTGCGCTCTGTGCCCTCGCGGTCGGCCTGAAGCACAAGCTCGGTTTCGATGACTCACTCGACGTCGTCGGCGTCCACCTGGTCGGCGGCCTGGTCGGGACCATCGCGATCGGTTTCCTCGCCACCGATGGCGGACTGTTCCATGGCGGCGGCTTCCGGCTGCTGCTGGTCCAGGTGCTGATTGCACTGGTGGCGGTTGTCTTCTCCGGCATTGTCACCACCGTCATCGCCCTGCTGCTCAAGGTCACCCTCGGGTGGCGTGTCACCGAAGAGAACGAAGCGTCCGGCATCGACCTGGCCGAACACGCTGAAACCGCGTACGAAGGGATCTCCCGATGAAACTCATCACCGCTGTCATCCAGCCACACACGTTGGACGCCGTCGGCACTGCACTCAAAGCAGTCGAGGTGAGGGGCATGACCGTGTCCGAGGCTGACGGATTCGGCCGTCAGAAGGGTCACACCGAGATCTACCGTGGAGCCGAGTACACCGTGGATCTGGTGCCGAAGAAGAAGGTCGAAGTGCTCGCCGAGGACGCGGACGTCAGTGCCATCATCGAGGCGATCATCGCTGCCACCCAGAGCGGCACGATCGGCGACGGCAAGATCTGGGTCACCACGGTCGACGAAGTGATCCGGGTCCGGACCGGCGCCACCGGATCCGAAGCCCTCTAGCTCGATGCCCCGCAGTCCTTGCTGGGCGGCCGCACCGCTGCCTCGGCCTGGCTCGCACCTGGTTCGGAGCCGGACATCGCGAGACGTGCTGAGGCTCAGTCCAGCACTGCCGCCATCTCAGCCGCCGTCGGCGGTTGGGCCCCGCGCCGACCGACCACCAATGAGGCAGCCACCACACCGCGGCGCAGAGCCCCAGCAAGGTCCTCGGGCCATGTGGTCGACCAGTCCAGGAAACCGGCCATGAAGGTGTCGCCGGCAGCAACGGTGTCGACCACCGGGACTGCACGGCCCGGCACCTCCTCGACTCCGGCCGCGGTCAGCGCCCGCGCACCATCGGGGCCGAGCGTGGTCACCACGCACCCGACGCCACGGCGGACCAGTTCTTCGGCATAGGCGTGGTGACCCGACAGCCCCAGGCCCTCGGCCAGGAAGTCCATGTCCTCGTCGCTGCCCTTGACCACTCCCCTCCGCTCGGCCATCAGAGCCATCCATGGCTCGATCGCTCGGGCATAGGCACCCGGATTGGGCTCGACGATGGTGCGGACGTTGAGATCGACGGAGATCTTCTGCGGGGACTGGGCCAACACCCATCGATGCAACTCCTCAGCTCCGGGCTGGACCACCAGCGCCAAGGACGCCACGTGCAGCCATTCGTACGGTCCCAGCGACGGCATCCGATCAGCCCGCAGGTCAAAGGTCGCCGTGTCTCGGGAGTGGAAGTGGTACGACGCCCGGCCACCCTCATCGAGCGACACCACGGCCACGGCGGTTGGGCCGTCCCCGTCCGGTGTCCGGTCCAGGCCGACCCCATTCGCCATCAGATGATCAGTCATCTGACGGGCGAAGGCATCGCCTCCCAGCGGCCCGGCGAAGTCAACCTCCCGCCCCAGCCGAGCCAGCGCGACCGCAGTGTTCAACGGGCCGCCGGCCGTCTGTGCCTGCCAGGTGGTGGCGAAGCTCGAGTCGGATGCATCCGGTTGGGACACCAGGTCGATCAGTGCCTCACCCACCACCAGAAACCGGGTGGCTCCGGTGACCTCATCTCGCTCGTCCATGCGCTGACCCTATGCCGCCTGCGCAGCCTCCATCAGCTGTGGCCGGAGCTCGACCCAATTGTCGGGATGCAGGGCTTGGTCAAGAATCTCGGCCAACAGCCCGGCGAACCCATACCCCTCGAACTCGTCCTGGGCCCGGTCCACACAACACCACGCCAGCGCTCCGTTCCCGCTCAACCACGCAGCCATCCCGGCCAACACCGCAGGGCCGGCCGCCAGCGACTCCTTCATCGCTCGAGCGACGGTGAGCCAGACCGTCAGGTGGTCCTGCGCATTCGTCCGATCCATCATCAACCAGGCACTGTCGCGAGCCTCGATGTCGAGGGCCAGCAGGGCGAGCAGGGCGATGTCGCGCGGCAACATCGGACCCCGGATGGCGGCCTGGACAGTACGGCGCATCAACAGCCGCAGGTCCTGGCTCTCGTCGAAGTGGTCCAGGCAGCGCGCCCCCTCCATCGCGTCGTGGTGCTGGTCCTGGTCGAAGTCGACCATGGCCAGCAGGTCATCGCGGCGATGAACCGGCGCCAGGCCCGCTGCCACGGCCGATGCGGCCGCGATCGTCGCCGACGGCTCGTAGTCCTGCGGCGGGGTCATCTCCTCCCCCTCGAGGACCCGGTACTGGCTGCCGTCACTGTGCAGGGCCAAGACCACCGGCAGCCCCGCCCCAACCAGCTCGAGCAGCGCGCGTCGAGCGAGTTCACCGTCTTCGCTGAAGACTGCCACGATGATCTGGTCGACCTGGTCACGCTCTGCCTGCTCGGCAACCCGGTGGCCGAAACCGTCGGCGGCTGCCTCCACCACCTCCACCGACGGCAGGTCGACCCGAGCAGTCAACTTCAGCTGCGAGCCACTGAGCAGGATCGCGCAGATGGATTCCTCCGGCTGGAAGCCGAGCAGGTACGGCACCAGCGCGAGCAGGTCCGCCGGGCCAGTCGCCCGGATCGTCGGAACGGACGCAGATGTCATGGTGGGCTCCTCCCATCGAGACCACCGGGGTCGATGGTCATTCACTCAACACAATGGGCAGTTCCGCTGAGGAGGTGCCATTAAATCCGTCGTCCTGTGGACAACTCCTCGGCCCGGGTGCTCCCTGTGGACAGGTACCGTTGGTGCGGTGAGCAATCCGTGGACGACCCCGCCGACCCCCGGCCCTGCCTCAGGTCAGGGTCGACCCGCTGGTCCGCCGTACGACCAGCCCGCACCCGACCAGCCCGGCCCGTACGGCCAGCAGCCGCACCAGGCCCCGTCGGGACCTCCCCCGTACGGCACCTGGAGTCAGGGTCTTCAGCAGCCCGCCTCCGGCCAGGGAGCACCCCCTCAAGGACCGGGGTCGTACGGACAGACCCCCTATGGCGGCCCCCGCCCGACCATGCCGGCCGCAGGAGGGCCGTCCCAGCCCCGTCGTCCGGGCCGTGGACATCCTGGCCGTGGACATCTCGGTAGCGGCCAACGCGACCCCGGGCCTGACCCGACCCGCCCGATCGGCACTGGCCGTGATGCGCAGGTCCCGACCGCCCCGGTGGGACCGCCGCCGTCGTCGAAGGTCCCGGTGCTGGTGGTCACTGCCGTGATCGTGCTCGCCCTGATGGTCCTGGCCATCGGCGGCGTCGCTGCCTGGCGGGCCGACCAGGCCCAGAAGACCCCGTCGACCCCCCAACCCACGCCCGCCGGCACCATGCTGCCGCCCAATGTGCGTCCCTTTGTCTCTGAGACCTGCGACGACGGGCTCTTCGAGGTGCTCAACCACGAGCGGGTGGGCAGCGATCTCTACCTCGAGATCCGGATCACCTGTGTCGATGGCAGCTACCGTGTGATGGACGATGCCATCGCCATCTTCGACAAGGAGTCGATCAGCTATCGCAACCAGGTCCCCCATGACAGGCCGGCGCTGGGCAACAACACCATCCGCAACGGCGAGACAGCTCAGGGCTGGGCCGTGTTCACTGACGTACCCTCCGGTGAGGTGACGGTGCTGCTCCTCGGGTACCGTCGCACCATCACCGCCGTACCGCTGGACACCTGAGACCTGAGTCCGGGCGAACACTCCTCGAAAGGGACGACATCGATGACCGAATCCGGGCTGCCGGACGCCCAGGTGTGGGCAGACATGTTGGCCGGGACCCGCACGCTGACCGGCGGTTCCCTGTCGTTGACCTATCTGCCGGGTCGGGGTGGTTCGATCGTCGGGCTGCACCGCACCACCGACGACACCCCGATCCTGTGGCAGTCCCCGTGGGGGATCGTCCCGATCGGCGCGACCCGGCCACCGGCGACTGCATCGGTCACCGCCCAGGAGATGTGGGCCGGCGGATGGCGCACCCTCTACCCGTCGACGGGTCGGGCCATCACCTTGTACGGCGCCGACATGGGCTACGACGGCGAGGCCTATCTGGCCCCGTACCGGATCGAGGAGGAATCGGAGTCCTCGGTGCGCCTTCGCACTCGGCTGGTCCGCACCCCGGTCGAGATCGTGCGCACCATCAGCCTGCTCGAACCGTCAGCCGACGACACTGAGGCCGAAGCCGGTGCAGCCACCCGGGTCCGGGTGGAGGAGACCATCCGCAATGTGGGCAAGCAGGCCGTTGAAATGATGTGGGCCAACGAGATCGTGCTCGGTGAGCCTCTGATCGGCCCCGGCACCACGCTCGACACCGGCGCATCGGTGGTCCGCCCCGAACCCGACGTCACCCACTCGGTCAGCTATGACGACCTGATGCCGTGGCCACGGTCCCAGGGCAATGGCGCGATGATCAACCTGCGCCGGATCCCGGACGCCGATGCCGGCACCACGTGGCAGTCCTATCTCAGTGACTTCACCGAACACCAGGCAGAGATCACCAACGCCGAAGCCGGATTGAAGGTTCGGCTCACCTGGGACGGCGAGATGATGCCGTACCTGTGGTACCAGATGGAAGCCGGTGGCAAGCACGACTTCCCCCACTACTCCGGGTCCTACTACCTCGGTCTGAGCCCGGCGACGGCATGGCCCCGGCAAGGTCTCAACGATGCCCGCCGAGTCTCCTCGACAGCCCAGTGGCTGGGGGTCGGCGAGGAACGCTCGACCTGGATCGAGCTCGAGATCAGTGATCCCCGGACCCCTGACGATCGGGCCGATCAGGCCTGATCGACGCCCGTACGCGACAGGGCCTCGGTACCGGCGACCTGGGCATAGATCTGTTCGAACCGGTCCAAGGTCTTGTCGAAGGAATGGATCGCGACCATGCGCCGGCTGGCCTGACCGTACCGTTCCCGCAGCTCGGGGTCACGCAGCAAGGTGGTCAGGTGCTCACTCAGCTCAGCGACATTGCCAGGGGTGTAGAGCATCCCGTTCTCCCCCGGGTGCACCAGATGTGGCAGGGCCATCGCATCAGCAGCGACGACCGGTTTGGCCGCTGACATGGCCTCCAGCGTCACCAGTGACTGGAGTTCAGCGATGCCCGGCATGCAGAAGATGTCGCTCTTCCCGTACGCCTCGACAAGGTCGTCCTCGCAGATGTAGCCGCGGAAGGTGACCCGGTCCCCGATCCCCAGTTCGTCGGCCAGCTTCTTCCAGGCATCACGGCACGAACCGTTGCCGACAAGCTCGATCCGGGCCCCCTGCGGACCCCGCAGATCCGCAGGCAGGAGCGCGAAGGCACGCAGCAGTTCGTCGACCCGCTTCTCCTGGTCGAGGCGGCCCACAAACAGGATGGTCGGATGCTGGCGGTCATGGCAGGCTCGGGCCGCGGCCTCCTCGTACCGAGTCGGGTCGATGCCGTTGGACAAGGCCTCGCCGGTGAGGTCGGTGCGCTGTTCGAGCAGCTCGATCGCCCGTGGTGTCGGCGCCGTGATGAACTGCGCACGACCGAACACGCGTTGCAGATCCCACCAAGCGGCTCGACGTGCTGTCTCCTCGAACCAGCTCGGGGTGCGGGCATGCATGAACAGGTTCTCCGGCATGAAATGGTTCGTGGCCACCAGCGGCAGTCCGAGCTTGTGAGCTCCGGTGGTGATGTAGCGCCCGACGATGAAGTGAGCCTGTGGATGGACGACATCGGGTCGGACCTTCTCCAGGATCTGGAGGCAGGCCGGCTTCGCAGTCCACGGCAGACTCACCCGGTACCACTCGTGCAGCGGCCATCGATAGGACACCACCCGATGCACGGTGACCCCCTGCACGATCTCGGTGGCCGGAGGGCCGTCGGCCGAGGGTGCGGCAACGTGCACCTCATGTCCACGGTCAGTCAGACCGAGGGCAAGCCGCTCGGTGAAGCGGGAGGCCCCGTTCACGTCCGGCGGATAGGTGTCGGTGGCCAGCAGGATTCTCACCGATGGTTCCTCTCGTCACGGGAGTCAGCAACAGCTTCTTCCGACCGTACCTGTTCGGTCCGCACCCGTTGCACATCGGGATGGTGACGGGACAGCAGCAGTACGGCGATGACCGCGACGACGGCACAGCCTGCCATCCCCGCGAGCACCGACGGGGCCAGTCCACTGATCTCGCCGAGCAGGACCGCACCGATCAGGACCGACACGATCGGGTCGGTCACGGTCAACCCACCGACCACGACCGCGGGCGCACCGCTGACAAAACCGTGCTGCAACAGATAGGCCGCCAACGGATAGGCCACCACCAACAGCAGGGCCGGCGCCCACACCGAGGCCGAGGTCAATGACACCCCCGCGTCGAGTCGACTGAAGATGGTCTTCATCACCACGGCAGCCAGTCCGTACGCCGTCGCCGCGGCGACCGTCCACGACAGGCTGCGCAGCCAACCGGGACCGTGGTGAGCGGCCACCACCAGTGCGGCAATCACGACCGCGACCACCGCCGCGGTGATGGCCAGTGCTGACTCGTTCGGCGGGTGGGAGGCGGTGTGCCGGGCAGCCAACACCACGACCCCGGCGACCCCGGCCATCGCGGCGAGCACCGGCCCCCACACACCAGTTCCACCCGGCGGGCTGGTACGGCTTCGGGCTCGGCCCATCAGCACCGCCAGTGGCATGCTGAGCACGGTCATCGGTTGAACCACAGCAACGGGTGCCCCGCTGAGTGCGGCAAGGTTGAGGACTGCGCCGAGCCCGGACAGTCCGAAGCCGAACCACCACCGCGGACGGCGGACCAGTTCGGCCAGAAATCTGTGGGACAGCAAACCGGTCGGTCGATCCCGCCGGGTCTGTTGGGTGACGGCCTCGTGCTGGAGCACCGCTGCGGCCGCGAAGGCAATCGAGGCCAGGATCGACAGCACGACTGCGAGCGACAGGCTCAGCTCGGCCACCTCATCTCAGCACAGTTCGGACCGTCCCAGTAGACCACGGCCCGGCCCGGTCCCCCTCGGAGACACTCGGGCCGGGCCCATCAGGTCCTCACCAGTGGACGACGACCTTGTCCCCCACCGCGACCTGGTCGAAGAGCCATTCGATCCCGGCCCGGTCCCGGATGTTCACACAGCCGTGGGAGCAACCGTTCCAGCCGCGAGCTGCGAAGTCCGAGGAGTAGTGGACCGCCTGACCACCGGAGAAGAACATCGCGAACGGCATCGCGCTGCCGTAGATCGTCGAGACGTGGTCTCGCGACTTCCAGCCGACCGAGAACACTCCTTCACGAGTCTCCTCCCCCTGACAGCCGAAGCGGGCATCCAACACCTTGACGACCTTGCCGTTGACCACCCAGCTGAGCGTGTTCGTCGACTTGTCCACGCACATCACCTTGCCGGTCAGGCATCGTTCGTCGAGGGTGCCGGGATTCTTCGCCGGGGGCCGGTCCGCCTTCTCGTCGGCCGTCGGCTGCCTGGTCATCGCCACCAACCGGTCCCAGGTCCGCTGGTCGACCTTTCCGGTGACCGGGATCTCTCGCTTGGCCTGAAAACCGCGGATCGACTCAGCCGTCACCGGACCGTAGTAGCCGGTCACATCGGTGTCGAACCAACCGATCTGCTTGAGCCGGGCCTGCAGTTCACGGACCTTGTCACCCTGGGAGCCCTCCTGCCACAGTGTCTTGCCCGGCTTGAGCGAGGGCTTGGTGGGCTTCGGCTTGGCCGGCTTCGTCGGCTTCGTCGGGGTCGGATCGCCACTCGGCTTCTCAGTTGACGGCGGCGCGGAGGGTTCCCGGCTCGGCTTGTCGCTGGCCGGGGGTTCGGACGTGGAGGCCGGACCCGACGGCTGTGCTGTGGGCCCATGGCTGGTCGTCTCGACCGGTGCCGGCTCATTGCCGATGGTGGCCGGGGCTGCGCCACAGGATGCAACCAGTGCGGCAACGGCAAGCCCGGCCAGGGCTGCTGCGATACGGGCTGAACGATGAGACATGGACCTCTCCTGGTCAATCGGTTCTCATCTGGGATACGCGGAGAGGTGGCGCTACGTTGCACCCGATTCGGTCACAACTTGGTTGCGAGCCGAGATGGATGTGCTTATGAGGTCAGGCCGTTTCCAGCTCGGCGCGGATCCGCCACGCTCCTGTGGCACGCTGCCAGGCCTCGGCTGTCTCGTACAGCAAGGCGGCCTCGCGCAGTGCCTCTCGGGCCGCGGGCACGTCCCCGAGCGTCAGGTTCGCCCGGTGACGCAACATGTGCACATCGGCACGGGACTGGGGCGACAACGGTGAAGGCTCGGTGACCACACCCTCGGCGAGCAGCAGTGCCTCACGGGCCTCTCCTCTGGCCAGGGCCTGACTGGCCCGTACCATTTCCAGGTTGGCCAGGTCGCCGGGGCCACCGACCAGGCTGAGCGCCATGGCCGCACTGTCGACCAGAGCATCCACGCCGTCGAGCAACCCTGCCTCGAGACGCATGCGTGCCGAGGCCTGGCGGAACCGGGCCCACAGCCCGAGGTCGACGTCGGGGCGGAACAGGCGCTCGGCAAGAGCATGTTCGCGCAGACCGGCCGTGACGTCTCCGGTCATGAACCCGACATTGCCGACAACCCAGGCGATCTGGCCACGGATCTGGTCAGAGTCGACCTGCTCACTCAGCTGGCGCAATTCGTCAGTGGCCACAACGGCCTCGTCGAACATGCCCGCGTCCATGAGCGTGGCGACGCGAACGATCAGCACTTCGGCGTGGACCGGGGCGGCGACCGGGTCAGCTGCGAGTCGCTCCAGAGCCTGGGCGGTCAGGGCCAGGGCCCGGTCCAGATGACCGAGCGCGCGATGGCAGCGCCCCGACACGGCGAGCACCTCACAGGCCAATTGCGCTGAGCCACGAGCGATCGGATGACCCACCAGCAGCGAAGCGATGCTGCCGGCCTCGATGAAGTGCCCGATCGTGACCAGGGCGTGCATCCGAGTCTGCTCGGCCTGCCACCACAGGTCGGAGCGGTGTGCGGCCAACGCCCGGTCGCTGACGGTCTTCGCCCGATCACAGATCACCCGGGGGTCACCGATCCGTTGGGCCTCACGCAAAGCGGCGTCGGCGACCTGAAGGCTGATCGCGGAGCTGCCGACCACGTATGACTGTTGGTCGGTGTCCAGTAGGTCCTCGGACGGGACTCCAAGCGTCGTCGCCAGGTGGATGATCACTTCTTCGGTGGGCTGACGCCGACCGTTCTCCAGATAGGAGATGTAGCTGGCCGAGTATTCGTTGCCCCCGAGTGCGGCTTGGGACAGGCCTGCCTGCTGGCGCAGGGTGCGCAGCCGAGCACCGAAGGTCTCGACGGTGCTCATGATCGGCGCGGTGGCCCGAATGGGCTTGGTGGTCATGATCGGCTTGGTGGCCATGGTGGGTCTGTCACCTCCGCGCGGGCGCAGTTGGGGTCATGGGGGTCTGGTCCGACAGTAGTCGCTGTGACAATTCTGTCAAGTGTGTTGACAGCTCTGTCACACCTGTCATAGCGTGAATCTCGTCGACAACGGACCGCCCGGTCCGGACCATCACAGCACGGGAGATTCCGATGAGCTTGAAGAAGACCTTGGCCGGATTGGCCATCACGCTGGTCGCAGTCCTCGGCGGCATCGGCTTCGCTCAGGCAGACGCCAACGCGATCCCTCCGACCGGCACCCCGAGCGCAAGCTTCGAAGGTGGCGGCGGCGACCACGGCGTCTGGCCCTGACCCATTGACTTTCTGATCAGTGACTCCTCCTCCACACTGATCACTCCTCCCCCAGTTGCTGTCGTCGGTTCCGAGTCAACTTCCGACAGAACACTCCCCCCGAAGTGTTCTCGACTCGGAGCCGGCGACATGCAGCCCGCACCGCTCCCCCAAACTGCCCCTTGAGTAGCTGACCGTACGGAACAGGTATGCCCCACTGGTCCACCACGCGACATCCTGAGGCTGACGCCGATGTCAGCTCGACCAGGAAGCCCGAAACGACACAGCCACCCATCACACCCGCGTCACCGCCGACGCCCAAACCTGCACACCCACCGATCTCGACCGAACGACCGGACATGTGGCCCTAAGGTTGCGCAACTGGCCCTGAGGTGGCCGCAACTGGCCCGACCGTCGCTCAGCCAACGAACATCGTCCGATGACCACGGCATGAATCAGTACGGTGGGACGGTGGCAGACGACGTGGACCTGGCAACTCGCTTGATGATCGCGTCCTCGCGATTCGTACGTCGGGTCCGGCGCACCAATCGGATGGAACACTCCACGGCGGAGTGGCGCACTCTGTCGATCATTGGCCAACACGCACCCCTCCGGGTGACCGATCTGGCCCGTATCGACCACGTGAGCCAACCAACGGTCACGGTGATGGTCAATCGTCTCGTTGGTCTGGGCCTGGTCGAACGCTCCCGAGAGCCACACGACCGACGCGCACGGCAGCTCTCACTGACCGATCAGGGCCACACCGCGTTGAGCGCTCTGCGGGAGAACGCCACCGGCGAACTGGCCCCGATGATCGGCGCGCTGAGCGAAGAAGAGCGAGGGGCCCTCGATGCCGCCGCTGACATCCTGCTGCGGCTCACCGCCCACGAAGGTGACCTCACCCCACCGGGTCCGGCAGACCCATGGCTGAGCGCCAGTGCTGGTGCAGTTGAGTGAGTCGCGCGACCTGATCGGGATGGTCATCGGCCAGGTTGACCTGCTCGCCCGGATCCCGATCGAGCCGGGCCAGGTGGATTCCTGAACCGACCGGGGCATGTTCCTTGCGGCGCAGCTCGGCTGCGGTCACCGAGTCCGAATCGACCGCGTACAACTTCCAGTCACCGTCGCGGACCGCCCACTGGAATCCGCACTCCCAGTGCAGGGTCCGTTCGAGGGTCCCCCCAGCGAGGACGTCGGCGATGTCGACGCCGTCGAGACCGTTGGGCACCGCTGCACCGCTTGCGGCAGCGAAGGTTGGGTGGAGATCGAGGCTGCTGACCGGGACCTCGGTGTGCGAGCCTGCCGGTACTGTGCCCGGCCAACGCCAGATCATCGGCACCCGGACACCACCTTCCCACAAGGTGTACTTCGTCCCACGGTACGGGGTGTTGTCACCCCAGTTGCAGGTCGATCCGCCGTTGTCGGTCAGGTAGACCACGATGGTGTTCTCGGCCTGCCCGGTACGGTCCAGCAGGTCCAGCAACTCGCCGATCTGGGCGTCCATCAGCTCCAGTTGGGCCAAGTAGTACTCACGTCCGTGCGGCAGATTGGGCATGATCGCGTCGTCGTACCACTCGCCGTAGTCCTCGACGTCGGGCCCTTGCCAGTCCGCATGGGCAGGAAGACCGCGACGCTCGAGCTCCTCGGGCGGCAGCTGCCAGCAGAAGTTGTGCACCGCGTTGAAGGCCAGCATGCAGAAGAAGGGGCGTTCGTCGTCGGGGTCGGCGACGAACTCGCGAGCAGCCCGCCCCAATTCATCGGTCAGGAAGCCTTCGAATTCGTACGGTTCATCGCCCTTGCGCAGCGGCAGGACAGCAGTGCGGCGGGCAGCTTCTGGGCCGGCCTGCTCGACCAACGCCTCCGAACGGTGCATGTAGTGCAGGCGTCCCTCGGATTGTCCGGCGAGACCGTACAGCGTGGTCTCGAAACCGTGATGCGGCGGACAGGCACGATCCCCGACGGTCTCGGGACCGTAGTGGACCTTCCCGAAGTAGCCAGTGCGATAGCCCTGCCGCTGCAGGGTCTCAGCCATCGTCGGCTCCTGATCAGGAGGGAACTGCGAGTTGGAGAACCACAAGCTCCCCCAGCGTTGCTGCTGCCGACCGCTGATCATCCCCGAGCGTGATGGGCTGCAGATCGGCGCGGTGACATAGGCATCGGCGCAGGTGATGCCCTCGGCCGCCAGCCGGTCGAGCGCGGGCGTACGGACATCGTGGTGGATGCCGCGGGCGGAGCGGTCAGCATGTCCGTGGTCGTCGGAGACGATCAGCACGATGTTGGGACGCATCTCAGGAATCCACCTTTCGGACGAGTCGACGTCGAGTCACCTGCACGCTAGCACCGCCGCCTAGATTGAGTCAGTGCCGCCCAGCGACTCCCATGACCGCACCGACTTGCCACCATCGACCCTGATCTGGATGGCGATCGCCCTGTTCTCGACCGGTATTGACGGCTACGTCCTGGCCGGACTACTACCGACCATCGCCGATGACCTGACGGTGACCGAGGCGGTCGCCGGCCAGCTGGTGTCGGTCTTCGCCCTGACCTCGGCACTGGCCGGACCGGTGCTCGGGGCCGTCACAGGCGGCTGGGAGCGGCGCCTCACGATCAGCAGCGCACTGGCGGTCTTCGTGCTCGGCAACCTGGTGACCGCCGTGGCCCCAGGGTTTGCCGTGGCCATGGCTGGCCGCGTGATCGCCGCACTCGGCGGATGCCTGCTGTCGGCCTCAATCAACGCGTACGTGATCCACCGCACGCCGGTGCACCAACGCGGTCGGGCGTTGTCCTTCGTCCTCGGCGGCTGGATGACCGCGACCGCGCTCGGTGTGCCGGTTGGCCTGGTGCTGGGCCAGACGAACTGGCGGTTCCCGCTACTGATGGTCTCGGCCGTCGGCGCGGTGGCACTGATCGGAATCTGGTGGCGGCTGCCCACCATGCATCTCCCGGCCAGCACGCTCGCCGACCGGCTCCGGCCCCTGCGCAATCCACGCCTGGCCGCCGGTCTGGGGGTGACGACCGGGATCCTGTGTGCCAGCTACACCTGTTTCACCTTTGCCGTGCTGATCCTCGGTCCGGTGTTGACCACGGACTGGGCCATCGTGGTGGTCATGTTCGGCTACGGTCTGGCGAGCATGCTCGGCAATGCCGTCACCGGACGGCTCGCGGACCGGTTCAATCCTGTCCGGATCCTGACCATCTGGCTCATCGGCTTGCTGGTCAATGCGGTCATCGGATCGCTCAGCCTGGCCCTGGCCGGTGGGATCGCGCTGACGGTGCTGAGCCTGATGTGGTTCGGTCTGGCCGGCGTGGGCAACGGCGGTGCCGCCGTGCCACAGCAGGCCCGACTGGCAGCGATGGCTCCTGATTCTGCCCCGGTGGTGATGGCGCTCAACGGGAGCGCCATCGCCTTGGGTACGGCATTGGGTGGCGGCCTCGGCGGGCTGGTGCTGGCCGGCGGAACCTCACCGCAGGGCCTGCTCCACGTCGCCGCCGGATTGTTGGTCCTCACCCTCGGCGTGCACGTCGGGGTCGTACTGTCGGGTCCGCGCCCGGTGACTGCGGATCGCTCGAGGTGACAACCTGACCACGGCCAGTACGGCGGTCGCAACCAGCAGAACAGTGGCAGCCACTGAGCCGACCCGAGCCGCCGCAACGAAGGCTTCCTGTGCCGATGCCAGCAGGGCCTGACCGGTCTCACCAAGGTGTGCAGTCACCCGTACGGCTCCGCCCAAGGTTTCGCGGATCGCGTCGGCCACCGACGGGGCTGCCCCCGTGGTGTCAACCGTTCCACGGTAGACCGCCGTGACCGCCGTGCCGAGCACCGCGACGCCGAGCGCACTGCCCAACTCGAAGCCGGTCTCCGATATGGCCGAGGCGGAACCGGTCCGTTCGGCCGGCACCGATTCGACGACCAGCGCCGAGGTCAAGGTGGTGGCGATCCCGGCGCCGATGCACAGCAGCGCGAAGCCGAGCACGTAGCGAACCGGCGTCCCGTGAGCCGGCAGCCCGATCATCACCCCAGCCCCGCCGGCCGCGATGGCCAGCGGTACGGCCAGTGCCCATCGGTTGCCCCACCACCGGGCCAGGGGCGCAGCAAGCAGCGAACCCCCCATCATGGCCACTGTGCCGGGCAACATCGCCAGACCTGCTCGTAGTGGGGACAGCTCGAGCACCAGCTGGAGGTACTGCGAACCGTAGAACAGCACACCAGCCAGGGCAAACACCGCAAGCAGATTGACCTTGATTGCGGTGGCGAAGGTCGGGTTGGCAAAGAGGGTCAGATCAACCAGTGGGTGGGTGATCCGCAACTGGCGGTGGACGAAGACCACAGCCAGGGCCACCCCGACCAGACCGACCGCCAGCATCAGCCAGGACGGTCCGGCCGTCGCGGTCTCCTTGATCGCGAGCACCACCGCAAGCAGGGCGACCATGGACATCGCGGCACTGGGCAAGTCGAACCGACCCGGTCGTGGATCACGAGTCTCGGGTACGACCAGCGGCGCGGTCAGCAGGAGCAGCGCCATCACCGGGACATTGATCAGGAAGACCGATCCCCACCAGAAATGTTCCAACAGCCAACCACCCAGCAGCGGTCCGGCCGCCGCTCCCCCGCCCCACATCGCGCCCCAGATACCGATCGCGGCGCCGCGCTGGCGTGGGTCGGGAAACAGGGCCCGGATCAGCCCGAGGGTGGCTGGCATCAAGGTGGCTCCAGCAGCGCCCTGCAGGACGCGAGCAGTGATGAGGATCCACGGCTCGGCGGCGAAAGCAGCCAGCATGGAGGACAGACCGAACCCGGTGATCCCCAGCAACAGCACCTTGCGTCGACCGATCCGGTCACCGACGGTGCCCATGGTGACCAGCAGCGCGGCGATCACGAAGCTGTACACGTCGATGATCCACAACAGCTCGGTGCTGGTGGGTTGCAGCGCCTCACTGATGAAGGGCACCGCCACATCGAGCACAGTGCCGTCGACGGCAACGATCAGCACGGCGAGGCACACGGTCGCCAGACCGAGCCACTGGCGCAGACCGGCCCGGGGCACCGGTGGGGCCGAAACGGGTACCGGCGGGGACGAAGGGGACATGACTCTCACTTCAGGGCGCAGAACATGAGGACCGTCCCGCTGGACGGTTCGCCTCGAATCGTAGCAGACCGTCCGGACGGACGGTATGCTGCTGGTCATGACCACCAGGACTCCGGAACAGACCCGTGACCGCATCCTCGACGCCGTGGAGCGGCTCCTCGGGGACACTCCGGCCACCCAGGTGTCCTTGTCAGCCGTGGCCGCCGAGGCGGGCGTGTCCAAGGGAGGTCTCCTGCACCACTTCCCGACCAAGGAGTCGCTGCTCGCCGGTCTGGTGCGCCGGCTCGGCGAACGCTCCGACGCCCAGTTGTCCGAAGCCGTCTCCGGAGGGACGAGCGTGTCGGAGTTCTACCTGCAGGCCTACGATGCGACGGACTGGCAGTCGATGGGCCTGTTTCGCGCCCTGGTGGCCGGACTGCGGTCGACCGACGGTCAGCAGGGAGAGGTCCACACCGCTGTCACCGAAGTGATGCGCTCCTGGGATGGCGGCCTCCAGGCCGAGAACGACGACCCTGTTCAGGCCGAGATCATCCGACTCGTGGGCGATGGGCTCTACTTGGCCGCCCTGCTCGGTCTGCCCCAGCCGGATCCGGATCTGCACCGGCAGGTCGTCGACCGCCTGCTCGGCCGG
This sequence comes from uncultured Propionibacteriaceae bacterium, assembly GCA_945911015.1. GTDB lineage: Bacteria > Actinomycetota > Actinomycetes > Propionibacteriales > Propionibacteriaceae > Avipropionibacterium. The sequence continues at coordinate 83,228 of CAMDZW010000010.1, forward strand.
GAGGAATCAGGCAACTCTCCGGGTTGACTCAGGCCATGACCCACAGCCCATGGCCGATCACCGCATGGGCGACGCCGAGCGCCACCCAGATGCTGTCGCCTCGGCTCCACGGCGCCAACTCGGCCCAGGTCCGACGCTGCGCCGTCGCAAATCCGCGGGCATCCATCGCGACCGCCATGGCACTGGCCTGTCGCATGGTCGCCACCAGCAGGGCGAAGGTGACCGAGACGATGTGGCCAATCTTCGAGACCGGTCCCCTACCGGGCCCGGCGCCACGGGCTCGCCGGGCACGAACCAGCTGGTGCCAGGTCTCGGCCATCAGGTCGATCCGCTGCAGCGCAGCGCCGACAGCGACCACACCTCGGGCCGGCAGCTTCAATCGTTGTGCGAGTTGGTCGGCGAGGTTGGCCGGATCGACGAGCGGCGCCAGGGCAACGCCCGGCAGCGCTAGCACGCTCACCCGCAGTGCCGCAGTCGCCGCGATGCTCAGGTCGTGCTCGCCAACCAGCCAGGTCGACCAACCGGTCGACCCCGCGGCGAGCAGGATCACGATCCATCGCCAGGCCGGACCAGAGTGACGCGGCAGCGCGATGGTTCCGGCCACCACCATCATGGCCACCAACACCAGTCCGGTGACCAGGTCCCGGACCGCGACGGCAGCGACCATGCCGAGCACGGCAAGTGCAACCAGGGCCAACGGGTTGGCCCGCCCGAGCGAACCCCTCATGGCCGTTCCAATCCGTGCTCGAGATCGGCCATGGCGGTGAGCCCGTCATCGTGGGTGGCCGCGATGACCGTGGCGCCCCCCACGGCAGCGCTACGCAGCCATCCGGCCACCGCCGCCCAGGTGTGGCGGTCCTGACCGACCGTGGGTTCGTCCGCGGCGACGAGGCCGGGACGGTGAGCCAGCGCGGCGGCCAGGGCCAGTCGTCGCTGTTCCCCACCGGAGATCCGGTACGGATTGGCGTCGGCAACCTGGCTCAGCCGGAGATGTTCGAGCACCTCGTCAACAGCCACCGGGCGCCCCAGTCTCGCCGAGGTGAATCTGACCTCATCCCGTACGGACGTGGTGACGAAGCCGTGTTCTGCGGTCTGGGGCACCCAGCCGGCTGTCCCGGCGAGATCAACAGATCCCAACTGGGACAGCGGTTCAGCTGTCCCGGTGATCGTGCCACGGGTCGTGGAAAGGAGACCGGCGAGCGCCGCCAGGACGGTCGACTTTCCAGCACCGGACGGCCCGGTGAGAGCGGTCAGGGCCCCGCTGGGGATCGTCAGGGAGAGTCCGTCCACGGCCACGGTCCGGGTCGCGCCTCGTAGCCGGCGGCTCACCAAGTCGATGCCGAGCTCGTCCACCTGCAGGGTCGGGCCGGCCGAGTCGGGGGCCACCAGTCCCGCGGGTGCAGGCACTGGTTCGGGAGCCGCCACACCGGGCAACCAGACCCCGGCAGCCGTGAGCGCGGTGGCGTGGTCGGCGACCAGCTGAGCTGGATCGGTGACCTCGGTGAGGCCGCCGTCGGCCGACAGCAGGATCACACGGTCCAGATGCGCCAGCCACTCACCGATGTGGTGGTCGACCACCACCAAGGTGGTACGGCGGTCAGCCACGGCGTCGAGCACTGCAGCACGGACCTGGGCCGCATGGTCGGCGTCCAGCATCGAAGTGGCCTCGTCGAGCAGCATCACCCGGGGTTCGAGGGCGAGCATGCCGGCGAGGGCGAGCCGCTGCCGTTCCCCTCCGGACAGGGCGGAGGTCGGTCGGGACAGGTCGTGGCGCAACTGCACCCGATCGAGACTGGTGCGGACCCGCTGCCATATCTGCTCCCTCGGCAACCCGATGTTCTCCGGGCCGAAGGCGACGTCGCGGCCGATGCGATCGGCAACGGTGGCTGAGGCCGGGTCCTGGAGCACCAACCCAACCCGGCCGGCCCGCTCCACCGTGCCGGAGAGATCACCCGGTTGCGTGTCGCCGAGCACCCCTGCCATGGCGTGCAGCAGGGTCGACTTGCCGGCACCGCTCGGCCCGACGATGCCGACGCGTTCACCGTCGCCGATGACCAGGTCCACATCGGCCAGGACGGGTGTGGCGCGGCCGTACGGATGCCAGCTGAGACCGCTCAGCCGGATGCCGACGCTCACGCCGTACGGCGACGGCTGACGACGTCACGCCCCACCGGGAAGGCGTCGAGCACCCCAGTCCGGGACAACGCCCGGACCAACACCCAGCCGAGCAACCCGGCTGCGACCATCCCGGAGATGATCACCAGGACGACATAGGTCGCGAACGCGCTGGCGCTCCAGTCGCTGTAGTACAGCACCCAGGAGTAGATCGCGTTGCAGACCGCGGAAGCCGCGCCACCGGCCATGGCCGCGAGCAGTCCGAATCGGCGCCAGAGCAGGATGGCGAGGACGACCTCGACACCGAAGGCCTGGACGGCGCCGATGACCAGATTGGAGATGCCCCATCCGTTGCCGAGGAGCGCTTCGACCGATGCTGCGACGACTTCGGTGGCCATCGCGGCGCCGGGCTTGCGCACGACCAGTGCGCCGACGACACCACCGAGCAGCCATGGTCCGCTGAGCAGACCGGCGATGGGCGGGAAGACGACCGCGGTCGCGGCGCTGATCACGTGGTAGAGCTGGCTCCACCCCCAAAAGGCGAGGCCGATCGCGACGCCGAGCATCGCGACGGTGACGAGGTCGATGGTGCGCCACCGCAGCAGCCGGCCGGTCGGACCGGTGTTGGTCGGGGTGGAGATGGATGTGGACGTGTGCTGGTCAGTCATCGCTGCAGCTCCCTTCGCCGGTGCTAACCGGAGCAGGTTCGGAGGGTCTGCGGCTCTCTCCCGCACTCTCAGCGCCCTTGCGATGGCGCTCCCCTGACAGTGTGTTCGTCGGCCAGTGTACGCCCTGTGATCGTGGTCAGTCGCGGGCGAACACCGTACGGGCAAGATCACCGAGGGCACCGCGGGTGCGCCGGAGGTTACGGCCGATCCGCCCGTCGGCCTGGTCCTGTTGGTAGAACGCGAGCTGGCGGCGTTCCTCCGGGCCCAGGTGCATCGCCTTGGTGGCCAGTTCGGTCCGCACTGCGGCCTGGGTACGGTCGTCCCACAGGTCGTCCAAACAGTCCTTGCCCAGTCCCCACCAATGGTCGTCGGACAGCTCCATCAGTCGCAGCGTGGCGGCCAGCGCAGGAAGACGGGCTTGGCGAAGGTCTTCGTCGATGCGGACGGCGAGGGCATCGCTGATCGGATCGAGTACGGGTTCGGCCATCCGGGTCGCGGTGGTGACGTCGTCGAGGGTCGCGATGGCCGCAACGATCTCGTCATGGTCGAGATGGATGATTTCGCGATAGTGATCGATCAGGCTCACCAGCGCCAGGTTGGGGATCGCCTGGTGATCCTCCCGAGCACGCGCCCACAGCTTGCGGACCCGGTGGTCATTGTCGATCCACGATGCGAGCTCCGGGTGGTCGACGTCGAGGTGCTCGATTGCGGCCAGGGCACTGATCACGCTGCGCCCCTCGCCGTGATTGGGTGCATCGAGATCAGTGAGTTGGGCCACGATCGCCTCAGCCAGCGAGTGTTCGATGCGACGCCGCTCCTCGGCCCACCGGACCAACTCGTCATCGAGCTGGTCCTCAACCGGGCCAAGGAAGTGCAGCCACGCCGTCTCGGGAAGTGACCCGGCGACGTCACTGAGGATCTCCAGGCGACGGTCGTCATCAGCTTTGAGATGCTCAGGGAGAATCAGCCAGCTCCACAGCCGGTCATGACGCCGCCAGCCCAGACCCCACGGGTCCGGCGCATCATCGGTCTCGGGTACGGGGTTGGGCTCAAGTGCACCACGGAGCCAGTCCCAGCGGCCGTCACGCAGCTGCTGCAGGGCATCGGCATCGAGCTGGTCGAAGCGGTCGAGCAGGATCGGCGCAAGGGCCGCCACCACTCGATCTCGCCCGACCCAACCGTCTGCGGCGAAGGCGCCGGGGTCGTCGGCCCACCGCCGCGCCATCAGTTCAGCCCTGTCGTCGTCGAGTGGATCCGCATCGGGTGGACACAGCGGAGCAGCGCGGTGGAGCAGCCTGGGCAGGTCGTGGTCCTTGGTCTGGGCAACAATCTGCTCGAACAGTTGCGCCACGACCGTCGTCTCGTCTGCCGACCAGTCCAGGGGCGGCATGTCACTGATCTCTTCGGCTCGTACGGCCTCGTCCCATTGCACGATCGCACCGGGGTGGTCGCGCAGCAGCTCCAACAGAGTCCGGGCAACGAGGCGAGCAGATCCACCGGCTTCGGCACGGGCAAGTTCGGTGACTGCCTCAGCAAGACTCACCGCCGCTGTGTCCGACCAGCGGTCCACCGAGTGCAGTCGACGGGCAATGCCAGTCCAGGCGTCGCGGTCCGAGCCGGACCGGGCCAGCCCGCTCAGGGCGCGGGAAATCAGTCCGGCGTCCTCAGGCTCCAGGCGAGCACGGGGCATCAGGTGGATGGCCTCGACAGTCGCCGCGGCAGCCTCGGCGTCGATACTGTCCGACCACTCGCGGCTGCGGCAGATCCCATCGAGTGCAACATCCAGGTTCGCCTCACCCTCTGCGTCGATGAACCATCGAGCATGTCTGGATGCTGCGGGCGAAGCCTGAATGCCGGAGATGGCCTTGGCGTCAAGATCGATCATGTGCACATCGAGGTCACCGCTGCGGCTCAGGTCCCACTCGGGATGAAGCGCAGCATCGAGGCCCACAACAGCGGGTCGTTGTCGGGTCGGGTCCACCACGGGCAGGGCGAACTCGAGAGCCCAGGCCTGGCGTGGGGTGAGCAGTTCACTCAGCGCAGCGAGCGCCCGGGCTGCCTGCTCGGTGTCGCTGTAGCGGATGGCGACTGGCCGAATCCCGGCCACCGCATCGTCCAGCATGGTGAGCACGGCCGGCAACACCGAAGCTGCCCACGACTCGGCCAGGAGGAATCGTCGCAGTCGAGATCGCTTCGGCCAGGGACCAAGATCGGTCCAGGCCTCCAGGGTGTCAGGAAGGTCAGCGGCAAGCTCGCCCCAGCGGCGGGAGAACAGCAGTGTGGCCGGCCGCCACTGTGCCACCGCCTCGGCATCCTCGACACGGCAGGTCACGGTGACAACCCGTTCACCTGTGTCAGTGGGGACGGTGCGCGTCAGGTGATGGGTGTCACCGTGGATCCGATGACTGACTCCCGGTCGTCCTGTGGGGCGCTCGGCACCGACAAACCCAGGTACGGGATGTCCCCGATCCGCACGGACGGCAGACAGATCGTCGCCAGTGACGCCGGCGGAGTGGCTGACCAGCCGTACGCTGTCGGCTCCCTCGTCTTCTGTGGCTCCGACCCGCGGGTCCAGATGGACCATGATCTCCATCGACGCCCACACTCCACTTCGTCACGATTGGCTGACCGCAGCAGACTACCAACAGTGGACGTGTTCGAGCGCACACGGTCGTGAAATGCGTTGAGGGTGACCACCTGGTGGTGGTCACCCTCAACACTGTGTGTTTG
>CAMDZW010000011.1 GCA_945911015.1 uncultured Propionibacteriaceae bacterium
GGTGGTTGTGGGACTCGACCTTGAAGGTGACGGCCCAGCCGTCGCCGATGTCGACCACGCCGGCCTCATCACCGATACCGGCGAGCAGGGGCCCGGTCGCGGTCTCCTGGGGCAACGACCCGAACTGCTTCAGGTGCACCTTGGAGGACTTGTAGGAGCAGTGTTCGGACCACATGACCGAATACATCGCCAGCTCGCAGGAGGTCGGACGACGTCCCAGGATCTCCTTGACCCGGGCATACTCGTCCGCCTTCAGCCCCAGCTCGGCGAAGGGTTGAACGGCATCGGGATCACGCTCAGCGTCACGTACGGTGTCAGCCACGGGCCCAACGCTATCCGAACTGCCGCTGCGACGTCGCGCCAACTCCGGCCTGTGGTCCGGTGACCAGTTACCGTGGCTCAGATGAACAGCCTCAGGACCTTCGGTTTCCGGCGTTGGTGTGCGGTGGGCGTGGTCGCCCTGATGGTGGTGCTGGCCGCCCCGATGGTGGCCCACGCCGACAGCGACGACGACTCCATCACCCGGTACGACGTGCTGGCCGAGGTCCATGACGACGGTTCGGTCGAGGTCACCATCGATTTCGATTTCGACTTCGGCCGGGACGAGGGCCACGGCCCGTACCTGACACTGCCGGAGCGGATGGGGATCCCCGACGACCCCGATCACTGGCGCGCACTGCCGATCACCGACATCACCGCGAGCAGTGACACCGCTCCGACCGACCTGGAGATCGAGCGGGACGACGGCGCCGTCCTGGTCAGGATCGGCGACGAGTCGGTCGACCTCGAGGGCACCCACACTTACCGGGTGACCTATCGGATGGCCGGCGCGGTGAATCCGGCGACCGAGAGTGGGCTGGACGAGTTCAGCTGGAATGCTGTCGGCACCGGCTGGGAGATCCCCCTCCAAGACGTACGGGTCACCGTCCGGACCTCGGCCCAGGTCCAGCAGGCAGCCTGTTTCTCGGGGAAGAAGTACGACCAGCCGTGCACGGCCGACACCGACCGCACCGAAGCGGTCTTCACAGTCGCGATGCTCAGTCCCGGAGAGGGCATGCAGGTGGTGACCGGGGTGCCGCTCGGCACCTTCGACGACGTGGCCCCGATCCTCACCGAGCGTTATCACCCCAGTCGGGTGCTCGGCCTGAACCCGGTGTCACTGGGTCTGGCCGGGGTCGCGCTGGTCGGCGGCACCGCCGGGACAGCGGTGGCCCTGCGGCGCGGCGGCAACCGGCAGTATGCCGATGTCGAGCCGGGCGTCATCCCCGACGGTGAAGGCCAGTCACGCCAGACCCGAGCGACCGGTGACATCCCGGTTCGGACTGAGCCGCCGCAGTACGTCTCGCCGGGCCTGGTCGGAGTGCTCGACGACCTGGTCGCTGACCAGTCAGATGTCGTCGCGGCGATGATCGATCTGGCCGTACGGGGCCATCTGCGCTTTGAGGAGTCACCGGCCGAGGAGACCGAGCCGCTCGATGATCTCGACGCCGAGGTCGCCTCGGCCCGCTGGGCGGTGCGGACCGACCCGCCGGCCGGGGCCATGCTGCGCACTCACGAGCAGGTGCTGCTGGATGCGTTGTTCGCCGACGGAGACCGGGTCGACCTGTCCGAGCCCGGTGTCCTGACCGACACGGTCACAGCCGCACAGAAGGCCATGTATGTCGAGGCCACCGATGAGCTCGGCTGGTTCAACCAGAACCCGAGCACGGTCCGGACCAGATGGGTGACCACTGGACTGTTGCTCACCGGACTGGGCGTGGTGTCGGTCTTCGTACTCGGATTCACGCTGCGACTCGGCTTCATCGGGATCGCGATCGCTGCAGTCGGGCTCCTGATCGCGATCGGGTCGGCATGGGCGCCCGGCCGTACGGCGTTGGGCACCGCTGTCTGGACCCAGGCCCAAGGATTCAAGCAATACCTCGATCAGGTCAGTGCGGACCAAGTACGGGTCGAGCCGGGCGTGGACCTGTGGTCGCAGTACCTGCCGTGGGCGATGCTGTGGGGTTCGACCGCCCAATGGACCGGTGTCTTTGCCACCCTGTCGGCCCGCGGCGTCGAGGTGCCGAGCCCGATCTGGTACGTCGGAATCGCCCCGTGGTCCTGGCACCACGACGTGGGCTCGATCGTGGGCAGCGTCACCGCGCTCAGCACGGCTGCCACCTCGGCCATGACCGCCCCGACCGTCAGCTCCGGCGGTGCGACCGGGTTCGCCGGGGGTGGCGGGGTCGGCGGTGGAGGCGGAGGCGGCTGGTGATCGCCCAGCCGGCAACTGAGTGGGCCCGGGTCACACCTTCTGCCCACAAACGCGGCAGGATGGGGGCATGACCCAGCCGTCAGTGCGCGATGCCGTCCGTGAATACCTGGCTCGTCGCCCTCAACTGACCCGGGCGACCGATGCATGGGCGGCCGTGCTGACCGTCGCCCTGGATGATGCTGGCATCAACTACCTGGTGGTGGACGGCCGGACGAAAACGGTGGCCAGTTTTGCCGAGAAGGCGTCACGGGTCGACAACGGCGCCTTGCTCTATCCCGATCCGTTGACCCAGATCACCGACCAGATCGGGGTCCGGATCATCACCTATGTCCGCGATGATGTGAATGCCGTGGCCGAGCTGCTGGGGCAGGAGTTCACCGTCCTCGACGACCGGGACCTCGGCCAGGAGACCGCCAGCCAGGGCCGTTGGGGCTACGGCAGTCGGCACCTGCTGGTGGCGATCGATGCCAGCAAGACGTTGCCTCGTGCCCAGCGCGATCTGCGCACCTTCACCGCCTCAGTCCAAGTGCGGACGGTGCTGCAGCATGCCTGGGCCGAGTTCGAGCACGACATCCGGTACAAGGGCTCGGTCCCGGCCGAGCACGAGCCGGACCTGAACCGGCGGTTCACCCTCGCAGCCGGTCTGTTGGAGCTGGCCGACCAGGAGTTCTCCGCGATCCGGGACCGGCTGCGCGTTGCCGTGCCGGAACCGGTGCCCGGCACCGATCCGGTGGACGGCGACGGCCATCCCCGGATCGGGGACGGCGAGTTGGCGGCCTTCCTGGCCGGGCGCTATCCCGATGCCGGCTGGTCCCGAACTGCCCACTACGGCTGGATCTGCGGCCTGCTTGCGGAGTTGGGCATCACCTCGTTGGACCAACTCGCCTCGGTGCTGGGCCGGGTCGACAGTGACGCGCTGACCGCCCACATGGGCTACCGCTATCCCCCGGCCGCGGTGCGACGGCTCGATGACGCGCTCCTGAGTGAGTACGGGGACAGCTACATCGGCCTGCACGGCAACGAACATCGGGTGGAACAGCTGAGGGAACGGGCGGTCCGGATGGCATCTGCTGCCGGAGCGTGATGGCGGCAGACGTACGGTAACGTTGCCCCGGTTCCCCGGTCAGATTCCCCGCTGTGGTTGTGCTGTGCGGGTGCCGCCCGAAATCGCCGAGAAAGGAACGACATTGGCAACACCGCGAGTCACCCCACAAGAGGCCTGGGATGCGCTGGAACAAGGCAACCAGCGCTTCATGGCCGGCACCCTGCAGCATCCCCAGCAGGGTGCGGCCCGCCGCAATGAGCTCTCCGCCAGCCAGGCTCCCAACGCCGCATTCCTCGGCTGCTCGGACTCCCGGGTCGCCGCCGAGATCCTGTTCGACTGCGGGCTCGGTGATCTGTTCGTGGCCAGGAACATCGGACAGATCTCCAATCCGAACACCACCGCCACGATGGAGTTCGCGGTGGCCGAACTGGGCGTGGCCGTGATCGTCGTGCTGGCGCACTGCTCCTGTGGCGCGGTCGCTGCCGCGATCAACCAGTCCAGTGATTCCCCGCAGCAGGTCAGCCCGGCGATCCGGCAGGAGCTCGAGGAGATCCGCCCCGCGGTGCAGCAGGAGTGGCTCAGTGAACATCGCGAGACCCCGTACGTCGACCCGACCAAGATCGACGCCGACGCGGTCGGGCGTCGTCACCTCGCGCTGACCATCAACTCACTCATGCGCGATTCGAAGATTGTCAGCGACGCCGTCGCGGCGGGCACTCTCGGCATCATCGGTTGCCAGTACCAGCTCGAGGAGGGCCGGGTCGCGCCGATCACCGCGATCGGCAAGCTGCGGCTCCAGCCAGCTGACTGACTTCTCCCCGGACCGTCCGGCTCAGCGGAGCCGGGCCAGCATCCAGCCGGACACCCCACACCAGGCAGCGACCGCGGCGAATCCGAGCAGGTCCAGCACCGAAGGGATCCGCGCGGTCCACACCACGGCGAGCACCGTCATCGCAGCAACGAACAGCACCGCAATCGGCCGTGCCAACCGGTCGAAGGGCAACGCCGGCTGCTGGGACCGGGTGAGGTCGCGGGACCCTGTCCTCTTGGCCGTGGGGGCCGGTGGTTCCTTCTCAACCGTGCCTTTCGCACGCCACACCAGGGCGAATCCGACTCCGACGGCCGAGACGAGCAGCAGTGCGGTCACCGACCCGTCAAAGCCGGAGAACAGTGACATCGGCCGCACAGCCAGCACACTGTTGCGTCGCAGGAATCCGTCGAGCGCGGCATCGGTGACACAGATCAGGAAGGTCACCACCGACAGCAGTCGCCAGCCCACAATGCCTCCGCCCGCAGGTGCCCCTGGTCCATCGTCGGATCGCCAGTCCTTGCCCCATGCCGAGGCGCCAGTGAGCCCGGCCACCACCAGCCAGGCGATCGCCACCGCGACACCGAGGCTGCGGCCCGGCGCTTCGCTGCGCCACCAAGCGGTCACCCCGGCCAGGAGCAGAGCCGGCGGCAGACTTGCCGCAATCGTGGCGACCACCACAGGGGCGGTCGTACGGACCGGTCCGCGTCCTCGCCACCACGCCACGGCACCGGCCAAGACGATCCCGGCCATGGCTGCGGCGATCCAGACCAGCGGCGCAGTCGGCACCGACACCAGCCGGTCGGTCCCGGCCACATGGGAGCTGAGCTGATCCGGTGACAGGCTCTCCTCGAGGTCGACGACCCCGAGGCCGTCGGTCACTGGTTCGCCGGAGACGAATCCATGCAGGGTGCGGGCCAGATCGGGAAGGGTCACCACTCCGGTTCGGTCGGTGGCCGCCGAGGTCATCCACCCCGGCAGTGTTGTGCCGAGCCGGTAGATCAGCTGGGCCTCAGCGGATCCACCGAGGCCGACCACCACCAGTGAGACGTCGTCCAGACCGGCCACCCCGCGGATCACCTCATCCGCGCGGTCACCGGCGTCGACCAGGACCAACGGACAGGCACTGCGATAGCCAGACCCGATGAAGCCGTCCACGTCGAGGTGTTCGGCGGTGGTCGCGTCCTCGCGGGCGGCGCCGATGGCGGCCAACGGTCCGACCGCAGAGACACAGTTCGGTCCGTCACCGGCCAGAGCGCCCAGGTTGCCTGCCGTACGGGCAGCTTCGGCTTCCCGGTCGCGCCAGTCCTCGACCACACCGATGTCGGTCACCGCCGGTGCACAGTCGATCTCAACCGGGGTCATCGCCGACAGGGTGGCCCAGCCGCTCGCCGCACAGCGGCCTCCGGTGAGGACCGCGCCGGCTTCGACGTCGTACTCGCCGACCAGGTCCCGGTCGACCTCGGTCAGACCCGTCCGGTCGCTGACCCCGACCACGACGACCCGCGGGGTGTAGAAGCCGCTGGGTGCGGCCTGCTGCGACAACAGGCCAGTCACCGTACGGAGTCCGATGAACAGCCCACTGATCAGCGTCAGGGCAATGATGAGCAGGACAACCGCGAGCACACTGCGCTGACGCTGCATCGATCAGACCAGGGCGTTGACGTAACCGATCACACTGGAGAAGAAGGCGGCGCCATCGGTGTTCGGTCCGGTCAGCGGATCGACATTGTGTTCGGGGTGGGGCATCAACCCCACGACATTGCCCTTCTCATTGCTGATCCCGGCGATGTCGTGGGCCGACCCGTTCGGGTTGTCCAGATAGCGGGCCACGACCCGGTCCTCGCCCTCGAGCCGGGCCAAGGTCTCGGCATCAGCGACGAAGTTGCCCTCACCGTTCTTCAGCACGATGGTGATTTCCTGCCCCCGGCTGTAGTCCTGGGTCCAGACCGTGTCTCGGGTTTCGATCCGCAGCCGCTGGTCCCGGCAGACGAACCGCATCCCAGCATTGCGGACCAGCGCACCGGGCAGCAGATGCGACTCACACAGCACCTGGAACCCGTTACAGATGCCGAGAACGGGCATACCCTGGTCGGCCGCGGTGATGATCTCGCCCATCAGCGGCGCGAAACGGGCGATCGCACCGCAGCGCAGATAGTCGCCATAGGAGAAGCCGCCGGGCAGGATGAGTGCGTCGATGCCGGACAGACTGTCGCTGGCGTGCCACAGCGGCACCGCCTCGGCGCCGCTGAGGCGGACGGCGCGCAGTGCATCCTGGTCGTCGAGCGAACCAGGGAAGGTGATGACGCCGATGCGTGTCATGCCTCGACCCGGACCTCGAAGGTTTCGATGACGGTGTTGGCCAGCAGCTTGTCGGCTGCCTGCCGGACCTGCTCGAGTCGTTCGTCGGTGACCTCACCGTCGAACTCGATCTCGAACCGCTTGCCCTGCCGGACACTCAGGCCGTCAAAACCGAGTCGCCCGAGAGCTCCGGTCACCGCCTTGCCCTGAGGATCGAGGATCTCGGGTTTGGGCATCACATCAACCACCACACGCGCCATGGGCGGGAGTCTACTGTCTGTCACCGGCCGCGGCGAGCAGGTCTTCCAAACATCGAATCGCTTCGCCCCGTGCCCGCTCGGGAAGCTGTTCGCCGGAGAAGAGTGCAGCCTCGTACAGATCGGCAAGTTGGTCAATCGCCCGGCGCGGCAGTTCGGCTGATTCGAGGACCGTACGGGTGAACTCACGTGCTGTCTGGGTCGCCTCCCTCACCGTGCCACCGTCGGCGGCCAGCTGTTCGAGCCCTTCCCAACAGTGGACGATGACGGTGTTCACGTCGCCCTCGACGTCAAGGGCAGCGGCGACGCGCGTCAGATGCTCGGTGACAGCGGAACGCAGCGCAGCCGGCTCGTCGTCGCCGACCTCGTCCTCAACTGCGGGGTGTTGCTGCCGGACCACGTTCTGGATGACCTTGATGGCCACGATCCCGACCGCCGCGGCCAGGCCGATCACCACGATCGCCATCAGGACCTGCAGGATCGCCTCGAGGATCGGGTTGGCGTCGCCCTGGGGCGTCAGCCGCATGTTGGACGACGGCGGCGGGCGTTGCGGTGGACCGCTGCCGGGATCACCGTTGACGCTCGGATACCGATGGATGATCGGGAAGGCCTGGGTCCGGGCGACCACAGCGACGAAGACCAGCACGAAAACGACCCCGGCGAAGGCCAACGCCCTCGATCCGCGCTGCCCAAGATCACCCATGTCATCGCCTCCTCGCGTGAATGGTTCGTCTGTCGGGTCAGAGCATCAGCGGCGACCCGGTGATCCGATCATAGGCAGTGAGGTAGCGCTCGCGGGTGGCCGCGACGATCTCGTCGGGCAGCGGGGGCGGCGGGGTGTCGGAGGCCTTGTCCCAGCCGGACTCGTGGAGCAGCCAGTTGCGGAGGTACTGCTTGTCGAAGGAGTCGAGCACCCCGTCCTGCCAGGCCCGGGCGTCCCAGAACCGGGAGGAGTCCGGGGTGAGGACTTCGTCACCCAGCACCAGGGTGCCGTCGGTCCTCGTACCGAACTCGAACTTGGTGTCGGCCAAGATGATGCCGCGTTCGCGGGCGATGCCCTCGGCCCTGCGGTAGATCTCGATCGTACGATCCCGCAGTTCGGCGGCCCGGTCGTGGCCGATCTGGGCGGCGACGGTGGCAAAATCGACATTCTCGTCATGGTCACCGACCGCGGCCTTGGTGGCGGGGGTGAAGATCGGTTCGGCCAATCGGGAACCGTCGTGCAGTCCATCCGGCAGCGGCACCCCGCACACGGTTCGGTCCACCTGGTACTCGACCCATCCGGAACCAGTGAGGTAGCCGCGGGCGACACATTCGACCGGGAGCATGTCGAGCTTCTCGCAGATCACCGCCCGTCCGGCAACGGCTTCGGGGACATCAGTGGAGATGACGTGGTGGTCCATGCCGAGCTGGTCGAACCACCACAGCGACAGCTGGGTCAAGATCGTGCCCTTGTCAGGGATCCGACTGGTCAGCACATGGTCGAAGGCCGAGATGTTGTCCGTGGCGACCATCAGCAGATGGTCCCCCAGGTCGTACAACTCGCGGACCTTGCCGACGTGGACCAGGGGGAGCCCGAGATGGGTGTACTGCGGGACGAGAGTGGTTGCCACAGGCTGATCCTAGTGCCCCTTTCGTTGGGCTAGCCTCAGTGGCCATGGAACCGCACGATCCGACACCGACCGACCAGGTGGAGCCCTGGCCGTACGATCTGCGCCGCTCACGATGGCGGCGCGGCCCCGTGCAGTGGGTGGTCGTGGTCGTTGTGGCCTCACTGGGACTGGCCGGTCTGGCGGGCGCAGTCCAGAAGGGCAGCTGGCTGTCGGCCGTGGTCACGGTGATGTTCGTCGGGCCACTGGTCTGTTTCGCCCTGAGTTTGACCGAGCGCGACAAGCAGCCCACCGGTTCCTTCCGGCTCGTGTCACCGGGCCGCAGCGGGCCGATCCTGCACCGGTCGACGACTGGCTGCATGTCGCGGGACTGCGACCCCCACGCCGGGTGATCATCGTCGCCATGGGCTGGGCCACCGTCGGACTGGCCTGCTTGGTGGTCGCCGCCGCAGCACAACTGATCGGACTGGTCCCCCCATGGAACCCGGACACGACCAGGCCACAGTTCGCGATCGCCACGGCGCTGTGCGTGGTCTTCGGCGGTGTGACCGGGTGGGTCACCTGGGCTCTGGTCGCGCGGCGACGGGCCAGCACCACCGACGGCCAGAACACGACCGGGGTGGGACTGGGTGAACATGCAGTACGGGTCGACGTCCCGGGCCGTCGGGTGAACCTGCGCTGGGACGACATCATCGAGATCGGGGCGAGCCAGCAGCGGCGACCTCGCACGCGGTTCCCCGGCGAACGTCCGGAGCTCCCCATGATCCGTATCCGCAGCAGCGACCGGCTACCTGCTACCCATCAGGTGCAGTTCATCCCGATCAGCACCAATCAGGTGCCGGCGGCGGCACTGTGGACGGCTCTGCGGTGGTATCACGCCCACCCCGGGGCTCGCTGGGAGCTCGGACATGCCGAGGGGTCGGCGCGGCTGGAGCAGTGGCGACGTGAGGCGCTGTTGCGGTGACCAGACCTGACGGGTCCTTGCCAGCCTGACCGAACCCCGAACCCCGAGGACGAGCCCGACGCCGTGGCGGCAACAGCAGGGTTCCTTCCGGGGTGGCCGGCCGAGGTCCCGCCGAGCGCACGACTCAGGTGTCTCGGCCGTCGCGGACCACGCCTTGGCCGTCCACCGCCTGGGCCAGTTCCTCGACGAAGCCGGACTGCAACGCCCAGTCGATGCTGAGTGGGCTGGGTCCGTTGGTCGCCATGGCGAGGGTGGCGTCGGCGATCAGATAGTAGTGGCCGTCAAAGATCGGCTGCCAGCGCGAGAACAGCGGATTGTTCACCGTACGGTCAGAGGTGGCGGCGTCGTTGGACCATCCGATGAACAGCTCGGTGCTCAGCGAGTTGAGGTTCTCCAGGCTGACCGCACCATAGAAGGCGTCTTCGTTCTCGGTCTGAAGCTGGTCGAGTGAGGGGCTGTCGACGAAGCCGAGCTCGCGCAGGAAACGGACCCGAGGATCATTCGAGACATAGAGGGTCACATCATTGGAGCCCTCACTCAGTCCGGTCCCGTAGAGGAAGCTGGTCCCGACGAATTCGGGGTGGTCGGTCCGGACCTGGTCCAGCTTCGCCTCGGTCTCGGCGATCTGGGCAGCAGCTTCGTCGGTGCGGCCGAGCGCCCGGCCGACCAGCTCGACCAGCTCGCGCCAGTCGCCGGACATCCACGGCTTCTCCTGGTAGGCGACGGTCGGGGCGATCTGGGACAGCCGCTCGCACTCCTCATCGGTGATGCCCGAGTGCGGAGCAAGGATCAGGTCCGGATCGAGGGCGAGGATCTGCTCAAAGTCCGGGGTGCCGTCCTTGGAGTTGAGCAGCTCGGGAAGGTCACCGCCGAGCTCGGCGACCCGATCCTTGAACCAGGGCAGGTATCCGTCGGGATCGGCACCCCACTGCGTCGGGCTGCCGACCGGCACGACGCCGAGCCCGGCCACGACGTCGTCGGTGATCCAGCCGATGGTGACGACCCGTGTCGGCTCGGCCGGGATCGTGGTCGTGCCATGGGCATGCTCGATGGTCACGGGGAAGGCTCCATCACTGCCGGACGATCCGCTCGCCGAAGGGCCGGGGTCAGTCGTGGCCGATTGGCAGGAGCTGAGCAGGAGCGCCACCGCGAGCAACGCGATGAGCTGTCGGATCCGGGACATCGGGGAACCTTCCGAGATTGAAGTCAGGTAAGGCTCACCATACCCGTACTCGCGGTGTCGTCCCCTGCCCCACCACTCGCGCCATTCTGACCCAACAGACAGGATTGGAACGCTTCAGGGCGTCCGTTCGGTCGGAATGCGTGCTGCGGCCGGGGCGGAAGGTCGGGGCGGAAGGTCGGGGCGGAGGGTCGGGGCGGAGGGTCGGGGCGGATGGTCGGGGCGGAGAGCTCAGGCGGAGCCGCGCGCGCCGTAGAGGGTGCGGACGATGTCCTCGATGGCCGGTTCCTGCAGCGTCAGGTCGCGCACCTCGCCGAACCGACTGGCCTCGGTGACCACCTTGGCGGCCGTGGTCTGTGTGGGATGGAAACGGTACGACTGGCGCAGCCCGTCGATCTCGTAGCCGACCCGTTCGGTGCCGGGGATCTCGTGCGGTGGCTGGGGTTCTGCGTAGTCGACGACCATCGTGCGGTCGAGCGCGACGGTGCGCCGTAGCTCGCCGAGGGCACCGTCGTGGACGAGTTGGCCCTGGTCGACGACCAGGACACGCTCACAGAGCCGTTCGATGTCGCCCATGTCATGGGTGGTCAGCAACAGTGTGGTGCCCCGTTCGGCCCGCTCGGCGACCAGGAACTGGCGCAGACGCTCCTTGCTGATCATGTCCAGACCGATGGTCGGCTCATCCAGGATCAACAGACGGGGCCGGTGCGCCAGTGCGGCAGCCACCTCACCGCGCATTCGTTGTCCCAGGGAGAGCTGCCGCACGGGGGTGTCCAGAAACTCGGCCAGCTCGAGTTCGGCGACGAGCTGGTCGATCCGGTCGGCAGCCGCCCGCGCACCGATGCGGTGGATGGCCCCGAGGATGGTGAAGGATTCGCGCAGGGGAAGGTCCCACCACAGCTGGGTGCGCTGTCCGAAGACGACCCCGATCTGCCGAGCGAGGTCCTTGCGCCGCTCCACCGGCGGAAGCCCACACGTGGTGACCCGACCCGAGGTGGGGACGAGGATGCCGGTGAGCATCTTGATGGTGGTCGACTTCCCCGCACCATTGGCGCCGATGTAGCCGACCGACTCGCCCTCGGCGATCGAACAGCTGATCCCGTCGACAGCCGCCACCACCTTTTTCGTACGGGTGAAACGGCCGGCCTTGGCGCGCACGATGAATTCGCGTCGCAAGTCCTCGGTTTCGATGATGGTCATGTCAGCCTCCAGCTCCGGTGTATTTGCGCACGCCGGCCCGCCACACGACCAACGCCAGAACCCATGCCCACACAGCAAACAGTGGTGCTCCCCAGCCAAGCACCTGGGGCAGGAGTGCCGGACCGGGCTTGTCCAGCAGGATGAGCACCGGCAGATAGGTCGTCACCGTGGCGGGGACGACAAAGGTGAAGAAGACCCGGATCGGAGTCAACAGCACCGGGCCGGGCAGCTGGGAGACGTACTTTCCCCCGTACACAAAGGCATTGGTGAACTCGGTGCCGTTGATCAGCCAGAACTGGCAACCTCCGGCGAGCACGAAGAGGGCGGAGAAGATCGTCGTGCCGAACACGAGGGCCCCGACAACCACGCCAACCATGACCGGTGACCAGGCGATGCCAGCATGGGGCACGGCGATCGCGAAGGTGATCACACCCAGGAGTACTCGGGCGAGGCGACGCAGCTGAACCGTGCTGGTGATCATCTGCGGTACGAGACGCAGCGGCTTGGTCAGGAACGACTCGAGTTGTCCTTGTTTGATGAACGAGGGAAGGGAATCCATCTGCCCGAAGACCATGTCAGCCAGGCCGAAGCTGACACTGGACAGGGCGAAGACCAGGCTTGCCTCGGGCAGGGTGAGGCCGCCGAAGATCGGTGCCGTCGCCAGCAGGACATAGATCTCGACGAACTCGATCAGTCCGGTGAAGAAGGTGCCGATGACGTTCAGCACGAAACTCGTACGGTAGACCATCTGACTGCGCAGCCGGGCCATGACGATCGTGCGCCACAGGGGTAATGGACGATCAGGGGGAAGTGGCCGATCCAGAGTGTCAGCCACCTTGGATCACCAGCCTGCGGGTGCCGAAGTGGGTCATCACCCGGGTGCCGACCAACAGCACGAGCAGCCAGGCCAGCTGGATCCCGATGATCGGCAGCACGTCCACCCCGGTGGTCCGACCGGAGATGAGGTCGACCGGATACTGGTACATCGAGGGGAACGGACTCCACTCGGCGATGGTCTTCAGCCAACCGGGGAACAGGTGGATCGGCACCGTGAACCCGGTCAGCAGCGAGACCACCACCATGTAGAGGATCTGGAAGCCCTGCATCTCGATGGTCCAGAAGGAGATCAGGTTCAGGGCATAGCGGCCGAGGAAGTTCACTGCGAGCCCGAGGATGAGCCCGAGGGCGCCGGCGAGCCAGACCAGTGGATCGGTCGGCGGCGGGACCCGGAGCACGACTGAGCCGAGGATGAGGATCGGCAGTCCCCGACCGAGAAACTGCATGGCAGCCCGACCGAGATCGCGGAACCACCAGTAGACCTGCAGGTCGATCGGGCGTGCCAGATCGACCGCGATCTCACCGGTACGGACCCGGCTGGCAACCTCATTCCAGCCCCACATCGGGATCGCGCCGAGCAGCGCCTGCCCCCACAGGACATAGAGGATTGCGGTACGGGCGTCATACCCTCCGGCCTCCCCGCCAGCACCGGCGACCGCCGCCAGCAGGACCCCGGCGCGGATCAGGCCGAAGATGCCATTGGTGAACACCCCAGCGGCCAGCGCGAGCCGGTAGGTGGACTGCCTCCGGAACTCGGCGGCGATCAGCTGGAGGTGAACAGACACAAGCGCAGGAGCTTACGCCCGTGACCGGGGTCACCGCAACAGCACTCCTCAACCGCAGCCAGAACGACAACAACTCGATCACACTGCAAGACAGATTGCAGCAATTTGCAGCATGCTCGCGTCACAAGAGGCCACATGTCGACCGCAGTCCGCCAGGACGTATTCTTTTTTGTCGTTTCGGATGTCCTTATTTGATCCCTCGTGGTTGCTGTCGGTTCATAGGGGGAGCTACTTTCCACCTCACGAGCGGCGGCGCTCGCAACGCGAACCAGATCAGGCAAGGGCGGGGCCGCCAGTGTTGAGAGGACAAGCATGACCATCACTTCGCGCGCAGCGGTGCTGAAGGACCCGGGACATCTGGACCGTCGAACCCTCCTGCAGAACGGGCTGACCCTGACCGCGGCCGGGGCGGTTGGTCTGGCCGGCTGCAGCACCAACCCCGGTGAGAACCCCTCCCCCACTGCTTCCGCTCCCGCCGTCAGCAATGACCTGCTCGAGTCACCCCTGCTGACCGCCCAGGTCGATACCGGAGAGCTCCCACCGCTCGCCGAGCGTCTCCCAGACAACCCCGTGGTGATCGAGCCTCTCGACGGGGTTGGGCAGTACGGCGGCAGCCTGCGGTACGCGTCATTGGCGGACTCAGTGACACCTTTGATCACGCATGCTGCCGCCGGCTTCCTCGAGTGGGATTTCGAGGGCACCGAGTTGCTGCCCAGCATCGCTGAGTCCTTCGAGGCCAACGAGGACAGCACGGTCTACACCATCACCATCAGGGAAGGACTCAGGTGGTCCGACGGTGAGCCGTACGACAAAGACGACATCGACTTCGCGATGTTGCACTTCGCGTCGGACCAGGTGCTGATGCCCGCCGCACCGTATTGGTTCAGCGATGCCAACCAGGAGGTGCCGACCTACGAATGGGTCGGAGACCGTACGTTCACCCTCACCTTCGGCACGCCGAACCCACTCTTTCCCAAGTACATGGCACACACCGCCATCGGCTACCAGTTCATGAAGCCTGCGCACTACCTGAAGGAGTTCCATGCCGAGTTCATTGGCGAGGACGAAGCCGATGCGCTGGCGAAGAAGGCCGGCTTCGACGGTTGGAACCTCTACTGGTACGACCGCGCGAACATCTGGACCAACCCTGACGTGCCCGTGCTGGGTGCCTATCGGGTAGTCTCCCCATCGACCGGCTCGGGCACCGCAACCCTGGAACGGAACCCCTTCTACTTCAAGACAGACGCCGATGGTCGCCAGCTGCCGTACATCGACGAGATCTCGGTGCAGGTGCTCGGTCAAGAGGCGCTCGATCTGCGCTCAGCAAACGGGGAGATCGACCTCCTCGCGAACGGCCTTGCCTTCAGTGGAGCCCAGCTGCTGCAGGAAAATGCGGCCAGCAACGACTACCAACTCGCCCGGTGGCAGAACTCGGGCGGCACAGCGGCGCTGTGCCCGAACCTGTCGCACAAGGATCCCGCACTGCGGGAGATCTTTGCCGACGTACGCTTCCGGGCAGCGCTGTCCCACGCAATCAACCGCGAGAATGTCAACCAGGCGCTGATGAACGGCATCGGTGTGGTGCGGCAGCCGATTGCCTCGGACGGCACCGAGTACGCGGTGGCCGGGGCAGGCGAGACCTTCATCGAGTACGACCCGGCCAAGGCAGAAGAGCTGTTGGACGAGATCGGCATGACCAAACAGGGCCAGTGGCGCACCCTGCCCGACGGCAGCCATTTTGAGCCGGTGATCATCTATGTCGAGAGCAACAGCCAAGTCCCGCTGTCCGATGCCTTCCACATGGTCGTCCAGGACTTCGCTGCGGTCGGATTGAAGGTCCTGACCAAGTCCATCGACAACACCCTGTACGGACAGTTGCGCTCCAGCAATGACTTCGACATCGACGGGACGCTCGCACCGAGTGACTTCATGGATCTGGAGTCGGTGTGGTGGATCCCGACGGCCGGCAACAGCCACACCGCGCCGGGCTACGGCCTCTGGTACGCCTCGCAGGGCGAGACGGGCATGGAGCCGACCGAGGAGATGAAGCAGCTGATGGACAACTGGGACGCGCTTCGGACCGCCACTACGCAGGAGGGTCGGATCGCTGCGGGCAAGGAGATCGTCCAGCAGCACAAGGACAACGTCTACATGATCGGCATCGTCCGGCCGCCGTTCCAACCTGTCGTCGTGACCAACCGGACACACAACGTGCTCCCGGAGGGTCTCTACTCCTTCGCCACCGGACGCGAGGGCATCACCAAGACCGAGCAGCTGTGGCTCGGCTGACAGGGGAGGCCGTTCGGGCCACACCCAGGAGAGGACAACCATGACCACCTCAATCTCACGCAGACGTGTGCTGGGGGCCGCCGCCACTGTAGGCGTCGCTGTCCCGGCACTCGCTCCAGCCGCCAGTCCCGCCGCGCCGGTCGACCCAGGACTACCCGCCGCCGACGATCCCAACGTGCTTCGGGTGTCGACCCTCGGTCACGACATCGATGACTCAACCGAGTTCCTCCAGGCCGCGCTCGACTCCAACTATGCGACCGTCGTCATCGATCACGTCCCGGGCGGGTGGACGACACGGCCTCTGGTCATCAATCGGGACGATCTGCGACTGGTCGTCGAACCCGATGTCATGGTGCGAGCGCTGCCGGGCGGATATGCCGCCACCTCGGCATCGATGCTCACCATCCGCAACCGGTCGAACATCACCATTTCGGGGTACGGAGCGACGTTCGCCATGAACAAGCCGGAGTACACCTCGGGTGAACACCGGATGGTGATCCGGGCCTACGGCTGCCATGACCTGACGATCGAGGGTCTGACCGTACGTGACAGTGGTGGCGACGGGATCTACCTCGGTGCCGGGACGACGCCGTGCCGGGACGTGGTCATCCGCGACGTAGTCTCCGACAACAACCGCCGCCAGGGAATCAGCGTCATCTCGGCGGAGCGACTGGTCATCGAGGGGTGCGCACTCCTCAACACCAACGGGACCGCACCGCAGTCAGGGATCGACTTCGAGCCCAACACCGCGACCGAGCGATTGACCGATGTGGTCATGCGCGACTGCGTTCTGTCTGGCAACCACACCGGCGGTGTACGGGTGAGCATGATGCAGTTGCGGGAGACGTCACACCCGGTCTCGATCCTGATCGAGCGCACCACCATCGGCAGCCAGATCGGCGGCACTCCGCAGATCATGATCGCCTGTGACAAGGTCCACGACTTCCCGGGCACCTTCGAGGTCCGCGACAGCCTGATCGATGTCAGTCCCGGCACCGGCGCCTTCCAGATCCGACGCAGCGGACCGGGTGGTCTGCTGGCCAAGCTGACTCGCACCTCGATGTGGGTGTGGGGCAATCCGTTCCTCGTCTTCGGACCGATGACACTGTCGAGTGAGAGCGCGCCGATCTACGGCAATCTCCATTGCGACCAGGTCGAGGTACACACGGACCTGCCCGGACCTTACCTGCGAACTGACGGACTGCCCGACACCACGGTGCACAATGTCAAGGGCACGGTGACGGTGTCCGGACCGGAAGTGACCACCGAGGAGTTGGGCGACCATCTCGACGAGGTCACCCTGAGCTCGACCATCATCCGTCCCGGAGATGCCGTGATCCCGAAGGTCTCGGTTGCTCCGACCCGCGGCCGCGTGCTCGGCGGCACCGCTGCCGAGGTCCGTTTCACCCGCACCGGCGACCTCAATCGTTCGCTTGCCGTGGCGTACGAAACCTGTGGCAGCGCACGGGAGCGGTACGACTACGGCGGGTTGGGCAAGGTCGTGGTCTTCGAACCGGGATCACGGGAGGCTACGCTGCGGATCCGCACTCATCAGCGGCGTCGCAGTTCGGACCCGGCTCGTCGGGAGATTGTCGTCAGCGTCGTCCCAGGTCGCGGCTACCAGGTCAAACCCGACGCCCGTACGCTGGAGATCGACGGATGACCGGGACGTGATCAGCACCTGATTCCTGCCTGCTGCTGCGTGGTACTGTCGCCCGAAATGTGACGCCATGGCGGGAGGGAGCGACGGTGACCGTTCCCGTACCCCAGGCCCAGCGGAGCGTCGCGTCGAGCTTCGGTCATGATTCACGTGACTCGACCCATCACCTGCAGGCTGCACTTGACTCCGACGCAGCAATCGTCGTGATCGACAACGTGCCCGGCGGTTGGACCACCGGGCCGTTGTGGGTCAACCGCAGCGATGTCACCATCGTCATCGAGCCAGGGGTGGTGATTCGGGCACAGGGCAGCGGCGAGTTCGCTTCCTTGCTCACCATCCTTGACCAGCAGCGGATCCGGATCATCGGCTACGGAGCCCGGATCGAAATGACCAAGAATCGATTCCGTGGTCGGACCGCACAACGGATGGCCATCGCTCTGCGCAGCGTCACCGATGTCACCATTGAAGGCATCACCATCGTCAACTCAATCGGTGACTCGATCTATCTCGGTATCGGTCGCGAGCGGGCCCACTCGACGCGGGTGACCGTTCGCGACGTATCCTGCATCAACAGCTCCCGCCATGGCATCGGCGTCACCACAGTCGCCGGTCTGCTCATTGATGGCTGCTCCTTCCTCGAGTCCAACGGCAGCGAGCCCGAGGTGGGCCTCACCTTCCACCCGAACCAGTCGGGCGAGCAGCTCACCGGGATCACCGTCCAGAACTGCACCTTCCACGGCAACCTCGGCCATCAGATCCTGATTGATGACACCAAGCTGTCAGACACGTCACAGCCTCTCGACATCACCATCGATCAGTGCAACTTCTCCACCATGACAAGGAATCTGACGCGCCCGATGATTCAGGTCAGACAGCGATACCGCGGCGTCATCGACATCCAAGGATCACTGATCCGCTACAGCAACCGGGCCAGGGTCCTCAGTGTGGGTTCCTCCGATGAGGCCGACACCAGCTGGGACTACGAGCTCGCCAAGGACGCGGAGCCG
Organism: uncultured Propionibacteriaceae bacterium; assembly: GCA_945911015.1. Taxonomy (GTDB): domain Bacteria; phylum Actinomycetota; class Actinomycetes; order Propionibacteriales; family Propionibacteriaceae; genus Avipropionibacterium. The sequence continues at coordinate 18,198 of CAMDZW010000011.1, forward strand.
ATCGTCCTGCTCACCAAGGGTGACTACGCCCATGGGGCACTCCAGCTCCACAACATCGTCGTCATGCCCTATGACGCTGCCACCGACGATCAGGCTCTGGTGACAGTGAAGCCCTTGACACCGACGATTACGCGCGGTCGCACCGGTGGTTTCGTCTTCCGCCGGGAGAGGGGCAGCTTCCACCAGCCGCTGGCGATCCCCTTCACCACCACAGGTTCCGCGACGGAACGCTACGACCACGGCGGCCTTCCCGGGTTCGTCGTGCTACCCGCCGGAGAGACCGAGGTGATCCTTCCGGTGCGGGCACTGCCCCGGCGTCGGCCGTCGGATCCGGGGACCGTCACCCTCGGTATCCACGTCGACGAAGGCCCGGTGCGACTGACCGGGCACCACGCGCAGCTCACCATCCAGGACGAAGGAGATGCGCGTTGACTCGTACCGGAGATCGCCTCACCGTGCCCGCCTTCCGAGGTCTGGCCGGTGTCAGTACGGCCGATGTGACCCCTCCGGTCGGGATCCGGGCCCGCAACTGGGGACCGGCCGACTGGGACGCGGCAACCGGCGTCCACCGGCCGATGGCAGCGACCGCCGTCGCATTGGCCACGTCGGACCGACCGGACGAACCGGTCGTCATGGTCGGGATCGACGCAACATGGTGGCGTCGGGTCGACGACGAGAGGCGTTGTCGTGAACAGGTCCTGAGTGCCACCGGGTTGCCGCCCGAGCGGCTTGTCATCTCCCTGTCTCACACCCATGCCGGCGCGGTGATCTGCTCCGCCGACCGGGAGTTGCCAGGCGGGGACCGGATCGAGGACCACCTGACGCGGATGGCTGCCGCGATCACCACCGCCGCCCAAAAGGCGTTGGCTCGACTGCAGCCGGCCATCCTCGAGTGGGCCACCGGCCGATGCGATCTCGCCACCAACCGGGAGCTGCTCCTGGACGAGGGTTGCGGCGGCACACCACGACCGTTGGTCGGTCACAATCCGGAGGCTGTCGCCGACGACACCGTGCTGGTGGGCCGACTGACCTCGCTCGACGGCGCCCCGATGGTGACGGTGGTGAACTACGCCTGCCATCCGACCACTCTTGCCTGGCAGAACAGCTTGCTCTCCCCCGACTATGTCGGACAGATGCGTACCGTGGTCGAACGGGCGACCGGTGCCCCGGTGGCTTTCTTCCAAGGTGCCTCGGGCGAACTCGCTCCTCGCCAGCAGTACACCGGGGATCTGGCGGTGGCGGATCGTCATGGCGAGATGCTGGGCCATGCAGTCCTTTCGGCTCTGGCTGGGCTACCGCCGGCTGGCACCGAGTTGAGCTTGACCGGCGTTGTTGAGTCCGGCGCACCGTTGGCCATGTGGGAGCCCGTCCCTCGCCACGACGACGCGACCGCGATCCTTGCGGTGGCCAACACGTCGGTGGAGCTCGAGCTGAGATCGCTGCCCAGCTTGGAAGAACTCAAGCAACAGTGGGCCGACATCGATCCACGTTCTCGTGCCGAGCGTCTGCAGCGGGCTCGGAACCTGCGCGACGGCTACGTCACCGGGCCGACCGTTGCGCACCCGGTCTGGGTCTGGCGACTCGGGACTGCACTGCTGGTCGCCCATCCCGGTGAGGCCTACTCAGACTTCCAACAGGACCTGCGCAGTCGGGTGCCGGATGCCGCCGTGCTGGTGGCGAATCTGACCAACGGCCCGGGTTTCGTCTACCTGCCGACGAGGTCTGCGTACGACGTGAACGCCTACCAGGCGTGGCAGACCCCACTTGCGCCCGGCAGCTTGGAACGACTCACCGAGCATGCCTGCGCCCTGATCGACCGTGTCGGGTGGGAGTCCATCTCAGGAACATCGGTGATGGGATGAAGGTCGCAAACGGCCTGCCAGAGTAGAGCCGTTGGTAGGGCACCTACCCTTGCCGTTGCTGTGCCACCCTCACGCCAGACCCATCCGATCCGCTCTATCCAGGAGTCACCATGACCGAACACCCGCCTCGCAGCGTCGTCGTGACCGGCGCCGGTCGTGGCATCGGGCTCGGCATCGCCACCATCCTGGCGGCCGACGGCTGGACGGTGATTGGCGTCGACACCGACGCGGCTACCGAGACACCGTGTGCGGAGGTGATCACCGGCGACACCCGAGACCAGGCCGTCCATCGCGAGGCGGCCACGGCCGCCCGTGCCCTCGCACCGCTGACTGGATGGGTGAACAATGCCGGCATCACTCGGGAGACGCCCTTGCACGGGTTGGCCGACCCGGCAGTTGCCGCGACCATCGACGAGGTGATCGACATCAACGGGCGTGGCTACCTGTGGGGATCCGCGGTTGCAGTCGAGTCCTTCCTCGAGCAGGAAGTGGCTGGCGCGATCGTCAACATCAGCTCGATCCACGGCCGAGCGGCCTGGACCGACCACGCGGCCTATGAGTTCACCAAGGGTGGAGTCGATGCGATGACCCGCAGCCTGGCGGTCACCTATGGCCACCAGGGGATCCGGGCCAATGCGGTCGCACCTGGACGGATCCGCACCGAGTCGATCGATCATTGGATCGCGGACGCGTCCGACCCTGCCGCGCGACAGCGTGACCTCGACGCCGGTCCGCCACTGCAGCGGATGGGCACTGCATCCGAGATCGGTGAGGTGGTGGGCTTCCTGCTGTCGGACCGGGCTTCCTACCTCACCGGCCAGTCGATCGCCGTCGACGGCGGATGGACGTCCCAGTTCGGTCAGCCGCCCCATGCTTGAGGCCCACCCGTCAGACGAGTGCGGTGAGCTCGTCTCGCGGCATGTGGGCGCCCACGTCGTCGTCGCGAGTCTGTAGGAACAGAAGGTAGGACCCATCCGGCCCGAGCCGGATCGCAACCGTAGTCCTTGGGAACGCAACCACAGCCCTCGGCCGCGAAGCCGGGTGGGGTGCTGGATGGGGACCTGACTGAGACATCATTGCTGACAGACGTCGACCGTGGCGCGATCGTCAGCCAGATCAGAGCGGTGTGGTGAAACCGCCGTTCGACAACAGACGTTGCCCACGGATCCAGGCGCCACGCTCGCTGACCAGGAACCTCACCAGGTCCGACACGGTCTCCGGGCCGCCGAGTTCACCGCCAGGTGTCTGGGCGGCCGCGGCAGTACGGATCTCCTCGCTCATCCAGCCGGTGTCGATTGGCCCGGGGTTGATCACGTTGGTGCGGATCCCCCGGTCGGCCAACTCGTGGGTGCCGGCCAGCACGATCTGGTCCAGGGCAGCCTTGGACGCCCCGTACGGCAGGTTGTGGACGGTGTGATCGCTGGTCAGTGCAATCACTGCTGCGCCGGAGGTGTCGGTGCCGGTCGGGACCTGTTCGGCGAAGGCCTTCAGCAACAACCAGGTGGCGCGGGCATTGACCGCCATGTGACGGTCAAAGCTCTCGATCGTGGTGTCGAGGATCGAGGAATCGACCGACTCGCAGTGGCTCATCACCAGCACCCCGATCGGGCCGAGCACCTCACCGGCGGCCGCCACGATCCGAGCCGGTTCCGCCGCTGCGGTCAGGTCTCCGGGGACCAGGCTGACTCCGGCGCCTGCGGACCGGAGCTCCTCGGCCAGTGCCTCGACATCGGAGGGCTGGTCGTGCACCCGCCGATCGTACTCGTCGGACCACGACAGCGCCAAGGCGAACCCGTCCTCTGCGAGGCCACGGGCGATCGCGGCACCGATCCCGCGGCGCCGTCCGACGCCGGTGAGCAGGGCCGTACGGGTCAGCCGGGCATCAGCGGAAGTCATCGGTCCATCCTAGGAACTCAGGTCCAGCGGCTGCTCAGAGAAACCCGATGATCGTGCCGGCGCCGACCAGCCCAGTCAGTCTGCAGCTTCGCTGGCCTCTCGGGCCTCGGTGAAGGCGGCAACCAGGACCTCGGGCGGCTGCGCCCCGGACACCCCGTACGCTCCATCGATCACGAAGAACGGCACCCCGCTGATCCCGTACGCACGGGCCTGGTCGATGTCCTGGCGGACACCGTCGGCCCCGGCGTCGCCGGCGAGTCCTTCGCGCACCTGATCAGCCGGAAGACCGATCTGCACGGCAAGCTCGACCAGGGCTTCCTGGTCCGACAGCGCAATGCCCTGGGTGAAGTAACCGGTGAAGAGCCGCTCGATCACCGCGTCGACCTTGTCAGGCGCAACTTCGGCGACGATGTGGGCGAGCCGGTGCGCATCGAAGGTGTTGCTCGGCCGGGCGAGGTCCCACCGGAAGTCGAGACCGACCTCGGCAGCCTTCGTACGTAGTTGTTCCTGATTGGCTTCGGCTTCGGCCAGGTCCATCCCGTACTTCGCGGCCAGCCCGGCCGCACCCGAGCCGGGTTCACCGGCCGGACCCGAGGTCGGGTCGAGCTGGAAACTGCGCCACACGACCTCAGCTTCGTCGGCGTGCTCCCAGGTGGACAGGGCTGCCTTCAGATTCTGCCGCCCCAGAGCGCAGAACGGGCACACCACATCGGACCAGACCTCAATCAACATGTCAGGTACAAGTCAGATCGGCGCCCTGGCATTCCCGATCGGGCTCAGCCGGCGTGGAACTCGCCGTACGCCTGAGCAGCCAGACCCATCCCCATCTGCGACCGCACCCGATAGCCAAACCGTTGCAGGCCCTCTCCCCCGGCATTGTGCTGGGAGACCCCACCGAGGATCCCGTCGGGATCGATGTGGGGTTCCAGTCCGTCGAGGGCCGCAGCCACGGCCGTACGGGCATCGACGAGTCCCAGCTGGGTGCCGATCGCCAGCCCGGCCGCGATCCCGGCCGACCCGGAGGTCTCGGCCCCGGTGACGGGTTCGTCGACATAACAGGCCCACAGCCCGTCGCCACCTTGGCGGTCGAGCAGCCACCTCGCCATCGCGATCCAAGCAGACTCGAGGCGCCCGAGCTCCTCACTCAGGTCCCTCTCGACCCCGCGCAGAGTGCGGATCACCTTGGCCAGACCGAGGAGATACCAGGCATGACCACGGGCCCAGTTGTGGTACATACCGCCCCAGGGGCAGGGCTTGGTGCGGGGGGTGAGGCCGTCGGCCCCGGCCAGCTTCGCGATGCGGAGCTCAGCTTCGGCGATCGCCCGGTCGAAGGCTTCACGGCTGCCGGTGTGGGCGCCGATGACCGCGAGTGGATGGGCGATGGTGTACATGCCTTCGGCGGTGATGTCGTACGAGTCCGGGTCTCGTCCGTCTCTGGCCCGGATCCTGTCCAGAGTGAGCCGGGCCCACTTCTCCCCTCCAGATCGGGGGACCAGGGTGGCAAAGGGAAGCAGCGCTTCGGTGGTGCCGACCTGGTCGATCCGGCGGACCCCGTGAAGATCGACATGGTCGAGGACACCGTCACGGATGTACTCGGCCAGGTGTTCCTCCAGCGCCGCCGAGTCCTCGGCGACCGCGGTGATCCCTTCGATGACACAGCCCTCCAGCCACCCGAACGGTTGCAGCGAGTCCAGCGAGCAGACCGCCCCGACCAGGGCGGACCAGTCACCCGTGCCGCGGGACAGCAACAGATGTGGTTGGCAAGCGGTGGCTCGACCGTCGACGCGGCCGGTCAGCATCGCGAAGGGTTCACCAGTGGCGACCGCGACCCGGACACCGTCGGTGAGCACCGATGCCAGCGCGGCTCGAGGAATGTCGACGGCGAAGAGCTCGAAGGCATGGGCATAGCGCAGATCGATGGTGCCGAGCCTGGTGCCGTCCGACACCAGGGTGACGTCCAACAGATATTGCGCACGGCAGTCCGATCCGATCGGGATCCGCAGTGCGGCCGCATCGGCGGAGCCGATCTCGTCAGCCGAGCCGGCGAAGCGGAGCACGACTCCGGCCTCGTCGACGGTGGTGGCGGTCCAGCCTTGCGGCACCTGGTCGTCGGTCACGGCGACGGCATCGACTGCGGCCGGCAGTCGGGTCCATCGATCGTCGTTGATCCTCATCTGCGTCCTTTGTCGTGTCCTGGGTCAGAGCACCGTGCCGGGCACATAGGCAGCCGCGGCCGGATGCTCGGTGGCGATCGACGCCACTTGGTCGGCCACCGCCGTGACCTGCGATCGGGCGGTGCCGGTCAGATCGAGTGGGTCGCTGACCAGACTCGCCAGCTGGTCGACGTCGAGACCGAGACGACCGTCGGTGGCGAGTCGGTCGTACAGGTCGTTGGTGGCCAACCCCTGCTGACGCATGTCGAGCGCAGTCGCGACAGCATGTTCCTTGATCACCTCGTGGGCGACCTCGCGACCCACTCCGTGACGGACCGCACCCATCAAGATCTTTGTGGTGGTGAGGAAGGGGAGGTACTTGGCGAGCTCGGCCTCGATCACGGCCGGGAAGGCCCCGAAGTCCTGCAACACGGTCAAGAAGGTTTCGAAGAGTCCGTCCAGGGCGAAGAAGGAGTCCGGCAGGGCGACGCGACGGACCACCGAACAGGAGACGTCACCTTCGTTCCACTGGTCACCGGCAAGTTCGCCGACCATGGACACATGGCCGCGGATGATGACCGACAGACCGTTGACCCGTTCGCAGGAGCGGGTGTTCATCTTGTGCGGCATGGCACTGGAACCCACCTGTCCCTCGGCGAAGCCCTCGGTGACCAGTTCGTGGCCGGCCATCAGCCGGATGCTGGTCGCCACATTCGACGGTGCTGCGGCGACCTGGGCGAGTGCAGTGACCACGTCATAGTCCAGCGAGCGCGGGTAGACCTGACCGGTGCTGGTGAACACCCCGGATGCGCCGAGGTGGGCGATGATCCGCTGCTCCAACTCGGCAAGGCGGGCAGTGTCGCCGTCGAGCAGGTCAAGCATGTCTTGGGCGGTGCCCACCGGGCCTTTGATGCCGCGCAGCCGGTAGCGGGACCGCAGGTCGACGATCCGCCCGTACGCGCCGAGGAGCTCGTCAGCGGCGGTGGCGAAACGCTTGCCCAAGGTGGTGATCTGGGCGGCGACATTGTGGCTGCGGCCAGCAATCGCGGTGTCGGACCACTGGACCGCAATCCGCGACAGCTGGACCAAGGTGGCCACGATCTTGTCGTGCACGATGCCCAGCGCCTGGGTGACCTGGAGTTGCTCGACATTCTCGGTGAGGTCGCGCGAGGTCATGCCCTTGTGCACGTGCTCGTGACCGGCGAGGTCGTTGAATTCCTCGATGCGGGCCTTCACGTCGTGCCGGGTGATTCGTTCACGGGCCGCGATCGATCCCAGGTCCACCTGATCGACGACGGCCTCGTAGTCGGCGATCACCCGATCGGCGTCGTCGCCGCCGAAGTCGACACCGAGATCACGTTGGGCCCGCAGAACTGCCAACCACAGCTGACGTTCCAGCACGATCTTGTGCTCGGCCGACCACAGAGTCTGCATCGCTTCCGAGGCATAACGGTTGGCCAAGACGTTGCTGATGCTCATGCGTTCTCTCCTCCGCGCTGCTGCTCGGCAGCAGTCAGGGCGATGTCGGTGCGGTGGTGACCGCCGGGCAGGTCGATCCTCGCCAGCGAGGCGTAGGCATGATGGCGGGCATCGGTCAGGTCGTCGCCGACACCGACGACGGCCAGCACCCGTCCCCCGGCACTGACCAGTCGGTCGTCAACGATCGCGGTGCCGGCATGGACGACATGGGCAGGGGTGGCCACGGTGTCGGTGCCAATGATCAGATCACCGGTACGAGGAGTGTCGGGATAGTGGTGCGAGGCCAGCACGACGGTCACGGCTGAGGCATCCTTCCACCGCAGCTCACCGACCTCACTGAGCCGCCCCTCAGCGGCCGCGAGCAGCACGTGACCGAGCGGATTTTCCAACAGGGGAAGCAAGGACTGGGTCTCGGGGTCTCCGAAGCGAGCGTTGAACTCGATCACCTTCGGCCCCTTCGAGGTGATCGCCAGACCGGTGTAGAGCAACCCGGTGAACGGGGTGCCCCGGCGGGCCATCTCGTCGACGACCGGACGGATCACCGTACGGACAACCTCGTCAACGGTGCCGCTCGGCAGCCAGGGCAGCGGCGCATAGGCGCCCATGCCGCCGGTGTTGGGTCCGGCATCGCCGTCGCCGACCCGCTTGAAGTCCTGGGCGGGCAACAGCGGCAACACAGTCTGGCCGTCGGTGATCGCAAACAGGCTGACCTCCGGACCGTCGAGGAACTCCTCGATGACAACCTTCTCGCAGGAGGCCGCATGGGCCAGAGCAGCGTCGCGGTCGTCGGTCACCACGACGCCCTTGCCCGAGGCGAGACCGTCATCCTTGACGACGTGGGTCGGGCCGAACTCGTCCAGTGCGGCGGCTGCCTCGGCCTCGTTGACACAGACCCGGGCCTGGCCGGTCGGCACGCCGGCAGCGGCCATGATCTCCTTGGCGAAGGCCTTGCTCGCCTCGATCCGGGCGGCCTGCGCCGAAGGCCCGAAGCAGGGGATCCCCGACTCCCGTACCGCATCGGCGACGCCCGCAGCCAGCGGCGCCTCGGGCCCGACGACAACCAACCCGACGCCGAGCTCGCGAGCCAGTGCAGCCACCGCAGCCGGATCGGTGGCCGAAACATTGTGATTGGTGCCGATCTGCGCGGTGCCCGGGTTCCCGGGAGCGGTGTGCACCGCACTCACTGACGGGTCTGCTGCCAGCGCCAGCCCGAGGGCGTGTTCACGCCCACCATTGCCGACGACAAGGACTTCGAAGGAGTTGATCGGTGCTACTGGTGCGCTGGTCACGCACCGAATCCTATCGACTCGCTGCCGCTGACTATCCTGTGCCCGATGTCGCGCCCACCGATCCCCGTCCTGCTGGTCACCGGATTCCTCGGTTCCGGCAAGACGACGCTGGTCAACCACCTGCTGCGCAACGATCTCGGGCTGCGCCTCGCCGTGGTCGTCAACGACTTCGGCGCGGTCAACATCGACCAGTCGCTGATTGTCGGTCAGGTCGGTTCGGCGGTGTCGCTGAGCAATGGGTGTCTGTGTTGTGCAGTCGACAGCTCCGGCCTGGACGACATGCTCGGCCAACTCGCCGCGGCCGACCTGGACGGGATCGTGGTTGAGGCCAGCGGCCTGGCCGAACCGATCAGCCTGATCCGGATGATCCGCGCCTCCCAGCGTCCGCAGCTGCAGTTCGGCGGCGCGGTCCACGTCATCGACGGCCCCCGACTGCTCGACCTGTTGGACACCCATCCGGAGACGTCGACCCATCCGGCGATCGCCGACCTTGTCGTGCTCAACAAGATCGATCTGCTCGACCAAGGCCCGCCCGACCAGGCGATCGCCGTACGAGAGAGGCTCACCCAGCTTGCCGACGGCACTCCGGTCCTCGAGACCCACGACGCCGCCGTCGATGCGAGGCTCCTCTTCGACCTGGCGGACCGACCTCAGCCGGACCAACCGATGCTGCCCTTCCACGATGACCGCCACGAGCACCACCACCTCCACGCCGGCTATGTCGCGGTCGAGGTCAGCACCGAGGTGCCGCTGGACCCGCGACGGCTGGTGGCTCTGCTCAGCGATCCCCCGGCCGGCTGCTACCGGATCAAGGGCCACGTCCGCCTCAGCGGAGACCCGTCGCGTCGTTGGACGGTCCAGGTGGTGGCCGGTCAGATCCGTTTCAGCCCGGCCGAACGGGGCGGCGGCTCGATCCTGGTCCTGATCGGGCCGGGACTGGCGCCCGATGCCGTACGGGCAGCAGTCACCTCCTGTGAGGACGAAACTGACGCCGGCGAGGGGTTCCGCCCGATCGAGCGGTTCCGGTAGCGTCACAGCACATGTCGACAGCCGATCCCCGAGCCCTGTCCTTCGGCGATGCCGCCGCGTCCTACCAACGGGGTCGACCGGACTATCCGACCGAGTTGGTCGAGTGGCTGGTCGGCGACGCCCGCCAGATCGTGGATGTCGGTGCCGGCACCGGCAAACTGACCGGCGTCATGCTCGGGCTGGGCCATGAGCTCACCGCGGTCGACCCCGATCCGCGCATGCTGGACGCACTGTCCGAGAAGTATCCGCAGGTCGACACCCATCCGGGATCGGCCGAGTCACTGCCCCTGCCGGACAACAGCGCCGACCTGATCACCTTCGGCCAGGCTTGGCACTGGGTCGATCCGGGACCCGCCTCGATCGAAGTGGCCCGGGTGCTACGTACGGGCGGGGTGCTGGGCCTGATCTGGAACCTGCGCGATGAATCGGTCGACTGGGTCGCCGAGCTGACCGAAATCATCAAGCCCAGCGCCGCCGAACAACTACTCGCGGCCGGACCACCCCCGTACGGGCCGCCGTTCGAGGCCATGGAGCAGCGCAGTGCGGGGTGGACCTATGTCCTGTCGCCGGACCAATTGGTCGACCTGGCGAGCTCGCGCAGCCACCTGCTGTCGCTGCCGCCGCACGAGCAGCGGGAGGTCCTGGCCCAGGTCGCCGAACTCGCTGAGCAGGTCACTGATGCCGATGGCAGGGTGCAACTCCCCTACTCCACCGTGGCCTTCCGGATCCACCTCCCGGGCTGAGCCCCCGCTGAGCCGGAGTTGCCCGCCCACCGCGGCCTGCATAGAGTCCCGCTCGGCGACGCGCCCCGCGTGGCCATCATGTCTGAAGGAGTGAGCGTCGTGGAGCCAGTTGCAGTGGTGGCCCTGGTCGTTGTCGTTGTGGTGGTCATCGCCTTGGCGGGTTGGATCATCAGCACCAGGAACCGTCTTCTGCGCTCCCGCAACCGGTCCACCGAGGCCCTGAAGGGCATCGACATCGCGCTGAGCACCCGCTATGACCAGGTGAAGTCGCAGGCCGACGCCGCAGCCGGCGCAGTCAGCAAGGAGGTCGAGCTGGTGCTGGGCAACACCGGGCTACGGACCGGGCGCAAGGTCAGCGACCTGTCGGTGGCGGAGAAGTCTGATCTCCACCGTGCCCTGCAGGATGCGGAGCGGTCCCTCCTCGGGGCCGGTGGTGTCAGCGTTTCGGTCGAGGCCAACCCCGAGCTGACCACCCGCCACAACATCGAACTGTTGCAGCGGACCATCAACGAGACCGAGGAACGGCTCCAGGCTGCTCGACGGGTCTACAACAGTGCCGCCACCGACTACAACACCCGGCGCCAGCTCTTCCCGACCGTGCTGATCGCGGGGATGCTCGGCTTCAGCGATCACCAGCTGTTCGAGCTCAGCGATCCCGGCAAGCGTGAACCCACTGATCTGTCGGGCTTCCTGCAGTGATGAACCCTCCCACCGGCGTCTCGGTCCCACCCTTCGACGAGATCTGGTCCGAGGTCTCTGACCCTGCCCGCGACATCAGCCGCTCGACGAGTTGGATGAGCAAGAACAGCCCGATCGGTTGCCTGTTGATGGTCGTGATGGCTGTCGGCCTCTGCCTGATCATTGTCGGTTGGCTGGCCATCGACGACCTCGCGATTGCCCTCCCGGCCCTGGCGGTCGGACTGGCCGCCGTCGGCATCCCCATGGCCGCAGGGCTCCGAGGCCTGAAGCGGGCCAACCAACTCCACACCAGTGGTGTTCTGGGGCCGATCTTCACCCACATCGCCCAACAGATGAGCGCAACCTCGGCCGGCGGGAGCACCGCCACCCTGGAGGTGCAGTACGACCCGTCCGGCTCGATTCCATCTGCTCTGCTGCGGTCCAGTGGCTTCATCGACAACACCCGCGTCCCGCAGCGCAACCTGTTCCACGGGCGGTTCGGATCGACCGATTTCGCCATGGTGGAGGTGAAGTGGGAGGCTGCGGAGCTGCCGGACCAGTCGGCATTGGTCGACCAGACCGGGTCGCTGCTCCACTTCACCGCCGACTTCCACAAGTTCTTCACCTCACGGACCCACCTGTTCCCCAAGGACAACCGTCGTGGCGCGCTGCGCGAGCTCAGCGACGAGGCAGCCCGGAGCAAGGGCCTGGAACCGCTGCGCCTGGAAGATCCGACGATCGAACGTCTCTTCACCTGCTGGACTGATGATCAACTCGAGGCCCGCTATCTCATCACTCCGGAGTTGATGGTGGCCCTCACTGACCTGGTGCAGGCCCTCGACTCCCGCGCGATTGCGGTGTCCTTCACCGACGACCGGCTACATCTGGCGGTGGTGTCCACCACCACCATCTTCGGGCTGGACGTGAACAGCCCGGACGCCCGGGCCGCGGCTCGACGGGTCTACGACAACCTGGTGCTCTTCCTGTCCTTGACCGAACACTTCGACCTGAACACGCGGATCTGGTCCAAGGCCTGAACTCATCTGGCTGACAGGTCGAGCAACTCCCGTACAGGTGGTTCCAACCCCTGAGCCATGAACCAGAACCCCAGGTCGGTCAGGTGGGCCCCGTCGACCGTGCACTCGTCGACGATCCCGGCCGGCAACAGATCGCCACACTCGAACAGGTGCAGCTTCTCGTCTCCGCGGTCCCGCAGCGAGCCAACCACCTCACGCGCCACTTCTCGGCAGGCCGACCGGCGATGCGTCACCGTGGGGAAGGCTGCCTCTCGGGCGTACGGGACACGCGTGAGGACCAGGATCGGCACTCGGGGATGGGCTGCCCGCAGGATCGCAATGAACGCGGGCAAGGTCCTGGCCAGGGCATCGGCACCGCCGCTGTTGCCTTCGTAGTCGAGGATGAACAGCGCGGGATCGGGTGCGGTCGCGATCACCTCGGCGACTTCTGGCTCACCGCGGCCATTGCCGGAGAAGCCGAGATTGACCACCGGCATCTGCAGCGCTCGCCCGAGGATGTTGCTGTAAACCATGCCGGGTCGACTCGCGCATCCACCCTGGGTGACCGATGTCCCGTACAGGATGATCTGCCCCGGCCCCGCGTACGGTGTCGGCGCGGCCATCTGCGCCTCGTCCGGGACACCTATCGCAACCTCGTGGACCCCTTGGTACAAAGGACAGTTGACCACCACCTCCCGTACACGATCGGGTTCTCCCTCCGGCAGGTCGAGCACGGTCGCGACATAGTCGGTCCGCTCGGGACCGAACCTGGCCACGCCAGCATGGGTCATGGCCCCGGGCTCGCCGATGTAGCAGTCGAATCCGCTCTGTCCGGTCGGTGGCATGTGGTCCATCCGGGCAGGGCCAGCCATCCGGGCCGCCACCAGGATGCGGCGAGCATCGGTCCGGAAACTGATCTGGCCCCCGGTGGTCGCCCGAGCCAAGGCATCGACCGCCTCAGGAACCACACCGGTCGATGACACCGGCAACCGACGAAGGGCCCGGTCCTGCCCGTACCAGGCAAATCCGGACAACCGCAGGGGCGCCTCATCCGGTGCCCACCAACGGATCCCGGTGACGTCACCGCCATCGATCCGCATCGCCGGATCCCATCGACCTGCCTCGACCGCTTCAGCTGACACTCGACACTCCCGTTCCCTCGGTACGGAAACCAGCCTGTCACAATCCGTCGACCCCGCGACCGGGCGACCTGGTGCCGGATCAGTCCAGCAGGAGCGGGAGCATCACCTCGTCGACGATGCCAGCGACCAACGCATCGTCGACCTTGCCCATCAGGACCTGGTGCCTCAGATAGGCCACCCCCACCTCCAGGCGCGGTCGACGGAGCCGTTGTGGTGACACCTCCCCGCGCGCCACAGCCCGTTCGACCACCGCGGTGACCGCAGCCACACTGTTCCCCGTCGACAGGGCCTCCAGATTCTCGTGGGCTCCCAGGGCCTCACCGACCACACCTCGCATCGCCTCGCCGAGCGGTCCTCGCAGCTCGGCGGCCATGGTGGCGACCAGATCGAATAGGTCGTCGCGGAGGCTGCCGTGGTCGGGGATGGTGAGCCGGTCGGGGATGACCTGGCGCACCGCGGCCAGCACCAGGCGTGGTTTGGTCGCCCATCGTCGATAGATCGAGGCCTTGCTCGCTCGTGCTCGTGCGGCGACCAGCATCGACGGTGAGTGCGGCGTAGCCGTGGTCGGTGAGCTCGCCCAGCACCGACTCGAGGATCGCCGCCTCGAGCGTCTCGCCACGGCGACGGGACCCGGCCGGCTGCCGGGCGGTCACGATTCCTCCGCCAGCACGAGTCCACGATCCCCGTCGACCCTCACCCGCACACCGTCAGTCAGCACCACGGTCCCGGTCCCGGTCCCCATCACTGCCGGGATCTGGTATTCCCGGGCCACGATCGCGGCATGGGAACCGGAGCCACCCGAATCCACCACGACCGCGGCGGCCCGCTGGAACAGCGGCGTCCAGGCCGGATTGGTGTACGGACAGACCAACACGTCGCCAGAACGCAAGCGACCGAAGTCCTCGGGGTGACTGATCACGCGAACCGGCCCGCTGGCCTGGCCACGACTGGCCGGAGTTCCCGTCACCAGGGCGTCGCCCCCTTCCACCCGGCCAACCCGGTTGGCGATCGAGATCAGGGGTACCCCTTCGAGATGCTGTCGCCGTGCGCGGCGGTCGGTCACCCTTCGCCGCAGGTCTCCGCGGGGCACCGTCACCAGTTCGTCCCACCGGCAGTGCCAGACATCGTCGACTCGGTCGAGGATGCCTTCGGCGACCAGGCGACGGCCCAGTTCCACCAGCGTGGTCGCACCGGGTAGATCCTCGGCGGTGGCGCTGGCCCCCAGCAGTTCGTACTGCTGGCCGATCTGGGTGATCAGCTCTGGTGGCAAAGGCCCCGTGAGGCCGGCGAGCGCCGCTGTGGTGATGACGAATCCGTCAGGCACGGGTTGGCCGATCCGGACGAGCTCGCCGAGAATGGCGCCCTTGCCACCAGCCTGGGCAAACGTCCGGCACTCCCGCAGCGGGAGAGTCTGCGGCGCCATGACAACCTCCTGAGAAACGGTGCGTTCTCTATTCACGGCAGAGCTCAGGAGGCACTGACACAACAAACCACGTGCGGCGGCCCACCTGACCCCTGCAGAATGGGCACACGTGGGACATCTCGAGCTGGCCGGCATCACCTACACCCTCCCGGACGGGCGGGTGCTGCTCGATGACGTCGGGTTCAGGGTCGGCGACGGGGCGATCGTGGCGCTGATCGGCGCCAATGGGGCCGGAAAGTCAACCCTGCTTCGGATCATTCGGGGTGAAACCTCCCCCACGGATGGCACGATCACCCGTAACGGCGCGCTCGGCGTGATGCACCAGATGGTCACGCAGGGACGTGACAACTGGACCGTACGGGATCTGTTGCTGTCTGTTGCCCCGCCGCGGATCCGGGAGGCGGCCGCGAGAGTCGATGCGCTCGAGCTGCGGTTGATGGAGGTCGATGATGAAGCGACTCAGCTGCGCTATGCCTCCGCGTTGGCCGAGTTCGCCGATGCCGGCGGGTACGACCTCGAGGTGACCTGGGATGTTTGCGCCACTGCTGCCGTGGGCAAGTCCTACGACCAGGTCAGACTCCGCGAGGTCCGCACCCTGTCCGGAGGGGAGCAGAAGCGGCTCGTCCTGGAGGCGCTGCTCCGTGGCCCCGACCCGATCCTGCTGCTCGACGAGCCGGACAACTACCTCGATGTGCCGGGCAAGCAGTGGCTCGAACGCCAGTTGCAGGCGACTGACAAGACGGTGCTGTTCGTCAGTCACGACCGGGAGCTGTTGGCCAATGCTGCGACGCGGATCGTCACGGTCGAGCTCGGCGCCGTCGGCAACACGGTCTGGACCCACCCCGGCGGCTTCGCGACCTACCAGAAGGCCCGCAACGACAGATTTGCCCGGCTCGACGAGCTACGCCGGCGCTGGGACGAAGAACATGAGAAGCTGCGCCAGCTGATGCTGCTGTACAAGAACAAGGCGGCCTTCAACTCTGACATGGCCAGCCGCTATCGGGCCGCGCAGACCCGGCTGCAGCGGTTCGAGGATGCAGGCCCGCCCGAGGCACAACCACTGCGTCAGCAGGTGTCGATGCGGCTCACCGGCGGCCGCACCGGCAAACGGGCCGTCGTCTGCTCCGCTCTCGAGTTGACCGGCCTGATGCAGCCTTTCGACCTCGAGCTCTGGTATGGCGAGAGGCTCGGTGTGCTCGGCGGCAACGGCACAGGTAAGTCACATTTCCTTCGCCTGTTGGCTTCTGGCGGCTCTGACCCCGATCCGGCCCTCAAACTCGATCCTGACATTGCGCCGGTCGCCCACACCGGCCACGCCAGACTCGGCGCCCGGGTCCGCCCCGGATGGTTCGTCCAGACTCACGAACATCCCGAGCTGCTCGGCCGTACGTTGCTCGACATCCTTCACCGCGGTGACGACCACCGCACGGGGATGGACCGGGAGACCGCAGCGCGTGCGCTGGACCGCTACGAGTTGGCACGCTCGGCCGAGCAGAAGTTCGACTCCCTCAGCGGCGGTCAACAGGCCCGGCTGCAGATCCTGCTGTTGGAGCTGTCCGGCGCAACCCTGCTGTTGCTCGACGAGCCGACCGACAACCTCGACCTGGAGTCGGCCGAGGCTCTCGAACATGCCCTGGATTCCTACCAGGGCACAGTTGTGACCGTGACCCACGACCGTTGGTTTGCCCGGACGCTCGACCGGTTTCTGGTCTTCGGCGCCGACGGGTCGGTGACCCAGTCAGACGTGCCGATCTGGTCCCACTGAGAATGGGCAATCCTAGAATTGCTCGATCTGTTGCTGAGTCTGAGGGCAGGACCACCAGAGCTGAGCATCTGCTGCTATCAGCATCATGGGATGGGAGTGACTGGGACATCTCGGCACAGGGCTGCCATCCTCGACTTCGATGACAAGGTCCTGAATCTGCCCACCCATGGCTGGTATTGAGACCATCCGCCACTCTTCGCTGAGGTCCCCGGTCCAGGAAACGTCACCAACCCGACGACCGTCACGTAGAATCTCAACGCTGCAGGCAGGAATGGACTCAGCGACGTCACCAACCAGAACTCGCACCAGCTTGGCATCGAGCCGATCCAAACGAACTCGCCCGACCATGAACTCAGCTTCGAGCTCATCACTCAACCGCGAAACTATCTGCATCGAAATATCTCGGACACGCTCCAAGTAATCATCACTACACTCGATCACGACTTGATCTCCAGAGTGCCAAATATTGTGATCCGCGCACTCCCTCCACCTGCAATATTGTGCTCGTAGTCAAAGAAATCGACGTACTGAATCACATCGCCCACATACATAGGATTCAAGGTTCCATGAAACTTGTAGTCAGGGTACTCACTATGAGGAGCCAACTTTGGTTTGATTACATAGTTTCTCGACCACAACATGCCCTCTTCGTGCAGTAGGCCGACTACGGTAGTGCGAAGACTCGGCCTCATCTTCCAACCCCACGGCATGAACGCATGACTAGCACCGCAGCTCAACGCAAGTTCAATGTCGCCATTGACATCATAGGCATGAATTGCACCACCACACGTGATACTTCCACTAACAAGAGGGGTGATTGCATTTTCGAATTCGCCTCGAATTTCCACTGCCTCATTAATTGATATCGGATTGTCGAAGGTGAGCTCGATCCTCGAGTTTAAAGTATCCCTGTCGACTCTCCATCACCAACTCAGTCAGCTCATCCGCTGCCAAAGCACGGGGAGCACCACCTAGTCCGGCAATCAAGAATGCCGCAACTGCAACAATGACACTTACTGTTCTGATTCTGGATATCCGGCGCCGCTCCTCCTCGTTGACAAGTCTGGAACAGACTACCGTCTACGATCGAAGCTGTCCAGAAGCTGACCCGATCTTTCGTGGCGACAGTGCTCGGGGCTGGCCGACGCCCGTGGCGTCGTTGTAGTTGGTGATCGTGACAGGTGACAAGGCCGCCGCGTGGCGCTTGCGGCGGCCTGGAAGTACGAGATCCGGACGTACCGATCTGGTTGCCCTGACGTCCGGCTCCCACCAACCGGACACCAGACCTGGACCACTCAGCCCTGTGGGACGTCAGTGCGGTTGTTCACCATCGGGGTGAACTCGATCGGTTCGGCCGGGGTCGGCGGCCCGGAGAACTCCGGGTGGGTGACGATCCCGCGCAGGTCGGCCATGGTGCGGTTCTGTTCGGCCTCATACAGCTTCCAGATCACCTGCAGACCTTGGATGGACTGCTCCGCGTCAGTGTGCGGGGCACGCCCCTCGTCGATCGCATCGAAGAACTCGACAATCTCACCCAGCACATTCTTCTTGATGTCGTTCTGGGCAAGGAGAGTCTCATCGGCGCCGTGGATGTGGGTGAGCGTGCCGGCGCGGAAGTTGAGCTCGACCATACCCTCGGAGAACTGGGCGTGGATCGCATACTTCAACCGCGATCCCTTCGCACCCCAGGTGCCGCCGTGATAGCCGAGGATGCCGTTCTCGAACCGGATGACCGCATCACTGGTGCCCTCCCCCTCCATCCAGGGCGTGCCGAGGGTGGTGCCGAGGTGGATGCCTTCAGCCGGGCGGCCACAGAACCACAACATCAGATCGATGTAGTGACACCCGTGACTGACGAACTGACCACCACCGAGCGTCTCCTTCTTCAGAGCCCAGTGGCCGGGCTCATAGCGGGTGTACTGCTCGGTCCAGATGTTGACGTGGAACAGCTGGCCGTAGGTGTGGTTGTCAATGAGCTCCTTGAGCTTGACCACCAACGGGTTGTACCGCATCGGGTAGGCCGTCATCAAGATGACACCCTGCTTCTCGGCTTCGGCCTGCAGGTCACGACACTCCTGCTCGGTCATGGCCAGCGGCTTCTCCATCAGCACATGTTTGCCCGCCCGCAGCGCATCCATGCCGACCTCGTGGTGGACATGGTGGGGCAGCACACCGAGCACCGAGTCGACGTGCTCGAGCACCTCACTGTGATGGGCCGCAACGATGGGCGCACCGAGCGCTTCGGCGGCGGCCTGCGCCCGTTCCAGGATCGGGTCGACACAGGCGACCACCTCCACCCGGTCACTGAGATCGCCGAACACCTGTTGGTGGGACTTCTCCATGCCGCCGCAACCGAGGATGGCAATGCGGTGACGAGTCATGGTTGTTCTTCCTCACTGGCCCGCACTTCGGGCCTTGTGCACCGAAGTCTGCCGGTCTGTCCTCGCCCACCACGAGCGCAACAGCACTGCGGCCCACCCAACGGACCCCGTACGGTCCGGCGGTTCGCCCTGCGCGACAGAAGAATCAGTCGTGCCGCCCGGGGAGACGAGCCCTCTGCACAAGGACCGGTGACCTGTCACCGGTCGCTATGGAGAGTCAGCCGACCCGGTGAGGACTCACCGAATCTCGTACGACGATGTGGGTTCCCAGCACGGTCGGCCCGTCATAGGCGCCGGCCTGGTCGAGACCGATCCGGGCCGCGACCCGGCCGAGCTCGACCTGGGGTACATGCACCGTGGTGAGGGTCGGCGTGAGATCGATCGCCAGACCGGAGTCGTTGTACCCGACCACCGACACGTCTTCGGGGACGCGCAGACCCAGGTCCTTCAATGCGCGCATCGCGGCTGCGGCCATGTGGTCATTGCCGGCCAGCACCGCAGTGAAGTCGAGCCCATCCCGTACGAGATCGGTGACGCGGCGGATGACGTCGCGGCGTTCCATCGGGCCGAGGTTGACCAGGGCAGGATCGGGATCGATGCCATGGTCCGCGAGCGCCCGGTTCAGACCGACCACCCTTCCCTCGGTGAAGGTGTAGCGATCAGGCCCGCCGAGCAGCAGGATTCGCTTGTGCCCTTGGGAAATCAGGTGTTGGGTCGCGGCATACGATCCACCCTCGTTGTCATAGGTGACCTCGAGGATGTCACCACTCGGATCAGCGGGCGGACGGACACAACTGACCAGTCGCGAGCCAGTCGCAGCCATTGCCCTGGCTGCCGACTCGAGTCGAGCCTGATGCTCGGGGGGATGAGTGTTGCCACCGACCATGATCACGGCCTGGGGAGCCCGTTCGCGCAACATCGCCAGCGCACTCCACTCCCGATCAGCGCTGCCCTTGGTGGCAACCACGACCAGGACGCCACCGGCGGCCGACACCTGCTCCTCAATACCCGAAGCGACCGCCATGAAGAACGGCGAGTCGAGCAGCCCAGTGACCAGACCGATGGTGTTGGACGTGGTCGAGGTGAGCGCGCGGGCATTGGCGTTGACGACATAGTCGAGGTCACGGACAGCCGCCATCACCCGGGACTCGGTCGCGGCGGGGGCGGTGTAGGTGCCATTCAGGATCCGCGAGACAGTCGCCACCGACACTCCCGCCCGGCCAGCGACATCACGGATCGTGACCCGCCGAGAACTCACCGGAGCAACCCCCACTCATGACGCAGCATTGTTTCAGTATGCGCTTTCACGCCTCGTTCTGGCAACGCTCCCATCTCACTCCTGATCAGTCGACGTGCCCTTGACTCCAACGACCTTGGAGCTCTATGCTTCGATGAAATCGGTTACACAACACTGCAGCGATGCAGAAGGGGGCACACCATGACCACGGACGGACTGAAGCGGCGCACCTTCCTCACTGGCGCCGGCCTGGCCGGTGCCGCACTGGCGAGCGGAGCATTTGTCGGTGCGTGCAGCAGCGACGCCGGGCCCGGCGCGGGCACCACCTCGCCGCCAGCACCGGTTGACCCATCTGCCGTACTGCCGAGTTTCAAGGCCTTCGACCTCGTCCAGCCCGACCTGCCGTCCGACGAGTTCGGCACCCTGCCCGGCTACCTGAGTTACCCCTATCCGGCGCAGTCCTTTGTCGAAACGCCCCCCGGCAAGGGCGGCTCCGTGACCGCCGTCTGCCAGTACGGCAACGCTGGCGTGCCGCCGGAGCTCAGCCGCAACCGCCTGTGGCAGCAGCTCAACGAGAAGCTCGGTGTCGAACTCGACTTCAACGGCGCACCGACCTCCGACTACAGCGCCAAGTTCTCCACGATGCTGGCTGGCCGGGACATCCCCGATCTGGCCCAGGTCCCGCTCGGTGGCATGCCGCGACTGCCCGAGCTGCTGGAGTCGCAGTTCGAGGACCTGAGTGAACACCTCGGTGGCGACAAGGCCTTCGCCTACCCGGCACTCGCTGCGATCGACCCGGCCGCCTGGCGGTCCTGCACCGTCAACGGACGCCTCTACGGTCTGCCACTGCCACGGGGCAGCCTCCGCGGAGGCCTTCAGGTCCGAGCCGACTGGGCCGACAAGGTCGGCGTCTCGATCGAGCCTTCCAGCGCCGACGAGTTCCTCGAGATGTGTCGAGCTCTGACCGATCACGCCAACAACCGGTGGGCGATCGCGCTGGCCGACGGCATGCAGCTGTTCGTCCGCCAGATGTTCGGCGTCCCCAACGAGTGGCGGGTCGACGACAACGGCGGGTTCACTCATGCCTGGGAGACTGAGGAGCAGAAGGAGTCCTTGGCGTTCACGGCGCAGCTGTGGGCCGAGGGTCTGTGTCATCCCGACGGATTCGGAGCCCAGCAGCACGTCGCCTGGATGGGTGCGGCAACCCCGATCACGTCGCTGATCCAGACTGGCATGGGCTTCTGGTTCAGCTTGAGCACCGAGACTGCGCCAGGCCTGCGGATGGCCGGCATCCGGCCACCCAAGGCGAACGGTGACGGTTGGGCGCGCGCCCATCTCGGCAACCCGGTCTACAGCTACACCGTGGTCAAGAAGGGTTCGGCCGAGCGGATCCAGGAGCTACTCGGCATCGCCAACTATCTGGCCGCCCCGCTCGGCACCGTGGAGAACCTGGTCTGCAAGGACGGCGTCGAGGGCTACCACTGGAACTGGCAGGACGAACAGCCGGTGCGTACCGATCAGGGCACCGAGGACCGGCTGCTGCCCACTGCCTACGTCGTGGCCGGCAACGCCACCCTGTACCACCCCGCCAACCCGGATGCGGTCAAGGATCGGCACGCCTTCGAGCACACTCTGCTGTCCGAAGACGCCGAGCCATTGCCGACCCTCGGCCTCTACTCCGAGACCCAACTCAGCGAGGGCCCGTCACTCGCCTCCCGCATGCAGGACCTGATCAACGAGATCATCCAAGGCCGCAAGCAGGTCTCCGACTGGGATGCCGGCGTTGCCGAATGGCGCAACGGTGGCGGCGACCAGATCCGCAGTGAATACGAGGCCGCGCACGCCCAGGCGCAGCCGAGCTGAGCCCCGATTCTTGCCGTTTCGCCAAACTGGTGCTGCGCACCGACGGCGAGATCCATCTCGACGATGCCATCGTGATCGCCGAGAACTGATCGTTGCGGGACCGACCATGCCACCGCAACGGTCGGTCCCACCTCACCAGTCAGAGGTGTCGAGCTCCTGCGGGACGAGGTACTCGACCAGGAGCTCGCCATCAGCTGGCATCAACGCTGTCACCGAGTCGAGCAGGTCCCTCTCATGTCCGAGCCGGACCTGGAGCGGCGTCACCGTACCGTCAGCTCCGTGATGGGCAATGCTGATCCGGTAATCAGGGCCATCCGGCGAGAAACACCGAAACGGGCTCTTCACAATCCAGGGTGTAGTTGTGGCCTGAACCCGCCGGATTCCAGGAGCGCTCGGGCGATGTAGTGGGTGAGGTTGCGAAAGCCAAGGGCAAGTCCGCGCAGGTGTTCGAGCCGACCATTCACGGCTCTTCACAGTTGACGGTGTAGGAGTTGGGGTCTGAAGCCGCCGGTCTCGAGCAGCGATCTGGCGATGTAGTTCGTCAGGTTCCGGAAGCCCAGGGCCGAGCCGCGGAGGTGTTCGAGTCTGCCGTTGATGGCCTCGGTCGGGCCGTTGCTGGTGCCGGGCCGGTCGAAGTAGGCAATCACGTCAGCGGCCCGCTTCTTCAACGTCCGCCCGAGCCTGGCGACCTCGATCAGTGCCTTCGGCACACCCGCACTGATGTCGGCGATGAGCTTGAGCATCAACTGGCGTCCGTGTGCTCGGTCTTCGGCGCGGTAGGCCTCGATCATGCGCTGGTAGATGCCCCAGGTCGCTTCGACCTCGACGTGCGCGTCGTCGACGAAGAGCCGGTTGAGTCGGTCGATCTGTCGGTCGGTGAGCAGCCCGGTGCCGGTGTGCAGCGTCCGTCTCGTCTTGTAGAGCGGGTCGTCCTTGAAGCCGCGGTGGCCGTGGATGGCGAGCTGGACACGGCGGCGGCACTGGTCGAGTGCGTCGCCGGCCAGGCGGACCACGTGGAAGGGGTCCATCACCGCGACGGCGTCGGGGACCTCTTCGGCAGCAGCGGTCTTGAAGCCGGTGAACCCGTCCATGGCGACGACCTCGACGCCGTCACGCCAGGCATCGGGGCGTTCACTCAGCCAGGTCTTGAACGCGGACTTCGACCGGCCCTCGACCATGTCGAGCAGGCGTGCGGGTCCGGTGCCGTCGCGGATCGGGGTGAGATCGATGATCACGGTGACGTACTTGTCGCCGCGCCTGGTGTGGCGCCACACGTGCTCGTCGACGCCGATCACCGCGACCCCGTCGAACCGTTGCTCGTCATCGATGAGGACCCGCTTGCCTTCGGCCAAGATGGCGTCGTTGGCGGTGTTCCACGCGACTGCGAGCCCTTCGGCGACACGGGAAACGGTGAGGTGCTGGACCACGATCCCTTCCAGCGCCCACCGCAGTCCGGTGCGGGTCAGCTTCGCCCGCGGCTCGGCGGCCCGGCTGGTGTCTTGGCGCCACACATGTCCGCAGCCGGTGCACCTGTATCGGCGGATCGAGACCAGCAGGGTGGTCGGCCGCCAGCCCAGCGGAACGTGGGCCAGCCGTCGGGTCACGGTGTCGCGCGCGACGCCTTGGCAGCCGCACCGTCGGCACCACTCATCGGTGCCGACGTCGACGACGCGGCACGCCAGAACGGCACGGTCAGGTTCGAGGTGTTGGCCGACGACTTCGAGACCGAGGTCGTCGAGCCGGCAGAACTTGGTCAGGTCGGGGCGCGCGAAGGTAACGTCAGGCAAGTCGAGGTCTTCTGGATGGGTGGCGTAGGAACCTCCATCTTCAGTGGACCTCGACCCCTATCCAGCCAGCACCCCACCGACGCCCGTCACACCCTCAACTGTGAAGAGCCTTAGCGGCTCTTCACAATCCAGGGTGTAGTTGTGGCCTGAACCCGCCGGATTCCAGGAGCGCTCGGGCGATGTAGTGGGTGAGGTTGCGAAAGCCAAGGGCAAGTCCGCGCAGGTGTTCGAGCCGACCATTCACGGCCTCGGTGGGTCCGTTGCTGGTGCGTGGGCGATCGAAATAGGCCAGGACGTCCTCGGCGCGTCTGGCCAGGGTGCGGCCAAGCTTGCGCAGCTCGACCAAGGCGGTGGGCACGCCGTCGGTGAGGGCGTCGAGCGTGTCTGGATGCGGCCGCGGGCACGGTCGGGGGTCGCGGTAGGCGGAGATCATGCGCTGGTAGGTGCCCCAGGTGGCCTCGACCGGCACGTGCTCCTCGCGGGCGAACAGCTTCTCGAGCCGGTCCTGTTGTTTGTCGGTGAGCAGGTCGGCGCCGGTGTGCAGGGTCCGCCTGGCCGAGTACAGCGGGTCGCCCTTGCGTCCGCGGTGACCATGGATCTGCTGCTGGACCCGGCGGCGGCACTCATCCAGGGCGTCGCCGGCAAGGCGATTGACGTGGAACGGATCCATGACGGTGACCGCCTCGGGCAGCTCCTCGGTGGTGGCGGTCTTGAACCCGGCGAACCCGTCCATGTCCACGACCTCGATCCCGTCGCGCCCGACATGGTCGCGCTCGGCCAGCCAGTCCTTGAACGCCTTCTTGCTGCGGCCTTCGACCACGGCCAGCAGCCGGGAGGGACCGGTGCCCTCACGGACCGGGGTCAGGTCGATGACCACGGTGACGTACTTGTCCCCGTGGCGGGTGTGCTGCCACACGTGCTCATCAACCCCGACACCTTCGCGCCCTCCAGGCGGGTCGGGTCGGCGATCAGTAGCGTTGTCCCTCCGCCAAGACCGCGTCGTTGGCGGTATTCCACGCCACGCCCAGCCCCTCGGCGACCCGGGACATCGACAAGTGCCCGACCACGATCCCGACCAGTCCCCACCGCAGCCCGGCCCGGGAGATCTTGGCCCGCGGCTGCGCAGCCTTACCGGTGTCCTGACGTCACACATGGCCGCACCCGATGCACCCGAACGGCACGTGTGCCAGCTCCCTGGTCACCGTGTCGCGCGGGGAGCCCTGGCAGCCGCACCGCCGGCACCAGTCGTCCGGCTCGATCACCCGGCAGGCCAGAACAGCACGGTCGGGTTCGAGACACTGGCCGGTGACCTCCAACCCGAGGTCGTCCAAGCCGTTGAAGGTCGTCGGGTTAGGGCACGTGAAGGTAACGTCAGGCACGTCGAGTCTTCCGGATGGGCGGTGTGACAACTCCCATCATCGGAAGACCTCGACCCCTACCCGGCCAGCGACGCGCGGACGACCTCTACACCCTCATCTGTGAAGAGCCCCGAAACGGCGAGCGGGATCACTCAGAGCAGGTCGTGGACCATCACCGACTGCTCCCGGCCCGGACCGACGCCGATGCCCGAGATCCGGCAGCCGATCAGTTCCTCGAGTCGCTTCACGTAGGCCTGGGTGTTGGCCGGGAACTCATCGAACGAACGGCAGTGAGAGATGTCCTCGGTCCAGCCGTCGAGGTACTCATAGATCGGCTTGGCGTGGTGGAAGTCCGACTGGCTGTACGGCATGAGGTCATGGCGCACGCCGTCGACTTCATAGGCGACACAGACCGGGATCCGATCCCAGCCGGTGAGGCAGTCGAGCTTGGTCAGGAAGACATCGGTGAAGCCGTTGGCCCGGGCCGCGGACTCGACCACGAGCGCATCGAACCAGCCACATCGGCGCGGCCGACCCGTGGTGGCGCCGAACTCGGCACCGATCTCACGCAGCTTGTCGCCATCCTGGTCAAACAGCTCGGTCGGGAACGGTCCTGATCCGACCCGGGTGGTGTAGGCCTTGGCGATGCCGACGACCCGGTCGATCCGGGTGGGCCCCACGCCAGCCCCAACACAGGCTCCGGCAGCGATCGGGTTCGAGGAGGTCACATAGGGATACGTGCCATGGTCGACGTCGAGGTGATGTGCCTGGGCACCTTCGAAGAGCACGACCTTGTCCTCGTCGAGGGCGTCATTGAGCACCCGGGAGGTGTCGGCAACATAGGGGCGGAGCCGGTCGGCGAAGGTCAGCAGGTGGTCCGAGATCTCACCGGCATCAATGGCCCGACGGTTGTAGACCTTGACCAGCAGATGGTTCTTCTGCTCCAGGGACGCCTCGACCTTGCGCCGCAGGATCGACTCGTCGAAGAGGTCCTGGATGCGGATGCCGACCCGGTTGACCTTGTCGGCATAGGCTGGGCCGACGCCACGGCCGGTGGTGCCGATCTTTGCCTTGCCGAGGAATCGTTCGGTCACCTTGTCGATGACGCGGTGGAACTCGGTGATGACGTGGGCATTGGCCGAGATCAGCGGATGGTTGACCTTGGCACCGCGGTCGGCGAGCTCGTCCAACTCCTTGTACAGCACATCGAGGTCGATGACCACACCGTTGCCGAGGACGGGGGTGACACCTTCGTTGAGGATGCCGGACGGAAGCAGGTGCATCACATACTTCTGGTCCCCGACGTGGATGGTGTGGCCGGCGTTGTTTCCCCCGGAGTACCGGACGCAGTAGTCGACCCGGTCGCCCAGCTGGTCGGTCGCCTTGCCCTTGCCCTCGTCGCCCCACTGGGCGCCGACGATCACGATTCCCGGCATCTCAGCCGTCCTCTCACACAGATGAACCCGCCAGGCTCAGCCGACGGGGTCTTACCCGAGCATGCTACCGGACAGTGCCTGCCACCCGGTCTCGGAGCTGTCCCGCAGGAACTGGCTGCAGCGTTCGGCCTCGTCGGACTCGCCGATCCGACCGGCTGCCACAGCCAATGCCGCCAAGCAGCGCAGGAAGCCACGGTTCGGTTCGTGCTCGTACGGCACCGGGCCGGTGCCGCGCCACCCGGATCGACGCAACATGTCGAGGCCGCGGTGATATCCGGTACGGGCGAAGGCATAGCCGTCGATGGTGTCACCGGCCTCGAGGGCGGCTTCGGCCAGCTCGGCCCAGACCAGACTGCTGGCGGGATGGGTCGCCGCCACCTGACGTGGATCGACCGAGTCGGCCAGCAGTGCGGCGGCCGGGTCGACCGGCAGCAGGGTCGGCTCGGGGCCGTCGGCGAGGAGGTTGTGGTGAGTGTGGCTCATGCGGTCATGGTACGGAATGGCCCCCCACGACGTCCGGCAGTGGACTCGGCCCGGTCCGAGAGCTATGGTCGATCCCTGCCAAAGAGACATTGACCAAGGAGACTGTGGTGGCACTGCCATCGGAGGAACTCGACCAGCTCTATGACGCCGTGGTCCAAGACCAGGACGGCGAAAAGGTGGGCACCGTCGGACAGATCTACGTCGACGACACCACTGACGAGCCAACGTTCATCACCGTACGGTCGGGGCTGTTCGGCACCAAGGAGTCGATCATCCCCGTCTGCCATGCCGAGTACACCGAGGACGGCGATGTCCAGGTCCCGTACGACCGCGCCACGATCAAGCACTGCCCCCTGATCGAACCCGAGGGCCATCTCGACAAGGACGAGCAGGCCACCCTGTACGACCACTACGGCGTCGATGCCGATGAGATCCCCGCCACGGAGCCCGGCTCCCGGGACTGAACCACCCCCAAAGATGCACACAGGCCGGAAGGGAGCGGGCTCCCTCCCGGCCTGATCCGGTTGTCAGAAGAACTCAGGCGTTCAACGAGGTCCCGGTGCTGCGCAGGTTCTCGCAGGCCTCGACGATCCGTTGGGCCATGCCGGCCTCGGCGGCCCGACCCCAGGCGCGGGGGTCGTAGGCCTTCTTGTTGCCGACATCGCCATCCACCTTGAGCACACCGTCGTAGTTGCGGAACATGTGCTCAACCGCGGGGCGGGTGAAGGCGTACTGGGTGTCGGTGTCGATGTTCATCTTGATCACACCGTGGTCGACGGCCTCCTGGATCTCCTCCAGGCTCGAGCCGGAGCCACCGTGGAAGACCAGATCGAACGGGCGCTCCTTGCCGATCTTGGCGCCGACCGCGTCCTGGATCTCCTTGAGCACCTCCGGGCGGAGCTTGACCGCACCGGGCTTGTAGACACCGTGGACGTTGCCGAAGGTGAGCGCAGTGATGTAGCGGCCCTTCTCGCCGGCGCCCAGGACCTCGACGGTGCGCATACCGTCCTCGACGGTGGTGTAGAGCTTGTCGTTGATCTCGTGGGAGACACCGTCCTCCTCGCCGCCGACGACGCCGACCTCGATCTCGAGGATGATCTTCGCCGCAACGGTCTGGGCCAGGAGTTCCTCGGCGATCTGGAGGTTCTCCTCGACCGGGACTGCCGATCCGTCCCACATGTGGGACTGGAACAGCGGATTCTGGCCCTGCTTGACCCGGTCGGCCGAGATGGCCAGCAACGGCCGGACGAAGGGATCCAGCTTCTCCTTCGGGCAGTGGTCGGTGTGGAGTGCGATGTTCACCGGGTACTTCTCGGCGACGACGTGCGCATACTCAGCGAGTGCGACTGCACCCGAGACCATGTCCTTCACGGTCGGGCCGGAGGCATACTCCGCACCACCGGTGGAGACCTGGACGATGCCGTCGGAGCCAGCCTCGGCGAACCCGGCAAGGGCAGCGTTGAGGGTCTGCGACGAACTCACGTTGATGGCCGGGTAGGCGAAGCGGTTCTGCTTGGCCCGATCCAGCATCTCGGCGTACACCTCAGGTGTGGCAATGGGCATCAGATGCCCCCTTTCTCAGACGGCGAACTCGTGGTCGGTCTCCATCTTCCCACCGTCGCTCGATGACAGCGAGTCGGTTCCCACGTCGGCAGGACCAGCCCCGGGAGTGGTCTGGGACCCCGCCCGCTCAGAAACAGGTCCTCGATTTCCGGGCAATCGGTTTCCGGGTTCGTTCAGGAAATCCAGACTGAGAAAGTGAGCGCCGACCGTACGACCAGTGGTCCCGTACGAGCCAGTGGTCCAGCGGGTCAGGGGTCCAGCTGAGTCAGTGGTCCAGCGGGTCAGGGCCGGTACGTTCAGCGGTCCAGCTGGCGGGTGTCGATCCGCACCTGACCGGCCGACAGGGTCCGCACGGCCTGGTCGATCGTCGACAGCACGACCGGCACCTGGTCCAGCCGCAAGGTCTCCTCGGCTCCCCTGGCCCGCAGCCACCGGTCCGGGACCAGCAGGCCGAAGACCAGTCCGATCACCGCGGCCACCACCGACGCCAACAAGGCCAACCAGCTGAACGGCAATAGCACGATCGCGACCACCAATCCCGTGACCACGGCCGGGAGCGCACGGCCCTGACCGGTCATGACCCACCACGCGGAGTACACCAGGGCCACGATGCCCACCGCAGCCACGGCACCCAGAGCGACGGAGATCAGGGCCACCACTCCGGTCCCGAGTCCGGCAACCTCGTCCAGTGCCTCCTGCTCGGTGAGCCCGGCAAGCAGATGCAACACCTGGGCGACCGATCGCAGCCACGAGGTGCTCCGCACGATCGCGTACACCACCCCGATCAGCATCGCGACGGCGGCCAACGCCCGCGCACCACCGGCCACGGTGACCTGGACTGGCCGTCTCGTGCTGGTCTCGACCCCCGGCGCGGTTGTACTCAGCTCGAGGAATGAGTCCTTGCGCGACCATGGGGTCCGCGCCCGGAGCAGGGCGACTTGCGCCCAGGACGCGGCGGTCTGGCCCAACTGCATCCCGTCGCGGTCGACGTGGATCGCGGTCGTTCCCCACGCCGTCCGTCGCAGCACACCCACCGCCGACTGCCACCGCACCAGCGCATTGGTCACCCGGTACAGGTTGAGCAGACCGAAGAAACCGTAGAAGAACCAGATCATCGGCTCGTTCCACCGCGTGATCAAGAAGATGACGCCGGCAATGACCACGCTGAGGCCGAGGCCGATCAGGCTGCGGAAGAAGCCCTTGCGCCACGCGTCCGCGCGGGCCTGGGTGAGTGTCGGGTCGTAGGGCAGGACGAGTTCGTCGGCCACGACCGCTTCGGGACCCAGGACTGTCATGCCCCTGATTCTGTCAGACGGAGGGCAACGCAGCGCCGCCGGTCAGCGAGCTCCCCGCGGGGTGATCGCCATGTGGATGCGATAGCGGTCCGCCCGGTAGCTCGACATGGAGAACTCGATGATCCGGTCACCGGACCAGGTGATCCGTTCGGTGACCAGCAGCGGCGACCGCTTGCTCAGTCCGAGGATGGTGGCGCGCTGCCGGTCCGCAGCCTCTGCCCGTACGGTCTGTTCGCCATTGGTGACCACCACGCCGTACTCGCTGGCGAACACGTCGTAGAGCGAGCCGAGCTCGCGACCGAGAAGCCCCGGGAACAGTGCCGACGGGTAGTAGCCGACCTCATAGGCCATCGGTGAGCTATCGGCGGTGCGGAGCCGTTCGACCCGGATGACCTTGTTCATCGGACGGATCCGCAGGGCGAAGGCGATCTCGTCATCGGCCTCGATCTCGGTCGCCGAGAGCACCACGGTGGCCGGTTCCAGCCCCCGGGCCCGCATCTCGCGGGAGAACGAGGTCAGGTGGAGCCTGGAGTCGACCTGCGGCCCGGTGACATAGGTGCCCTTGCCGTGGACCCGCTCCAGCGCACCTGCCTCGACCAGGTCGGAGATGGCCTGCCGCACCGTGACGCGACTGACTCCGAGCCGCACCACCAGAGCGCGTTCGGAGGGGATGGCATCCCCGGGATGGAGTTCGGCATCGATCAGGTCCGACAGGATCTCACGGACCTGGGCCCGTTTGGTCGTTGCTCGACCCAGACCTTGCGCCAACATCTCCAGCCGGCCGCCTGGGAATTCGTCGACCTCGGGCACCGCCGCTCCCTTCACAGCCTCAAACGGCTCTACGATGTTCATCAGACCACTCCATACCAGTATGACGGAGCGCGCGTGGAACTCACAAGACCTGACGCAGATGAACTCATCATCTCAGCGGGAAGTACGGGACGTGACGGATCCGTACGAGGTGAGTCCAGCACCCTGCCGCTACCGCCGACCACCCGGTTCTCGGTACGGGTGGACTCCCGGCGCTGGTGTCTGGGACACCGGGACGGATCCGGCCGCCGGCATTCGTGCCCGGATCGGACCGAGATCACCAAGGCCCGATCCTGTGAACGCTGTGCCGAGCTGGACCCGTACCGGTGGATGCACATCGCCCACCGCAGCCAGTGGCCGCCGGATCCACAGCTGCGCGAGCATCTGATGCGGCCGCACTGGCTCTACATCGCCACCTTCGCCGGCGGCCAGACCAAGGTCGGCACGGCGGTCGACGACCGCAAACATGCCCGCCTCGATGAGCAAGGGCCCGTCCTGGCGCACTGGGTCGCGGTCGCCGCCGACGGTGTCGAGGTGAGGATGTGGGAGGACCGAGTCTCCCAGGTCGCCGGGATCGGCCAGGTCGTGCGACCGTCGGCGAAAGCTGCCGGTCTGAGCGGACCGATCGACCTGTCCGGACTCGCCGCAAGCCATCGCGAGGCGGTGGCACGGGCACAGGAGGCGCTGGCCGGGTTCCAGGATGCGGTGCCTTTTGCCGATCCGTGGCCGAACCCCCGCGATCCGCAGACCCTGCTGGGTGATGACATCAGGCCCTACCCGACCTCGCTGGGCTCGGGGGAGCACGGGTTCTCGATCGACTCATGGTGGGGGCCGACGGCACTGGTGCGTCTCGACGGTGTCCCGGAGTTGCGGTGGGCGACCGACATGTCCGCCCTGGTCGGGCACCGGATCAGTCAGGGAGAATGGGTGACCGCAGCGCCGGCCGTACAGGACTCACTGTTCTGACCCGGCCCAATCCCGGGCCCAGTGATACATGGCGATCGCGGCGGCGGCGCCGGCGTTGATTGAGCGGGTCGACCCGTACTGGGTGATCGCGACGTGCTGTTCGCAGATCGCCAGGACATCCTCGGTGAGGCCCTCCCCTTCCGAACCGAAGATCAAACAGGACCGTTCGGGGAGCCGGACCCCTTCGAGCGGCACCGAACCGGGGACATTGTCCACCCCCACCGGGCTCAGCTGGTTGGCGCGCAGCCACTCGGCGAGGTCGGCGGCATCCCGGTGGTGGTGGACGTGGAGGTAGCGGTCGGTGACCATCGCACCCCGACGATTCCAGCGACGACGTCCGATGATGTGCACCCCGGCGACATTGAAGGCATTCGCGGTGCGGACCACCGAGCCGATGTTGAAGTCGTGCTGCCAGTTCTGGATGGCGACGTGGAGTGGGTGCCGGACCTGGTCCAGGTCGGCCACGATGGCCTCGAGGCGCCAGTAGCGGTAGCGATCCACCACATTGCGTCGGTCCCCTGCCTCGAGGAGCTCGGGGTCCAACCGAGGATCGTCGGGCCACGGCTCGGGGGGCGGCCCCACACCGATCGTGTGCTCGTCGGGCGCCACCGGGTTGTCGTCGCCCTCGGGGGTCGGATCGGTCATGGCCGACACAGTAATCTGGCGTGCGTGCCTACTGCAGACCAGCCCGTGACCGACCCCGTCCCGGACGCCGCCGAGACCATCACTCGGCCACCTTCCATGCTCGACGGCCTGCCGGGGTGGCTGGTCACTGTCATCAACCTGTTCCGAGGTGGGGCGATCGGCGCCTCGGAGGCCCTGCCCGGGATCAGCGGCGGCACCACGGCCCTGATCATCGGGCTCTACGACGATCTGATCGCCGGAGCGGGCCATGTCATCCGGGGCGCGAAGCATTTCACGGTCGACCTGGTCCGCAGGCAGGGCGCCGGCCGTGCTGTCGCCGAGTGGCGCCAGGCCCGGTGGAGCATCATCGTGCCGGTGCTGGTCGGCATGGGTGTGGCCCTGATCCTGTCGGCCAAGGTTCTGGCGCCCTTGGTCGAGCGCCACCCGCAGTATGCTCTCGCGGCCTTCTTCGGCCTGGTGCTGGCCTCGCTGCCGATCCCGTACCGTCACTCCGGGCAGCCGTGGAAGGTGCGCCACTATGTGATCGCCCTCGTGGCCGGTGCGGCATCCTTCCTGTTCACCGGGCTGCCGCAGGCAGTCCTGCCGCAGCATCCGGTCGTGATCTTCTTCGCCGCCGCCATCGCGGTCTGCGCCCTGGTCCTGCCCGGGTTGTCCGGCGCCTTCATCCTGTTGACGGTCGGGCTCTATGAGCCGACGCTGCGTGCGGTCGCCGAGGCCAACATCGGCTACCTGACGATCTTCGCCCTCGGCATGGTCGTGGGCATGGCCTCGGTGGTCCAGGTGATGCAGTTCCTGTTGAAGCACCACCACCACCTGACCACGGTCGTGCTGACCGGACTGATGGCGGGGTCCCTGCGGGCCCTGTGGCCGTGGCAGGACGAGGGGCGCAGTTTCGCCCAGCCGAGCGATGTCGGTCCCACCGTGCTGTGTGCGGTGATCGGGTTCGTCGTGGTCACCGGCTTCATCCTGCTCGGGAGTCGAGCGGCGAAGCGTCAGCACAAGCTCCACGCCGGGGGCGTCTGAACGGCGCAGCACCCGTCGCGTCCACGCCCGGGGACCTTCAGCTGGCGGTGATCTCGTCGATCCGGGCCAGCTCCTCATCGGTCGGCACCCACAGCCCGGCCGACACATTGGCCTCGATCTGTTCGACCCGGGTCGCTCCGGCGATCACGGAACCGACGCTCGGCATGGCGGCCAGACCGCCGATGGCGATCTGGAGCAGAGTGATGCCACGCTCGTCGGCGAAGTCCTGCAGCGCTTCCACGGTGTCGAAGTCGACCCCGGCCAACCGGTCGGGCTGTTTGGCCAGACGGGTCCCTTCCGGGGCGCCCTCACCACGTCGGTACTTGCCGGTCAGCGCTCCACCGGCCAGCGGAAGATAGGGCAGCATCGACTGGCCGGTGTAGAGCAATGCGGGGACGAGTTCGGCCTCGGCCTCACGATGCAGCCAGGAGTAGTGGTTCTGCGCCGAGACGAAGGGTTCCAGGCCGCCGCTGCGAGCGGTCCAGTCGGCATCGACGACCTGCCAGCCGGCAAAGTTGGACGATCCGATGTAGCGGATCTTGCCCTCGTGGACCAGGTCGTTGAGGACGTCGAGGGTTTCCTCGATCGGGGTGTGCGGATCGGGGCGATGCATCTGGTAGAGGTCGATCCACTCGGTGCCGAGACGTCTCAGGCTGGACTCCACCGCGCGCCGCACATAGCGACGCGACCCTCGTACCCCCCAATCCGGACCGTTGAGGCCGTTGAGCCCCACGCCGAACTTCGTGGCCACGACGACATCGCCCCGGCGGGAGCCGAGTGCAGCGCCGAGCAGTTCCTCGGAGCGACCGCCTCCGCCGTAGCAGTCGGCGGTGTCGAACAGCGTGATGCCCGCATCGATCGCCGCGTCCACCACGGGCGCCACATCCTCATCGGCCATGCGGCCGCCGAAATTGTTGCACCCCAGCCCGACGGTGGACACGGTGAGGCCGGAGTTGCCGAGCTGACGACAGGTCATCATGTCGGGATCGTTGCACACCCGACCGTCCGGGCCAAGCTTGGGTCTGGGCCCGGACAGTCGCACCCCCGATCAGGTGGATGACCGGCGCATCCGGAAGGGCTGACCAACCCCCGGTGCCGTTGCCTGCCACGGTCACTGTAGAAATGCTCAACCGGCAACGAACGACCCGTGAGTGATGGCCAGTGACCAAGGAGGACGGCCACCACGACTGATCTTCTTTATGCGGACGGGCTCAGGAGGCCGTCGGCCCAACGGAACAGATCATCCACCAGTGGCGACCCCGGCGCCACCACTCCCATGTGGGTGTAGCCCGGATATTCGTGTGCCTCGAGCAGAGCCGACCGGGAGCCCAGTCGTTCCACGAAGCTTCGCTGCATGGTGATCGGCACGACTTCGTCGTCGGTCCCCTGTCCGAGGAACAGGGGGGCCGTCCCAGGGTCCCGGGCAATGTTGTGCACGAGCCGCTGCCGTACCGGCCCCGGACCAAGATCCAAGGAGTAGAGCGGTTGGCCGTGACTGATGACCGATGCGGTGAGAATCGACACCAACATGGTGGTGTCGGTCGCACAGCGTGAGGCATAGGCCTCGACAAATCCCCGTCCCGCAGGGTGGACCATCGATTCCAGGGTCATCTCGGGGTACTCGTTGCTGTAGGGCACCAACACATAGGAGGTGATCACGCCAGACACTGCGGAACTGGACCGCGATGTGACACCGATCGCCAGCGTGAGCGGATCGACGGCGGCGGACAGGGCAGCGACACCGAGGACGTGCAGTTCCGGCGCGTATTCCGCAGCGAGCTGTCCGGCCCACAGGGAGGCGTGGCCACCTTGGGAGTGTCCCCACAAGAACACATCGTTGGAGGCGTTGAAGTCGTCGATCGAGCGCACGGCGCGGACCGCATCAAGGACGGCTCGACCTTCGCCTTCGCCGATCAGATAGGGATAACGACCGCGTGTCCCTTGACCGGGATAGTCGGTGGCCACGACGATCCACCCCCGTGCCATCGCCTCCCCGATGCCTGGAATTGCCTCCTCCGAGAGGGCATTGTCCTTCAGGCTGGGAGCACATTCGACCGCAACCCCGGTGGTGCCGTGCTGCCAGGCCAGGACGACGCGGTCCCCGTCGTGGTCCCGGTCCGGGACCGCGGCCACGGCGCTGGCCACCGTGACCGATCCGTCCTCCCGTGTCGTCGAGTAGAGCAGCCGCACGGCGCGAGCCCCCTCCGGGGCTTGCCCGTCGTACGGTGCGACCCGCAGGAGTGTCCCTGGCGCGGACGGGACCTCAGCATGCCATTCATAGAAATCATCGGGTGTGTCGACGCTGGCCCGCAGGGCCACCGACAGAACCAGCAGCAAGCACCCCACCAGCACCAGGAGAACCGATGCCACTGAGCTCACCGCGCCAGCCACGCGGCCCAGCCCCCTCTCCGACCGGTGCCCCCTCTCCGACCGGTGTCCCCGCTCCGACCGGTACTGGCGTACGGCCCTGGTCAGAAACACCACCCCGACGGCCAGCACCGCAATGTCAAAGACGTACGCCGTGACCACCAGTCCGACATCGGCCCACAACAGGCACACCGCACCCCACACGAGCACAACCACACCACCCAGGATCGGCAACCGTCGCACCATCGGGTGCCGACGGTCGAAGGCGATGGCCACCCACGCGCCCAGGGCCAGGACGGCAACCAGCGGCCCCCAGGTCGGCAGCACCAGCAGGGGAATGTGTATCCACAGCACCAGCGCGGCGGCGCCGCCCGCCACGACCAGACCCAGGACCCGGCTGGGCCAGGAGCGGGCGCGGACGGCCAGCACCACGCCGCCGACGAAGAGCACCGCGATGATGGTCACGGTGAGGACCATCAGGCTCATCAGGGGTTCGGTGGCCAGGAAGAGCGCGGCCGCCACCAGCGCGGCACCGCACAGCCCCAGTGCGACGCGGTGAAGTGTTGGCCCGGAGCCGGTCAGTACTGCGCGTGGGGAATCAGTCACATCCGGGACCGTTGGCTCCCTGATCCAGGAGGAACGACGGTGACGTTCCCACTCGACGCGTCAACGGACTCCCCCTGCGTCGTCCACCACCAGATCAGCCTTGCCGATGGCGAACCGGTACGGCAGGCCTGCGGCCTCGATGGCCTCCTTCGCGCCGGTGTCGCGGTCGACGATCACAGCAACGCCGACGACCTCGGCACCAGCCGCACGCAACGCCTCGACCGCGGTCAGCACCGATCCGCCGGTGGTGGAGGTGTCCTCGACGGCCAGCACCTTGCGTCCCACGATGTCGGGACCCTCGATGAGACGCTGCAGTCCGTGGGTCTTGTTGGCCTTGCGGACGACAAACGCGTCAAGCCGGTCACCGGCAGCGGCCGCCGCGTGCAGCAGGGAAGCGGCGACCGGGTCGGCGCCCAGGGTGAGACCTCCGGCGGCGGCATAGTCCCAGTCGGCGGTGAGTTCGCGCATCACACGTCCCACCAGCGGGGCGGCCTCACCGTCAAGGCTGATCCGGCGCATGTCGATGTAGTAGTCGGACTCCTGGCCCGAGGAGAGAGTGACCCGCTGCCGTACGACGGCGCGTTCGTTGACCAGTTCAGTCAGTCGTGCAAGATCGTCCATGATGCAGAACTCTACTTGTTCTGCACGTC
Source organism: uncultured Propionibacteriaceae bacterium (assembly GCA_945911015.1). GTDB lineage: Bacteria > Actinomycetota > Actinomycetes > Propionibacteriales > Propionibacteriaceae > Avipropionibacterium. Next base: position 55,143 of record CAMDZW010000011.1, read on the forward strand.
CACGAGATGGCCGAAGCCGACCGAGCGGTCCGGCGAATGGAACAGGTCCTGACAGGTGGTGAGGGTGATCAGTGCCTGGCTGGGCTCCTCGCCCTGCTTGCCGGGCACCGGGTCCAGAACCCAACCCCCGTCACTTGCGTCGACGGTCAGCTCCGAGGGAGGGACGTCGATGACATAGGTGTAGATCGCGTCCCGCGTCTCCACGATGATCTCGTCGCCCTTCTGGATCTCGAGCAGACGGCGGAACGGTTCGCCTCGAGTGATGCGGTGTCCGGCGACCGAGAAGTTGCCGATCTCACCCGGGGCGACGGCCTGGTCATAGATGCCCACACCACTGGACAGAGCGTCGTCGGAGATGCCGGGGATGAGTGGAACCTCGAAGTCGGGGCCGAAGCGCGGGATCCGCAGCAGCGCCACGGCTCGGGCGTCACGTGCATCCGAATCCCCGCTGCCACCGGCCGGATCCGCTTCCTGGGACCCGGAGTTGTCGCCCTGGTCGTCGGCCGGTGGGTTCTCCCATTCCTGGCGGAGCTTGTCCTTCTCGTCCTCGAACCGCTTCTCGGCGATGACATTGGTGCCGACGTACTGGTAACCGACCCAGCCGAGTACGCCGACCCCGATCAGCATCAGACACAGGCCAAGGATCAGCGGGACTCGACGACCGCGACCCGTAGTGCGGCGGGGCTTCTGCTCGCCGGCATCATCGGCGGCATCTGCGTCATCGGCAGCGGCTGAGTCCTCTCCGGCGAAAAGGTCGTCGGAGAGGTCGGAGTCAGGCCGGTCATCCTGCGGGTCAGGCATACCGTCCATTATGTCCTACTCACAAGACCCCCATAAGGAGTCAGAGGCGACTCACGAGCCCCAATGATGCCGGGGTCGACCCGGCTCGGCATGCCTGACCGATCCCAATGCTCAGCTGAACATGCCACGGCCGTGGACCGGGGTGTCGTAGTCGTCGATGTCTCGGATCGGCGAGGCGCCGGTGACGAACCTTTTCCAGGTGCTTCCGTGGAGGAGTCGGTACGGGAAGACGCCGCGCGACGCCTTGGCCTGGAGGGCGTCGATCGGCAGTGGAGCCGCGCTGCCCAACAGGATGATGTTGCCGACGCGACGGCCCTTCACGGTGGCGGGCTCGGCCGACAGGCAGGTGTGGCCGAAGGTCTCGGCCAGGCCGGCGGCAGCACGGCGGGCGAAGTCGAAGGGTGCCTTGTCGGTGAGGTTCCACATGATCGTGCCAGTGCCGACCAGGACTCGGGCGACGTCGGCGAGGAATTCGGCGGTGGCCAGTTCGGGCGGGACCTTCGATCCGATGAACGCGTCGACGATGACGATGTCGGCATAGTCGTCACGCATGGCAGCAATCCCGGAGCGGCCGTCAGTGGCGCGGACCTTGATCCCGGAGTTGCGGGCCAACGGGACAGTCTGGCGGACCCGTTCGGTCAGGTCGGCGTCGGGTTCGAGGACGATCTGTGCCGAGGAGGGTCGGGTGTGGGCAACGTAGCGGGCCAGGGTCATGCCGGCGCCGCCGACGTGGATGACGCGCAGCCGCTCACCGTCCGGAGCGTGAACGTCGATGGCATCAGCGATCCGTTGCACGTAGTCGAACTCGAGTCGGGTCGGGTCGTCCGGGTCGATCCAGGACTGTTCGGTGCCGTTGACCATGATCGACCATGCACCTGGGAAGTCGAGGTCGCGGACCAGGTGGGGGCGGTCCCGCTCGTCCTCGTCGCAGTTGTCTGTCACTGCCCGAGCGTATCGAACCAGGCCGGCCGCGTGGCGATCAATGGCGTCAGTCGCTGTCGAGCGTGGTCGCGGTGCCAAGGTCGCGCCACCGTTCGGCAAAGTCCTTGGCCTCCTTGAGGCCGAGACCGGTCGATTCCCGAACCTTCTTGATCGCCTGGATGAGTTTGTCCTCGGCGAGGAGCTTGCCGATCTCGAGGCGGTCGAGGTCATGGATGGTGGTCGTGTCGAGGCTGTCCGGCGGCAGGATGACCGGCCCGGTCATCGGCATGGTGTCGCGGTGGCCGTGGGGAGGCGCCGGGAAGGATGTCGGCCCAAAGGTGGTGTCATCGTCGACATTGCCGAGGGCGCCGTGGTCGCGCCACCGTTCGGCGTACTCCTTGGCTTCCCTGAGTCCAAGACCGGTCGATTCGCGAACCAATTTGATCGCGGCGATCAGCTGCCGATCAGCCAACAGGCGACCGATCTCGGTGCGGGTGGCGTCGCTCAGGTCGCTGGTGTCCATGGCGTCGGGCGGCAGGACAACCTGGCCCGATGTCGCGCGCGGTTTGGATGCGTTGTTGCGGTCCGGAACGGCCGGGAACGGCGCGTTGTCATCGGTGAGCGCCGGGTCGGTTGTGCTGCCAGCCACTTGGTTGCGGCGGCGCAGCGAGGAGACGGCGACGATGACGCCGACCGCGATGCCTCCACCGAAGAGCAACGCGAGCACCACCGCGATGACGGCGATCTCCGCCGGACCGATGTTCATGGCCTCACCCTAACCGGGCTCTGCTCACCACTCGGGCACAATGTGGCCATGGCGCTCCTCGAGATCCTCGCCACCATCGCCTTCATCGGGCTCGTGTGTGTCGCTGCTGTGTTCCGCTTCAAGCATCAATCCGCCCAACTGCACGCCCGCGGCGACATGGAGTTGCCTGGCCATGAAGCGATCCTCGCCCGCGCTCGCGCTCGGACGGCGCAGCGAGGCGCGCTGATGATCGAACCACCTCGCAACCTGGCTCGCAAGGTCTACGACAACGACCGCCAGGCGATCGGTGAGGCGTTGGCAGAACGCCGTCTCGACGACGCGATCGCGCTCTACCGAGATGCGACGAAGTGCACATCGATGACTGCGAACCGGGTGATCAACCGTTGGATGGCCCAAGGCCGACGGGTCAGGGTCGAGCCCGATCCGGCGCTCGGTTCGGTTCGTCGGCCGTCGGGCCAGGAGCCGACAATGCTGCCGACGGTCACTGATCCCGTACGAGATCGTCGGGTTGGCGACGGATCGGCGTGGCCGACTCTGCCCGAGCGGAACCAGGAACGGTTCCACTCGGGCGAGTGAGTCAGTCGTCGACGATCGTCAGTGCATCCCCGGCCTCGTTGAGGTCGAACCGGACGGTGTCGCCCTCGGAGACCTCACCGGCCAGCACCCGGCGGGCGAGCAGGTCTTCGATGGTGTTCTGGACCAGGCGTCGCAGTGGACGTGCCCCGTACACCGGGTCGAAACCTGCCAGTCCAAGCCAGTCCTGAGCTGCTTGGCTGACCTCGACACTGATCCGTCGGTCGGCGAGCCGCTGGTTGAGCCGGCCCAGATTGATCGTGACGATCTGGGCAAGCTCGTCGGCATGGAGTGCGTCGAAGAGGACGACATCGTCGAGGCGGTTGAGGAACTCCGGCTTGAACGCATTGCGCACCACATTCATCACCGACTCCCGCTTGACCTCATCGTTCAGCTTCGGATCGGCGAGGTACTGCGAGCCGAGGTTCGAGGTGAGGATGAGCAGGACATTGCGGAAGTCGACCGTACGCCCTTGGCCGTCGGTGAGGCGACCGTCGTCGAGGACCTGCAACAAGATGTTGAAGATCTCCGGGTGCCCCTTCTCGACCTCGTCGAGCAGGACGACCGAGTAGGGACGACGCCGGACGGCTTCGGTGAGCTGACCGCCTTCCTCGTATCCGACATAGCCCGGAGGTGCCCCCACCAGACGGGCGACCGAGTGTTTCTCGGAGTACTCACTCATGTCGATGCGGATCATGGCGCGTTCGTCGTCGAAGAGGAACTCGGCCAAGGCCTTGGCGAGTTCGGTCTTGCCGACACCGGTCGGGCCCAGGAAGAGGAACGATCCAGTCGGCCGATTCGGGTCGGAGATGCCGGCCCGGGATCGCCGTACGGCATCGCTGACCGCTTGGACCGCGGTGCGCTGGCCGATGAGGCGTTCGCCGAGGCGATCTTCCATGTGGAGCAGCTTCTCGCTCTCGCCCTGCATCAGTCTCCCGACCGGGATGCCGGTCCAGTTGGCGACGACCTCGGCGATGTCGTGGGAGCTGACCTCCTCACGCACCATCGAGTCCGGACGGGTCTCGGCCTCGGCCGCGTGGGCCATCTGCTCTTCCAGGGCAGGGATCTGGCCGTAGAGCAGCTCCGAGGCCCGGGCCAGGTCACCGTCGCGCTGGGCACGGTCGGCCTCGGTACGAAGACGATCGATCTCCTCACGCAGGTCACCGACTCGGTTGAGGGAGGATTTCTCGTCCTCCCACCGTTGTTCGAGGGAACGGAGCTCCTCGTTGGCGTCGGCCAGTTCGGAGTTCAACCGGTTCAGTCGCTCAACGCTGGCGGGATCGGTCTCCTTCGCCAGGGCGAGCTGTTCCATCGTCATCCGGTCGACCTGGCGCCGGAGCTGGTCGATCTCCTCCGGCGAGGAGTCGATCTCCATCCGCAGCCGGGATGCGGCCTCGTCGATCAGGTCGATCGCCTTGTCCGGCAGCTGTCGGGCGGTGATGTAGCGATGGGACAGGCTCGCGGCGGCAACCAGGGCCGAGTCGGTGATCGCGACCTTGTGGTGCGCCTCGTACCGCTCGCGCAGGCCACGCAGGATGGCGATGGTGTCCTCGACGCTGGGCTCGCCGACCAGGACCTGCTGGAAGCGACGCTCCAGGGCGGGGTCCTTCTCGATCCGTTCGCGGTACTCGTCCAAGGTGGTGGCACCGATCATGCGGAGCTCACCGCGAGCCAGCATCGGCTTGAGCATGTTGCCAGCGTCCATGGACGAGTCCCCGGAGGCTCCGGCACCGACCACGGTGTGCAGCTCGTCGATGAAGGTGATGATCTGGCCCTCGGCGTCACGGATCTCGGTGAGGACGGACTTGAGCCGTTCCTCGAACTCGCCGCGGTACTTGGCACCGGCAACCATGGCCGACAGGTCGAGGCTGATCAGACGGCGCCCCCGCAGCGAGTCGGGGACGTCCCCGGCGACGAGTCGCTGGGCGAGGCCCTCGACGACGGCGGTCTTGCCGACACCGGGTTCGCCGATCAGGACCGGGTTGTTCTTGGTACGGCGGGCGAGGACCTGGACGACGCGTCGGATCTCGGAGTCGCGGCCGATGACCGGGTCGAGCTTGCCCTCGCGGGCATGTTCGGTGAGGTCCACGCCGTACTGGTCGAGGGCAGAGCTGGTGGCTTCGGACTCCTGGCTGGTGACCCGCTTGGAGCCGCGGATGCTGTTGAACGCCTCGATGATCTTCTCTGCGGTGGCGCCGGCGTTGGTGAGGATCTTCTTGGCCGGCGAGTCGATCGTGGCCAGCGAGATCAGCAGGTGTTCGGTGGCGACGAACTGGTCACCGAGCTGTTCGGCGCGAGTCTCGGCGTCGGCGTGGACACGAGCGATCGCACCCGACATGGTCGGCTGGGAGACCGATGTTCCCTTGGCCGCGGGCAGCTTCTTGATCGCGGCCGCCGCCTCGGCGTCAATCAGCTTCGGGTCGGCCCCGACCTGGGTCAGCAGCGGCGCCACAGTGTTGTCAGGGATCTGCAGCAGGGTGTGCAACAGGTGCACGGGCTCAACACTGGGGTTGCCATTGTTCAGCGCCTCGCGCACTCCGGCCGAGACCGCGTCCCGGCTCATGGTCGTCAGCTTGTTTGCGTCCATCGAGTCCTCTGAATCACTCACGCAGACCCGGGGTTGAGTCTGCCGGACTCAACTATGCCATCGGAACACCCGGGGTGCAAGCCAAAGTTGAGTGCACCACGCTCAACCCAGCATTTGTCCTTGCGCCGCCCCAAGCACGCCGGCCCGCACGGCAAGGCAGGCCGGCCAGCACGGTAGGGCATGCCGGCCAGCACGGTAGGGCATGCCGGCCAGCACGGTTTCCGACCGAACGGACGCCTCGAAACGATTCATTCACGCCTGTTGGGTCAGAATCCTTGACCGAGTGCGGTATGGATCGGGCCGAGAGCTCGGCGCTGGTCACCGCAACCGGGGCAGGCCCTCGCGCAGTGCGGCAAGGAGGTGGTCGACGAAGGCAACGGCGTCGGGCTGCTCGACCAGGGCGATGTTCGGCTCTCGACCCCAGCGACCCAGGCGGTCGCCGACGGTCTGGCCCCGAGTCAGGGTGCCGACGAGTTCGATGTCCACGGCGAGCGGCACCGTACGGGCCAGATGTGGTTCGAGGGCATGGGCTGCCACGAAGGGGTCGTGGACATGCGCAAGCCAACCGAAGCCATCGGCGCGGTGAAATTCGAAGTACCAGCGGAATGCGTTAGTCAGCAGCGGAATCACCGGATGATCAGCGACCCGGCTGAGCGCTTCGAGGGTGTCGGCGCGGAAGATGACCGATTCGGTGGCATCGAGCGGGGCAAGGACCGGCAGCTGGCTGGCACTGCTGAATGCGGTGATCACCCGCTGGGCGGCTTCCGGGTCGACGGCGATGTTCCACTCGGTGGTGGGCATGGTGTTGCCGCGGTGGTTGATCGCGCCGCCCATGATGTGGAGGCGCCGCAGCAGTCGGGGCAGCTCCGGCTCGATCTCAAGGGCCAGCGCCAGGTTGGTGTGTGGGCCGATGACCAGCCCGACAAGTTCGCCGGGATGAGCTCGGGCGGCGTCGACCCAGAGCTGGGCGCCGCTGCGCGGGTCGACCTCCCGTACGGGGTCAGCTGTCGTCGCGTGCCCCAGGCCCTGGGGGCCGTGGGTGTCGTCGGCGATCATCAGCTCGGCGACCAACGGGGTCGGATTGCCGCGCGCCACTGGAGCGTCAAGGTGCAGCAGCTCGGACAGGACGAGGTTGTTGCGCACGACAGCATCGACCCCGACATTGCCCGCAGTGGACACCAGCGCAACGATGTCGACAGCACCCCGGCAGGCGAGATAGGTGAGCGCGAGGGCATCGTCGATGCCGGTGTCACAGTCCACCAGGAATGGGATTGCCATTCGTCGATCGTACGGCTGTCGATCCGACCGGTGATCGGCCAGGCGGGTGACTCACCGTGTCACCGCGAGGCGTACCGTCGATCCACCCATTGGGCACGGGGACCGGTTCCCAGCACCGGCAGACGACTGATTCATGGATCGACGGTACGCCTCAGGCAGCTCGGGCAGGCCACGCTCACTGCGCGCATTCGGGACGCTTGCGAGGGCTCCTGAAGTTCGGCTACTGGCAACCGCGCTGCTTGCGGCGGATCTGCTGTACGCAGCAGGCTCTGGGTTTGGCATCGCAGCGGCTCCACGATGGCGCCATGACAGAGAACGACGACAGACAGTTCACCAGGCGTGACCGGGAGGAGCTGCTCGCTCGACGGGTGGTGGTCCTCGATGGACCGCTCGACGACGACAACGGCACCCTGCTCGCCACCCAGATGCTGAGGCTGGCGGCCACCGACGACTCGGCCGACATTGCCCTGTGGATCCATTCCCCCGGCGGATCGGTGCCCGCCATGTTGGCAATCCGCGACATCATGCGACTCATTCCGTGTGAGGTGTCGACGCTGGCGCTCGGCCTTGCCTGCAGTGCCGGGCAGTTCCTGTTGTCGGCCGGGACGCCGGGACGGCGACGCGCGCTCCCGCACGCCCGGATCCTGATGCACCAGGGGTCAGCCGGCATCGGCGGGTCGGCGGCCGATGTCGAACTGCAGGCTGATGACCTGCGCCACACCCGCGACACCGTCCTCGGTCTGATCGCTGAGGACACCGGCCAGCCATTCGATCGGATCGCGGCCGACTCGGCACGTGACCGGTGGTACACAGCAGGCGAGGCTGTCTCGTACGGCTTCGTCGACGAGATCGTCTCCGACTTCACCCTGCTGGCACCACCACCGGCTCGTACCGGCTTCGGCCAGGCGGGAGGTCTGTGATGTCGTACCCCGTCCCGAATGTCATCGAGCGCACACCGAGCGGCGAGCGGTACAGCGATGTCTGGTCACACCTGCTGTCGGGCCGGATCATCTATGTCGGCACCCCGGTTGATGCCGGTGTCGCCAATGCGCTGGTCGCGCAGCTGCTGCACCTCGATGCGGACAACTCCGAGCGCGACATTCAGCTCTACATCAACTGTGCCGGTGGCGACCCGGCGGCCATGCTGGCGGTCTACGACACCATGCAGCACATCCATGCCACGGTGGCCACCACCTGTGTCGGGCAGGCGGTGGCCGCTGGGGCAGTCCTGCTTGCCGCGGGAGCTCCGGGGAAGCGATCAGCAACGCCACACTCGCGGATCGTGCTGCACCAGCCTGGGGTCGACGGGGGCCGGGGCGCGATCCCTGACCTGATCATCGAGGCCGAGGAACTGGCTCGGATGCGGGGGCAGCTCGAAACGATCCTGGCTCGCCACAGCGGCAGGGAACCGGCGCAGGTCCGAGCCGACACCGACAGGACCCGGGTCCTCACTCCGGCCGCCGCGATCGAGTACGGGGTGATCGACCACATCGTCCAGGGCCGCTGACCCCCGCCGACATGACTCAGGCCGACATGATTCAGGCCGGCATGGCTCAGGCGGCAATCGCCCAGGCCGTCACCGGCGGGCCGTCCATCCGCGTCGGCGTGCTGGCCTGGGCGCTCAGGTCGAGACGGACCGGCTGCTGGGACAGCTGCTGGCCGACAGCGATGGCGACCTCGGCCACGGTGGAGCCCAGGGCGAGCGCAACCGCTTCGATCATTTCACTGGAGGGATCCTTGCGGCCCCGTTCGATCTCGGAGAGGTACTGGGTGGAGATACCGGCCCGTGCCGCGACATCGAACAATCGTTCGCCCCGCGTGCGGCGCAGCCAATGGAAGTGTGCGCCGAGCACATCCCGAAACAGCGGCTCCCGTGGCCTGTCGCGGATCTCCATGACCGCACAGTACGTTGCCGATCCCATCGCAGGGCAGCAATTCTGCTGAGAGCAGAGCCGGATAGGTTGGTGGTGAACCCATCCGGCAGGAGGACACATGCCCACCGAACGCCCGAATGTGTGGTTGGTGATGACCGATCAGCAGCGTTGGGACACGATCGGCTACGCCGGCAACGAGGTTGCCGAGACGCCGAACATGGACCGACTTGCCGAGGAGGGCATCTGGTTCGAACACGCCTATGCGGCGACACCGAGCTGCATTCCGGCTCGGGCCAGTCTGATGACCGGACAAGATCCATGGCACACGGGGATCTTGGGCATGGGCGAAGGACAAGGACCTGCGCAATGCCTGGAGAACACACTGCCCGAGTCGCTGGCCGCTGCTGGCTACCACACCCAGGCAGTCGGCAAGCTCCATGTGCATCCACAACGCTCGCTGATCGGTTTCCACAACACAACCCTCGACGAGTCCGGTCGCCGCGAGGACCCAGGCTTCATCTCCGACTACGAGCAGTGGCTGCACCGGGAGGTGCCCGATGCCAGCTCAGACTCGCATGGGGTGAGCTGGAACTCCTTGCACAGCAGGGCTTGGCACCTCCAGGAACGCCAGCACCCGACCTACTGGACTGCCACCGAGTCGATCCGTTTCCTGGAGCGCCGCGATCCGAGCAAGCCGTTCTTCCTGACGACCTCGTTCGCCCGGCCACATTCTCCGTACGATCCGCCCGCTCCGTTGTTGGAGCAGTATCTGGGGATGGATCTGCCCGAACCTCGGATCGGGGACTGGGCAGAGCGACACGCCGTCACGAACTGGTCGCCCGATGCCTGGCAGGGTGTCCGGTCGGCCGCACAGATCCATCGGACTCGGGCCGGCTACTACGGAGCAATCACCCACATCGATCAGCAGATCGGCCGGATCCGATACAACATGCAGCGGATGGGTCTGATGCAGAACACCATCGTCATCTTCGCCGCCGACCACGGCGACATGCAGGGAGACCACCACCTGTGGCGCAAGACCTATGCCTACGAGGGTTCGGCACACATCCCGCTGATCGTGATGATGCCGAAGCACCTTCAGCAGCGGTACGGGATCAGCCCCGGCCTGCGTAGCTCGGCCCCGGTGACATTGCAGGACATCATGCCGACGATTCTCGATCTGTGTGGAGTCGAGATCCCTGACACCGTTGATGGCCGCAGTGTGGTCCCGGTTGTTGTGGATCCGGAGAGCCCCTGGCGTGATGCCGTCCACGGCGAACACAGCGCCTGCTACGACCGAAGTGCGGAGATGCAGTACCTCACCGACGGTCGCTGGAAGTACATCTGGTTTGCCGCTGACGGCTCCGAGCAACTGTTCGATCTGAGCCAAGATCCCTATGAGGAAAGGGATCTGAGCGGTTCGAGAGATCACCGTATGGAGCTGGAGCTGTGGCGTCAGCGCTTGGTCGACATCTTCGTCGAACGTGACTGCGGATGGGTCCGCGACGGAGCCATGGTGCCGCGCGGCGACGGTCCGCCCCTGGTGTCGCCCCACTACGCGCGCCGACTGGCCCGGCACGGCGTGGACCTGCCGGCCTGACGTCCGGCACAGCGGCGTGACCTCGACCGGCAGAATGTCGGTCATGACGATCAACGTTCTTGCCATTTTTCATGCGATCCCTGAGCACCGCGACGAGCTGAAGCGCCAACTCGAGGTCATGGCTGCAGAGACCCACAAGGAGGAGGGCTGCCTGCTCTACGCCCTGCAGGTCGGCACCGAGGATCCCCATGTGCTCGGTTTCGTGGAGAAATGGGAGTCGGCCGAGGCGCTGGCCAAGCATCAGCAGGCGCCGCATGTGGTCAACGGTCGCGACGAACGAACCGCGATGATGTCGCAGCCGCCGGTTGTCATCTCGACCCACAACAACGACGACCAGGCGTGGCCGGTCGGCCTCTGAGCGATCCAGTCCTGGTCCGCACCCGGGGCTGACCACAGGCATTCCGGGAGCGGTCTCGGAGCATTTCTGCGTCCTCGGGCGCTGCCTGACACTTGTCAGGCACCATTTTCTGTGCCAGCCTCTAGCACAGCTGTTCTGAACGACTCATAGTGGAGGACTCCCATGCAAGACGGCTCCAGCTACCCCCAGACCCCGAGTGGCGACCAGACAATGCCCGTGGATGAGGTCGCCGAACACCCGAGCCCGCAGCCCGGCCTGGCGCGTCGGCGCCTGTTCGCGGCGTTGGGCGCCGGCTCGGCCGTCGCCGCAGTGGCGCTGGCAGGCACCCGGCCTGCCCATGCCGCCGATGACGACGAACCCGTCACGGTGACAAGCCTGGCCGCGCTTCGTGGCCTGTCCGCCAGTGGCCCGGCCGCAGTGGTGATCGGCGACACCGGGCAGGAAGGCCTCTTCGTCCGTGACGCGGAGGACACCGACTCCCCCGACAACACCGGCACCGTGATCGTGACCGGCGCGGGGGAACGCTACAAGCGCGAATTCACCGGCGCCCTGGACGTCCGATGGTTCGGGGCGAAGGGAGATGGCGTCACTGATGACTCGGCCGCGATCCAGGCAGCAGTTGATGTTGCCCAGACCATGGGAGAGACCAGCCGTCAGGGCTACGTCACTGGACGTCAGCTCCACTTCCCGGGCGGACTGTATGCACTGGGATCTCCGATCCGTTTCGATCCCACCGAACGCAGCCTCACCGTCAGCGGAGAGGGACTCTCCACCCAGATCACCAGCACCGGTGACGACATCCTCGAGGCGCTGTTCCTGTTCGACACCACCAGGTCCGAACGCGCTGGCAACTGGGACATCCGCAACATCTTCTTCCTGTCTGGGCGCGATTCCAATGACCAGACCAATGTGGTCGATGCCATCAGAGGGCACTTCACCTACTCGAAGTTCGTCGACCTGCGGATCTACGGGTTCGGCCGTGACGGTGGCGCCGGCGTGTCCATCGGGTACGGCTGGGGCAACACGTTCTCACGCTGCCTGATCCAGTACTGCGACACTGGCATCCGTTCGATGGACAATGAGATGAATGCGCTCAACATCACTGAGTGCGTCATCCAGCGGACAGTGACGGCCGGCATCTATCTCACCCCCACCGGCGGCGGGCAGAGCGTCCAGATCCGTGGCTGCACCATCGAGAGCAACGAAGGACCTGCGGTGTGGATCGAGGGTGCGACCGGCGTCATTGAGGTGTCCAACTGCTACTTCGAACGCAACTGCACCGAGCCACTCACCATCGCCGACCGGCCCGACCCGGTCCACGCCGACCTGGTGTTCGGCACTGACCTGCGGCGAGCCGGTCCGATCCGGATCGCCAACAACCTGGTCAATCTGAACACGGGCCGAGAGCACGCCCATGGTTCCTTTGTCATCGCACACTGCGCAGATGGGGGGATCGAGGTTGTCGGTACGAAGGTCTCCAATCCGGCCGAGCCGAGGACACGGTCACTGGTGTCAATCGGCCCGAACAGCACACCGGTGTACACCGTCCGCAACCTGGTCATCCGCGACACAATGGTTCAGCGCCCCGAGACCTTCGAACTGGTCGAGATCGATCAGCTGGCCCAGGTGGTCAACCACTTCCACGAGGCGTCGATCGACCAGGTGCCGACCGTCAACTACTGTCCGACCCCGTCCAGTTTCACCTCCGTCGCCGCCCACGGCGGTGGCAGCCTCACCGCGACCGACCGCACCTACCGCCAGTTCCCTGTCTGGGACCTGACAACAACCGGTGAACGCAGTGACGTGTTCGGGTTCGAGATCGATCTGGACGAGTACCCCGAGCTGGCGAATCGATTCGTGTACTTCGCCTGCTGGGTTCGGTCCAAGAACGCGGACTCAGGTGCGGTTCTGTGGACCAGCCAGCTGGGCGATCAGGTGAGCGAGCCTTCGCAGACCACTGGTTGGGAGGTCATCTCCTACGCAGATCGGATGCCCGAGAGCGGACAGGTCTCCATCGGCATCGGCGCACTGGGGCCAGCGGCAGGGTCAACGGTCGAGATCGCCAAGCCTGTCTTCGCAGAGGTCGGTGCCCGATTCGAGGACTTCCAACCGCTGTCACTGGCACTGCTCGCCGGCATTGGACGATCCGAGTTCCTTCGCGGGCTCTGAGCCGTACGGCGGTCGTCGTCGGGGCCGCGCAGGGATGCCAGCTCAGGACTTTGCTCGCCAGGCAGCAAGGGCGATGTCAACCAACTGAACGTGTTCTCCTGCGCGGTCCAGGTCATCCAGCGAGATCCATTCAGCGCGGTCGGTGGTGCCGACGACCTCCACCGTGCCGAGGGTTCCGCCGACAACATGGCCGGACCAGATCACCCGTAGCGATTTGTACGGCCTGCCGGTCCGCACGCTCACGGACTCGGTGATCGAGTGGGTGGTGAGCAGTCCGTCCAGCTCGACCTGGTAGCCGGTCTCCTCGTACACCTCACGATGAACGGCTTCCTCCAGCTGTTCCTCGTACTCGACTCCCCCGCCGGGAAGGGTCCATCCCGGGGTGCTGCCGTTGAACCAGCTCAGCAGGATCCGGTCTTGGTCGTCGATGATCAGCGCGTAGGCGGCGAGACGGGTGTCGTACTCAGTGAAGTGCAGCACGGTCAGTCAGCCTACGGCGTGCTGGCACAGCACAGCAGACGTGTTGGGTTCGTGTTACGTCAATCGACACGTTTTCGCGATCGAGTCGCCGACCACGGAGGTGGCCCGAGCCACCCACCGAGCTCGGGCCACGTCGTCAATCAACGCACGAAAGTCACCGTGTGGGTCGCGCCATCTCGTGAGCTTGTGTCCACTGTGATCACGGTGTCCGGGGCCACCGATGATGCGGTGACGCTGGGGTCAGCGGTATCGACCTGCCACACACCGCAGCGGAGGGTGACCGTCAGACTGTCGCGGTGCTGCGTTGGGTCAGCAACAGCGACAGTCAAGCACGATGGCGACATCTCGGCCACCACCGAGCACGAACCGTCTGCAGTGACCCGCTCGACGGTTCCCGCTTCGAAGAAGTTGGCAAGAACAAGTCGCTGTCGCCCTGGCACTCGTACCGCCTGAACCGCAGCGGTGTTGGCAAGCACGTCGACGGCCGGACTCGCGGCCACTGCGGCTGTGTCATCCGCGGTCGCCCTCGGCAGCACCAGATACGCGTAGGTGGCGCCATTCGGCGTCACCCCATGGTCAAACCACAGACTCACGTAACGTCTGGTGATGTCATCTGTCCCGCCTGTCGCCGTGTCGATGTCGCCCCATTGGCCGGTTCGTTCGTCACGCGATGCCTTGAGCGATACCGCTCCATCCAACATCACATAACCAGCAGTGTCGGCGAGGTGGGCCCAGCCAGGGTTGGCGAAGATCGCGTTCCATCCCTGGTTCACTGGCTGGGTGTGACCATCCACGGTGAGCTCGTTCACACCTGCTTCACCGAGATTGCGATGTTCAACCGTGGTGACGACCGGATGTCCCTCCGTCGGGTCGACCGGATCAGTGATCCCAGCACCGAGACAGACAATCCTGTCCCCGAGCGCGAACCAAGACTTGGTCGCGTACATGGCTGAGTTGATCCCCCGCAGGTCCTGCCCCACTGCGCCGACCTCACCGTGGAGCACTGAGCCACCTGCCCATGAATTCTCTGGAATCCGTCCGGTTGCCACCGCATTCGGCTGAGGCCGAGTGTCGACGGTCGTCCCGGCATGCCCGTAGACATTCGCGGTCGGCCAGTAGGCATCGGCGAACGCTCGGGTGTCATCGTCGGTGTACAGGTAGGTCATGCCAGACCCTGTATGGAAGCCACGCAGGTTTTCAGTGCTCTGGTGTGCGTAATGAGCAACCCGTTCACTTGACATGGCGATTGCGTACGCCCAACCATCACCGCGGACAACGGCACGACTCATGCGCGGGAAGATCACGAGCCCGATGGGTTCCGGTGTGCCATCCAGTGTTGAGTCAGCCAAGATGGCCTTCATCCTCGCCATGTGGGCCATCGGTTCGTTCGGTACGATGTCTGGCGTTGCCGGGTTGCGGAGCAGCCAGCCCTTGACGATGTTTCGCCACCGGTGGGCGATGGCTGGCTCCGCGCCATCAGCAAGAGTCATGATCGCTCGGATGATCGACAACGCCATCCGCTCGCTCCGGCGCCGAGTGACGGCACGCTCCATGACCGATTCCATCCGGTGGCCATTGAAGATGACGGGTACGAACGTCTTCTCGATCGAGTCAGTGACCACCTGGATGCTCGTCGAGCCCCACCGGGATCCTCCCAGCAGTGCTGCAATACTTGCGATACTCACCAAGAAGTCGCTGCCGTAAGTTCCGGTTGCAGGTGAGGTGCGGTGGTGGATGAACGATCCGTCCCGATAGAACCCGTCGTTCTTGACGTCGTCGATGTTGTCAACGTTCAGCTCTGCGTACTCGAGAACGTCGTCGAGGCGGCTCAGACCGAGATCGATACGCTCCTCTGTCCCTCCGAGCACGCCTCTCTGGATCACGAGGCTGCACATCAGCATCCGGTTGGATCCGCTTGACTCACGCGGCACTCGGTCGGGAAAGTCCGAGTTGGGTGCAGAGAAGTACATGCCCGGGTCTGCCACGAAATGATCGACGGCACGACAGTAGTCATCGATCTCGCTTGGGGTCAGGTTGTCGTACAGAAAGATGCAGGTGTTGACCATCGCTTGCGGTCCGGAGATCTCCCAATGAAACCAGTTACCGTAGGCCGACGAATTTTCGTTGTACACAAGGGTGTACGCGGTCCTCAGGCCAGCAAGAATCTGATCGAGCAAGACCTGATCACCATGGAGCGCCGCCCCCGGCGTGATGTAGGCCAGCGCCATGGCTTGCAGACGTACGTATGTGTCACGCATGTCTGCTGAGACGCCGTTGTGGAAAGCAAGATCGCTGAAGACCTGCGTGCGGTTGGGTTCGGCAATCACCTTACCCTGCGCCGATTGCGCCGAGTCGTTGATGGCGGCAACCCCAGCTGTGAAGTCTGGGTCGGTCGGATCGAAGGCTGCGCCGTTCATGATCGTGAGCAACCGCTGACGCAGCAACGCAAACTCATCCGAAGTGTCCGCGAAGGCGGAGCCAATGCCAGGGCTGGCCAGGGTGAGCCCAACCCCAGCGGCCGTTGCTCGGGCAAACAGTCCGCGACGCGTGAGCCTGGCCATCGTCATACTTCCGCCCTAGCGGCAAACTCCGCCTCGTACTCGGCGCGTATCTCGTCGCCACCGCCGGCGCGCCACTCGTCCAGAGCGGCGTCGAAGTCGTCCAGCGTGTATTCGCCCCGGAAGTAGCCGCTGATGGTGTCGAGAAGAGTTGTTTCGAGACCGGCTCCAGCCTTGCTGTAGGTCTCGGACCACAGGCCCAAGACCGCCGATTGGCGTCCGGTCGGGGCGAACTTCTGGATGAAGCCATGGATCTCTCGGGCTCCCTCCGGCACCCCCGGGACGAAGAGCTCTGGCGGCGCAGCCATGATGTAACCATTCGGCAGCCGGGTCTCTTCTCGCCACATGTCATTGGTGACCGGTTCACCGTCGGATTCCATCGTGTAGTGCACACCCTCGATCCCGTAATTGCGGAACAGATATTCTTCAGTTCCGAAGGGGATCGCCATCCAGTCGGCAATCCTGAGCAACATCTGCAAGCGCTCAGGGTCGAGGTCCTTGTTGAAGGCCGTCAGGTGATAGGTGCCCGGACCGAGCTCCTTCACCCCGACGCCCGAGCCGTCAAAGGAAACAACAGGTGTGGCGGTGACATCCATGTGGAGCGGACCTTCGGGGTACCGCCCCGCCCACTGGTTGCCGCCACGCCAGTCGAAGACGATCCGCTCGGCATTGAACTCTTGGATCTCGTTGGAACCGGTGAGCCCGAAGGAGTCTGGGTGGTAGACCCCAGCGCTCCAGAGCTCCTTGACGAAGCTCAGTGCCTGGCGATACTCATCTGTCTCGCGACTGAAGATGAACTTGCCGTCCTCTTCGCTCCAGTAGTTCAGGTTTCCGCACGGTTGGCCCAACATCTCGCAGATGAATCGAACCGTGTTCAAGGGATTGGTCAGTGCCCATTGGCTACCTTTGGCGTTGGTGACTTCCTTGCAAATCGAGGCAAACGATGCCGCGTCAGTGACGTCGTCGACGCTGACACCCAACCCATTGAGGATCCCGCGATTGGCCAGCATCAGGCTACCCCAGCTGTAGAGCGGCGTCTTGATGCCTCGGATCCTGCCGCCATGGATCGACTGTTGCCACACATGTTCAGGCAGATTCGCCAGGGCCGGATAGTCATGGACGGCATCGCCGGCCAGATAGTCGGTCAGGTCGGCAAACTTCGCTTCAAGCATGCTTCCCAGGTGCCCGACCGCACTGGGGATCTGGACGATGTCGGGGATGTCTCCGCCAGCAACGAGGGTGGCGATCTTGCTGACCTGGTTGTCTTCGCCGATGGCCACCTGATAGTCCAACTCCACCCCGAGTCGCTCGTTCAGCTCCTGCCAGTAGGAGTTCGATGACACCGGCTTTGGTGCGCCCCCGAGTGCCAAGGTTGCCGCCACCACCCGGCTGCCGTCCCCCGGAGGCTGTTTCGACACCACCGCAGGATCGGTCGGGTAGGTGAAGTAGGCATCCGGAACATGTTGACCATCACCGGCGAGATCCGGCGCTGGACCCTGAAATCGCGCATATGTCGGCGTCAGGACTTTCGGATCTGGAGTACTCGACGAAGCCGTGGCGCTTGGCCGGTCGTCGGACGTACACGCGCCGAGTAGTCCGGCCGAGGTCGCGGCGAGGCCGGCGATCCCGGCTCCGCGGAGAAAACGCCGCCTGTCACACGAGCTGCGAGCCATAGTGGTCCTTTCCACTGCAGCGCTGAATCGCTCCCCGATTCAACGATATTTCCAGTGGATACTATGGCTGCCCTCAGGAGGTGTCAAGACACCCCTGGGCCGTGGCTCAGTCAGCGAGCAGTTGCGGTACACGTGCCGCCCAGCCGGGCTCAGCGCTGAGCCGCTGGGTCAGACTCATCTCCACCTTGTGCACGCAAGGGCGGGCGTGAATGGGTTGTTGACGCCACAACAGCGCAGCAGCAGTCCGAGCCACGCGGTCCCAGGGCCGGGACACCGAGGTCAGCAGGTACGAGCCAGCCACCACCGAACTGTCGAAGCCCACCAGGGGCGGCCAATCGGCCAGCGGCACGCCACTGCTGCGCAATTGCTCGATGAGCTTGATCGCCACCCGATCGTTGGAACAGACAAGGGCGTCAACCTCCTGACGTACAACGGATTGAAACGCTTGCTGCGACACGGAATCAAGTCGCTCCTGCCAGTCGTGCGCAGCCATCTCCGGAAGGATCTCCGGACCCTGATCGGCACCACTCGAATCCAGTTCAAGAGTCCAACCCAGACGTCGGTCGACCGACCATTGGTAGGCCCCCTGCCCTCCGTCACTGGCCGAGTGGAGACCAGCAAAGCCAATGTTCTGATTGCCTTGGTCTCGCAGCGTCTGTGCGGCCCGACGACCGCCGCCCACATTGTCGAAGACAACCATGTCGAGGTCCAGTTCGTCGACCGCTGAATTGTCAGCGATGTGGTCACCAGCCGTGGCGTAGCACACAACTGGTGTGCTCATTGTGGTGAGCAACGCGCGTTGACTCGATTCCGGCAGCCACGGCACAAAGACTCCCCCAAGGCGACCACTGTTGCCCCGCTCCGAGGAAAGGATCTGTGCGAGACCTACTCTTGCTGTCCTGCCTCCAAGTTCAGCAATACACGCTTCGAACGACGGTGCGATCAGCTGACATTTGTCCGCAATATCGGGGCTCTCCCCGGCTCCTGGCATGGCCAGCAGATACATGACGTCGCTGCGCAACTCGACCGGACGCGCCACCACCATCCCGACCCGCGGCACCGATCGCAAGGTGCCGTCCTCGACGAGCTGCTGCAGGGTGAGAATGACCGTACGGTGGGAGAGCTCATATTTTGCGGCCAGTTCACGCATCGAGGGAAGCTGATCGCCGGGGACCAACTCCCCCGTTCGACATGATTCCCGCAGGTCGTCAAGCAATGATTGCTTGCGCGCTGCGGTGACTGAGCGGCTTGCCATGGCGGTGAGTGTATGCGTTGGCGCACGGGTCGGCGACGCTGGTCGCAGGCTCACAGCGGCGTCACCGGCCCCGCATCCTCGACCAGGACCAGCGCATCATAGGCCTCAGCGGGCACCATCTCGACCGAGTTGAACCAGGGGATCCAGGCCTGCCACTGGCGGAAGCTCTCCCCGGCACTGGCCATCCGGACCGATCGGTGCAGGATCTGCGCATTGCCGGGATCAGCGTCGGCGAACTCGAGGTAGCCCACCTGTGTGCCGGTGAAGATGCCGCGCAGCGGGGTCGGGTTGTCCAACCGCACCTCCCATCGGTCCTCGCGCTGACCGGTGACGAGTCGGCTGTGGTGGACCTCGGTGCCGATCGCGCGGTAGTCGTCGCCGTACGCATCGACCAGCAGTGTGCCGAGATCCTTGTGGTTGAAAGCAGCGGAGGTCTTGTCGACGTGACCGGCGTGTGCGAACAGCAGCGTGTGATCGTTGCCGCGGACCTGTTGTTCCTCCACCGTGCGCATCAGGTTGTCGGCCATCAGCTGGGCCCGGGTGGCGGCATAGTTGCCGGCAGCCTTCAACTGGAGATTCTGACTGAGGGTGGTCGCAGCGTTGAGCGCGGCCTGCCGTCCCTCGGCCTCGGAGGCACCCTCGATCGCGGACATCAGCTCCTCAACGGCGCCGGCCCAAGCAGGATCAACCGTGGTCGAGTCGTCAGTCCATCCACGAAGCTTCTCCCGTACGGCATCAGCTGCGGTCAGGTCGTGGTCGGCGAGCCAGTCGAGGGCGAGCTGCTGGTTGGCGTCGCCGCGCTGCACGTCGATGCCGATGAGTTGGATCTTCTGCTCGGTGGCCACTGCGGTGTTGTGGTCGTGGATCCACTGCAGCAGGTCAGCCATCTCCTGGGTGTGGTTCAGCACGAAGCCGAATCGAGTTGCCGCGTCTGCTGCCGTCCCGTCCCCTCCCTGGAGATAGTCGTTGACCTGCGCCACAGATCCGTAGTCCTCCTCGATCGCGATCGCCCTGAACCTCGGCAACTTGGTGATGAGATCGCGACGCAGAATCTGTAGTTCGGCATTGCCGTGAGTGGCCTCGCCGAGCGCCAGGACGCGGGCGTCGGCCAGGTCCTCTCCGATCGTGGCATCGGCGAACTCGATCGCCTGGGGCTGACCGACCGGTCGGGTCTGCCATGCTCGCAATCCCAACACGCTGCCGATCAGGACAGCGATCGCCGACAGGATCACCACCGGCACGATCCACTTCTTCGCCCTGCGGTCGGTCATGGTCAGTCCACCTCTCGAGTCAGGGTTCGCCAGCAGCCCACGGCAGCGGGAATCCCTATCCACACAATGATCCCGACTCCGACTCGGGCCCACGCCAACAACGAGTGATCGTCGACGAGCGTGGTGACCGAAGCGAGGTCGAGCCAGCGCACCACTTCGGCTGCGGTGTCCCCGATGGTGCTGATGATGGAGGCAACCATGGGCCAGATCAACACCACCACGATCGCGGCCGGGGCATGGGACACCCCCAGACCCAGTGCCCAGCCGGAGACCGCACTGAGCATGACCCCGGCAGCAAACAGCCCGAACTCCGGCCACGCCATCTGCCAGGCGATCGACTGCCCGGTGAGCAGACCGGCAATCGGGGTGATGATCGCCCCGGCCACCAGGCTGAGCAGCACCACAGCCAGACCCAGCGTGCCACTGGCGAGTGCCTTGGCGACCACAACCCGGCCACGCTGTGGGACCAACAGGTAGGTCGACAGCGCGGTGTGATGGGTACGTTCAGCCGTGACGAGCAGGATCGTCAAGACCGGGACCAGCGTTGCCCCGGGGACGGCCGCCATCCGCGCAATGTCACCGAAGGCCTGTCCGTCGCGGATGAGCACAGCACCGCCGCCGAAGACTCCGGCCAACAGTGCTCCGGCGACGACAAGTGCCACTCCCACACGGGTGTCCACCAGCTTGCGGAGTTCGACATGCCACATCTCAGGCCACCTTCTCGATCGGGGTGCGGTCTGCACCAACGGTGCAGTGGAAGTAGTAGTCGGCCAGGTCACCATGGGCTTCGCGGAGGGCCGCCACGGTGTCGGCGACGACGAGTCGGCCGCCGGCCAGGATGACCACCCGGTCGGCAATCCGCTCGACGTCAGTCAGTTGGTGACTGGACAGCAGCACGGTGCAGCCCTGGGCAGCACGGGCGGTCAACAGATCGGCCAGCCATCGCTGTCCCTGCGGATCGAGGCCGTTGGTCGGCTCGTCGCAGACCAGGACCGACGGGTCACCGAGCAGGGCCTGGCCCAGCGCCAACCGTTGCCGCATCCCCAGGGAGTAGGTGCCGACTCGGCTTCTTCCCTCGCGACGGGACAGGCCAACCTCGTCGATCACCTCATCGGCACGCGACCGCGGCAGCCGCAGCAGCTGGCAGGCGAGGATGAGCGACTCCCGACCCGAGCGGCCAGGGTGGAATGCGTCGGCGGTGAGCATGCCGCCAATCGTGCGAGCTGGGCTCTCCCAGTCTCGGTACGGCGTCCCGTCGATCAGCGCCTCCCCGGAACTGGCCGCAGCCAGCCCGAGCAGGACCTTGAGCGTCGTGGTCTTGCCGGCTCCGTTCGGACCGAGGAATCCGGTGATGTGTCCGGGCGGGGCGATGAAGCTCACCCGGTCGACCGCGACCACGTCCCCGTACCGCTTGGTCACTTCCTTGAACTCGATCATGGCCACCAGTCCACTCGATCCCGGCAGGGTGCACATCAGGCAATGGGCTCGGATGGGCCAGCCGATGGGCCAGACCTGTCTGGCCGAAGGTCGCTGGTCGCGTTCTCGGCAGCCGCTTAGGCTGAGGCCGTGCTTGAACGTGTCCTGCCGTGGGTGGTTGCCGTGACCATGGCGGTCTACTATGCGACCCCGCTGGTGGTGATCGGCCCCACCGCGCAGCCGTTGACGACCGCCCTGCTCGTGGTGCCGACCCTGGTCGCCCTGGCCTTGCTCCCCTTGCGGCGCCGGGCCGCCATCGCGGTGGTGGCCGCCGTCGGCGTGCTGCTCTTCCTCGGACCAGGCGTGGCTGGCGTCGCCGCGGTGGTCACCGCATCGGTTGCCCGACACCGTCCCCGCCTCGTTGATGTCATCGCCACCATGGTCTGGTTTGCCGTCGTCAAGACCGCCGGTCTGATCCTCGGACCGTCCGCTGCGGACTGGAACCAGGCTTCAACCATCGAGTGGACCATCACCGTCGGCGGAGTGGTCACGGCCGGGCTCATCGGCCTGATTTCCCAGTCACGCACAGAAGTCTCGCGAGAACGGGCCGCAACCATCCAGGCCCGTCATCAGGCTCAGGAATCCCGGATCGCTCGTGCTCGCGCCGAGGAAAGGGAAGCAATCGCCCGTGAGATGCACGATGTCCTCGCACACCGGATCTCGATGATCGCCCTCCATTCCGGGGCCCTCGCGCACCGACCCGATCTCGATCCAGACCGAGCACAGCAGACGGCCGCCCTCATCCGAGACAATGCCCGCCGCTGCTTGGAGGACCTGCGCACCGTGCTGTCCTCCCTGCGCAGCAATGGATCCGACGGATCCGGGGCCGAGCCTCCGCAACCTGATCTGACCACGTTGCCCGTGCTGGTGGCCGAGATCATCGACAATCAACCCGTCGACCTTGATCTGGCCGTCGATCCGGTCACGGTCCCTGACGCCCTGAGCCGCAACGGATTCCGGATGATCCAGGAATCCCTCACCAACGCCTGCAAGCACGCATCCGGCGCACCGATCCAGGTGCGGATCGCCGGTCGCCCCGGCGATCAGCTGCACATCACCGTACGTAATCGGCTCACCTCCGTGGCTCTGCCCGACCGCACCGGGTCGGGGCTCGGGTTGATCGGGATGACCGAACGAGCAGCTGCACTCGGCGGCTCGATGGACAGTGGCACCGTCGGGGACGACTTCGTGGTGACCGTGGCCCTGCCCTGGGCGGTGTCGCCATGATCACCGTCGCCCTGGTCGACGACGACGCCTTGGTCCGGACCGGGCTGCGGCTCATCCTCGAGTCCGACCCCGCTCTGCACATCGTCGGTGAGGCCGGTGACGGCCGCGAGGGCCTTGATCTCATCCGGACCGTCACACCCGACGTGGTGCTGCTCGACATCCGGATGCCGGTCCTCGACGGACTCGGCGTCCTCGAGCGACTGAAGTCCCGAGATCACAAGCCTGCAGTCATCGTGCTGACCACCTTCGACTCCGATGATCATGTGCTGACCGCACTCGGCAGTGGAGCGTCCGGGTTCTTGCTCAAGGACACTGAGCCGGACACCATCATCGCCGGCATCCATGCCGCCCACCGCGGCGACCCGGTCCTGTCGCCCGGCGTGACCAGCACGCTCATCGAGGCTGCCACCCGACGCACTCCCGTCGATCGTGGAGCGGTTGACCGGGCGGCCGAGCTCACGCCGCGCGAACGTGAGATTGCGGTGTTGATGGCCCAAGGTCTGACCAATGCCCAAATCAGCGGCCAACTCCACCTGAGTCTGGCCACGGTCAAGGCCAATCTCACCCGGGTCTTCGACAAACTCGGTCAGGACAACCGGGTCGGTGCCGCCATGGCCGTACGGGATGCCGGCCTGCTTCGATGAGTCCTCGCCGACCCGGGCATGATCGGCGCAGCTGCCTACTCGGCCCCCAGGTCGTCCTGATCACTGTCGACCAGTCGCGCGGCGACTGCCTCGGCATCGACGGACGCCCAGTGGTGCGGACACCATTCCTGGACCGGATCGCGACCCGTGGGGTCCGGTTCTCCCGCGCCCACTCGGCGACACCGAGCTGTGTGGCGGCCCGAGCTTCGCTGATGACCGGACAACGACCGTTCCACCAGGGGCGAGTGGGTTACGCCGACCACGTGCCGTTGGACTATGACTGTGGGGCGGGCAGGGTCCTCGTAAGAGTGATGAGGCCACCTCGGGCGGCTCAGCGATCCGTTGCGCGGCTGATCTCAGGCAGGGGGCAGGGCGCGGGGCGAGGTACGTGACCAGTGTCGCCCCAGATGCACCGAGCCGGCCTGGTCGGCGGTGAACGTGCGCGCCCCGGGCTGCGATCGGGCGATCGCGAGCAGGTCGGTGAGTTCGTCCACCTGGGAGCGGAGCCGGTCCAGCTCATCCTCCATGGCGAGGATCCGACGGATGCCTTCGAGATTGATGCCCTCGGTCTGGCTGAGATGCTGGACCAGACGCAATCGCTGGACATCGCGGGGCGAATAACGACGGCCACGACCGCGGCTGCGACGCGCGGTGACGATGCCGAGCCGGTCATAGGTCCGCAGGGTCTGCGGATGCATCCCCGAGAGCTGGGCAGCGACCGAAATGACGAAGACCGCAGCGTCGGGATCCATCCGGTCAGGAAGGTGCTCGGTCATCTCCGGTCACCTTGCCCGGTTGAACAGTTGTGCACGAGGATCCGGCTCACCGGAGACCTCGGCATAGGAGGCCAGCGCGTTGCGGGCCTGTTCGGTGAGCTCGCTGGGCACGACGACCTCAACGGTGACGTGGAGGTCGCCTCGACTGCCATCGACCTTGCCCACCCCACGGCCCCGCACCCGCAAAGTGCGACCGTTGGGGGTGCCCGGCGCGACCTTCACCCGTACGGGATCACCGTCAAGGGTGGGCACGTCGATCTCGGCGCCGAGCGCCGCCTCGGTGAAGGTGATCGGGACGGTGACGGTGAGGTTGTTCCCCTTGCGCCCGAAGAGAGAGTGCGGCGTGACGTGGACGGTCACGAAGAGGTCCCCGGCCGGCCCGTTGAGCTCGCCTGCCCCACCACGACCGGCCAGGCGGATCCGGGTGCCGTCACTGACGCCGGCGGGGATCCGCACGTTGATCTGCTTGGTCGATTCGCCCCGGCCGCTGCCCTGACAGGTACGGCACGGATGTTCGACAGTCATGCCGCGGCCGCGGCAGGTGTGGCAGGGCTCGGTGACAGCGAAGACCCCACCCGAGGTGGAGGTCTGCATGCCGCTGCCCTCACAGTTGGGGCAGACAGTCGGAGTGGTCCCCGGCTCAGCGCCGGTGCCTCGGCACGTTGCACAGGCTTCATCGGAGATCAGCTGGAGCGGGACGGTGACACCGTCGACCGAGTCGGAGAAGGAGATGGTGACATCGCCCTCGGCGTCAGCGCCGCGGCGTGGGCCACGGCTGGAGGTGCGGCGACCACCCCCGAACAGGCCGCCGAAGATGTCGCTCGGGCCCTCGCCGCCACCGCGCCGGAAGAGATCGTCCACGGTGGGGCCTCCCCCGGCTCCCCCGCGAGGGAAGCGGAATCCGCCGCCGAAGAAGCTGCGCTCCTCGTCGTACTGCTTCCGTTTCGCGGGGTCACCGAGGACGGAGTTGGCCTCGGAGATCTCCTTGAACCGCTTCTCTGCCTCGACATTGCCGGGGTTCTGGTCAGGGTGATTGTCCCTGGCCAGCTTGCGGTAGGCCTTCTTGATCTCCTCGGCCGTGGCCTCCTTGGAGACACCCAGCACCTTGTAGTAGTCCTTCTCGAGCCAGTCCTTGGTGCTCATGAGTGCCTCCCTTCGTTACCTGGTCGGTCAGTCAGCAGAATCTGCTGAATCGTCATCGGTCTGAGCCTGATCCACCGGTGCACCGGTGGCCACCCGTGCCGGACGCAGGACCTTGTCCCCCTGGCGGTAGCCCACCTGGAAGATCTGGACACAGACCGGATGCGCATCCCCGGGGTCGGAGACCTGCATCAGTGCTTCGTGCTGGTGCGGATCGAACGCGTCGCCGACCTCGCCGAAAGCGGCAACATCGTGCTTGGCGGCCAACTTCTCCACGTCCTCGGCCACCGCCTTGAACCCGCCAGTGAGCTCGCCGTGGTCACGCGCAGCGGTGATGTTGTCCAGGATCGGCAGCAGTTCGCTCATCACCGTGGAGATGGTGATGCCGCGAGCAGCTTCTCGGTCCCGGTCCACGCGCCGCTTGTAGTTGACGTACTCGGCCTGGAGCCGTTGCAGGTCATTGGTGCGTTCGGCCACCTGCCGAGTGAGATCGTCGATCTCGGCCTGGCGCGGATCGGCTTCGGCCTCGGCTGAGGTGTCATCGGAGGCGTCGGCCTCCCCGGAGACCTCCTCGGCGGCCGCAGTGTCCTGCGGATCCCGCAGCTCGAAGGTCTCCGGGTCGATGCGACGTCGATCGCGCACGGTCGGTCCCGCCCGCTCCTCATCCCGCTCGTCGGGGTTGGGGTGGCCGTCAGCCGGAGAGGGCTGGGTCACTTCTCC
The DNA here is from genome assembly GCA_945911015.1 of uncultured Propionibacteriaceae bacterium. GTDB lineage: Bacteria > Actinomycetota > Actinomycetes > Propionibacteriales > Propionibacteriaceae > Avipropionibacterium. The sequence goes on from CAMDZW010000011.1 coordinate 81,290, forward strand.
TCACCCGGCTTCTCGTCGTCGACGATCTCGGCGTCAACGACATCGTCGTCGGCGTTGGCCTCGGAAGCGTCCTCACCGGACTCCGCAGCGCTGGCCTGCTCGGCCTGAGCGGCGGCATACATGGCCTGACCCAGCGCAGCCGCAGCCTCGTTCAGCTTCTCGACCGCGGTCTTGACCCGCTCGTCATCGTCACCTTCGAGGGCTTCCTTCAACTCGTCGAGGGACTCGGTCACCGGCGTCTTGACGTCATCGGTGATCTTGTCCTCGTTCTCGCTGAGCAGTTTCTCGGTGCGGAACACCAGCGACTCGGCCTCGTTACGGGTCTCAACCGCTTCGCGACGCAGCCTGTCCTCCTCGGCGTGAGCCTCGGCATCGGCCATCATCTGGTCGATCTCGTCCTTGTTGAGGGCGGATCCACCGGTGACGGTCATCGACTGCTCCTTGCCGGTGGCCATGTCCTTGGCATGGACGTGGACGATGCCGTTGGCGTCGATGTCGAAGGCAACCTCGACCTGAGGCACGCCCCGTGGTGCCGGCGGCAGTCCGGTGAGTTCGAAGTTGCCGAGCGACTTGTTGTCGCGGGCGAAGTCACGCTCACCCTGGTAGACCTGGATCATCACCGAAGGCTGGTTGTCCTCAGCAGTGGTGAAGACCTCGGAACGACGGGTCGGAATCGTGGTGTTGCGTTCGATGATCTTGGTCATCACGCCACCCTTGGTCTCGATGCCCAGGCTCAGCGGAGTGACGTCGAGCAGCAGGACATCCTTCACCTCGCCCTTCAGCACACCGGCCTGGAGCGAAGCACCCAGCGCCACGACCTCGTCAGGGTTGACACCCTTGTGGGGCTCCTTGCCGCCGGTGAGCTCCTTGACCAGATCGGAGACGGCCGGCATCCGGGTCGAACCACCGACCAGGATGACGTGGTCGATGTCGCGAACCGAGACCTTGGCATCAGAGATCACCGCGTTGAACGGCACCCGGCACCGGTCGAGCAGGTCCGAGGTGAGTCGCTGGAACTCAGACCGGGTGAGGGTCTCCTCGAGGTGCAGCGGGCCGGACTCGCCCAAGGTGATGTAGGGCAGGTTGATCGAGGACTCGCTGGCGCTCGACAGCTCGATCTTCGCCTTCTCGGCGGCCTCCTGCAGTCGCTGACGAGCGATCTTGTCCTGGCTCAGATCAACGCCATTCTTGTTCTTGAACTGCTTGACCAGCCAGTCAACGATGCGCTCGTCCCAGTCGTCGCCGCCGAGACGGTTGTCGCCCTTGGTGGCCTTGACCTCGAAGACGCCGTCACCGATCTCGAGCAGCGACACGTCGAAGGTGCCACCACCGAGGTCGAAGACGAGGATGGTCTGGTCCTCCTCGGACTTGTCCAGTCCGTACGCGAGGGCGGCAGCGGTCGGCTCGTTGATGATCCGGTCGACGGTCAGGCCAGCGATCTCGCCGGCTTCCTTGGTGGCCTGACGCTCGGCGTCGGAGAAGTAGGCCGGGACGGTGATGACGGCGTTGGTGACGTCTTCGCCGAGGTAGGACTCGGCGTCACGCTTGAGCTTCTGCAGCACGAAGGCCGAGATCTGCTGCGGACGGTAGTCCTTGCCGTCGAGGTCGACCTTCCAGTCGGTACCCATGTGACGCTTGACCGAGCGGATGGTGCGATCGACGTTGGTGACGGCCTGCCGCTTGGCAACCTCACCGACGAGCACCTCTCCGCCCTTGGCGAAGGCCACCACTGACGGCGTCGTGCGGGCGCCCTCAGCGTTGGAGATGACGGTGGGTTCTCCACCTTCGAGCACTGCGACGACCGAGTTGGTCGTACCGAGGTCGATACCTACTGCACGAGCCATGAGTGTTCCTCCAGATCAGATGTGGATCCTACGACCCACCGGTTGGTTCACGTCTTGAGTCAAGGCCGCTCAAGGTTTGCACCTGAGCCGGCCGGGCTCAACTATGCCACTGAGTCCCTCCGGACGCAAACCCAAGTTGAGTCTCATCGACTCAACTCTCGACTGCCTTGTGTTGGCGCCGATTCTCAGGCATCGGCGAGCACGTACGCCGCCCGATTCGCGAATCTGAGCAGCCCGTTCCCGTCGGCCAGTGCAGCGGCGCGGCGCGTGAAGCCGTCGGCGATTGCGGTACGAACCTGCTTCGTCTGCGTGAGGTAAGTCTGTCCCGGCGTGGCCACTCCACCGGCGATGCCAGCCCACAGATCATCGGCGGCAATCACCCATTCCCACTCCAGTTCTTTCACGATCCGAGGCTGCAGCCCTGCCGTCGCCGCCAGCTCGGCGAGCCCCTCGGGTGTCCGCTCGAAGTCCAGCTCCGGCGCCAGGCGTTGGTTCGGCAGCGGCACGGCACCGGCCGTCGTCAGCACCTCACCCACCACCGGCGCCCATCCAGCACCACCGGCTGGCCAGATGGTCATCGCAACCCTTCCGTGTCGTCCCACCAATCGGGCCAGCTCGATGACCGCAGCGCTCGGGTCGGGGACGTGGTTGACCACGAAGTTCGCCACAACGGTGTCGAAGCTGTGACTGACGAAGGGCAAGACCGGGAGTGCAGCCACGACGACGTCGCGGACCCGTTTCCTGGCCGTCGTGGCCATGTCTGGGTCGGCATCCACGGCGGTCACCGTACGAGCGGCTCGGCCAGCGCGCGCCGCCAGCTCCCCCGTGCCACAGCCGACATCCAACACACGATCCCCTGCTGTGTCGATCAGGATCGGTTCGATCGTGCCCGCGCACAGCGTCGCGAACGACCGTTCGTACGCTCGGGTCACCCCCGTCCAGTTGCTCATCACCGACCATCCAACCCGATCTGGCCAAGCCATTCACGCACTGCCCACACACCGCGTCGCCCCGCGGTGTGGAGCGGGCGAAGATCACGGTCGGGACACAGCGTGGCGTGTGGAGGCAGAACTGGTTGACCCGTGACTCGAGAGCGACGTAGCTTCCCGCCGTGACCACACCACCTCCGGCCCCCATGCTGCGCCGTCTGCGCGCGCGCATGATCGTCGTGGTGGGGGTGGTACTAGGTCTGCTGCTCGCCGCGGCCGGCGCGTCCACGCTGGCGAAGGGCCCGGTCCAGGAGGCAGTGGCTGCCGATCCGCCGCGCCTGGTCGTGACCTGGGGAGCGGCTCAGTTCACGATCGCTGATCCGCCGGCCGTGGCCGGTCGTACGATCCGCAACCTGGTGCACACCAGCGTCGGTGGGTCCGGAGTCCGGATCTCGCTGTCCAATGCGTACGGGTCCCGCCCGGTGACCTTCGATGCGGTGCGTGTGGCGCTGGCCGCCGCCGGAGCTGCGGTGGTGCCCGGCAGCAGCCATCGGCTGAGCTTCAACGACCGGACCTCGGTGACGATCCCGGCCGGACAGAAGGTGCTGAGCGATCCGCTCGACTGGGAGCTGCCGGCCGATGCGACCCTGGCCATCAGTGTCCACGTGGTCAACGACCCCGGTGTGGTCACCGGGCACCGGTTGGCGATGCAGACCTCGTACCTGTCCGATCCCGGAGATGCCACGGACAATCAGAACGGCGCTGCCTTCACCACCACCGTTGCGAACTGGCACTGGGTCGAGGCAGTGCTCGTTGAAGCGCAGGACGGCATGTCCACGGTCGTCTTCCTTGGTGACTCGATCACCGACGGGCACTCATCGACACCCGGAGAGAACCAGCGGTGGCCCGACCAGTTCGCCGAACGGATCGCAACCACCCCGTACGGGCAGCAGTACGCGATCCTGAACAAGGGGATCTCGGCCAACAAGGTGCTCGCCAACGGGACCGGTGAGTCGATGCTGCGCCGTTTCGACCGCGACGTGCTGGATCAGCCCGGAGTCGGCACCGTGGTGATCCTGGCCGGGATCAACGACATCCTCTTCGACGAGGCCACCAAGCCGGCACACCTCATCAAGGCCTACCGCGCGCTGATCCAACGCGCACACGACCGCGGCATCTGCATCGTCGCATCGACGCTCACCCCGTTCGGACAGAGCAACCGGTGGACCCCCGCCCGCGAAAAGGTGCGGGCCGCGGTCAACG
>CAMDZW010000012.1 GCA_945911015.1 uncultured Propionibacteriaceae bacterium
AGCTGGTTGGCCAACCAGACCACCCGCGGTCAGGAACGCACCTCGGTCCAGCGACGGGTGTCAGCGGTACGGGTGTTCTTCGCCTGGCTGCATCGCACCGGGCGGGCCGATCGGGACCCGGCGGCCAGCCTCAAGGCGCCCAAGACCGGTCGCCGATTGCCTCATGCCCCGACCGCAACAGCGGTGAAACAGATGTTGGACGAGCCCATTGACCCCGAAGACCCGGTGGCCGTGCGGGACTGGGCGATGCTGGAACTTCTCTACGCCACCGGCATGAGGGTCTCCGAGCTGTGCGGACTCGACCTGTCGGCGGTCGACGACAGCCACGGCACGATCCGTGTCCTGGGCAAGGGCAACAAGGAACGGACCGTCCCGATGGGCGGGCCGGCCCGCAGTGCACTGTCGGCCTGGCTCGGGCTGCGGGGCCGGTTGGCAACAGGTGAGTCGGGCCCGGCGGTCTTCGTGGGGGAGCGCGGTGGCCGGATCGATCCCCGTGTTGTGCGGCGGATCGTGCACCGCCGCGCGGCCAGCACCGGGACACCGGATGTGGCGCCGCACGGCCTGCGTCACGCGATGGCGACCCATCTGCTCGAAGGCGGTGCGGACCTGCGGGCCGTCCAGGAGATCCTGGGGCATTCGTCACTGGCCACCACCCAGATCTACACCCAAGTCACTTCCGAACGCCTCCGGGCAGCGTTCCGCCAAGCACACCCCCGAGCCTGAACAGAACTGGGCCTGATCAGAACCAGTCGAGGGGATCGATCAGCCACCCGTCCTGCCAGACCATCAGATGCAGATGGCATCCGGTGGAGTAGCCCGTGGAGCCGACTGCGCCGACCCGCTGCCCGGCGGTGACCCGTTGGCCGCGGGTCACGTTCTGGGACGACAGGTGGTTGAGAGCGGTCTGGATGTGGGAGCCGTCGACGTGACCGTGGTCGATCACGATGCGCTGTCCGAGCGCGAAGTCGTACTCGACGGCCGTCACCACCCCATCGGCGGGAGCAGCCACTGCCGTCCCGCAGGGTGCGGCGAAGTCCGTGCCGTCATGCAGTTTGACCTCACCGGTCACCGGATGGGTCCGCATCCCGTACCGCGAGGTGATCGGTCCGTCCACCGGCAGCAGGAAGCCGTGTCCGCCGGTCCTCGACCGGATCCGCTCCCGCAACTGCTCGGCAACACTGCCCGGCATCAACCGGACCGGTCCGTCGCCGATCCGGGGCGTACGGCTGTCGTCGGTGGTGAACAGTTCCATCGGATCCAGGTAGGTGTCCCCGGCGAGCAGTCCCAGGTGCAGGCACGGCTGGTCGGCGCAGTGGCTGCCCTCGAGCACGCCCAGCCGGTCCCCGGGCCGGACCCGGTCACCGACCGCGACCTCTGGTCGTACCGGAACATAGGTGGTCCGCACCGCGCCATGGGTGACCACCACGACCGGACGGCCGCCGACCTGGCCGGCGAAGGTGACCGTCCCCGTCGCGACTGCATGGACCGACGAACCGGCAGTTGCGGCCAGGTCAAGGCCGCGGTTGCCCGATCCCCAGGCCTCTTCGGGAGGCTCGAACCCCCGCAGCACCAGCGGCGCGCCGGGCAGTGGCCAACTCGTCGGGCTCGGTAGGGCAGGTCCGGCCCGGGCCGTGGGTGCGACCAGCACGACCTGAGCGAGCACCAGCAGGGCCACGACGAGGATGCGCTTCATGGATCGAGCCTTGACGATCAGGCGGACCCGCGCCAGAGCCGCGGTCAGATCTGTGGACAACGCTTCGGCCTCGTTCCGGCCTGTGGACAACGGTCAAGTTGGTTGCCTGCCGCGACGGCCGTTAGGATACGGCCAGCAGTAGTTTCTGCTCACCGTCCGGTGTGCCCAGATCCTGCTGACTTCGCATGGTGGCAACCACAATCCCGGTCACGGTCCCGCGAGGGAATCCGGGGTGTCCATCATCAGGCGGTGACGAAGAGTTCGTCACCGGAAAGAACCGTGAGGCGCGAGCATGCGCGCCGAACAAGGAGGATACGGCCATGGCCGTCGTCACCACCCGCCAGCTCCTCGAGAGCGGCGTCCACTTCGGACACCAGACCCGTCGCTGGAACCCGAAGATGAAGCGATTCATCTTCACCGAGCGCAACGGCATCTACATCATCGACCTGCAGCAGTCGCTGTCCTACATCGACCGCGCCTACGCGTTCATCAAGGACACCGTCGCCCGTGGTGGCCAGGTGCTCTTCGTGGGCACCAAGAAGCAGGCCCAGGAGGCCATCGCCGAGCAGGCTCTGCGCGTGGGGATGCCCTACGTGAACCACCGTTGGCTCGGCGGCATGCTGACCAACTTCAACACCATCTCCAAGCGGACCCAGCGCCTGAAGGAGCTCGAGGTCGTCGATTTCGATGACGTGGCGGGTTCCGGTCGCACCAAGAAGGAGCTCCTCGGTCTGCGCCGGGAGAAGGACAAGCTGGAGAAGGCGCTCGGTGGTATCCGCGACATGGGTCGCGTGCCCGCTGCAGTGTGGATCGTCGACACCAAGAAGGAACACCTCGCCGTCGACGAGGCCCGCAAGCTCCGGATCCCGATCATCGGCATCCTCGACACCAACTGTGACCCCGACGAAGTCGACTTCGCCATCCCGGGCAACGACGACGCGATCCGTTCGGTCGCCCTGCTGACCCGCGTGATCGCCGACGCCGTGGCCGATGGCCTGTTGGTCCGTTCCGGCGGTCAGTCCGACCAGGCCGCTGAGCCGTTGCCCGACTGGGAGCGCGAGCTCCTGGCCGGCGACAAGGCTCCCGCTGCTGAGGCACCTGCTGCCGACGCTCCGGCTGAGGCTGCCAAGCCCGCTGCTCCGGCCAAGCCTGCAGCTCCGGCCAAGCCCGCTGCTCCGGCCGAGCCTGCTGCTGATGCTGCGTCGGCCGAGCCTGCTGCTGAGGCGCCTGCCGTCGACGCTCCTGCCGCTGACGCAGCCAACTGACCAGCCGACACCGACAACCTGAGAGGACTCTGCACATGGCGATCACCGCTGCAGATGTGAAGAAGCTCCGCGACATGACCGGCGCGGGCATGATGGATGCCAAGAAGGCTCTCACCGAGGCCGATGGCGACGTGGAGAAGGCCGTGGAGATCCTGCGGGTCTCCGGTCAGGCCAAGGCCGCCAAGCGTGGCGCCGAGCGTGAGGCCAGCAATGGTCTGGTCGCCTCCGCCGGTGGCGCACTGATCCAGCTGGGTGCCGAGACCGACTTCGTTGCCAAGAACGAGGAGTTCATCGCCCTGGCTGATCGGATCGTGGCTGCTGCTGATGCCGCCAAGGCCGGTGACGTGGCTTCGGTCAACGCCGCTGGGCTGGACGACGGCACCGTGGGTGACGCGGTGGGCGCACTCGCGGTCAAGATCGGTGAGAAGATCGAGGTCTCCAACGCCGCCTGGTTCGACGGCCGGACGACTGTCTACCTCCACCGCCGCGCCTCCGACCTGCCGCCGCAGGTCGGTGTGCTCGTCGAGTTCGAGGGCGAGGACGAGGCAGCCGCCAAGGCTGCCGCCATGCAGGTCGCCGCCATGCGGCCGCAGTTCCTCAACCGCGACGAGGTCCCGGAGGAGACCGTCGCCAACGAGCGTCGGATCGCCGAGGCCACTGCCAAGGAGGAGGGCAAGCCGGAAGCAGCTCTGCCGAAGATCGTCGAGGGCCGCCTCAACGGCTTCTTCAAGGACGTCTGCCTCCTGGACCAGCCGTCGGTCACCGACAACAAGACCACGGTCGGCAAGCAGCTCGAGGCTGCCGGCGTGAAGGTCACTCGCTTCGTTCGTTTCGAAGCTGCGAGCTGACTCACAGCTCACCCGTACGGGCGTCGCGCACCAGCGCGGCGCCCGTACGTCGTTCTCAGGTACCCGTACGTCGTTCTCAGGTACCCGTACGTCGTTCTCAGGCGTGCAGTGCTTTCTGGGCGAACGCGATGGCCTCGTCCTGCACATCGGCGGGGAACTGGTGGCCACAGTCGGGGTGGCGCAGCTCCAGGTGGCCTCCGGCCTCGTCGCGTACGGGACGGGTTGCCTCCACCAGACGGTCGACGCTGGCCGCGACGAAGTTGTCGTCATGCAGCGGTGCGGAGACGAAAAGCTGCCGATCGGCGACGGCGGTCAGCACATCGTCGAAGTCGAAGGCTGGCGGATCCTGGTCGGCCAGGTGCGGCATGTAGCGCCCCTGCAGCCAACCGGCCAGGTCACCGCCCTGGTAGTCGCGAAACGAATCGAAGCCGCAACTCGACACCACCGCGGTGATCCGGGGATCGAAGGATGCGGTGAACAACGAGTTGTGTCCGCCCAAGGAGTTCCCCAGGGCCACGACCCGAGAGCTCATCCCGGGCAGGGAACAGACCAGATCCAGTCCGGTGACGTTGTCGCAGACGGCCTTCATCGTGCCGCTGCGCCAGCCGAGTCCGGTGAAGTCGACGTCGTATCCGGCCATGGTCGGATAGTGCGGAGCCAGCACACCGAACCCGGCGGCCACCAAGCGCAGGCCGTAGTCGCTGAGTGGCTTGCCGCCCAGCCCGACCACGATGCCGGCACCGAGCTCGAGCTGGGTGCCGTGCAGGGCCAGCGCCACCGGCCGGCCCTCGGCGGGCGGGGGAGCAGTCGGGGTGAGCAGGAAAGCCGGGACCCAGGTCCCGTCGACTGCCTGATATCGGATCTCGGCCCGGACATGGTCGCCGGCCTTCTGGGTCACGGTCGTCGACGACACGATCTCGTACGGGGGTGGCTGCCGGTCGCTGCTCAGCCGGAAGGGCCCCATGACGGTTTCCATCGCGGCTCGAGCCAGGGTTTGGGGAGTGGTGTGCACCTGCTGACCGTACGTCGGTGCGCCGGATCGGGGAACGACCGGTAGAGTTGGCGAGACGCCCGCCGCCAGACCGAGGAGCTGCCATGCCCGCCTACCGCCGAGTCCTGTTGAAACTGTCCGGTGAGGCCTTCGGTGGCGGCAGCATCGGCGTCGACCCGGACGTGGTCGCCAGCATCGCCACCCAGATCGCCACGGTCGCCAAGGCCGGGGTCCAGGTCGCGATCGTGGTGGGTGGGGGCAACTTCTTCCGCGGTGCCGAACTGCAGCAGCGCGGCATGGAACGGGACCGCGCCGACTACATGGGCATGCTCGGCACGGTGATGAACTGTCTGGCCCTGCAGGACTTCCTCGAAAAGGCCGGTGTCGACACCCGGGTGCAGACCGCCATCACCATGGGCCAGGTGGCCGAGTCCTACATTCCCCGGCGCGCCGAGCGGCACCTCGAGAAGGGGCGGGTCGTCATCTTCGGTGCCGGTTCGGGCATGCCGTACTTCTCCACCGACACCGTGGCCGCCCAGCGTGCGCTCGAGATCGGTGCAGAGGTGCTGTTGATCGCCAAACAGGGTGCTGACGGTGTGTTCGACAAGGACCCCAACAAGCATCCCGATGCGGTCCTGTTCGACCACCTCAGCTATGACGAGTACTTGTCGCGTGACCTCAAGATCGCCGATGCGACGGCGGTCAGCCTTGCTCGCGACAACAACCTCAAGCTGGTCTTCTTCAACCTCGACGACCACGCCAACATCGCGCGCGTCATGTCGGGTGAGAAGCTCGGCACCACCGTGCCCTGACCGACTCCCCGCCAACGAGCCACACCGAACTCACCCAGGAAGGGACAATTGTGATCTCCGACATCATGGACGAGGCCGAACTGAAGATGGTCGACGCCGTCGACTACGCCAAGGAGGAGTTCGCGGCGATCCGCACCGGCCGGGCCCACCCGGCCATGTTCGCCAAGATCACCGCCGAGTACTACGGTGCCCAGACCCCGATCATGCAGCTGGCGACTGTCCAGGTCCCCGAGGCCCGCATGGTCATCATCACCCCCTTCGACAAGGGCTCGATCAATGCCATCGAGAAGGCCGTCCGTGACTCCGACCTCGGTGTCAACCCGGCCAATGACGGCAATCTGGTGCGGGTCGTGCTGCCGGAGCTGACCGAGGACCGGCGCAAGGAGTACATCAAGCTGGCGCGCACCAAGGCCGAGGACGCCAAGATCTCCATCCGCAACGCCCGTCGCCACGCCAAGGACGCGATCGACAAGCTGGTCAAGGACTCCGAGATCGGCGAGGACGAAGGCGCACGCGCTGAGAAGAACCTCGACACGGTGACCCGCAAGTACACCGACCAGATCGATGAGGTCCTCAAGGGCAAGGAAGCCGAGCTCCTCGAGGTCTGAATGACTGAGTCCACACCCACCGACTCACCCGAACCGGACGGTTCGGGGGTGTCGTCGACGGCTGAGGCTCCCTCGTACGGACGTGCTGGTCGAGACCTGCCCGCTGCGATCGGCGTCGGAGTCGGCCTCGGTGCGGTTGTCGTGCTCACCCTCACCTTCCTGCACTGGGGCTTCGTCGTCCTGGTCGCAGTCGGGCTCTGCCTGGGCGCGGTCGAACTCCACCAGGCGTTGGGTCGGTTGGGGATCGGTACCGCCGTGCTCCCCATCTGTGTCGGCACCGCGGTGATGGTCTGCGCCTCCTATTGGGCGGCGCTGCACCCCGACCGGGTGATGCCAGCCAGTACGGTGATGGTGGTCGTGTTGGCGCTGACCGTGATTGCCTCGTTGGTGTGGCGGATGCGGTCGGGCCCGGACGGGTTCGTCCGTGATGCCAGCGGCAGTCTGTTCATCATCTGCTACATCGGCCTGCTCGGCTCCTTCGTGCCGCTGATGTTGGCCGGTGACCAGGGCGTGGGCCGGGTTGTGGTGTTCATCGCTGCGGTTGTCTTTTCCGACATCGGTGGCTATGTGGCCGGGGTGTTGTTCGGCCGGCATCCGATGGCGCCGGTGATCAGCCCGAAGAAGTCGTGGGAAGGGTTCATCGGCTCGATCGTGTTCTCCGTCGCGATGGCCACTGTGCTGTGTGTCCTGGTGCTGGACGTCCAGTTCTGGATCGGGATCGTCCTGGGTCTGGTGATGGTCGCGGTCGGCACCTGCGGCGACCTGATCGAGTCCTTGGTCAAACGGGATGTCGGGATCAAGGACATGAGCTCGTTCATCCCCGGCCACGGTGGTGTGATGGACCGGATCGACTCTCTGTTGCTCGCCGCACCAGCCGCTTGGCTGGTCATGTACCTGCTCATCCCCGGAGGCTGAGAATGACTGAACGTCCCCCGCTCGTCGAACCGGGCAAGCAGCTCCCGTTGGTCTTCGAAGCCCCGCGCCGGGGCAAGCCGCCGACCCATTGGGCCGACCTCGACGCCGATGGCCGGATCGATGCGATCAACCGGGCGGGTCTGCCGAGGTTCCGGGCCAAGCAGCTGTCCACCCAGTTCTTCGTACGGCATGAGCACGACCCCCAGCGCTGGACCGATCTGCCGGCCGCGCTGCGCGACGAGCTCGGTGAGCAGTTCTTCCCGCCGCTGCTGAATCGGGTCCGCGACCTCGACTGCGACGACGGTGACACCGTCAAGACCCTGTGGAAGCTCCATGATGGGGCGTTGGTCGAGAGCGTGTTGATGACCTACCCGAACCGGAGCACCATGTGTGTCTCCTCGCAGGCCGGTTGCGGTATGGCCTGCCCGTTCTGTGCGACCGGTCAGGGTGGTCTGCAGCGCAACATGAGCACTGCCGAGATCTTGTGCCAGGTCGCTGACGGGATGCGACGCCGGGCGGCCGACGATCGCCGGATCAACAATGTGGTCTTCATGGGCATGGGCGAGCCGCTGGCCAACTACAAGGCCGTGATCGGTGCCGTACGGGCGATGGTCGCGCCTGCGCCCGATGGTTTCGGGATGAGTGCTCGCGGCATCACGGTGTCCACGGTCGGCCTGGTGCCGGCCATCAAGAAGCTCACCGAGGAAGCCATCCCGGTCACTCTGGCCCTGTCGCTGCACGCCCCCGACGACGAACTGCGCGACGAGCTGGTGCCGATCAACACCCGGTTCAAGGTCGACGAGGCGATCGACGCGGCGTGGGAGTACGCCAAGGTCACCAAGCGGCGGGTCTCGATCGAGTACGCCCTGATCAAGGACATCAACGATCACGCGTTCCGGGCCGATCTACTCGCCACCAAGCTGAAGAAGCGCGGCGACTGGGGTTGGGTGCACGTCAACCTGATCCCGCTCAACCCGACGCCGGGCTCGATCTGGACCGCGTCGCGCCGTGAGGATGAGGCCGAGTTCGTACGGAGGCTGGAGGCCCACGGGGTGCCGGTCACGGTCCGCGACACCCGTGGTCGTGAGATCGAGGGGGCCTGCGGTCAGCTGGCGGCGACCGAGGAAGAGCTTGCCGCGGCCGCTCTGCCGTCGTGATGCGTCCCCGTCCGCTGATGCTGCGCTGGCATCGTCATCTGGGGCGTTGTGTCTGGACCGGTCTGCTCGGTGCCATTGGCCTGGTGATCGTGGTGTTCGGCTGGGTCGGTCTTGTTGCCAGCAGCGACTGGAACGGGCTGGTGGTCCTTGGTGTCGGGGTGGTGATGACCGTGGGCGCCGAGCTGCTCTCGCGCAGGTTCTGGGCGGTCACCGCAACCGGGCTGCAATGGCCGGTCCCGTTCGGCACGGCACGTCTGGGCTGGGCGCAGGTCCGAGCCACCACCCGACAGCCGGCGCCGGTGGAACGCCGTCAGGGCGACCGCATCATGGTCCACCGCCCTGATGGCACAGCACTGACCTGGCCACGACCGGAGACCCATGGCCGCTGTGTCGACGATCTGCAGTGGTGGCACGGTCTGCAGGCTGGCGTGCCGCACGGCGACTGGCGCGCGGTGCCCGATCTACGTCCATGGAGTCCGCAGCCGAACCGTACGGTCTCGAACACGGGTGGGCGTCGCTGCCAGGCTGTGCTGGGGATTGTCGTGGTGCTGGTTGCCGTGTCATCGCTGGTGATGGGCGTCGGTGCCGACGAGCCGCCTGCCATGGCGGGCTGGGGGATGGTGGTGCTGTTCTTCGGCGGTTGGGGGATTCGCTCGCTACGGCGGGCCTGTTGGTCGATCCAGGTCGGGCCCGGCGGTGTGGTGACCCAAGGGTTCCCGAGCCGCCGCGAGGTGCCCAGTGAACTGATCGTGGGATGTACGGTGCAGAAGTCCCCCAAGCTGGTGAGCGTTGGTTTCCTCACCGTGCTGATGGCTTTGACCGATCTTGACGCGGACCTGCCGGACCACCGCTACGTACCGACCCTGCTGCTTGCCGACGGCTCGGCCCTCGCTCTGGGAGCGTTGGCGACCCGATCTCGAGAACGGGCGGAGCGGCTCGCCCTCCGTACGGTCGATCCTCACGCGGTCTGACCTGCGCTTGATCGACGTGATGGGACGACCGGTGTGAATCAGCTGGTGACGATCTCGACCGCTTCGTCGATCGTGTCGACCAGATGGATCTTCTCACCCATGACCCGGCCCGCGCCCAACGCCTGCAGCAGCGGCCACACCGGCAGCTTCTCGGTCCACTGCCGACGATCGACCAGCACCATCGGGGCGACATTGTCGTCGTGGGCGGCGTAGTAGTTCTCGGTGACCGCCTGGAACACCTCCTGGACCGTCCCTGCAGCGCCGGGCAGATAGACGATCCCGCCGCGGCACCGGGCCAGCAGGGTGTCCTCCCGCAACGCATTGGTGAAGTACTTCGCGATCCAGGTGGCGAAGGCATTCGGCGGCTCGTGCCCGTAGAACCAGGTGGGGATGCCGACACTGCGACCGGCCGACTCCGCCGGCCACCGATGCCGCACCTGCATCGCCGCGGCCGCCCAGCCGTCCAGATCGTCATGGAAGTCAGGGCGCGCAGCCAGTACCTCGATCGCTTCGGCGCAGACGTGCGCTCCGTGTCCGCTGAGGTAGGCGCCGAGATTGGCGGCCTCCATCGCGCCTGGCCCGCCCCCGGTGAGCACGATGCGACCAGCCTCGGTGAGCCGGGCGCCGAGGTCACAGGCCTGACGGTAGCCCGGCTCGCCCCGGCGCAGGGCGTGCCCGCCCATCACTCCGACCAGTCGGGTCGACGGAAGCACGGCTGGACCGATCATGTCGTCGAGTGCCTCGGTGATGGCGTGGTCATGCAGCGTGATCGCCAGATCGCCCTGGAGGTCGTGCTCTCGCTGCCAGTGCTGTGACCACGCGTACACCGCCGCATCCGGCCCACTGGAGTAGGGCCCGGGCCCGTACAGCTCGTCGGCGTCGTAGAGCGTGGCGCGATAGGGATCGAACGGGACATGGGGGAGCGCGGGAAAGATCAGGGCGCCGCGCAGGCGCAGCAGGTTCTCCACTCCCTCGGCGAACCGACAGCCCAGGAAGACCGCTCCGGTGACGTCGCGGTCGATCAGCGGCCCGGAGCGCCCGGTCAGATCGACCGACTGGAGGAACCAGCCCTGCAGCGATCGGGTCAGCCCGATCCGATGGTCGAAGTCGGACAGGTTCTCGATCTCGGTGTGGCGCCTCGACATGGCGGTGAGTGTGCCAGACCACTGGCCCAGGGGCTCGGTGCGGTCCACGGTCGCTGCTCGGGGCCACAGTCATCGTCTTGATCTGGACAGAGCGGTACCGGGATTCGTGGCGCACGAGTGTCGATGGTGTAGCACCTGACCTCATTCGGGATGGTTGCCATCTAGGTTCCAAACCGGTCTCTTGACGTCATGGCCAAACCTTCCTATGCTCATGACGTCGCAATGTGTGGAAGCAATGGAGTGACCAACGAAGGGGACGGACAGATGGCTGACCGATTGACGACGCTGAGTCGCAGAACCATGCTGGCGGCCACCGCCAGTGCCGGCATGGTGGCCACCACATCAATGCTGGCCGGTTGCAGTTCCGATCCGGGGACGCCCGAGGAACCGAAGGGCATCGAGAATGTCCCGGTCAAGGAACTTGGGCCGGAGGCGAGTGATTCCCCGTTCTACCCCGATGACTATGTCGGACCCCGGGCGAGGGACTATGAGCCCTTCAGTGACGGAGCCACCGAACTGACGATCGTTGTCCCCCAGAACTCGAACATTGTCGGGGACTGGAACACCAACGGGTTCAGCAAGTGGATGGAGGCCCGCACCGGGGTGAAGATCCGCTACCAGTCCGTCCTGACCCAGGGCGCCGACGGGGCAGCCGATCTCACCAAGATCAACGCCATGATCGGAGCGGGTGAGTTGCCGGACGCCTTCCTTGGCGTGCCGTTCTCTCCGGCGCAGATCTCGCTTTACGGCGAGCAGGGCCTCTTCCTCCCCTTGGATGACCTGATCGTCACCTACGCGCCAGAGCTGCGCCAGGTCTTTGAGGACGACCCCGACCTGAAGGGAAACCTCAAATCCTTGGACGGGAAAACCTATCAGTTCAAGTCGATCAGCGACTGCTACCACTGTCGCGTCAGCCCCGGACGTGCCTGGGTTCACCAGGATCACCTCGAGGACGTCGGGGCGAGTCTGCCGACCACCACCGAAGACCTCCGCGACCTGCTACGCCTCTTCAAGGAAAAGGACCCCTCAGGGACCGGCGCCATGGTGCCGATGGCTGCAGGTGTGGACAACCGTGTTGACACCTACATCATGAACAGTTTCATTCAGACACCGGCTCCCGACCAGAACTGGATGGTCGTGGAGGACGGCCAGGTCACGTTCGTCGCCAACACCCCGCAGTGGCGGGAGGGGTTGCGCTACTTGCGATCGCTATTCGATGACGGTTTGATTGACAGTGGGTTGTTCACCGCGACGGCCGAAGAAGTCCTGCGGATGGGCAACCAGGGGCGCATCGGCGTTGGCCGGGCCTACTACCAAGGCGAACTCGCTGACATCACTGATTCAGCGACCGACACGTGGGCTCGCTATGTCGCACTTCCCCCGGTGGAGGGGCCAGAAGGGGTCCGACTTTCCTGCTGGAGCGACAACCTGATCACCGGGATCCCTCTGCTGATCACCAACAAGTGCACCAATCCAGAGCTCTTGGTCCAGTGGGCCGATTACCAGCTGGAGCTCACCGCCCAGTGCAACTCCCAAGCAGGGGAGAAAGGGACAGACTGGGACTGGGCTGATGAGGGCCAGGTCGGCCTGACCGGAGAACAGGCTGTCTGGTGGAACAAGAAGTATCCGCCCGATGTCGGCAAGGGTTGGGGACAGCTCCACATCTACAACTTCAGCCGCAGCTATCGCGATGGCATCGTCAGCGATCCTGACCAGCCGCACTTCGAGCGACGCTTGCAGGAGGCGACTGAGCCGTACGAGGAGCTGCGTCCTGACCGCGAGACCCAGCTGCCCACCTTGATCTTCGACGAAGTTGCCGCCACTGACCAAGCGACGAGTGAGCAGACGATTGTTCCCTATGTTGAGCAGGCAATCGCCGAGTTCGCGCTCGGGCGGCGCAACATCAACGATGACGCAGTCTGGGACGAGTACGTCAGCACCCTCGACAAGATGGGAATCGAGCGCTTCATCGAGCTGTATCAGACTGCCTACGACACGACGCCTCGATGAGCAGGCCGGCGACCACCACGCGCATCACCAGTTCGCGACCTGGAGCGAGAATAGGCGACACCAAGATCGACCGGGCCTATTCGAGGGTCAACTACCTTGTCCTTGCCGTCTTCAGCCTGATGGTGATCTACCCGCTGACCTTCGTGCTCAGCGCCTCCCTCAGCGAGCCGGAGGCACTGACCCGAGGGGATGTCTGGCTCTGGCCCGTCGGTGTGAATCTCGAGGCCTACGCGGCGATCTTTGATTCTCCCCAACTGGTGCGCGGCTTTCTGAACTCGGTGGGCTACACCGTCAGCGGCGCACTGCTCGGGACAGTGCTCACCATGCTGGCGGGATATGTACTGGCACGCGAGGAGCTCCCTTTTCGGCGAATGCTCACCCTGTTCTGCCTGGTCCCGGCGCTGCTCTCGGCAGGAATCATCCCGACCTACCTAGTGGTCTACAACCTCGGGCTGATCAACACGCCGCTGGCCGTGATCCTGCCCGGGGCGATGAGCGTGTTCAACGTTCTCATCACTCGAACCTTCTACCAGATGAACGTTCCCCTTGAGATTCACGAGGCTGCTCGGGTGGACGGCGCGAACGAGTTCGCCTTCTTCCTGAGGATCGCCGTCCCGCTGAGCAAGCCGATCATCGCGGTGAACCTGCTGTTCTACGGCGTGACCCAGTGGAACTCGTGGTTCAACGCCTACCTGTATCTGAACGACCAGGATCTCTTTCCTCTGCAGCTGGTGCTGCGCGAGGTCCTCACCCAGAGTCAGATCGATCCCTCGCAGCTGGCCGGTGCCGACCTCGGTGAGCTCGTTGCCCAGCGTGAGCTGTTCGACAAGCTCAAGTACGCGATGATCGTCGTGGCAATGATCCCACCACTCATCGCCTATCCCTTTGTCCAGAAGCACTTCGTCAAGGGTGCTCTCATCGGCGCGGTCAAGTGAGGTCCTTCGAATGACCCCCACAATCCAAAGCCCCGCAATCCACGGCCCCGCGATCCGCCGGCCGGCAACCGGTGGTCGCACCGGGTCCGCCTTTTGGCGCACGGTCAGACGTCACTGGCAGCTCTACGTTCTCTTCCTGCCGCCCTTCGCCTACTCACTGATCTTCTTGTATGGCCCGTTGTGGGGACTCCAAGTCGCGTTCCGCAACTACTCCCCAGCCTTGGGGATGGTGGGGAGTCCGTGGGTGGGTCTGGACCACATTGTCCGCTTCGTTACCAGCTACCAGTTCTGGACGCTGATGGGCAACACCCTTGCCCTGAACGGTTATGAGCTGCTGGCCCTGTTCCCGCTGCCCATCGTGCTGGCCCTGCTGCTCAACACCGTCCGTACCGCGCGATTCCGCAAGGGGGTGCAGCTGATCACCTATGCACCTCACTTCATCTCCACCGTGGTGGTCGTCGGAATGATCGTGATGATGTTCTCTCCGACCACCGGGATCGTGAACCAGTTCCTCGGTGTCGTCGGAGTCGCTCCGGTCGAGTTCTTCGGTCCAGACATGTTCCGACATACCTATGTCTGGTCCGGGGCTTGGCAGACGCTCGGGTACTCCGCGATCATCTACCTCGCTGCACTGGCAGGGGTGAATCCTGAGCTCCACGAAGCTGCTCGCGTTGACGGTGCCAACATCCTGCGCCGGATCTGGCACATCGATCTGCCGAGCATTCTGCCGGTCATGGTCACCTTGCTGGTTCTCAACACCGGCTCGATCCTGTCGACCGGATTCGAGAAGGTGCTGCTCATGCAGAACCCGTTGAACCTGTCGGTGTCGGAGGTTCTGGACACCTATTCATTTCGCGTTGGATTCAGCGGAGCGGTGCCGCAGTACTCGTACGGCACAGCGATCGGGTTGTTCAAGTCCGTGATCTCGTTGGCTCTTCTGCTGGTGGCCAACGCACTGGCGAGGCGAGTCTCTAAACAGGGAATTTTCTGATCCACCAAAGAGAACGGAGCGAAGATGCGGTACGCATTTCGAGCCGAGCTGTCCGAGGTTCACACCCCGGATCGCCGGGACTGGGAATCTGTACGGAAACTGGACGAGGTCGAGATCAGCGACACCTGGGTCATCGTTGTGCCTGCTGAGGCCGACCCGCTGGTCATGGCCACGGCTCAGGACCTGCAGGACTACCTGCTGGTCAGCATGGGCGTCGGTGTGCGAATCCTGAAGGGCTCGGAACCCTCCCCCGGGGTTGGGCGAATTGGTCTCGCGGTGGTCCCGCTCGGTGGTGACGCACCTGACGAGCGTCGACATCGGATCTCGGTGGCACCGGGTCGGGTCGAGCTGGACGGCGAAGGACCGAAGGGCGTGGCTCGCGCCTGCCACCACCTCGAGGAACTGCTGAACTTCCGCGGTGGCCCGTTCCTCCAGGAGACAACGATCTTGCGGGAGCCGAGCTTCGCGGTGCGGATGTCGCACTCCGGCTTCGGCGTCGACGAATTCCCAGACGCCCACCTCGCGCAGCTCGCCCACCAGGGCATCGACGCGATCGTTGTGTTCGCCTCGGCTCCGGACCACACCCCCGACGGTCGGACCAACAGGGGCGCCCACGGTTCTGGTCAGGGACGACACCAACGCTTCAGCGAGCTGGCCGACCGCGCTGACAGACATGGCCTGGACCTCTACCTGTACGCCTACTTCCACGGTGAGCGAGCGCCGCATCCCGATGACCCGAATGCGCAGGAGTTCTATGACCGCGTGTATGGCGACTGTTTTGCGGTCTGTCCTCAGGCCAAGGGCATCGTGCTGGTGGGGGAGTCGATCGAGTTTCCGAGCAAGGACCCGCGCACCACAGGACGACTGCGTACCGATCCACCCCCCGACGGCCGGGTGGATCGACGTCCCAGCCCGGGGTGGTGGCCCTGTGAGGACTACCCGTTATGGGTCGAACGGGTACGGGACGCCTGTCGACGACACAATCCGGAGGCGGACGTTGTGTTCTGGACCTATAACTGGGGATGGGCGCCGCAGGAAGCGAGGTTGTCGCTGCTGCGCAACCTTCCCGACGACGTCACGGTCCAGGTCACCTTCGAGATGTTCGAACCGATTGACCACGACGGCATCCGGAATGTGTGTGTGGACTACACCGCCAGCCAGATCGGCCCCGGGCGGTACTTTCGCTCGGAGGCCGAGGTCGTTCACGAGCGTGGGATGGGGTTGTCGGCGATGGCCAACAGCACCGGTCTGACATGGGACTTCGGGTCCGTGCCCTACCAGCCGATCCCGTTCCAGTGGGCGAAGCGCCACGAAGCTGTCTTGGCTGCTCGCCGCGACTGGGGGTTGCGCAGTGTGATGGAGAATCACCACTACGGATTGTGGCCCAGCATTATCAGCGAACTGGCGCAGGCGATGTATCACGAGCCCGCTCCTGACCCGGATGAGTACCTCTCGCGATTGGCGGCCAGGGACTTCGGGTCTGGAGCCGATGATGTGCTGGCCGCCTGGCGGCACTGGAGCGAGGCGAGCACGCACTACCTACCCACCAATGCTGACCAGTACGGCCCGTTCCGGATCGGTCCGAGCTATCCGCTGGTGCTGTTCTCTGTGCCTCAACTTCGGACCGAGACCGATGTCCTTTTCGGCGACCTGATCGTCAAGATCCCCTATCAGCCCGAGACCACTGGCACAGTGCCCACGACCGCCCCGATCCACCGGGTGCCTGCTGAGATCAGGAGCTTGGAAAGGATGCAGCAGCAGTGGCGTGAAGGGATGGCCCGAATGGACCGGGCTGTCACCAAGACTCCGGCTCATCGCTGGGCCGCTGCCCACCGGATGGCCAACCTCGCCAGATACATCGATCACTGCCTGTCGACCACGATCCACGTCAAGAAATGGTGGCAGACCAGGGCCGAGTTGCTGGTGACTGCAGATCTGGCACAGGCCGATCGGTTGATTGCCGAGCTCGAGCAGATCGCTGGAGCCGAGCGGGAGCAGGCGGTGGTAGCCATCCAATGCGTCGAGGCCGACTCACGTCTGGGCTGGGAGCCTTCGATGGGCTATGTGGGCGACCGAGCTCAGATCGAGTGGAAGATCGATCACCTGGATCGCGTCCTCGGTGAGGAACTACCTGCCTACCGTCGCAGCCTCGGGTGTTCTATGGTCGTGACGTGAAATCTGACCGCGCTCGTGTTCAGGAGGTTCTGGTCGACCTCGTGAACTCGGATGGAGGTGAGGACGGCGAGGAACAACTGGGCGGACGTCAGGACCTGGTGCGGCTGGTCGAGCGGTGGATTGTCACCGAAGCGGCTCCGCCCAGCGAGAACGACGTGATCCAGCTGCGCCGGTTCCGGTCCAGCCTGAGATCGCTGTTCGTAGCCGAGGACCGGCAGCTGAGAATCGCGGTGATCAACGATGTCTTGGCTGGCGCCCACATCCAACCGCGCCTCGCCGAGCATGACGGACTACCACTGCACATCCACTACTTTCCACGCCATGCCTCAGTCGCCGACCACCTGATCGCGGACTGCGCGATGGAGCTGGCCCTGATGTTTCAGGCAGGGGAAGATGACCGACTGAAAGTCTGTGCCGCTCCCCGATGCGGCACCGCCTTCATCGATCGTTCGAAGAACCGATCACGGCTGTACTGCGACAGCCAGTCCTGTGGGAACCGACTGCACGCAGCCGCCTATCGGGCCCGCCATTCCACCTGAGCCAGTCACGCCGGCTGGGGCTGCGGGGCCCAACCGTGCGGGACCACCGCTCGTACGGCCTCGACGAAGCGGCTCACATCCCGTACGGTGTTGAACCCGTGGAAGGACGCGCGGATCCGACCGTCGCCGCCCCAGGCGAGGATCCCTTGCCTGGCAAGGACATCAGCCATACCTTCTCCGTCGGGGCAAGCGACCACCACGCTGCCCCCTCGGCGGTCACCGTCCTGTGGTGACAGGACGGTGAGGCCGCGGTCGAGCGCCCGGTCGGTGCAGACATCAGTGAGTCGACGGGAATGGTCCTCCACAGCAGAGATCCCTATCTCTGCGACTCGGGCCGCACCGGCCCCGAGAGCGGCAATGGAGGCGAAGGCCGCCGCCCCCATCTGGAACCGCTGCGCATCGCGATGCCACCCCAGCCGCTCGAAGCGGTCCGGGTCGAACATGTTCTCAGTCGAACGCCATCCGGGTTGGCCTGAGGCGACACGGGTGTGAGGGGTGGTGATGGCGATGCCGACGCCGTACGGCCCGAGCAGCCACTTGTAGGAGGCGCTGACGCCGACTGCTGCCAGATCTGGATCGATGTCCTGGACGCCGAAGGAGTGGGACCAGTCGATCAACAAGGCGATTCCGGCTTCTCGAGAAGCTCGGGACAACGCGACAAGGTCGTGGCGGTAGCTGTTGACATAGGTCACCGAACTCACCGCGATCGCGCGGGTGTGTTCGTCACAGGCAGCCATCAACCGCCTCACCGGCACCTCCCAGGCCTCGTCGTGCTCGACGAAGCGGGTGCTCAACCCGTGGCGACGCTGGGCAAGAAAGGGGTAGTACAGTGCCGGATGCTCCAGGTCGTTCAGGACAATGTTGTCCCCTGGCTGCCAGCTGAAGCCGGCGGCCACTGAGTTCCACACCGTCGAGGCATCACCAGCCAGCCCGATGTGGTCGGCGGTGGTCCCGGCCAGACTGGCCAGCTGCTCGCGGGTAGCCAGCTCGATATCGAGCAATGCTTCGCGGCCCGACGCGCCCCGACTCTGCAACGCGTACGCATCAGCCATGGCCTGATGCGCGGTACGCAAGGTCGGTGAGTTCGCCCCGGTGTAGAGATAGCTGGTGTTCTCATCCAGGCCGAGGAACTCGCTCGGGTCGATCAGGGTGGACATTGGTCTCCGTACGGCTGAGAGGTGGATGGTCAGGAAGAATCAGAGATCAAGGACTGCAGCCAAAGAGGCGCCTCGGATTTTCGACGCGACTTCCGGTGGCAGGTCGTTGATCCCGCTCGGTTGCGTTGCGGTCGCGAAGGCGTGGTGTTCCAAGCAAGGGCTGAAATCCGATCCCCAGTGGACTCGGTCCGGACCGAAAGCCTCGACCAAGAGCTGGGTTGAAATAGCGAGTTGGCTGGAGCTCCAGCCGGCCGCAGTCATGGCCCAATGGCCGGAGAGTTTCACATGGACAGTCGGAATCGTCGCCAGTTCGACCAGTGGGGCCACAGCAGCGGCCACACGGCCCGGACCATCGGGAGCGGGAGGAGTCGCGAGGTGGCTGATCAGGATGCGATGGTCGATGCGTGCAGCCACCGTGGCGACGGCTCGGAGTCGGTCCGTTGTGGTGTTGACACTGACCACACTGCGTTCCGGGAGCGTAGCCCAGTCGTCGGCGGTCCAACTGCTCCAGGCGGCGAGGGAGGCGTCGTCGAGCAGGTAAAGGCTCACGCCGGCCCATGCGGCGTCCGCGATCTCCTCAGCCGGCCTGAGTCCTTGGTCTGGGTGAACGTAACGCAGCGGGAGAATCCAGTTGTGTTCTGCGGCCACCTGTGCCAGGTGGGCGTTGTTCCCGACCAGCACAGGGTCACCTTCAAATCCGACGACCAGGGCATGGCTGATCCCGTACGAAGAGCGTAGCCGGTCGTAGTCGGCAAGCTCAGCGCCGTTGGGGCGGTCGCGCCGGTATCCGCGTTCGAACACGTGGATGTGTGAGTCGACCCATCCGGCAGGCACGGCGGGCTCCTTCCTCGACGGTCAGTTTCGTTGACAGTCAGGCATGAACTGTGTTTTGGTAGTGACGCAGTTTGGACTGTACGGCGGGGCCGAGAGTGTCGTCAACCTTGGAGGTCGGAGATTGTGGACCGGAGAGATGCCCCACGGGTTGCTGTAGTCGGACTCGGTCCCTTCGGGCTCGAGCATCTCCGGCAGTACACCGATCTTGGTGTCGAGGTGGTCGCCGTGACCGATACTGATTCCGGACGGCGAGCTGCCGTGGCCCAGCAGTTCGACGTTGCCGTGGTGGACAGCTTCGCCGCGCTGCTTGACCGCAAACCCGCCGCTGTCTCGCTGGTGACCGGTCCCGAGGGCAATCGCGTCCTCGTTCCGCAGTTGCTGGCGGCCGGGGTCCCGGTCCTGGTGGAGAAACCATTCGCTGAGACACCCGCCGACGCCGAGTTCCTGGCCGGGCTGCGGGGCGCGGCTCAGCTGGTCCGTCCCGGGCATGTCCTGCGGTACGACCAGGGATGTCGCCAAGTGGCAGACCTCGTCGGCTCAGGAGCGGTGGGTCGAGTGCTGGCCATTGATGCCGAACGTCATCGCGACACTGACCACGCCCGCTACCGGCCCCAGCACAGTCCTGCCTCGCTGACCATGTACCACGACATCGACCTTGCCCATTGGATCGCTGGCGCCCATCCGATCGAGTTGCACGCGAGGCAGGCCGGCAGCGGCTCCGTGCTGGCCGTCATGATCCGTGATGCGCGCGATGCCCTGTGGACCCTCCGATCGTCTTGGACACTCCCGACGGGTCAGGTGCGAGAGCGTCTGCGGATCACCGGGACCGAGGGTACCCTCGTCCTCGAGGGGTCAGCGGTTCATCTGCTCGACCGATCCGGCGACCACGTCTGGCCAGTGATCGGGAACCCGTTGCGCACCGAACTCGCCGAGTTCTGCGCCGACGTCATGGTGGGCCGAGGTCCACAGTCGGTCACTGTCGCCGATGCGGTGACCTGTGTACGTACGGTGGCCGCCATCGAAGAGCTGTGCCATGAACATGCGCACACTGAGGAAGGACAGACCCATGATCGATCGTGACCGGTTGGCTGCTCGGGTGGATGAGTTGGAGCCCGAGTTGGATGCCTTGGTGGCCGACCTGATCGCGATCGACTCGCAGATCCCACCCCATGCCGATGAACGCGAGGTAGTGGCCCACCTGAGAGAACAGACCGTTGCGCGCGGCCTGGGTGCCGGGAAGGTCTTGGCGAAGTCTGCGGAGCGACCCAATCTGGTGGTGAGGCTCGACGGGAACCCCGAGGGGCGCCGGCTGGGCCTGTGCGGTCACGTCGACACCAAGCCGGTCGGCGACGCTGCGCACCTGTGGCAGACCGACCCGCTACGGGCCACCGAAATCGACGGGATGCTGTACGGATTGGGCACCAGCGACATGAAAGCCGCTGTTGCTGCCATGGTGATCGCGGCCCAGGCCTGTGTGGAAGCCGGGGTCACCGATCACGGGAGTCTGGAGCTTGCCATGGTCGCCGATGAGGAGGCCGGAGCCCAGTTCGGCTCGAAGTGGCTCGCTCCGCAACTGACCCACTGGGACGGCTGCGTGATCGGGGAGCCGTCCGGGTGGGAGCGCGACTGGCAGGGGCTGCACCTGGTCTCGCGCGGGCTGAGCTGCTTCCGTGTCCGGGTCAAGGGGACCCAGCGTCACAGCAGCTTGTCTGATCGTCTCCCAGCAGTGAATGCAAGCCTGCAACTGGCGACCCTGATGGGCCGGATGCGCGCCGATCTCGAGCTGACCCATCCGTCCCAGTTGTTCGACGATCTGCGACCAACCGTCAATCCCGGCGTCCTGCTCAGTGGCGGGGTCTTCTACGGTGTCGTGCCCGGCGAGGCTATGTTCGCCTGCGACATCCGAGCGGTGCCCGGGATGACCCTTGAGTCCTTGACGGCAGATCTGCACCGCTGGCTTGATCGGGCGGCTGCCGAGCTCGGTGTCGAAGCCGAGCTGGAGTTCGAACCGACCCTGACCTGGATCGATCCCTCGGTGATCGATGCCAACGACCCGCTGGTGCTGGCCGCCCACGACGGCTGTGCCCGTGCGCTTCCCGAGCCGCCGCCGCTGTCGTTCTTCCCCGGGACCACCGACGCCCCTTGGTTCTCGGGAGCCGGCATCCCGACAATTCCTTCGTTGGGGCCGGGCATCCTCACGTACTGCCACGGCCCCAACGAGGCGGTCAGTGTCGCGTCAATCCGTCAGGCAGCGCATCTCTATGCCCAGACGATCATCTCGTACCTGACCTGAAGCTCCCTGATCTGGAGCTCAGCGGAGGTAGGGGATGCTGCGGTCGAGCAGACCGCGCTCCTTGAGCTCGGCGCGCAGCGGGATCTCGTCATCGATCCAGCCGGACTGCTTGATCCCCCAGAAGGAGGCATTGTCCGGGCCGTAGCCGAGCAGTTGCTGCTGCAAGGGGCTGAGGCTGGCGAACCACTCGCTGTCCTGGTCAGCGACGTTCTCGTCGAGAGGCCGGATCCAGCGGTAGGTGTAGCCGATGAACATCAGCTTGCGGATCCGGTCGGACTTGTTCATCGAACGGCTGTGCCACAGACGGCGGTCGAAGATGAACGCATCGCCCGGCTCGAGCAGCACCTCGGTGGAACCCTCGGGCTCGATGATCGGATCGCCCGGCTTCTCCGGACGCCCCGACAGGGTGTTGTTGAGGTGGCTGCCGGGGATGACCTTGGTCTGCCCGTACCCGGGATCGGCCAGATCAGTGAGGCAGAAGCAGATCTTGGTCATGAACATCGGCCGGGGATCCATGTCGATGTCGGAGTTCTGGCGGTAGCCGTCCTGGTGCCAGTTCCAGAAGGGCGGCTCGTCCTTGGGCGGGTTGACGTCGATGTGGTTGTGGTGGGTGTAGATGTTCCACCCCATGTTGCCCCAGATGTAGGGGAACGTGGTCGGCCAGGTCAGCAGGTCGAGGAACAGCGGGTTGCGGTCGAAGTAGCCCATCACGTGGATGGACTTGTCCGGACGGAGCTGATCGGCCGCCTCTTCCTCGGCGTAGACCTGATCCACCGCCTCTTCGTACTTGGCCCGGGACTCCTCGTCGAGCGCGTTCTTGATGACGACGTAGCCGTCACGGGCGTACTGGTCACGGATGGCCGGATCGAGCGGCTCGAAGCCGGTCAGATCGCTCGGCCGGGTTTCGGTCACCGTCATGGCGGTTGACTCCCTCCAGTGGATGTGCATCTGTGGCGGTGCACTGTGTTGGGGCTGTGCTGTCGTGCTGAGGCACAGGCTACACGCGCGGTGAGGCGATCCTAAGAAAAGTCGATGCTCGTGTCGAGGAATCAGCGGCTTGGCTCGGAGGTGACAGACTGGCAGGGTGCGTGACGTCGTGATTCTGGGCAGTACCGGTTCCATCGGCACCCAGGCCCTGGAGGTGATCCGGGCCAATCCTGACCTGTTCCGGGTGGTGGGCATTGCTGCGGGTGGGTCGGATCCGGCGACTCTGGCCGCCCAGGTGCTGGCGCACCGCCCGGCCATGGTCGGGGTCTCGCGAGCCACCGCCGTACAAGACCTCCAGCTCGCGCTCTATGCCGAGGCCAAGAAGATGGGGTGGAATGCCGGGGAGCTCACCCTGCCCCGGATCGTGGCCGGGCCCACCGCGGCCACCGAGATCGCCGGGATGGGGGTCGATCTCGTACTGAACGGGATCACCGGCTCGGCTGGTCTGGTCCCGACCCTGACCGCTCTCGACACCGGCGCAACCCTCGCCCTGGCCAACAAGGAGTCGTTGGTCATCGGCGGACGGTTGGTCACCGAGGCCGCCCGACCCGACCAGATCACCGCCGTCGACTCCGAACACTCCGCCATCGCCCAGTGCCTACGGGCGGGCCGTGCCGAGGAGGTCGACCGTGTCATCCTGACCGCCTCCGGTGGTCCCTTCCGCGGCCGGACCCGGGCCGAACTGGCTGAGGCCACCCCCGCCCAGGCGATGCAGCATCCGACCTGGTCGATGGGGCGGGTGATCACCACCAACTCAGCCACCCTGATCAACAAGGGACTCGAACTCCTCGAGGCCCATCTGCTCTACGGCACCGAGCTGGATCGGATCGACGTGGTCGTCCACCCGCAGTCGATCGTCCACTCAATGGTCCAGTTCATCGACGGATCAACCATGGCCCAGTGCTCACCACCGGACATGAAACTCCCCATCGCGCTGGCCCTGGGCTGGCCGGAACGGATCGCTGACGCGGCCCGCCCGGTTGACTGGACGGTCGCCTCCACGTGGACCTTCGAGCCGCTCGACGACCAGGCCTTCCCTGCGGTCAGCCTTGCCCGGATCGCCGGGGCAGGACCGGCAACCGCACCTGCGGTCTACAACGCCACCAACGAGGTCTGTGTCGATGCCTTCCACGACGGACGGATCGGCTTCTGCGACATCACCGACACCGTGGCGGCTGTGCTGCACCGCCACATCGATTCCGCTGACCCCGCCCAGGAGTTGACCGTCGACGCCGTGCTCGCCGCTGACGCCTGGGCCCGTACCGAAGCCGCCGAGGCCTGTCGCTCCCTCGCAGACCAAGGCGAGGCAACCGCATGACCATCTTGCTCTACGTGGTCGGCGCGATCGGCTTCTTTGCCCTGATCATGGCCTCGATCGCCCTGCACGAGGTGGGTCATCTGGTGCCGGCGAAGATCTTCGGCGTCAAGGCCACCCAGTACTTCGTCGGCTTCGGCCGGACCCTGTGGTCGACGCGCCGGGGGGAGACTGAGTACGGATTCAAGCTGCTGCCGCTGGGCGGTTACGTCAAACTCATCGGCATGATCCCGCCCGGCAAACGGGGGCTTCGGGCCAACAGCACCGGTCTGTTCAGCTCACTGGTCGACGATGCCCGCCATGCCGACGCCGACGACATCACCCCCGCCGACGAAGGCCGACTCTTCTACCAGAAACCGTCGTGGCAGAAGATCATGGTGATGGTCGGCGGCCCACTGATGAACCTCATCCTTGCCTTCGCGCTGCTCCTGGGCGTCAATGCAAGTATCGGCATGGTCCGACAGACGCTGGTCGTCAGCCATGTCAGCGAGTGCATCATCCCGGCCGATCGTGAGGTCCAGACCTGCACCGACGCCGATGCACCGTCCCCTGCGGCCCGAGCCGGACTGGAGATCGGCGATGAGATCCTTGCCTTCAACGGGACTCCGGTCGCCACCTGGCAGGATCTGTCCGCCGCGATCCGGGCCAACCTTGACCAGGAAGCCACCCTCCTGGTCCAACGTGGTGACGAGCAGGTGGAGCTGACCACACGCACTGAGATCACCGGGGTGCCGGATCCGCTCGACCCGGCCACGATCGAGCAGGTCGGGTTCCTCGGGGTCAGCCCGAGCCAGGAGCGCGTCCGTGGCGGCCCGGTCGACACACTCAAGGACATGACAGAGATGACCGGCCGGGTGTTCCGGGTGCTCGGCACCTTCCCGGTCCGGGTGTGGAATGTCGTGGCTGACCTGGTCACCGGCCAGGAACGCGATGCTGACTCGCCGATGAGCATTGTCGGCGCCAGCCGGGTCGCCGGGGAGATCGCGAGCACCGACCAGATCCCGGCCAAAGAGAAGGTCGCCGGGCTGGTCACCACCCTCGGCACGGTGAACCTGTTCGTGGCACTGTTCAACTTCGTCCCGCTGCTGCCGCTCGACGGCGGTCACATCGCCGGAGCCCTGGTCGAGTGGATCCGTCGTGGCATCTTCCGACTGCGGGGCAAGGCCGATCCGGGCCCGGTCGACATTGCCGTCCTGATGCCGGTCGCCTATGTGGTGGCTGGTTTCATTGCCCTGTGCGGTGGTGTTCTGATCATTGCTGACATCATTGACCCGGTGTCGTTGTTCCGACAGTGAAACACTGGGGAACGTGCCGACCCACCTGAGTGACGAGCGGAAAGAGGCGTACTGCAGATGACTGTCTCCTTGGGAATGCCGGAGATCCCCCCGGTGCTGGCTCCGCGGCGCCCGACCCGGCAGATCAAGGTCGGCAAGGTCCTGGTCGGGGGCGGTGCCCCGATCTCGGTGCAGTCGATGACCGCGACGCCGACCACCGACATCAACGCCACCCTGCAGCAGATCGCTGCCCTCACCGCCAGCGGCTGTGACATCGTGCGCGTCGCCGTACCCAGCCAGGACGATGCCGATGCCCTCCCGGCGATTGCGAGCAAGTCCCAGATCCCGGTGATCGCCGACATCCACTTCCAGCCCCGCTACGTGTTCGCCGCGATCGAGGCCGGCTGTGCTGCGGTGCGAGTGAACCCCGGCAACATCAAGGCCTTCGACGACCGGGTCGGGGAAATCGCTCAGGCGGCCAAGGAGGCCGACGTCTCACTGCGGATCGGGGTCAACGCCGGCTCCCTCGACAAGCGGCTGCTGGCCAAGTACGGCAAGGCCACCCCTGAGGCACTGGTCGAGTCGGCGCTGTGGGAGGCGAGCCTGTTCGCCGAGCATGACTTCCACGACTTCAAGATCAGTGTCAAGCACAACGACCCGGTCGTCATGGTGCGCGCCTACCAGCTGCTCAGCGAGCAGTGCGACTACCCGCTCCACCTCGGTGTCACCGAGGCGGGACCGGCCTTCCAGGGCACGATCAAGTCGGCCACAGCCTTCGGTGCCCTGCTCAGCCAGGGGATCGGGGACACCATCCGCGTCTCGCTCTCGGCCGATCCGGTCGAGGAGGTCAAGGTCGGCGGCAAGATCCTGGAGTCGCTGAACCTGCGGCCACGCAAGCTCGAGATCGTGTCGTGTCCGTCCTGCGGTCGCGCTCAGGTCGACGTCTACACCCTGGCCGAGAAGGTCACTGCCGGCCTGGAAGGCCTGACCGTCCCGCTCCGGGTGGCCGTGATGGGATGTGTCGTGAACGGGCCGGGGGAGGCTCGCGAGGCTGACCTCGGTGTGGCCTCCGGCAACGGCAAGGGCCAGATCTTCGTCCGCGGCGAGGTCATCAAGACCGTCAAGGAGGCCGACATCGTCGAGACCCTGATCGAGGAGGCCATGCGCATCGCCGAAGAGATGCCCGACACCGAAGGAGCGCCCTCGGTCAGCGTCGGCTGACCGCGCCCGCTGATGGCCCCAGATCTCGCCTCCCAGACCACCGTGCGGGTCCTCGGCAACGACGATCTGCCCGCGGTGGTCCGGCTGCTCGTGCAGCGACCGGTCCACAACCTGTTCGTCTCCGCGCGCATCCGCCAACTCGGGTTGGATCCCTTCGTCCTGGGGTGTCAGGTGCTCGGTTGCGAACGTGACGCCGAGCTGGTGGCGCTGTGTCATGCCGGCTCGAACCTGGTCCCGGTGGGCAGCGCTGAGCCCGAAGTCCTCGCGGCCTTCGCCGAGCGGCTGGGTCCGGCCCGCCGGTGCAGTTCCATCTCCGGTGAAGCGCCGGCCGCGCTCGGCCTGTGGGAACGGCTGCGCACCCGCTGGGGCGGTGGTTGGAACCGGATCCGTGAGGTCCGCGACTGTCAGCCGCTGATGGCCATCGCTGCCGACTCACCGCTGCCCGGCGACCCACAGGTCCAGCCGATCGGACGGCACCTGATGGAGCCGTACTTCGCTGCAGCAGTGGCCATGTACACCGAGGAGGTCGGCGTCTCGCCGCTGATCCCCAGCCCCTCGTCGTATCGCAGTTACGTCCAGGCACTGCTCGACACGGGTCGGGCCTTCGGGGTCATGCACGAGGACCGGGTCGTGTTCAAAGCCGATCTTGGAGCCGTGTCGGGCAGCTTCGCCCAGATCCAGGGGGTCTGGCTGGATCCGCAGTTCCGGGGCCGTGGACTGGCTGCTGGGCTGATGTCCTCGGTCGTCCGGTTGGCCCGAGAGACTGTGGCCCCGAATCTGTCGCTCTATGTCAACGACTACAACACCCGTGCCATCCGCACCTATGAGAAGGTCGGATTCAGTCGGATCGCTGACTACGCCACGATCTTGTACTGACGCCCGTCCCTGACTGAACGGACCCCGCCATGAGTGAGCTGACCATCGTCGTCACCGGCACCTCCCAGCGTGAGGTGCCTGCCGAGCGGGTCACCGTACGGCTGCGTCTGGCTGCCGATGGATCCGACCGCGATGCCCTGGTGAGCGAGGTCGGGACCCAGCACGCCCAGCTGACGTCCCAGGTCGAGCAGCTCCAGTCGGCCGGTGTGGTCAGCTGGTGGGCCAGTGACCAGCTCCAGGCCTGGGGTGAACGGCCGTGGTCCAACGACGGCGTCCAACTCCCCGTGGTGCACCACGCCGCCGTCGAGCTCCGGGTCCGCTTCGTCGACTTCGCGGCACTGGGGGTCTGGCTCACCGAGGCAGCCGCCGCCGAGACCGTCACGGTGGCCGGGCTGGACTGGGAACTCGAGGACGACACCCGCGACAGCATCACCGCACAAGTGCAGATCGCTGCGGTCCATGACGCCGTCACTCGCGCCAGCCGGTATGCCGCAGCTCTCGGCCACGAGCGGGTCGAGGCGGTGGAGGTCACCGAGCCGGCCGACCCCGCCCAGCCCGGCGTGATGGCGATGTCCTACCGCGACGGTGGCCGCACGGGCGGTGCGCCGGCGTTCGAACTCCGACCGGAGGAGGTCAGTGTGCGGGCTTCGGTCACCGCGCGGTTCCGGGTGGTCGTCTGACAGGATGGTCGTCATGGATGCTTCATCGTTGACCCCTCCGGCCCGATACCGCTGTGTGCGCAGTGATGCGCAGACGGTGCTGGCCCCCGATGCCATCGAAGACACCCGAGCCCACCGCGCCGGTTCGGACGGTTGGATCGACGCCGCAGCCGGTGACCTGTTCCACGGTCGCACCGTCGCCTGGCAGGCGCTGACCGTCAAGGACCAGGGCGTCGACGTCGAATGTGAGTGGGACCAGCCGGTCTTCGTGGACCGGGTGGTGCTCGACGCGGCAGCCCTCGACCAGGTGAGGCGGGTGCGTGTCCTGGTGCCGCAGGGAGGTCGACTGCGCCAGGTCGGACAGGTCGACCTGGCCTCGCGGACCGTCGACGAGTTCGTGCTGGAGCGCAGCACTCGGATCGGCATCGACGTCGGCGTTGCCGTGCAGCGTTGCATCATCCGCTTCGAGACCAGGATTGCCGACCTGGTCCTGGCCGACGGACTGGAGGTGGTCGGGCTCACCGTGCCACCGCTGGGGATCTTCCCCGCCCACCCGGTCGAGCAGCGCACCGGCAGCATCGCCCTCGCCGCGCTGGCCAGAGCCACGGTGACCGCCCACGGTGCAGCCGGTGGGCCCGCCGAACGGATCGCGTCCCATGCCGTGACCAGTGCCGAAGAAGCCGTCGCGATGACCTGGGCCCTGGCTGCCCGGCTCGAGGGTGGGCCGCACCACGAGTCGGTCGTCATTGCCCCCGATCCGCAGTCGATGCCGACCCCGCAAGCGATGCCGACCCCGGAGTCGGGGGTCAGCCTTGCCCCGGAGGGTTTCGTGCTGGACGTCACCGACGACCGGATCGTGGTCAGCGGCGACGAAGCCGGGCTGCGTCATGGCGTCGAGTCTGTCCTCCAGCAGCTGGTCCTGGACGGTCGGGTCCAAGCCGGCCGGTTCATCGAGGAACCCCGACATTCCTTCCGTGGTGTGCATCTGCCCCTTCCCGGACCGTCGCAGCTTGATCATTTCCGGCGACTGATCCGGTGGCTGGTGGTGCCGTCGCGACTCAACACCGTCATCGTTGAGATTGCCGGTGGGATGGAGTTCCGC
This sequence comes from uncultured Propionibacteriaceae bacterium, assembly GCA_945911015.1. Lineage (GTDB taxonomy): Bacteria > Actinomycetota > Actinomycetes > Propionibacteriales > Propionibacteriaceae > Avipropionibacterium. The sequence goes on from CAMDZW010000012.1 coordinate 28,774, forward strand.
ACACATCCCGAGATCAACGAGGTCTGGCGCACCGAGCACGCCCGGGCGATGGCCGGAGAGCGGAAGATGCCCGGCCACTTCAACATGGTCGCGCCCGGCGAAACCCTGTCCCAGCAGGAAACCCGGGAGTTGGTGGCGTGGATGAAGTCACTCGGGCTGGACGTGGTGCCGGAGATCCAGTCACTGTCGCATGTGCAGTACCTGACCCTGGCCCATCCCGAGATCGCCGAGGTGGCCGGTGAGGTCGACAACACTGCGACGGTCGACCTCTTCGATGCCGATCAACCCGCCGCGAAGGATCCCAGCTGCTACTGCCCGTCGAACCCGAAGTCGTACGAGCTGATCGATGACCTGATCGAGGAGATCATCGACGTCTTCGAGCCCGAGCACCATGTGCACCTGGGCCACGACGAGGTGTACGAGCTCGGCGTCTGTCCGACCTGTCGCGACAAGGACGCCGCACAACTGTTTGCCGATGACGTCAACCATCTGGTGGACACGGTCCGACGGGTCAGCGTGCATCCGGTCCGTCCGATCATCTGGTCCGACATGGTCCAACCCGATGCCAAGTACCGCGCCGGGGCGGCACTGGACCAGCTTCCCGAGGACCTGGTCATGCTCGACTTCATCTGGTACTTCGACCGCGAGCGCGACATCGAACACCACCTACTCAGGGCAGGACACGAGGTCGCCATCGGCAACCTGTACGCCAGCCACTTCCCCCGCTGGGAGACACGCTCGGCACAGCCGGGCATGATCGGCGGTCAGGTCTCCACCTGGGTGTCGACCGACGACGAGATCCTTGCCAGGGAAGGGAAGTACTTCGACATCGCGATGGTCGCGGTGATGGTGTGGAGCGATCGGTACCACCGTCACCACCACCGCTCCCAGTCGCTGCGGATCGCCACCCAGCTCACTGATCTGCGGTCCCGACTCACCGCTCAGACCTGGACCGTTGGGGCCGACGGCATCGACCTGCTCCCGACGGCGACCGGCGATGACGGTGGAACGATCGCCGATGACCCGGTTCTGGCCGCGCTGGCCATCCGCGCCGGTGGTCCGGTCGACGTCCACGAAGCCCGGGGTGAGGTCAGCACGTACGGGATCGGTCACGCCATCGCGGTGCCGGCCACCGATGCCGACCACACCGACGGTGCAACGGCCACCCTTGCCGTACCTGCAGGGATCAGCGAGATCCATCTGGTGCACGCACTCAGCCGTCCGGTGGCTCGTACCGCTTGGGCCGGCCTGGTCGAGGTGGGTCGATATGTGGTCACCGACGGCGAGACCGAGCTCGCATCGCAGACGATCACCGGCGGCGGCACCGCCGGGCACCTGTTCACCCGGTACGCAACTGCGCTGCAGACCTCTTACTACCGCCACCAGGGTTGGACCGCCACCTACCGAGCCGATCCGGTCGAGGTCGGTCAGACCGACGACGGACGCGACCTGTGCCTCTACCGCACCGTGCTCACCCTGCCGGCCCCGCTCGAGGTCGAGGCAAGCCTGCGGGTCGAGATCGATGCCGATGTCGGGACCGCACTGGTGCTGGCGGCCGCAGTGGGCCGGTAGGGTGGTGCCGCCCAGCAGTGGGCCCACCAGTTGAGGGAGTAGCCAGTTGATCACGCGCATGTCCGAACTGTTCGTCCGCACCCTGCGTGAGGACCCGGCCGATGCTGAGGTCGCCAGTCACCGCCTGCTGGTGCGCGCCGGGTACATCCGCCGGGCGGCGCCGGGCATCTACAGCTGGCTGCCCCTGGGGTTGGCCGTGTTGCGCAAGGTCGAGCAGATCGTCCGCGAGGAGATGGCGGCGATCGGTGCCCAGGAGGTCAGCTTCCCCGCGCTGCTGCCGCGGGAGCCCTATGAGGCGACGAACCGGTGGACCGAGTACGGCCCCAACCTGTTCCGGCTCTCCGACCGCAAGGGCGGTGACTACCTGCTCGGGCCCACCCATGAGGAGATGTTCACCCTGCTGGTCAAGGATCTGTACACCTCGTACAAGGATCTGCCGCTGTCGCTGTTCCAGATCCAGACCAAGTACCGCGACGAGGCCCGGCCGCGGGCCGGACTGTTGCGTGGCCGTGAGTTCGTGATGAAGGACTCCTACTCCTTCGACATCGACGAGGCCGGGCTGCAGAAGTCCTATGACGCCCACCGTGACGCCTACATCAAAATCTTTGAGCGGCTCGGCCTGGAGTACGTGATCGTCAAGGCCCAGTCCGGCGCCATGGGCGGATCGGCATCGGAGGAGTTCCTCGCCGTCTCGCCGATCGGTGAGGACACCTATGTCCGCTCGCCCGGCGGCTATGCGGCCAATGTCGAGGCCGTGGCGACACCAGCCCCCGCACCGATCCCGTACGAGGACGCTCCGGCCGCCCATGTCGAGGACACCCCTGACTCGGCCACCATCGAGGCCCTGGTCGCGGTCGCCAACCAACGGGTCCCGCGCGACACACCGTGGCAGGCCGGTGACACCTTGAAGAATGTGCTCTTCCGCATCACCCACGCCGACGGCAGCACCGAGGACCTGGCCATCGGCCTGCCCGGTGACCGCGCCGTCGACGACAAGCGACTCGAGGCCGTGCTGGGGGAGAGCTCGGTGTTCACCCCCTTCGACGATGCCGACTTCGCCCGGCACCCGCAGCTGGTCAAGGGTTACATCGGCCCCGGCGTCCTCGGTGAAGAATCGGCCACCGGGATCCGCTACCTGCTCGACCCTCGCGTGGTCACCGGCACCCGCTGGGTCACCGGCGCCGACCGGGCTGGCCAGCATGTCTTCGATCTGGTCGCCGGCCGCGACTTCACCGCCGATGGCAGCATCGACGTCGCCGAGGTCCGCGAGGGGGATCCCTCGCCCGACGGATCCGGTCCGCTCGAGCTGGCCCGGGGCATCGAGATGGGCCACATCTTCCAGCTCGGTCGCAAGTACGCCGAGGCCTTGGGGCTGAGGGTGCTGGACGAGAACGGCAAGCTGGTCACCGTCACCATGGGGTCGTACGGGGTTGGCATCTCCCGTGCGGTCGCCGCCATCGCCGAGAGCAACTGCGACGACCAGGGCCTGTGCTGGCCGGCTGACCTGGCTCCGTACCAGGTCCATGTGGTGGTGGCCGGCAAGGGCGAGGAACAACTGCTCGCCGCCACCGAGTTGGCCCAGGAACTCGCCGGGCGGGGGATCGACGTCCTCCTCGATGACCGCAAGGCCAGCCCCGGGGTGAAGTTTGCCGATGCCGAGCTGCTGGGCATGCCGACCGTCGTGGTCGTGGGCAAGGGGCTGGCCGATGGGGTGGTCGAGGTCAGGGATCGCCGCAGCGGGGCCCGGGAGAACATCGCCGTCGGCCAGGTGGTGGAGCATCTCGCGGGCTGATTCGGTCCCAGATGGTGCCCTGTTTGGTCCAGATGATGACAGTTGGTGGAACTTCGGTTCCACCAACTGACAGACTCGTCTCATGTTGATCGCTGGCGGCCTCTTGGTCGACGGAACCGGAGCCGAACCCACCCACGCAGATGTCCTCATCGACGGAGATCGGATTGTCGCCGTCGGACCGGAGCTCGACGCTCCGCCGGGAGTCGAGGTGCTCGATGCCTCCGGTCGGCTCGTCACGCCGGGATTCATCGACATCCACACCCACTCCGATGTCAGCCTGCACCTCGACGGGCGAGGGGAGTCCAAGCTCCGGCAGGGGGTCACCACCGAGGTCATCGGCAACTGCGGCTTCTCCCCGTACCCACTCACCACGGGCGCCCGCCGGGACCAACTCGATCTGCTCGAAGGCATCGGCGATCCCCGGATCGACCCCGACTGGACTGACCTCGAAGGCTATGCCGCAGCCCTCACCGAGGCCGGCATCGCGGTCAATGTTGCCTCCCTGGTTGGCCACGGAGCGCTCCGGCTGGCCGTGGCCGGCACCTCTGACCGGTCCCTGGGCGCGGCTGAGCTCACGGCGGCCTGCGCCCTGCTCGACACCCAGCTGAGCCAGGGTGCCTTCGGCATGTCGACCGGACTGACCTATGTGCCGTCACGTTTTGCCGACCGCGACGAACTGATGGGCTTCAGTGAAGTCCTTGCCGCCCACGGTGCCCTCTACGCCACCCACGCCCGAGGAGAGGCCGCCACCTCGATCCGAGAAGCTGCCGAGCTGTCGCTGGGCACCGGGGTGCGGGTGCAGTACTCCCATCTGGCGATCAACGACCCGGCCCGCTGGGGAGGCGCCCAACACGTCATCGACCTGATCGCCGAGCAGCGCGCCGCCGGAGCCGACATCGCCGCCGACGTCTATCCCTATGCCGCCTCCGCGTCGGCGCTCACCCAGTACCTTCCGGTGTGGATCCAGGACGGCGGGATCGATGCGATGCGGCTGCGCCTGGCCGATCCCGATGTCTTCACCCGTGCCGCACAGGACCTTGCCCGCGGCTGGGGCATCAGCCCGGTGACCGGCCGGATCCCGTGGTTCTGGGACCGGGTCGAGATCTCCCGTGGAGACCGGATCGCCGGGGTCCGCGACGGCGAGACCATCCAGGCGGCAGCCCGCCGACTGCGGCGTGACCCGGCCGGACTCGTCCTGGACCTGTGCCGGGTCGGTGGCCACCGCGTTCAGGTGGTGTTGCACTACCGGACCGAGGAAGACATGCAGGCCTTCCTCGGCGCCGACTTCACCACCATGGGTTCTGACGGATCCGCTGTCCCCTACGAGGTCGACCGTCACCCCCATCCGCGGTTCTTCGGCGCAACCGCTCGGACCCTGGGCCGCTACACCCGCGACCTCGAGCTGTTCAGCTGGGCCCGCGCGGTCCACAAGATGAGCGGCGCGGTCGCCGACCGTCTCCGGCTCACCGACCGGGGGACCGTACGGGCCGGGCTGGCGGCCGACCTGGTGGTCCTCGACCCTGACCAGGTCAACGACCGGGCCACCTTCGCCGAGCCCAAACAGGCCCCGGTCGGCATCGACCATGTGATCGTCAACGGCGTCCACGTCGTTGCCGATGGGCAGCAGACCGAGGACCGGCCGGGCCGCGTCCTGCGCCACCAGTCCCGGAAGGACCAACCATGACCGACGTCTACACCCGACTCGGGCTGCAGCCGCTGTTGAACGCTGCCGGCCGCTACACCAAGTTCGGCGGATCGGTGATGCCACCGCCGGTGGTCGCGGCGATGAACAGTGCCGCTGAGAGCCATGTCGACCTGGAGGCCCTCCAGACCACGGTGGGGCAGAAGATCGCCGAACTCACCCACAACGAGGCTGCTTTCGTCACCACCGGCGCTGCCGCCGGTCTGGTGCTGAGCCTGATGGCCCTGGCCACCGGTCAGGATGAGGCCGCGGTACGTCGGATGGCCGAGGGCCGCCACCGCTCGCGTCAGGTGATCGTGCAGCGCTCCCAGGCCATCCCGTACCTGCCCGCGGTGCGCCTGGCCGGGATGGAGATCGTCGAGGTCGGCAACTTGTGGCTGACCGACGAACACGACATCCGTGCCGCGGTCACCGAGGACACTCTGGCGATCCTCCACGTCGCCGGACAGAATGTCGCCCGAGGCAGCATGCCGTTGCCCGAACTGGTGAGGGTCGCCGACGAGCTCGCTGTGCCGGTGGTCGTCGATGCCGCCGCCCAGCTGCCTCCGGTCTCCAACCTCTGGGAGCTCACCGGCGCCGGCGCCGTGGCTGCGGTGTTCAGCGGTGGCAAGGACCTCGAAGGACCACAGGCCAGCGGTCTGGTCGTGGGGACGGCCGCGCTGGTTGAGGCGATCCGACTGCACAGCGCACCGCGCCAGCGACTGGCCCGTGCACTCAAGACCGGCAAGGAGGAGATGGCCGGTCTGCTCGCCGCCGTCGAACGTTATGTCGGGCTCGACCACGACCAGCGTCGGGCTGGCTGGGACCGCACCCTCGCCGACTGGGCTGCCACTCTGGCCACGGTGCCCGGCATCTCCACCCTCCGGGACGAGCTCAACGAGGCCGGGCAGCCGCTGCCGCGCCTGTTGGTCAGCTGGGCCGACGGACCGCCGACCGCTGAGATCGTGGACCGTCTGTTGGCGGCGGGGCTCGCGGTGGCACCGGCCGGGGCGCAGACCATCGGCATGACACCCGAATGCATGCTCCCCGGCGAGGCCGACCCGATCGTGGCCCTGGTCCGCGAGGAACTCAGTCGGTCCATCCCGGCCACAACCGAGGTCCGGCCCCGGCCCTGACCGCAGCAGCAGCCCCGTCGACCAGCCAGGCGACGGCCGCCTCCCGTTGGTCTGCCCGGCAGGCCGCGACCCAGGCCCCGGAGAACACCAGCAGCGCATCCTCCATGTGCGCGACCAGCGCGCGGGCCTGCTTCGGGTCATCGGCGGCATCGCCGGTCTCGTACTCCGGTTCGGCGGCCGGCACCGCCGCCCCACGGTCGCGCAGCAGCTCGGCCAGCCGATCCCGGAACTGGCGATGCTGCTCCAACCGCAACGACCACTCCTGGCTGTCAGCGGCCGCGATCGGGGTCAGCGCGACCGAGTAGCCGAAGACCATCGCATGGACCTGACTGAGCAGCTCCTGGGCGGCCCGGACCTCCTTCTTCGTCACGTACGGGAGATGGTCGGCCTCGGACGGTGCCGGGTCTGCTGCGGCTGCCAGAACCTCCCGGTCCTGGACCGCGCCGGCTGCCATCGAAGCCCACAACAAGGTCTCAGCACCGGAGGTCTCCCGGGCCCGAGCGCGATGGCCCTTGGCCAAAGTGGCCAGGTCCTTGGCAAGAGCCTTCTTCCCCGAGGCCACGGACTTCGGCACCGACACCGAGGGCAGGGGTGGAAAGGGCAGCACCACTGCAGCGGTCGGGTCCGGTGTGGCCGGCGTCGAGGACGGCAGCTTCTCCCGCAGGGTCGGGCGCTCGGTCAGCAGCACCTCGACCCGGCGCCGATGGGCCAGCTGACACCACGCGATGCGGGCCCGGTCAGCTCGGTCGAGATCCAGGTCGGCCAAGGCTTCGAGCCTGCCTAGGACATCGAGTTCGGCCTCCCGTCCGGCAGCCACGCCGACCAGCGGGGGCGGCGGGGTGCGGGTCGGGGGTGCAGGTCGGGTCGCGCCCGGACGCGGCTGCACCGTCGGACGCCAGGTGCAGGCGGCCACCGGCACCACGGCGGCACCGGTGATCCAGCCGAGAAGCCGCCGGCGGGAGCGCGGGACGGATGAGGACACCACTCACCGACCGTATGTCATGGACGTGGATGGCACGGTTGTGGCCGGTTTGCGGTCGGCGCGTTAAGGTTGGTCCTTCACAACTGGAACCACACAACCGGATCGAGGACAGCAGCCATGGACGCCAATCGGATCAGCGCCGTACTGGAACCGGTGCTCATCGCCCACGACCTGGAGTTGGAGGCGGTGGAGATCCAACGAGCGGGCCGGCGCAGTGTGGTCCGGGTGGTCGTCGACGGAGACGGTCCCGACGGACGTGGTCCCGGTCTGGACGACATCGCCGAAGCCACCCAGTCGGTCTCGGCCGCCCTCGACGAGACCGAAGTGACCGGGGACAGCCCGTACACCCTCGAGGTCTCCTCCCGTGGTGTGACCCGCCCGCTCATGCTGCCGCGACAGTGGCGACGCAACACTGGCCGCCTGGTCAAGGTCAACTTCACCTCCGACGAGGAGCCGGTCACCGGCCGGATCGTCGAGGTCGATGACGAACGGGCCACCCTTGACATCGCCGGTGACCACCGGTCGATCCCGTACACCGAAGTGGCCAAAGCTCTGGTCCAGGTCGAGTTCAACCGGAAGGATGGCTGAGATGGACATCGACATCTCGCTGCTGCGTCAGATCGAGGCGGATCGGGGACTCCCCCTGGAACTGCTCGCCCAGGCGATCGAGGAGGCCCTGCTCGGTGCGTACGAGAAGACGCCCGACGCAGTGCCCGGGGCCAAGGTCACCCTGGACCGGTCCAACGGTCACGTCGCGGTCCAGGTGCCGGTCCTGGGGGAGGACGGCGAGATCGTGGGCCACGCCGACGAGACCCCTGAGGGTTTCGGCCGGATGGCCGCCGCCACAGCACGCTCGGTGATTGTGCAGCGGATCCGCGCTGCCGAGGATGACGCCAAGTACGGTCATTTCGCCGGGGTGGAGGGCGACATCGTCTCCGGTGTGATCCAGGCCGATGCCGACTCCCGTACGGTCCGGGTCGAACTCGGGGAACTCGAGGCGATCCTCCCGGTCGCCGAGCAGGTGCCCGGCGAGGACTACTCCCACCGCACCCGCCTGCGGGTCTACGTCGTCGCCGTACGGCGCGACGTGCGCGGACTGCAGGTGGTCGTGTCGCGGACTCACCCGGGGCTGGTGGAGAAGCTGTTCGCCCTGTACGTGCCCGAGATCGAGTCCGGCGTGGTCAAGATCAAGGCCGTCGCCCGTGAGGCCGGCCACCGGACGAAGATCGCGGTCCACTCCAGCGACCCGAATGTCTCGGCCAAGGGCGCCTGCATCGGCCCGATGGGTCAGCGGGTCCGCAATGTGATGCATGAGCTGAACGACGAGAAGATCGACATCATCGACTGGTCCGAGGATCCGGCTGAGTTCGTCGCTCAGGCCCTCTCCCCGGCCAAGGTCTCCTCGGTCACCGTCGTGGACCGCGAGGCCCGCTCGGCTCGCGTGGTGGTGCCTGACTACCAGCTCTCCTTGGCGATCGGCCGCGAAGGCCAGAACGCGCGCCTGGCGGCCCGCCTCACCGGGTGGCGGATCGACATCCGACCCGACACCGAGTCGCCTGCCTCGTGACCGAACCGATCCGGACCTGCATCGGCTGTCGCCGACGGGCCGGCCGGGACGAGCTGTGGCGGCTGGTCCGAGGCGAGGACGGGCTGGTCGTCGACCTCTCCCGTACGGCATCGGGGCGCGGAGCGAACATCCATCCCGACCCGGCCTGCTGGGAGCTGGCCGTCCGTCGGCGGGCGATCGGACGAGCCTTGCGGATCGAAGGTGTTTCGGAGGAATTGGTGTGGGCTGCGGCCGACCGGGCCGGCCTCGCCCGGAGGGTCGGGTTGGGCGGAGAGCGGCCGAGAGCGTAGAGTTGTCTGGCGTGCCTGTCAGATGCCGGCACGCCTCCTTGTGCACTGGCCGAGTGATGCCACGCCGAGGAGGACCGTCGAACCAGGAAGTGGGCGATGAGCTCATGACGAGTCGATGAGTACAGCTCAATGAGCACTCACACCAACTAACTCGTCCGCGACTCCACCAGACGCGGACCAGAAGGAGAGCAGTGGCAAAGGTCCGAGTCTACGAGCTCGCTAAAGAGCTCGGAGTCGAGAGCAAGGAACTCCTCAAAACTTTGGGGGACATGGGGGAATTCGTCCGTTCGGCGTCCTCCACGATCGAGGCACCGGTGGTCCGCAGGTTGCGTGACCGCGTCGGTGAGCAGGGCAAGTCCGACAGCACCTCATCTGCGGGGACGGCCAAGTCGGCTGCGAAGGCTGCACCGGCGGCGAAGAAGGCGGCGTCCAGCGCTCGCCCCGTCCCGCCCGGCGCCCGTCCGGGACCAGCACCTCGTCCCGGCGCCGCACCCGGTGCCCGCAAGGCAGCCAAGGCAGCCCCCGACACCCCCACACCCGAAACACGCGCCCCCGAAACGCGTACCCCGAAGGCTCCGGAGGCCCCTGAGGCTCCCGCCGCGTCCTCGGAGACATCGACCCCGGCTCGTCCCGCGCCGGAGGGGCGCCCCGCACCCCGTCCCGGCCCGGCGAGCCGCCCCGAGGGGTCCGCCCGCCCGGGTGGCGCCCGTCCAGCGGCTCCGCGTGCCGGCGCCACCGGTGGGCTGCCCGGACCACGTCCGCAGGCCCGGCCCGGTGACGGTCGTCCCGGCCCTCGGCCGGGTGGTGCCCAGGGCCGTCCCGGTCAGGGTCGTCCAGGCGGTGGCCAGGGTCGTCCCGGCCAGCCACGTCCCGGCAACAACCCGTTCGCCTCGAGTCAGGGCATGGGGACCAGCCGTCCCCGTCCGCCTCGCGGTGACGGCGCCGGTGCACCGGGGATGCCACGTCCGCCCGCTGGTCGTGGCGGTCCCGCAGCAGCGCCGCGTCCGGGCATGCCCCGGCCGAATCCGGCGATGATGCCCAAGCAGAGCTCGCTCGGCGGTCCGACCTCGCGGCCCGGTGGCCGTGGCGGCGGTCCCGGCGGCGGTCGTGGCCGCGGCGGTGGTCGTGGACCCGGTGCCGGCGGTGGCTTCGGAGGACCTCCCGGTGGTGGCCCGCCCGCCGGTCGTGGCGGTCGCGGTGGCCGTGGTGGCACCCAAGGTGCCTTCGGTCGTCCCGGTGGTCCGTCGCGACGAGGTCGCAAGTCACGCAAGCAGCGTCGTCAAGAGTTCGACGAGATGGAGGCGCCATCGATCGGTGGCGTGCGCGTCCGTCAGGGTGACGGCAAGACGGTCCGGCTGCGTCGCGGTGCTTCGCTGACCGATCTCGCCGAGAAGATCGGCGTCGACGCAGCGGCCTTGGTGCAGGTGCTGTTCCACCTGGGTGAGATGTACACCGCCACCCAGTCGGTCAACGACGAAACCCTGCAGTTGCTGGGCTCGGAGTTGAACTACGACATCGTCGTGGTCTCCCCCGAGGACGAGGACCGTGAACTGTTGGAGAGCTTCTCCATCGAGTTCGGGGAGAACGCCGGCGGCGAGTCCGATCTCGCGCCCCGTCCTCCGGTGGTCACCGTCATGGGTCACGTCGACCACGGCAAGACCCGCCTGCTGGACACCATCCGCAAGGAGAATGTCGCCTCGGGCGAGGCCGGTGGCATCACCCAGACCATCGGTGCCTACCAGGTCATGACCGACGTCGACGGCAACGACCGTCGCATCACCTTCATCGACACCCCCGGTCACGAGGCGTTCACCGCCATGCGTGCCCGTGGTGCGAAGTCGACCGACATCGCCGTGCTGGTGGTGGCGGCCGATGACGGTGTGATGCCGCAGACGATCGAAGCCCTGAACCACGCAACCGCGGCCGATGTGCCGGTGGTCGTGGCGGTCAACAAGGTCGACAAGGAAGGCGTGGACCCGTCGAAGGTCCGCGGCCAGCTGACTGAGTACGGACTGGTGGCCGAGGAGTACGGCGGCAGCACCATGTTCGTTGACGTCTCGGCCGCCACCGGTCAGGGCCTGAGCGATCTGCTCGAGGCCATCGTGCTGACCGCCGACGCCGAGCTCGACCTGCGGGCCAACCCCGAGATGGATGCCCAGGGTGTGGCCATCGAGGCACACCTGGACAAGGGGCGTGGCCCCATGGCCACCGTCTTGGTCCAGCGCGGCAGCCTGAAGGTCGGCGACTCGATCGTGTGTGGACCGGCCCACGGCCGCGTCCGCGCGATGCTCGACGACCACGGCGCCAATGTCGACGAGGCTCCGCCCTCGATGCCGGTCCAGGTGCTGGGTCTGACCAGCGTCCCGGGTGCCGGTGACTCCTTCCTGGTGGTCTCCGACGACCGCACGGCACGCCAGATCGGCGATCAGCGTGAGGCGCGCAAGCGGGCGGCACTGCAGGCACAGGGTGCACGCCGCAAGACCCTGGACCAGCTGTTCGAGCAGATGGAGAAGGGCGAAGCCAGCGAGCTCCTCCTGATCCTGAAGGGCGACGGCTCCGGTTCGGTCGAGGCCCTCGAGGACGCGTTGACCAAGATCGATGTCGGCGACGAGGTGTCGCTGCGTGTCATCGATCGCGGTGTCGGTGCGATCACCGAGACCAACGTGTCGCTGGCGGCAGCCTCCGGCGCGGTGATCATCGGGTTCAACGTCCGAGCGCAGGGCAAGGCCACCCAGATGGCCGACCAGGAGAATGTCGATGTCCGCTACTACTCGGTCATCTACGACGCGATCGACGAGATCGAGGCCGCGCTCAAGGGCATGCTCAAGCCGATCTACGAGGAGGCCCAGCTCGGCACCGCCGAGGTCCGCGCCACCTTCCGGTCGTCCAAGGCCGGTGTCATCGCCGGTTGCATGGTCACCTCGGGCATCATGCGGCGTAACGCGAAGGCTCGCCTGCTGCGTGACGGCGTCGTGGTCAATGAGTCGTCCATCAGCTCGCTGCGGCGGGAGAAGGACGATGCGACCGAGGTCCGTGAAGGGTTTGAGTGTGGTCTGACCCTGCACAACTTCGATGACATCAAGGAAGGCGATGTCATCGAGATCTTCGAGATGCGGGAGAAGGCTCGCGACTGAGCTGGTGCACCACAGCACCACCTGTTGAACCGTCGACGTGCGCAGGGCCCCATCCGGGGTCCCGCGCACGTCGCACATGTGAGAAGGGCGCACGTCGCTCACGAGGGAGGGCACCATGCCATCACCACGCCTGCTGAAGCTTGCTGAGCAGATCAAGAACATCACCGCCCAGATGCTGGAGCGGCGGATCAAGGATCCTCGGTTGGGTTTTGTCACCCTGACCGATGTCCGGCTGACCGGTGACAGTCGTGAGGCAACGCTGTTCTACACCGTGTTGGGCGACGAGGCCGCCCGCGCCAGCACCCAGGCGGCTTTGCAGTCGGCGACCGGGGTGATCCGGTCCCAGATCGGCAAACAGCTCGGACTGCGCTACACCCCGTCGCTGACTTTCATCCTGGATGCGGTCCCGGAGAACGCCCAGCACATCGAGGACCTGCTGGCCAAGGCCCGCCTCGGTGACGCTGCGCTCATCGACCAGGCCACCGGCGCCACCTATGCCGGTGACCCGGACCCGTACAAGAAGAAGCCCGACGATGACCCGGCACAGGAACCGGATGAGTGACGGCTCAGGCGTGGTCGTGGTCGACAAGGCGCCCGGCGTGACCAGTCATCAGGTCGTCGGGCGGCTGCGTCGGCTGCTCGGCACCCGCAAGATCGGCCACGCCGGGACCCTTGACCCGATGGCGACCGGAGTGCTGGTCTGCGGGGTCAACCGGGCCACCCGGCTGCTCGGGCACCTGATGCTCGGCACCAAATCCTACCGGGCCACCATCCGGCTCGGCGCAAGCACCGTCACCGATGACGCCGAGGGGGACATCGTCGCCTCACCTGGTGCTGCCGGCATCAGCCCGGACCGGGTTGCGGCGCTGCTGCCCCGGTTCACCGGCGACATCGAGCAGGTCCCCACCCAGGTCTCGGCGATCAAGATCGACGGGGTCCGTTCCCATGCCCGGGTCCGGGCCGGTGAGGAGGTCGACCTACCGGCCCGTCCGGTCACCGTGCACCGCTTCGACCTGCTCGACAGCCGGATCGAGGGCGACTTTCTCGACCTGGAGGTTGAGGTCGACTGCAGCCCAGGCACCTACATCCGTGCGTTGGCCCGCGACATGGGCCGTGAGCTCGGCTGCGGCGGACACCTCACCCGGCTGCGCCGTACCGCTGTGGGTCCGTACGGGATCGACCGGGCAGTGCGGATCGACACCGATGAACCCGTGGTAAACCTGATCAGCATCGACGACGTGGCCCGGGAGAACTTCCCGGCCGTCCAGCTGGAGCCGGACCGGGCCGGACCGGTCCGTCACGGTGGACGGGTGGCGGCCGAGTTGCTCGCCCCCGCCGGCTCGACCGCTCTGTTCGAAGGTGACGAATTCCTCGCGCTGCACCGCGCCGACGGGAAGGTCGAGGCCGTGTTCTGTTCGGGACGACAGTGACATGGGCATGACCATCCCCGACCTGCCCGAGCGGGCGCCGATCTGGCAACGCGGCGCCCACCGGTTGGTCTTCCATCCGGCCACCCAGACCGTGATCGTCACGGCGATCGTGCTGAACGGGATCGTCCTGGGCCTGCAGACCTTCGACGAGTTCAGCCCCGGCACGTACCACATGCTGAACCTGATCGACCGGAGCTTCCTGGCCTTCTTCGTCATCGAGATCGCGCTGCGTTTCATTGCCGAGGGCTGTCGTCCGGTCAAGTACTTCCGCAATGGATGGAACACCTTCGACACCGTGGTGATCCTGCTCGCGGTGCTGCCGTTCATCGCTGCGAATGCCTCGGTGCTGCGGATGATCCGGGTGCTGCGGATTGCCCGTTTGGCCCGAGTGATGCCTGATGTGGCTGTCCTGCTCGACGGGCTGCGCCGGGTCGCCAAGCCGGCGGCCAGTCTGATGGCGCTCACCGCGCTGATGGTCTTCCTGTACGGGATGGTGGGCACCTTCCTCTTCGGGGACACGGTCCCGCAGCGCTTCGGCAACATCGCCAATTCGATGCTCCCCCTGTTCGAACTGCTCACCCTCGAAGGGTGGAACGACACCCTGCACGAACTGCTCGACGCCCACGGCTGGCTCGGTGGGGCCTACACGATCTCCTTCGTGCTGATCGGCACCTATGTCGTGATCAACCTGATGGTTGGTGTGGTCATCTCCGGTCTTGACGAGGCCCACAAGGAAAGGATCCGCACCCGGCCCGACCAGCACCACGAACTGCAGAGCACCGTCGACGAGATGAACGAACTGGTCGAACGGTTGCAGCGCAATGTCGCCGAGCTCGAGCGCGACCGTCCCCGGCGTCACCGGTGATCGGGCAGCGGTAGAATGCGGCGAGTGCCAGACCAGCCACCCACCTCTGCCAACCGCGTCGTGATCATCGGCAACTTCGATGGCGTCCACATCGGCCACCAGGCGGTCATCGCCGAGGCCGGCCATCACGGCCAGGTGGTCGCGGTCACCTTCCGGCCTCACCCGTTGCGCGTGCTGCGTCCCGCGGTGGCCCCTCGACTGATCAGCACCGACGCCCAGCGGCGTGAACTGCTGCTGGCTGCCGGGGTGAGCGAGGTCGTCGAGGTGGAGTTCACCTCGGAGGTCTCCCAGTGGAGCCCGGCAGAGTTCGTCGAGAAGGTGTTGGTCCCGCTGCAGCCGGCCCGGATCGTGGTCGGGCAGAACTTCCGCTTCGGACATCGCGCCGCCGGCGATCCCACGTTGCTGGCCGAGCTGGGCCAAGGCCGGTTCGAGGTCGAGGAACTGCCGTTGCGTCAAGGGGTGTCGTCCTCGCTGGTGCGCGAAGCCCTCACCCGCGGTGACATCGAGACCGCCAATCGTGCCCTGGGACATCCGTTCTGCTATCGCGAGACCGTCGTGGTCGGCCACCAGCGGGGCAGGGAACTCGGCTTCCCGACCGCCAACCTGCCAGTCGGTGCCGAACGGATCGCCCCGGCCGACGGGATCTACGCCGGGTGGCTCACCCGCGTCGACACCCCGGACGAACGACTCCCGGCCGCGATCTCGGTGGGGACCAATCCGACCTTCGACGATGTCGCAGCCACCGTCGTCGAGGCCCATGCCCTGGACCGCACCGATCTGGAGCTGTACGGGGTCGAGGTGATGGTCGAGTTCGTGGCCCGGCTGCGCGGCAATGACAAGTTCGACGGCATCGACGCCCTGATGGTGCAGATCGGCAAGGACTGTGATGCCGCCCGGGCCTGGCTCAGCCAGCCGGACGCAGACTGACCCGTGCGGCCAGCTTCTCGGCAACCCGGGCCTCGAACCGGCCCGCACCGGGGACCAAGGCATTGGCCGTACCGCAGGCCATCGCCCACCGCAGGCCATCAGCGAGTGAGTCGCCACGATCGAGGCCGGTGAGCAGACCGCCCAGGAATGAGTCCCCACTGCCGACCGGGAACGTGCCGCGCACCTGGGCCAGCTCTGCCCGTACCAGGTCGTGGCCGTCGAAGCCGACCGCACCGTCGGCACCGTCGGTCAGCACGACCAGGCCATCGGTGACTGCGGCCAGTGAACGGGCCATTGCGCCCAGATCACCGGACGGATCGATACCGAGCTCGGCCGATGCCTCGGCCCGGTTCACCTTCACCAGCGCAGGCTTCTCAGCCAGAGCTGCGGTGAGGGTCCGCCCGGAGCTGTCGACCGCGACCCGCACCCCGTGCCGGTGACCCAGCCGGACCACCTCGGCCAGCGCATCGTCAGGCAGGTTCCGGGGCATCGAACCACTGGTGGACAACCATCCCGGACGGTCGGCGAGCAGTTCACCGGTGCGGGCGACCAGCCTCTGCCAGATCTCGGGGTCGGTGGTCGGGGCATGTTCGTAGATCTCGGTCAGGCTGCCGGTCGCGGTGGAGGAGACCGACACGCAGGTGCGGGTCTCCTGTGGGCTCGACACCGCAGCAGTCCGTACGCCTTCGGCCTCCAGTTCGGTGACGATCCAGTCGCCACTGGCGCCACCGACCACGGTGGTCAGAGCCACATCGGCGCCCATCCGTCGGGCGGCACGTGCCATGTTGAGGGCCTTCCCACCGGCGCAGCGGGCCACCGTGGTGGGGCGATGGATCTCGCCGAGACGGTAGTCGTCCACCTGGTAGGTGATGTCGATCGAAGGGCTCGGTCCCAGTACGGTCAGCACCCGACGAGCCTAACCGGAGCGCACCGAATTGCGACGGCCGTCCCGCTCCCGGTAGAGTTGCGGAGTTGCCGTCACGACGGCCGCGGGATTCCAAGAGCTTCCACCACCCGATGTGGACTGGGCCACCATCATGGTGACCCGGGCGGGGGCGCCGCGCAACGGACCGAAAGGGACCACATGTCGATCAGTGCAGAAGTCAAGAAGCAGACCATCGCCGAGTTCGCCACCAAAGAGGGCGACACCGGTTCCCCCGAGGTCCAGGTTGCGCTGCTGACCCGCCGCATCTCCCATCTGACCGAGCACCTGAAGGCGCACAAGGGCGACCACCACAGCCGCCGCGGCCTGATGCTGCTCGTCGGCCAGCGTCGCCGGCTGCTGAACTACCTCGCCGACAACGACATCGCGCGTTACCGCTCGCTGATCGAGCGTCTCGGCCTGCGCCGCTGATCCTCAGCCGGCCAGTCCGTCCGACGGCGACCCTCGTGACTGCGGTCACGGGCGGTCGCCGTTGTCGTTGCGATGGACCGCCGTTGTCGTTGCGATGGACTGCCGCTGTCGTTGCCATGGACAGTTGGTGAACACCCGGTAGCATCGCCTGCGTGACGACTCAGGCCGATCCCTCGACCGCCGACCGGAGTGCCGACGACTCCGCGGCGACCTTTGGTGTCGTCGTTCTCACCCAGGGCACCCGCCCGGTTGATCTGCGTCGCGGTCTGGACTCACTGCTGGCTCAGCGTGATGTCGAGCTCGACATCGTCGTGGTCGGCAACGGCTGGGTGCCCACCGACCTGCCCGCCGGTGTGCGCGGTCTCCATCTGAACGACAACCTCGGCATCCCGGCCGGGCGCAATGCCGGCGTGCCCCATGTCGACGGCGAATTCCTGTTCTTCCTCGACGACGACGCCTGGCTGCTCGACGATGACTTCCTCGCCCGGTGTGCTGCGGAGTTCCGCGCCGACCCGAGCCTGGGGATGATCCAGCCCCGGATCGAGGATCCGGACGCCGAGGAACTGCCCACCCGGTGGATCCCTCGGCTCCGCAAGGGCGATCCGCACCACAGCTCCAATGTCTTCTCCGTGGTCGAGATGGCGGTGGCGATGCGCCGTGATGTCTTCGACCGGACGCTCGGATGGCCGGCACCATTCTTCTACGCGCACGAGGGGATCGAGCTGGCCTGGCGGGTCTGGGGGGTGGGCAGCCGCACGGTCTATCGCGGTGACCTGCGCGCGGGCCATCCGGTGATCGACCCGCGCCGACACAGTGACTACTTCGTGAAGAATGCGCGCAACCGGGTCTGGCTGGCCCGACGCAATCTGCGTTGGCCGATCAGCTGGGCCTATGTCGGCTCGTGGACCCTGGTCCAGCTGATCCGCTGGCGGCGCCATCCCGAGTACCTCAAGCCGTGGTTCGCCGGCTGGAAGGAGGGCTGGACCTCCAGCCCCTGGGCTCCGGGTGAGCCCCACATCAAGCTGTCCTGGGCGACCCACCTGCGGATGGGTCGTGCCGGCCGGTGGCCCGTGATCTGACCGCTACAGTGATCCGCGTGAACCAAGCCCGGCCGACGATCGCTGCCCTGCGTGAGGTCTCCCAACCCCCGACCGTACGGGGGCGCAAGAACGCCGAGCACTGGTCGGGGGAGTACCTGCGCCACGGCTCGCTGTACCTCACCCGGCTGATCGTGCCCACCCCGCTCCGCCCCAATGGCGTGACGGTGCTGATGATGATGGCCGGCTGGTGCATCGCCGGCTCGTTGCTGATCCCGGGCATCATCGGTCCGATCCTGGCCATCTTCTTCGCCCAACTGCAGATGTACCTCGACTGCGTCGACGGCGAACTCGCCCGATGGCGCAAACAGTTCAGCCCGGCCGGGGTCTACCTGGACCGGATCGCGCACTACACCACCGAAGGCTTCATCGGCCTCGCGCTGGGACTGCGGGCCAGCGGTGTCATCGGCGGTGACGTGCCGGCCGCCGAGGTCTGGATGTATGCCTTCCTCGGTGCGGTCCTTATGGCCGGGATCATGTTCAACAAGGCGATCAACGACCTCGTTCATGTCGCCCGCGCCTTCAACGGGATGGAGCGGCTGCCCGACACCGCCGAGGCGAAGGCCGTCCCCAGCCGCAGTCTGATCGGGATGTTGCGCAAGGCTGCCCGGTTCCTGCCCTTCCATCGGATCTTCCACTCCGTCGAACTCAGCATCGTTGCCCTCGTGCTGGCGGTGGTCGGCCTGTTCGTCGGGGACGTCGAGGTCTTCCGGATCGCGGTGTGGGTGCTGGCTCCGGTCATCTGGCTGGTCTGCGCAGGACATCTGCTGGCCGTGCTCGCCTCACCGCGGCTGCGACCGAGCCGATGATCGGTCGCCTCGGTCGCGGCTCGCTCGGTCTGCTGTGCCTGGCCGCCGTGGTCGCCGTGCAGGTCATCGCGGCCGCCCTCGGACTGCCGCTGCCGGTGGTCGGCGGCCTTGCGGTGCTGGTGGGTGTGGCCGTCCTGGTCGTCGGCAGTCCCGGACCCGGCCAGCTCATCGTGCTGGTCGGGGCCACCTCGGCGGTGGCCCTGCGACTCGCCGGGGACGGTCTGCTCGGCGCTGCCGGTCTCGGCTTCGCGGTGGCGGTTGCGGTGATCACCGTGGCGGCCGCCGCCGATGAACCACTGGCTCGGCGGTTGGCCCCCGGTGTCCGTACGGTCAATCTTCCCGGAGTCCGTGATGACCCACGCCCGGGGGAGGACCGGCCGTTCGCGGCTGCCGTGGCTGTCGCGGTGGCGGTCCTCGGTCTCGGCGCGGCGATCGCAGCCTGGAGCGGTGCACGCGTGCCCGCCGTCACGGTCGCGGTGGCCACCGTCGTGGTGGTGGGTCTGGCCACCGTACGGTTGTGGCGACGGGTGGGTGCCATCCGTCGCGGGACCGCGGACCGAGCCGTACGAGCAGCTGTCGATGCCTGGGCTCCGGAGTTCGCGGTCCACTTCTGCGGACCGATCGCCGGGGAGTACCAGCTGACGATGTGGCTGCCCTACCTGCGTCAACTCGACCGCCGGTTCGTCATCATCACCCGGGACCATCGGTGGCTGGCCCGTGCCGGCGCACTCGGTCCCGAGCCGATGCTGTCGAGTCCGCGGCTGAGCGGACTCGATGACTGCATGGTCGACTCGATCCGCGCCGTTTTCCATGTCAACACCGACCAGCTCGGCGTCGACCTGGTCCGCTACTGGGACCGGACCCAGATCCAGCTCAACCATGGCGACTCCGACAAGCCGTCCAGCTTCCACCCGATGATCGCGATGTTCGACAAGATCTTCGTCGCCGGGCAGGCCGCGATCGACCGATTCAGCGACCACGGGGTGGTGGTGGAGCAGTCGAAGTTCGTCATCGTGGGGCGGCCCCAAACCGCTGACATCGTGCCCGCTGGCACGGGTGACACCCGGACAGTGCTCTATGCACCGACCTGGCGCGGCGGCACGGCCGACATGTCGCTCACCTCGCTGTGGTCGGGTGAGCAGATCGTCGCCACGCTGCTCGAACTCGGTGCCACCGTTGTCTTTCGACCCCATCCCTACTCGCTGGGGGACAAGGCGTCACGGGCGGTGATCGCCCGGATCGACGCACTGCTGGCCAGGTCCCGCACCCCGGACCGTGACCACCGCACCAGTGACCGGACCGGGTCCGGCCCGATCGCCGAGTGGTTCAACCGGACCGATGCCCTGGTCAGTGACGTCTCGAGCGTGCCGGTCGACCATCTCCAGTCGGGCAAGCCGTTGGCGATCGCGATGCCGCCGGGGGCTCAGGTCGGAGCCGCGCTGGCCGAGGCGGCCTATCTGTTGCCCCTTGACGGTGACCTGGTCGCTGGGCTGACCGCGATGATGGGCGAGGACCCCCTGGCCGAACAACGCGCCCGGACCCGGGTGCACCATCTGGGAGACATCCCGGCCGAGGATCTGGTGGCGCACTTCCTGCGGGCCGCCCGGGCAGCGATCGACACGCCTGTGGTGTGATTGGCCCCACTCGATGGGCCCGGATAGAGTGGGTTGCGTATCAGCACGCCGACCTCTCGGCGCTCGCCCACGAACACCGGCTCTGCCCGGTCCTCGGTAGTGGGTTGCGGAACTCCTGTTGTGGGGTCCGACGCCCTCGATCGAAGACCGGCTTTCTTCCCGGCCGACGTGGGTGAACGGTGACGGTCAGCGCGTGCCTGTCCACCGTGCGGCCCTGTGTGGCCGCGGGAAAGGAGAGCCCCGTGGAGGGGTCCGAACTCATCACCAGTGAAGCCGTCATCGACAACGGCACCTACGGCAAACGCGTCGTCCGGTTCGAAACCGGTCTGCTCGCCAAGCAGGCGGGCGGCTCGACCGCCGTCTACATCGATGACGACACCATGTTGTTGTCGTGCACCACCGCATCGTCCTCGCCCCGTGAGGGCATGGACTTCTTCCCGCTGACCGTCGAGGTCGAGGAGCGGATGTACGCCGCGGGTCGCATCCCCGGCGCCTTCTTCCGTCGCGAGGGACGCCCGTCCGAAGGGGCGATCCTGGCCTGCCGCCTGATTGACCGTCCGCTGCGGCCGCTGTTCACCAAGGGTCTGCGCAATGACGTCAACGTCATCGTCACCATCCTCTCGCTCAACCCCGAGGTGCTGTACGACGTCGTCGCGATCAACGCGGCCTCGCTGTCCACCCAGCTGTCCGGTCTGCCCTTCGGTGGTCCGGTCGGTGGCATCCGGGTCGCCCTGATCGGCGAGCAGTGGGTCGGATTCCCGACCGCCACCCAGCTCGAGGACGCCACCTTCGACATGGTCGTGGCCGGCGGTGTGCTGCCCGACGGTGACGTGGCCATCTCCATGGTCGAGGCCGAGTCCACCGAGCAGACCTGGGATCTGGTCCGCTCCGGTCGTACCGCTCCGACCGAAGAGGTCGTGGCCAACGGTCTCGAAGCGGCCAAGCCGTTCATCAAGGCCCTGTGCGATGCCCAGGCCGAGGTGGCTGCCAAGGCAGCCAAGCCGACCGCCGAGTTCCCGCTGTACCCGGACTACACCGACGAGGTGTATGCCGCAGTGGAGGCAGCTGCTGCCGCTGAGCTGGACAAGATCATGCTGATCGCCGGCAAACAGGAGCGCGAGGACGCCCAGAACGCCCTGCGCGACAAGGTCGTGGCCGAGCTGGAGGGGACCGTCGAGAACAAGGGCTACATCCACGGCGCCTTCAGCGCGGTCAGCAAGCAGATCGTGCGCCAGCGGGTGCTGCGCGACAAGGTTCGCATCGACGGCCGTGGCCTGGTGGACATCCGTCCGCTGTCGGCTGAGGTCGAGCTGATCCCGCGGGCCCATGGTTCGGCGCTGTTCCAGCGTGGCGAGACCCAGATCCTGGGCGTCACCACCTTGAACATGTTGGACATGGTGCAGAAGCTCGACACTCTCGCTCCCGAGACCGAGAAGCGCTACATCCACCACTACAACTTCCCGCCCTACTCGACCGGTGAGACCGGTCGTGTCGGGTCGCCGAAGCGGCGTGAGATCGGCCATGGCGCGCTCGCCGAGCGAGCCCTGGTGCCGGTGCTGCCGACCAAGGAGGAGTTCCCGTACGCGATCCGTCAGGTCTCCGAGGCCCTCGGTTCCAACGGTTCCACCTCGATGGGGTCGGTCTGCGCCTCCACCCTGGCGTTGATGAACGCTGGTGTGCCGCTGCGCGCACCGGTCGCCGGCATTGCCATGGGGCTGATCTCGGGTGAGGTCGACGGTGAGCAGACCTATGTCGCGCTGACCGACATCCTCGGCCAGGAGGACGCGTACGGCGACATGGACTTCAAGGTCGCCGGCACACGTGACTTCATCACCGCACTGCAGCTCGACACCAAGCTCGACGGCATCCCGTCCGACGTTCTGGCCGCGGCCCTGCGCCAGGCCAAGGACGCCCGCAACACCTTGCTCGACGTGATGGGTGAAGCGATTGACGCACCGGACGAGATGAGCCCCTTCGCACCGCGGATCATCACCGTGAAGATCCCGGTCGACAAGATCGGTGAGGTGATCGGCCCGAAGGGCAAGGTGATCAACCAGATCCAGGAGGACACCGGCGCGAACCTGTCCATCGAGGACGACGGCACCGTCTACATCGGCGCCGATTCCGGTGAGGTCGCCGAGGCTGCCCGCCAGGCCGTCAACGCGATCGCCAATCCGACGATGCCCGAGGTCGGCGAGCGCTACCTCGGCACCGTGGTGAAGACCGTCGACTTCGGCGCCTTCGTCTCGCTGATGCCCGGCAAGGACGGCCTGCTGCACATCAGCAAGCTCCGCAGCCTCAACGGTGGCCAGCGGGTCAACAGCGTCGACGGCGTCGTGTCGGTCGGTCAGAAGATCCAGGTCGAGATCGCCGAGATCGGCGACCGCGGCAAGCTGTCGCTGGTCCCGGTCTCCGAGGACGAGGCCGACGAGTCGAGCAACGAGGGCGCCGAGACCGAGCAGGCCAGGGCCTGATCGGGTCCCGACCCTCACCTGCGGACCGCCGCCCACACGATGTGTGTGGGCGGCGGTTCTGTCATGGGTGGCCAGTAGACTGACCGCCGGTGTCCAGTGAGCTGCCGCCGCAACCGCGGCATCCCAGCAGGAGAGGTGTCAGATGACCATCACGGTGTCAGTGCTCGGAGCGCAGGGACGGATGGGGCAGGAGGTGTGCCGAGCGGTATCGGCCGCTGACGGGCTCACCCTGGGTGCACAGCTGGATGCCGGTGATTCCCTGGCCTTGCTCGAGGGGACCGATGTGGTGGTCGACTTCACCCATCCCGACGCAGTGATGGGCAACCTTGAACACTGCTTGGGCCACGGCATCCATGCCGTGGTCGGCACCACCGGGTTCACCACCGAACGTCTCGACCGGGTGCGCCAGTTGCTCGACTCCGCACCCGCCCCACGACTTGGTTCTGGCGTCGGCGCGGTCATCGCCGCCAACTTCTCGATCGGGGCCGTGCTGATGATGCACTTCGCCGAACAAGCCGCCCAGTTCTACGAAAGCGTCGAGATCATCGAGCTCCACCATCCTGACAAGGCCGATGCCCCGTCCGGGACAGCCACAACCACGGCCCGCCGGGTCGCCGCTGCCCGGGTCGCCGCCGACCGGCCGCCGATCCCCGATGCCACCAGTCAAGAGATCCCCGGTGCTCGTGGTGCCGATGTCGACGGGATCCGGGTCCATGGGGTGAGGCTGCGCGGCATGGTCGCCCACCAGGAGGTCCTCTTCGGTGACCCCGGAGAGACCCTCACGGTGCGGCATGACTCCTTCGACCGGGTCTCCTTCATGCCCGGAGTGGTGGCCTCGGCCCGTTGGGTCGTCGAGCACGCCGGGCTGACCGAAGGCATCGACACCATCCTGGGCCTGGAATCGCCATGAGCCAGCCCGCCCAGCCGCGACAACACCCCCCGGAGGAATCGGCCACGATCATCGACGAGGGCACGCAGGTGCAGTCCACCGATGACACCGAACGTGTCGAACCCGACCGGCCACGCCGGCCCCGATGGATCCCGGCTCTCATCCTGGTGCTGGTCGTCGGCCTGCTCGGCTCGGTCGTCGGAGTCGCCGATCACCTCACTCGGCAGTATGCCGAGGACCGGATCGCCGAACAGGTCGCCACCGAGTTCGGCCTCGGAGCACCGCCTCCGGTGCAGATCCCGGGCCTGTTCTTCCTGCCCCAACTCCTGGGGCAGCGCATCGGTGAGGTTCGGTTGACCGCGGACCGGGCTGATCTGGCCGTGGCGGGCAACACCTTCGAACTCCATGACCTCGAACTGGTCCTACGAGACCTCAGCTCCGACGACTGGTTTGACCACGTCGTCATCGGTGAGCTGGACGGGACCGGCCTGCTCACCTGGTCCGGGGTGGCCTCGATCGTGGGACAGACCCTCGAGTACGGCGGGGTCGACGACCAGGGCCGGGGCAGGATCAGCCTCGACCAGTCCATCGGATTCGAAGGTCTGCAGCTGAACATCACCGTCAGTGGCCGACCCGCGATCAACCCCGACACCGGTCAGCTGCAGCTGCTGGAACCGGCCGTGGCGGTCTCGGGCATCACCTTGCCGGCCGATCTGGTCGCGGACCTGGTGGCCAGTCGGCTGCAGCCGATCGATCTGCCGCTGCCGGACGGATTCAGCGTCACCAAGGTTGCCGCGACCGAATCCGGCCTGCAGGTCCGACTGAATGCGGTCGACGTCAGCTTGTGAGGCCGTCGGCTCAGTCGGCCGGGATCGAGGCGTGGAGGCGGACCTGCTTGATCGTCAGGTCGGTGCTGGGACCGATCTCGCGATGGCTGCCGTCAGCGGCCCAACCAGCATCGACCAGCAGGCGACGCCGTACGTCGTCGGCAGCCTGGACCCACAGCGTGGCACGAGTGAAGCCGTCGACGTGCAAGGTGTCGACTGCTGCGTTCAGCAGCCGCGAGCCGTGTCCGGTGTGACGGGCCGAAGGGTCGATCGTCCACTCGGCGATCTCACCGTCGGCGGCCTTGTCGCTGTCGGGATCGTCGCTGGGTTGGGTGGTGGCAAAACCGACCACCTGATCGGGTGCTCCGTTCTCCGTACCGCTGGTGGCCACCAGGACCCGGCAGCGGGCGTCGGGAGGACGGGTGATCGAACGGTGCCACAGCTCGGTCAGTTCGCCGAGATCTGTGCTGCGCAGCAGCCAGTCCCGGAGCTCGGCGGGTTGGTCCTGGTCCCACGAACGCCGCTGGATGGCAGCGATGTCGGCGGACTCGGCCGGAAGGGCGAGACGGACCTGGGGTGGGCGAGCAGCGACGTCAGACACCCTGTGATCGTATGCCACGCCCACTGGGCGAGACACTTTCCGGACTTTTCTGTCGAACGACTGGCATCCGGTGCCTGAGATGTGCCAGACTGGTTTTCGAAGAGCCCGCATGTGCCTGACCCCCCGAGCAGGTATCGGCGGGCTCTTCGCCTGTCCGGAGTCGGCCGTACCGGTGCACGTCGGCTAGCCTTGAGGGGTGACCCCAGCTCTGAGAACCCCCCCGAAACTCCGTTCCGACACCCTCCGGGTGATCCCGCTGGGAGGTCTGGGCGACGTGGGTCGCAACATGACCGTCTTCGAGATCAACGGCCAGCTGCTGCTCGTGGACTGCGGGGTGTTGTTCCCCGAGGACGACCATCCCGGCGTCGACCTCATCCTCCCCGGACTGGGAGCGATCGAGGACCGTCTCGACGAGGTTGTCGGGCTCGTCCTCACCCACGGCCACGAGGACCACGTGGGCGCCGTCCCGTACCTGCTGCGGCAGCGGCCCGACATCCCGATCTACGGTTCACGGCTGACTCTGGCGTTGCTCAAGGAGAAGGTGCGCGAACACCGCCTCCGCAACACCGACCTGCACATCGTCGAAGCCGGCGAGACCGTTGCGCTGGGCGAGTTCGGGCTGGAGTTCGTCGCCGTCAACCACTCGATCCCCGATGCGCTCGCCGTCGCGATCCGCACCAAGGCCGGACTCGCGCTGCACACCGGCGACTTCAAGATGGACCAGCTGCCGCTCGACGGTCGGATCACCGACCTGCGCGCCTTCGCCCGGCTGGGGGAGGAAGGGGTCGACCTCTTCCTCACCGACTCCACCAATGCTGAGGTGCCCGGGTTCACCACGCCGGAGAAGGACATCCTGCCGGCGCTGGAACGGGTCTTCACCACCAGCCAGCAGCGGCTCATCGTGGCCTGTTTCGCCAGCCACGTGCACCGGGTCCAGCAGGTCCTCGATGCGGCCGTACGGCACGGGCGCAAGGTCGTCTACGTGGGCCGATCGATGGTCCGCAACATGGGCGTCGCCAAGGATCTGGGCTACCTCCAGGTGCCGGCCAACACCGTGGTCAACCTGAAGGAGCTGGAGAACTACCGGCCCGATGAGGTGGTGATCATCTCGACCGGTTCGCAGGGGGAACCGCTGTCAGCGCTGTCGCGGATCGCCAGCGGTGAACATCCGGTGATCGAGCTCGCCGAGCAGGACACGGTGCTGCTGGCATCCTCGCTGATCCCAGGCAATGAGAACGCAGTCTCACGGGTGATCAACGGGCTGACTGCTCGGGGGGCACGCGTGGTGCACAAGGGCAACGCGCTGGTCCACGTCTCCGGACACGCCTCGGCCGGTGAGTTGCTCTACTGCTACAACATCGTCCAGCCCGAGAACGTGATGCCCGTCCATGGCGAGATCCGCCACTTGGTCGCCAATGCCGAGCTGGCAAGGGCGACCGGTGTGCCGCGGTCCATCGTGGTCACCGATGGTGGAGTGGTCGACCTGGCCGACGGGGTCGCCAAGGTCGTGGGCCAGATCGATGCCAGCTACATCTTCGTCGACGGCTCGACCGTGGGGGACATCTCGGAGTCCTCGCTCACCGACCGCAAGATCCTCGGTGAGGAAGGATCCATCTCGATCGTGTGCGTGGTCGACACCCGTGAGATGAATGTCGTCTCCGGACCTGACATCCATGCCCGCGGGTTTGTCGAGGACGACTCGATCTTCGACGACGTACGGGCCGAGATCATCACCGCCGTGGTCAGTGCGATGAAGGACGGGGCCCAGGACTCCCATCGACTGCAGCAGGTGATCCGACGCACGATCGGACGCTGGGTGAACGTGACCCACCGCCGCCGTCCGATGATCGTGCCGGTCGTGGTGACGGTGTGAACCCGGCCGCCCAGTGGGCAACGCTCCGGTTTGGAGAGTTGGAGCCCGGGAAGCTATGCTGTCCCGGTTGCCCGGAGCCAATCGGGCGTGAAGACTTGTCGATCTGCAGGATGAAGGAGTAGTCCAGTGGCTGCTGTGTGCGATGTCTGCGCCAAGGGACCGGGCTTCGGCCACAACGTGCCGTGGTCGAAGAAGAAGACCAACCGGCGCTGGGATCCGAACATCCAGACCGTGCACGCCAAGCTCAACGGCACCGCCAAGCGGATGAACGTGTGCACCGCGTGCCTCAAGGCCGGCAAGGTCTCCAAGGCCTGAGCCAGAGTTTCTGCAGGACCCGGTCGACCCTCGAGGTCGGCCGGGTCCTTGCCTGTCCGCTGGATTGTCGCCGCAGCGACTGTCGGACCGACCGCCTACAGTAACGGCCGTGAGTCAGACACAGTCAGGACGCAGCCTGCCCGATGGCGGATCAGGGCCGAGGCCGTGGCAGACCGAGACCGCCCGGATGCTCAATGCCCGGGTGGATCGTCTGGTGGGTGACAAGACCGCCAAACGACTGGCACCGCTGGGCATCGTCACCGTCGGAGACCTGATGCGGCATGTGCCGCTGCACTGGATGTCAGGCACCGACAATTCCCGGCTCGCCGACCTGACGGTGGGAGAGTACGCCGCTGTCGCCGCCGAGGTTGACGATGCCGAGCTCATTGCGGACCGGGGCAAGGAACGGTTGCGGGTCCTGATCACCGACGGCACTGACCGGGTCGAACTGACCTTCTTCGCCCGGGGCCGGGCTCCGATGAAGTTGCTCTCCTGGTGGCAGTCCCACCTCAAGCCCGGGCAGCGCGGGATCTTCGCCGGCAAGGTTGGTGCCTTCCGGGACAAGCTGCAGCTGACCAACCCCGACTACGTGATCCTCGATGAGGGCGGTCAGATCATCGGCGGCGCCAAACGCAATGAGCTGATGGGGAAGCTGACCCAGGCTGGCGGTCTGTTCGGGATGTATCCACAGACCAGCGGATTCAAGACCTGGGAGATCGCCCAGACCATTCTCTTCGTGCTGCCGCAGCTGGAGCTGGCCGATCCATGGCCGGACTGGGTGCGTGAGCAGGCCGGGGTCATCGGGCTGATGGACGCCTTCCAGTCGATCCATCGACCGCGCAACCGTGAGGAGGTCGAGGCCGGACTGGACCGGATCCGATTCGATGAAGCCTTCCGGGCGCAGCTGACGATGGCGCACCGTCGGGCCGAGCTGGAACACTTCGGCGCGGTGCCGCGCCGGGTGGGCCCCGGTGGTCTGCTGGAGCAGTTCGACGCGCAGCTTCCGTTCGGGCTCACCGACGGGCAGCAAGCCATCACCGACGAGATCCTGACCGACATGGACCGCGACCGTCCGATGCAGCGGCTGTTGCAGGGGGAAGTCGGCTCCGGCAAGACCGTGGTCGCACTCCGCGCGATGGTGGCGACCGTCGAGGCAGGGGGACAGGCGGTGCTGATGGCGCCGACCGAGGTCCTGGCCAGCCAACACCTGAACACCGTGACCTCGCTCCTGGGGTCCCTTGCCGACAGCAATGACCTGCTCAGTGAGCTCAATCCCGATGCCCCGGAACGGACCGTGCGCGTCGAGCTGCTGACCGGCTCGATGACCGCAGCGCAACGACGGGCCGCCCATGCCCGGATCGATGCCGGGGAGGCCGACATCATCATCGGCACCCATGCCGTGTTGTCGACCGATCTGATGTTCCACGATCTGGGTTTGGTCGTGGTTGATGAGCAGCACCGCTTCGGGGTGGAGCAGCGGGCCGCCCTGGCCGAACGGTCCTTCCACCATCCCCACATGCTGGTGATGACCGCCACCCCGATCCCTCGGACTGTGGCCATGACGGTCTTCGGTGACCTGACGGTCTCCACCCTTCGGGAGATCCCGGCCGGGCGCAGTGACGTCACCACTGTGGTGGTCGACGAGGCTGCCACCCCGGCCTGGGTCGACCGGGCCTGGGCCAGAGTTGGCGAGGAGGTCGCCCAGGGCCGGCAGGCGTTCATTGTCTGTCCCCGGGTCAACCCGACCGACGGCGACGACGGTCGCTCGGTCATTGAGCTCCACGCTCAGCTGACCGGACCGCGTGGCCCGTTGGCCGACCTGCGCGTCGAGATCGTCCACGGTCAGCTGCCGGCCAAGGACAAGGACGAGACCATGGCCCGATTCGCGGCCGGGGAGGTCGACGTCATCGTGGCCACCACCGTGATCGAGGTCGGTGTCGACGTGCCGAATGCCTCGATGATGGTGGTCACCGACGCCGATCGGTTCGGCATCTCCCAGCTGCACCAGCTCCGTGGCCGGATCGGACGTGGCGAGCATGCCGGCACCTGTTTGTTGTTCACCACGGCCGAGCCGCACAGCCCGGCCCGGGCCCGGCTCGATGCGGTGGCCCGCAGTCGCGACGGTTTCGCTCTGGCCGAGGTCGACCTGGCCCAGCGGCGGGAGGGTGATGTCCTGGGCGCCAGCCAGTCCGGCGGCCGTTCCACCCTGCGGCTGATCCGCGTGCTGGACCACATCGACATCATCGAACGCGCCCAACAGGTGGCCGCAACGGCGATCGAGCGAGACCCGGAGCTGTCCACTCCAGGGTTCGTGGATGCCGTCACCGAGATCGAAATGGTCGCCCAGGAGGACCTGATCGATCGCAACTAGGACGCGAATCTAGGATGGGCCCGTGTCACGCATCATCGCCGGGAGCCGTCGTGGACGGCGTCTGACCACGCCGGACGGTCCCGCGACCCGGCCGACCAGCGACCGGGTCCGCGAAGCAGTGTTCACCGCGCTGGTCTCCTGGCTCGGCACCGTCGACCAGGACCCCGCCGAGACCTTCGCCGGGATCAGCTTCCTCGACCTCTACGCCGGTTCGGGCGCGGTCGGACTGGAGGCGGCCAGCCGTGGGGCCCAGCCGGTCCTGCTGGTCGAACGGGATCGCCCCACCGCCGAGCTGGCCCGGGGCAATGCCGCCTCAACGGGCCTGGACGTCGAGGTGTGGGCCGGACGTGCCGAAAAGCTCGCCAGCCAGGCCGCAGCATCCCCGTACGACATCATCTGGTTGGATCCGCCCTATGACGTGGCCACGACCACCGTCAACCAGACCGTCAGTGACCTCGTGGCCCGGGGCTGGCTCACCCACAACGGGCTGGTCGTCGCCGAACGGTCGACCCGCAGCGAGGCCCTGAGCTGGCCCAGCGGCATCGGTGAGACCTGGACCAAACGGTACGGGGAGACGACTGTGCACTTCGGGATGGCAGAGTGATCCCATGACCAACCGCGTTGTCTGCCCAGGATCGTTCGACCCGATCACCCACGGCCATCTCGACGTGATCGGCCGGGCCGTGCGCCTGTTCGACGAGGTCGTCGTCTCGGTCGGAGCCAACTCCACCAAGCCGACCCAGATGTTCACCGTCGAGGAGCGGATCGACCTCATTGTCGAGGCCTGTGCCCGCTGGCCACAGGTCCAGGTCACCAGCTTCACCGGTTTGCTGGTCGACCACTGTCATGCGGTCGGCGCCATGGGCGTGGTGAAGGGCCTCAGGACGGCTGGGGACTTCGAGTACGAGCTGCCGATGGCCCACCTCAACCGCCAGATGTCAGGCCTGGAGACGGTCTTCGTGCCGACCGCTCAGGAGTGGTCGGCCGTGTCGTCGACCATGGTGCGTGAGATTGCGCGATTCGGCGGCGACGTCGCTGACTTCGTCCCGGCCACGGTCGCGGCGCGGATCGCTGAACGTGTCAGCGCCGAGCGGTAGATTGAAGCCATGACCGATCACAGTGACTCCACCGACGAGCTGCGCAGCACGCTCGAGGCACTGCAGGCTCTGGTCTCCGGCGCCAAGGCCATGCCGATGTCGGCCTCCTGCGTGGTGAACCGGGCCGAGGCCCTCGCCCTGGTCGACAAGGCACGGGCGGCGATCCCCGAGCCGGTCGCCGCAGCACCGTCGACCGACCAGGCCGACGAGATCATCGCCGACGCGCGGGCCCGTGCCTCGGAGCTGATCGCCGAGCAGACCGTCGTGATCGAGGCCAAGCGCGAGGCCGAGCAGATCCGGTCCGCCGCCCAGGACGAGGCTGCCGGCCTGCGGACCGAGACCGACGGGTTCGTCGACGCCCGGATGGCGTCGTTCGAGTCCGTGCTGCACCAGACCCTGAGCCAGGTCCAACTGGCTCGGGCCAGACTGTCCCAACGCAGCGGCTTGGACGACAGCGACGACCAGGACTGAGGCGATTCGCCACGAACGTGTGGCAACGGTAGGATGGCGCGTCGGTCACGACTGTGTCGCTGACCACCGTGTGGGTGAAGGGAAAAGACGATGGCTTCGCAGGACGCTGTCGATCCGCGCTCGGAATTCGTGTTCGACACGCATGCTCTGGGCCGCCGGGTTGGCGCGATGGCTGAGCACCGTCGGCAAGCACACACCACGGTGGACTTCGGCACCGAAGTGATCGGTGTGCCACAGGGTTCTCCCGTCGATCTCGAGCTGCGGCTCGAGGAGGTCGGGGAGGGTGTCCTGGTGACCGGTACGGCCACGGCGCAGTTGCGCGGTGTGTGCGGTCGGTGCCTGACAGAGATCGGCGAGGAGATCGTCATCGATGTGCAGGAACTGTTCGTCCACCCCGGGCACGGCGACGAGGACGACGAGAGCACCAGCCGCCTCGTGAACGAGCTGCTCGACCTCGAGCCGTTGCTGCGCGACCAAGTGGTCCTCGACCTGCCGTTCCAGCCGGTGTGTCGGGAGGATTGTGAAGGTCTGTGTGCTGAATGCGGCGCCAACCTGAACGATGACCCCGACCACGGCCATGACGCGCCGATCGATTCCCGTTGGGCCGGCCTGGCCGGTCTGATGGACCTGAACTCACCCAACGAGTCCGAACAGAGGGAGAACTGACATGGCCGTTCCGAAGCGGAAGATGTCCCGGAGCAACACCCGCCATCGCCGGTCCCAGTGGAAGGCCCAGGCGCCGTCCTTGGTGACCTGCGTCAACCCGGCCTGCCGTGCCAAGCACCTGCCGCACACCGCGTGCCCGTCGTGCGGCCAGTACGGTCCGCGCAACGAGCGCCGTCAGGTCGTCGAGACCGCCTGAGGCCTCTGAGATGTCCGGTCGCCTGACCCAGACCCTGGCCGACCTCGACATCCCGCTGTCCATCGAGGACCTCGAGCTGGCGTTCGTCCACCGCTCCTATGCCTACGAGCATGGTGGCCTGGACACGAACGAGCGGCTCGAGTTCCTCGGTGACTCCGTTCTTGGTGTCGTGGTCACCGACCACCTCTACCGGGCCCATCCTGACCTGTCCGAGGGACAGCTCGCACGGATCCGGTCAGCGGTGGTGAATTCGCGCGCTCTTGCTTCAGTGGCCCGGGGCCTGTCGCTGGGCCAGTTGGTCAAACTCGGCAAGGGCGAGGAGGCCACCGGCGGCCGGGACAAGAACTCGATCTTGGCCGACACCACTGAGGCACTGATCGGGGCGATCTACCTCGGTGCCGGTCGCGATGCCGCTGAGCGATTCGTCCGCAAGCTGTTCGACCCGTTGGCCGAACACGCCGCAACCCTGGGCGCCGGCCTGGACTGGAAGACCAGCCTTCAGGAACAGACCTCCCTCGCCGGTCTCCCGGTGCCGCACTACACCATCGTGGCCGACGGCCCCGACCACGCGAAGTCGTTCGAGGCCAGCGTCCACATCGGTGACCTCACCTTCGGCCCGGGCACCGGTACCAACAAGAAGGACGCCGAACAGGACGCGGCCGAGCAGGCCTTCGCGGTGATCAAAAAGCTCGCCGACAAGGCCGCCGCCACCGACTGATGCCTGAGCTGCCTGAGGTGGAGGTGGTGCGCCGCGGGCTCGCCTCGGCGATCACCGGTCGCACGGTGGAGCGAGTCGAGGTCCTGCACCCCCGCCCGGTCCGAGCCCATCTGGCCGGGCCGGCCGACTTCGTCGCACAGTTGGCCGGACAGACCATCACCGAACCCCGCCGTCGCGGCAAGTACCTGTGGCTGCCCCTGGCCGGCGGCGACGCGGTCGTGGCCCATCTCGGCATGAGCGGGCAGTTCCGGGTCGACGACGGCGTCACCGACCATCGACATGTACGGGTCCGCTGCCACCTCGACGACGCTCGGGTGCTCAGCTTCTGTGACCAGCGGATGTTCGGCGGGCTGTCCTTGTCCGTCGACGGCGCAGAGTTGCCGGCTGAGATCGCCCACATCGCGGTCGACCCGTTCGACCCCGCCTACGACATCGATGCCGTGGTCGCTCGGATGCGTCGCAAACGGACCGGAATCAAGCGGGCCCTGTTGGATCAGACTCTGGTCTCGGGGATCGGCAACATCTATGCCGACGAATCCCTGTGGCGAGCCCGGCTCCATGCCGAGCGGCCGACCGAGCGACTGTCGCGGCCCAAGGCGTACGAAGTACTCAACCACGCCCGCGACGTGATGGCCGAGGCGCTTGCGCAGGGCGGGACCAGTTTTGATGCGCTCTATGTCAACGTCAACGGCGAATCCGGCTACTTCGAACGGGGCCTCGACGCGTACGGCCGTGAAGGCCTCCCATGCCGACGGTGCGGTCGGTTGATGGTACGGGAGCAGTTCACCAACCGGTCTTCGACCCGGTGCCCTTCCTGTCAGCGGCGGCCGTCGGGGCTTGGCTGACCGTCCCGCGGTGTCCCCATGCGGGCCAGCGTGCTCGGACACCGGCCCACGGCGCCGCGTACCGTCGCTAAACTTCGGGCTCGGAAAACGGTGGTCCTCGCCACCCGGGCAGAAGGAGAAGGACGTTGTCGGCACAGGTGCACGAGTTCAGGGCGGAGGCTCGCCAACTGCTGGACCTGATGGTCCATTCGATCTACTCGAACAAGGACAGCTTCCTGCGCGAGCTGGTGTCCAATGCGTCGGATGCGTTGGACAAGCTGCGGATCGCGGGCTTGACCAATGACGATCTCGGCGTTGACATCTCGGATCTGCACATTCGGCTGATCCCGGACGCCGCAGCGCGAACCCTGACGATCAGCGACAACGGCATCGGCATGTCGCGCGACGAGGTGATCGATCTGATCGGCACCGTTGCCAAGTCCGGCACCGCTGAGCTGCGCCGCAAGCTTGCCGAGGCCGACAAGGCCTCCGCTGAGGAGCTGATCGGGCAGTTCGGCATCGGTTTCTACTCGACCTTCATGGTGGCCGATGAAGTGACCTTGACGACCCGCAAGGCCGGGGAGTCCGTGGGCACCGGTTGGTCCTCGACCGGTGACGGGACCTACACGATCGACGACGTGGCCGACGCGCCGCAGGGGACCTCCATCACGCTCCGGCTGAAGCCGACCGACACCGACGATGCGGTCAATGACTACGCCGACCGGTTCGTGTTGCGGGGACTGGTGAAGAAATACTCCGATTTCATTTCGTGGCCGATCCGGATGCTCGGGGAGCCCGCGAAGCCCGCCGACACTGACAGCGACGATGCCGCACCCGCACCGGTCGACGAGACTCTCAACTCGCAGAAGGCGCTGTGGTCCAAGAGCACGAGCGAGGTGACCGACGAGGAGTACGCCGACTTCTACCGTCACATCTCGCATGCGTGGGACGAGCCGCTGGAGACCATCTCGCTGCACGCCGAAGGCACATTCGAGTACCAGTCGTTGCTGTTCATCCCGACCCAGGCACCGTTCGACCTGTTCCTGCGCGAGCGCAACAACGGCATCCACCTCTACGTCAAGCGCGTCTTCATCATGGATGACGCCGAAATCCTGCCCGAGTACCTGCGGTGGGTGCAGGGGGTGGTGGACGCGGCGGACCTGTCGCTGAACGTCTCTCGGGAAATCCTGCAGGAGGACCGCCAAATCCGGGCCATCCGGCGGCGTCTGACCAAGAAGGTCATCTCCACCGTCCAGGACCTTGCCGACAACCGGCCGGATGACTACGCGACCTTCTGGGAGAACTTCGGTCGAGTCTTCAAGGAGGGCCTGGTCAATGACGCCGACAATGCACAAGCGATCCTGAAGGCCTCGGTCTTCGCCTCCACCCATGCTGAGACCGAACCGACTCGGCTGGCCGACTACCTGTCCCGGATGCCCGAGGGCCAGGACGTCATCTACTTCATGACCGGCGAATCGCGCGCCCGGCTCGAGTCGAGCCCCCATCTGGAGGCATTCCGCGCCAAGGGGATCGAGGTGCTGTTGCTGTCGGACCCGGTCGACGAGGTGTGGGTCACCGCAGTGCCGGAGTTTGAGGGCAAGAAGTTCGTGTCCGTCGCCAAGGGGGAGATCGATCTCGATCCGGTTGATGCCGACGGCGACGACTCAGCCGATGAGTTCGGACCGCTGCTCGCCTGGCTCGGTGACACGCTGTCCGACAGCGTCTCGTCAGTGCGGTTGACGAACCGCCTCACCGACTCGGCAGCATGCCTGGTGGGCGAGGAGTTCTCGATGACTCCGCAGCTGGAGAAGCTCTACCGCAACTCCGGCCAGCCGGTGCCGCACAGCAAGCGCATCCTCGAACTGAACCCGAAGCACGAGCTGGTGTCTCGGCTGCGGGAGAAGTTCGCAGCATCCGAGGACCACAGCGGCCTGGAGCCAACGGCGACGCTGATCCACGCGGCAGCTGTCCTCGCCGAGGGCGGTGACCTGACCGACCCGGCAGCGGTCGCCAAGCTCCTCGCCGCGCAGCTCACCGAGTCGCTCAGCTGACCTGCCCATGGGTTGTACTCGCTCGGCAACGATCGCAATCACAATGATTGCGATTGTTGCCGTCCGGGAGGTCGCGGTCGCCGACCACTGACGGCTATCGTGGCGTGATGGCTGGTTCACTGACGACCGAGCAGCAGGCACGGTTCGAACGCGACGGATGTCTTGTGGTGCGCGGACTGTTGGATCCCGACCGCGACCTCGCGCCAATCATGACCGAGTATGCCGGCGTCCTGGACCGGCTCGTCGACTCCCTGATCGCCGCCGGCGAGCTCCACGACGACCATCGTGAGCTGCCCTTCGCCGACCGCGTGACCGCGGTCTTTGCCGAGGTCGGCCGTGACCTCACCCAGCACTTCGACTTCTCCCTGCCGCAGGCCTCCACCAAGTCGGACACGCCGTTCTGGGCCGGGCCGGCGGTCTTCGCCCTGCTGACCCAACCAGTGATCCTCGACGTCGTCGAATCCCTCATCGGCCCTGAGATCTGGTCCAACCCGGTCCAGCACGTACGCCTCAAGGTCCCCGAGCACCTCATGCCACCCGACCCGGAAACCGGTCGGCCACGCAATGTCGCCACCCCATGGCACCAGGACAACGGTGTCATCACGCCCGAGGCCGACGACACCGAGATGATCACGGTCTGGCTGCCGCTGGCCGACACCGACCGGGACAACGGATGTTTGATGGTCAAGCCGCGCCAGCATGGCGACGGTCTGCTGCCACACTGCCCGGGCAACTCGCCGGTCGGTCAGCGCCGTGGCGGGATCGGGGGGCTGGCGATCCCGGGCACCCACCTGCTCGGCGACACGATCGATCTGCCGATGGCGGCCGGTGATGTGCTGTTCATGCACCGGCGCACCCCACACGCCGCGCATCGCAACACCAGCGACCGGCTGCGGTGGAGCTTCGATCTGCGCTACCAGCCGACCGGCCAACCGTCGGGCAGGGACGCCTTTCCGGGCTTCGTGGCACGCAGCGCCGCAGATCCGGCATCGGTACTCGACGACCCGGGCGCATGGGAACAAGCCTGGTTGGCTGCTCGGGCACGGGTCGCGGCCAACACGCCGGCCAGGTTCAACCGGTGGGCCGCCGACGCGGCCGCGTGCGCCTGAGGGTCGCCGATTGGCCATCGGACAGTGGTCAACGGTTATCTTTGTTCCCATCGTGAAGCGACTGCAAGACTTCCTCTTCGTCCGACACCGCCACAACTGGCTCATGCTGATCCGGTTCGGCCTGGTCGGCGGCTCCGGCGTGCTCGTGAACCTGTTCATCGTCTTCCTGTGCAACAAGATCGGTCCGCACCCCGAGGAGATCGTCGCTCCGATCCCGCTCACCGAGTTCAGCGTCCGGCTCTACCACGTCTATTCGACCCTCGCCTTCCTGATCGCCAACCTGTCGAACTTCCAGCTGAACCGGATCTGGACCTTCCGCAGCGGCAAACATGCCAAGTGGTGGGCCGAGTTCGGACCTTTCCTCGCGGTTGGGGCGACCGCCCAGGTGATCGGGCTCGGCGTGCAGACCCTGTTGATGAACCCGACCTCGCCGATTGCGTTGGACCGGACGATCTTCGACGAATCAACCGGGCTGCGGACCCCCTACTACTGGGCCGCGCTGATCTCGATCATGGTCACGGTGCCGTTGTCCTTCCTGATCAACAAGCTCTGGACCTTCCGAGCGGTACGGGGAATCGGCACCGACCCCGTGACCCAGGAGGCCGGCCCCGATGAGGCGCCGGCCGAACCTGCCGGTGAGATTGGACGCTGATGTATCTCAAGAACCTGACCCTGCGCGGCTTCAAGTCCTTCGCCTCCTCGACCACTCTCGAATTTGAACCCGGCATCACCTGTGTCGTCGGCCCCAACGGATCGGGCAAGTCCAATGTCGTCGATGCCCTCAGCTGGGTGATGGGGGAGCAGGGGGCCAAGAGCCTGCGTGGCGGCAAGATGGAGGATGTCATCTTCGCCGGCACTTCCGGCCGCGCCCCCCTGGGGCGAGCCGAGGTCGTGCTCACCATCGACAACTCCGACGGAGCCCTGCCGATCGACTACTCCGAGGTGACGATCTCGCGGACCATGTTCCGCAACGGCGGCTCCGAGTATGCGATCAACGGCAACAATGCCCGGCTCCTCGACGTCCAGGATCTGCTCAGCGATTCCGGCATCGGTCGGGAGATGCACGTCATCGTCGGCCAGGGCCAACTCGACTCGATCCTGCAGGCCACCCCAGAAGGACGTCGAGGCTTCATCGAGGAGGCCGCCGGTGTCCTGAAACACCGCAAACGCAAGGAGAAGGCGGTTCGCAAACTCGAGGCCACTCAGGGCAACCTGAACCGGCTCGAGGACCTGATCGCCGAGATCCGCCGGCAACTCAAACCGCTGGGTCGCCAGGCCGAGGTGGCCCGCCGAGCAGTCACCATCCAGTCTGATGTCCGTGACGCCAAGGCGCGACTGCTGGCCGACGATCTGGTCCAGGCGCAGTTGTCGCTGGAGTCGGACCGTGCCGACGAGGAGGCACTGGCCCAGCGGCGCACCGAGGTCGAGGCAGCGCTCGCCGAGGTCGCCGATGCCGAGGCCACCGCTGAGGAGGCCGTACGGGCATCGGGCCCGGCGCTGAGCCGCGCCCAGGAGACCTGGTATGCGCTGGCCGGACTGCGCGAGCGAGTCGCGACCACCGTCTCGATCGCGGCCGAACGCGTCCGCAACGCTGCCGATGTCGGCCCCGAGGAACAGACCGGCCGCGATCCCGAGGAACTCGAGGCCGAGGCAGAGGAAGTCGCTGCGGAGGAGGCACAGCTCGAGGCCGAGGTGGCCGCTGCGGACGAACGCCTCGCCGAGGCGACTGAACGCCGTACCCAGCTGGAAGAAGCCCATCAGAGCGAGGATCGGCGCCTGTCGGCGCTGCTGCGCGCCGCCGCCGACCGCCGTGAAGGGCTGGCCCGACTCGCCGGCCAGGTCAACAGTCTCCGCGCCCGTTCCGGGGCAGCCGAGGAGGAGATCGGGCGACTCACCGAGGCCCACACCGCTGCGTTGGAGAAGGCGGCCAAGGCTCAACGGGACTTCACTGCGCTGGAGAGCAGGGTCGCTGGGCTCGACTCCGGCGAGGAAAGTCTCGACAGCGAGCACGAGGAAGCCTCCGAGGCGTTGTCCACGGTCGAGGCCGAACTGGCAGAGCTCACCACGACCGAACAGACTGCGCGTGCGGACCGGGCCGCGCTGGCTGCTCGCCTCGAAGCACTCCAACTCGGCCTGGATCGCAAGGATGCGGGGGCAGCGCTACTGGCCGCCGATGACCGGGTCGCCGGTCTGCTCGGCCAAGTGGCAGCGGTCCTGCAGGTCGAGACCGGCTACGAGACTGCGGTCTCCACCGCGCTCGGGTCGGCTGCGGAGGCGGTTGCCGTGGGAGGGGTGTCCGAGGCCGTCGCTGCCGTGGACTTCCTCAAGGCCGAGGACCTGGGCCGCGCCGGGATGCTGCTGGCCGGATCGGGTGAACGCGAGGAGCACACCGACTGGCCCG
Source organism: uncultured Propionibacteriaceae bacterium (assembly GCA_945911015.1). GTDB lineage: Bacteria > Actinomycetota > Actinomycetes > Propionibacteriales > Propionibacteriaceae > Avipropionibacterium. The sequence continues at coordinate 67,927 of CAMDZW010000012.1, forward strand.
CTCTGCCCGACGGAGCCCGCTACGCCGCAGCCGTCGTGGACTGTCGTGAGGATCTGCGACCGGCCATCACCCGCCTGCTGCGCAAGGTCGCCGTGGTCGACGACCTGCCAGCTGCCCGTGCCCTGGTGGCCGACCTGCCCGATGTCAGCACCGTCACCCGCGACGGGGATGTGCTCAGCCGGTGGTTCGCTGCGGGTGGGTCGGGCAACAAGCAGAGTCTGATCGAGGTCCAGGCGGCCGTTGACGAAGCTGAGCGGGGGCTGGCCGAGGCTGACCACACTGTCGAACGGCTCCAGTTCTCCCGTGTCGAGCTGCAGCGGCGTCATGCCGAGGCGACCAAGCGGGTCGAGGTCGCGCTGGCCCGTCTCCACGAGTCCGATGCCGAAATGGCGGCCATCGCCGAGGAGTTGGGCCACCTCAATGCGGTCGCGACCAATGCCCGCGACGAGGCCGAGCGGCTCGCCGCCCGGATCGAGACCGCCGAACAGGCCCGCACCGATGACGCCACCGGGCTCGCCGAGCTCGAGGAACGGCTCGAGATGGCCAACGAGGAGGCCGAGGACGAACCGGACCCCGCAGTTCGCGACCAGCTGGCCGAAGAGGCCAGGCTGGCGCGCAGCATGGAGATGGAGACCCGGCTGGCCCTGCGGACGGTCGAGGAACGGGCCCGAGGACTCCAGGGTCGGGCCGACTCCCTGATCCGGGCTGCGGCCGCCGAACGTGAGGCACGCGCCCGCGCGGCAGCTCGACGTGAGCGACTGCTGGCCGAGGCACGTACCGCTCGGCAGGTGGGTGCCGCTGCCCAGGTGCTGTTGGAACGGATCGACCGGTCATTGACCGTTGCAGCCCAGCAACGGGCCGAGGCCGAGGCGGAACGGACCGAGGTCGAGCGTGCTCTCGCCGAGATCCGGACCCGGTCCAAGGGTCTGGCCGAGGAACTGCAGAAGTTGGTCGACTCGGCCCATCGCGACGAGCTCGCTCGGGCCCAGCAACAGATGAGGGTCGATGCGATCGTCGAGAAGGCGATGGATGAACTCGGTCTGGAGGCCTCGGTGCTGGTCACCGAGTACGGTCCCGACCAGCTGGTGCCGGTGTTGGCGATGCCTGACGGTTCCCCGGTGACCGACGAGGACGACAAGCCCGAGCCGGTCCCGTATGTACGCGACGAGCAGGCCAAGCGCCTGCGCCGGGCCGAGCGCAGTCTGAGAGAACTCGGCCGGGTCAACCCGCTCGCGCTCGAGGAGTTCGACGCAATGACCGAACGTCACTCGTTCCTGGCCGAGCAGTTGGAGGACCTGCGCAAGACCCGGGCCGATCTGGCCGGGATCATCGAAGAAGTGGATGCCCGAGTCGAACAGGTCTTCGCCGAGGCCTATGCCGATGTCGAGAAGGCCTTCGAACGGGTGTTCTCCCGGCTGTTCCCCGGGGGTGAAGGTCGCCTGGTCCTCACCGATCCGGGCCAGTGGCTCACCACCGGTGTCGATGTCGAGGCCCGCCCACCCGGCAAGAAGGTCAAGCGTCTCTCGCTGTTGTCCGGTGGCGAGCGTTCGCTCATCGCCGTCGCCTTCCTGGTCTCGCTGTTCATCGCCCGACCGAGCCCGTTCTACATCCTCGACGAGGTGGAGGCGGCCCTGGACGACACCAACCTTGGTCGGCTGCTCGAGCTCTATGAGGAACTGCGGGAGAACTCGCAGCTGTTGGTCATCACCCATCAGAAGCGGACGATGGAGATCGCTGACTCGTTGTACGGCGTCACCATGAGAGGCGATGGCGTGTCGATGGTGATCAGCCAACGGTTGGACGACCGCGCCAGTTGACCTGTGCAGTGTGACCAAGATCCCATTGCATTGTGGTCACGTAAGTTGGGTTGACCGGTTGGGCCCGGCACTCTGGTCAGAGTGACAACGGTGTGACTCATCCCGTTGGCCGTGGTGAGTTCACTTCCCGTCCGTTCGTTCTCAGGGAAAGGCTCGACCAACTCTCATGTTGATGGCCACAATTGCCATGTTTCTCATCCTCGGTGTCGCTGCCGTGGTGATGTTGATCGTCCTGCCGAGCACCGAGGGACAGGGCCGGACCCGAACGCGCATGGCGCGCGCAGCCCAGCACCTCAATGGTGAGGTCGAGGTCCCGCACCGACTCGAGCGGCTCGTCCATCGGGATCGCTGACCCCGAGTCGACGCAACCCACCTCCTGCTGGGAGACTTTGCCTGTTCCGGCACGGTCGTACGAGAGGAGGCGGGGACTGCTGACCTGAGGGTCGACGTTCCCGACACCACATGGACAACACCATCCTTTTCCTGGTCATCGCTGCAGCGGTTGCGCTGGTGGCGATGGGGATCGGCGCGCTTTCACTGCGGCGCCGTGGGCAGCTGCCACCGTCGGAGAGGCCGGCCGAGCTCACCGAGACTGTCGACGAGGACAGGGACACCGGGGACAGGGACACTGGGGACAGGGACACCGCGGACAGGGCGGCCCTTGCCGAGGCGGACAAGGATGACCTCGAGCCGGTCGAGGTCCCCACGGCGGTCGCACCCGAGCCGGAACCGGATGCAGCGCCGGCGGTCGAGCTGGAGGAGCCTGAGCCGACCGAATCCCGTCTGGTCCGGCTGCGGCGTCGCCTCGCCGGGCAGAAGAACGCGCTGAGCCGCGGTCTGCTCGCCCTGCTCTCGGCCGACAAGATCGACGACGACACCTGGGAGGACTTCGAGACCACCCTCCTCACCGCCGACCTCGGCGTCGGTCCGACCACCGAACTGGTCGAGGCCCTGCGCACCAAGCTCCGGGTCGAGGGTGTGGCTGGCAGCGACAAGGCTCGAGAGATCCTGCGCGCGGAGCTGATCAAGCTCGTCGACCCGAGCCTGGACCGCAGCCTCGCCACCAACGCCTCGGCCGAACATCCGGCCGTGGTCATGGTCGTGGGCGTCAATGGCACGGGCAAGACCACCACTGTCGGCAAGCTCGCCCGTGTTCTGGTGGCCGAGGACAAGGACGTCGTCCTCGGTGCCGCGGACACCTTCCGCGCTGCAGCCGCCGAACAGCTCGCCACCTGGGGTGACCGGGTCGGTGTCCCCACCGTCCGCGGTGAGGAAGGTGCTGATCCGGCCAGCGTCGCCTTCGAGGCCGTCAAGGCCGGTGACGACGGCGAGGTCGACGTGGTCGTGGTCGACACCGCAGGACGACTCCACACCAAGACCGGACTGATGGACGAGCTCGGCAAGGTGAAGCGGGTCATCGAGAAGGTGGCCCCGGTCACCGAGGTACTGCTGGTCATCGACGCCACCACGGGACAGAACGGCCTCACCCAGGCCCGGATCTTTGCCGAGGTCGTCGACGTCACCGGCATCGTGCTGACCAAGCTCGATGGTTCGGCCAAGGGCGGCATCGTGGTCCAGGTCCAGCGCGAACTGGGAGTCCCGGTCAAGTTGGTGGGGCTCGGCGAGGGCGCCGATGACCTGGCCCCGTTCGAGGCCGAGGGCTTCGTCGACGCCCTACTGGCCGACTGACCGTCCCGCCGACGGTCTACGCCCGGATCCGGCGGATCCGGGCCTCGCGCAGCATCGCCCAACTGTCCGCCCCGTCCCGGGTCTCCACGCCGACCTCGACCGGGTTCGCGGTGGCCCCGATCGTCACCTCCAGCCGTACGGTGGAGAGGCCGGTCCGGGCCGCTGCCGCGGCCAGGGTCCGATCGCCCAGCCTGGCCGTCACCTGGACATCTGAGCCCGCGACCAGCTCCAGGCTGAACTCATAGGTGGCTGCGCTGCCGTCACGGGCCGGTTTGAGGCCGATGCCCTGGAACAACCGGGCAGGGCCGTCGATCCCGGACAACCATCCGCTCGGACCCCAGGGGAGTGGAGCGAAGAACCGGTCCCGGGCCGCCTGCTGCAGGTGATGGCCCTGTTGTTGGGGGTCGCCCTGTTGTTGGGGGTTGATGGGCAGGTCGTCCAGAACGTACGGTGTGGCCAGTCCGGTCCGCCCGACCCGGGACCAGTGGGACAGTCCACCCAGCTCGAAGTCTCCGTTGGGCAGCGCGGAGTCGAGGGTGTCGGGATCGTGCTCGGTGCCGGGCCAGCTCAGCAGTCCCAGGTCGTTGTGGAAGTTGGTGATCCGGGTCAGTCGAGCGATCTCAGTGTGCGCTGCGGCACCGGTCGGGAACCCGGTGGCGACGTAGGTGTTGTCACCGATGGTGATGTCGCGCAGCGGCACGTGGTTGTCGTAGTCACCGGCATTGTCCTGCCAGTCGGCGCGGCTGGTGAACGGTCCGCGGGCGGTCGGATCGTCGGTCCAGGACGAGACCGGCAACAGGGCTTCGAGATGGTTGCCGGTCACCAGCACCTGGGAGATCTCGATCAGGGAGTGGTCGGGAGCCTTGGCCCCCCACGGGATGAACGCAAACCCGCGGGTCCGCGACTTCACGTGGTTGTCGCGCACGGTGATCCTGGTGGACGGCATCGGCCAGCGCATCGAGTACCACTGGATGTCGGGCCGGAAGACCGGCGAGGCGTACTCCGTACGGACGTAGATGCCGTCGTCGTCGACGTCCAGAGTGTTGTCGACGACGGTGATGTCCTGGGAGTTGAGGATGCAGACTCCGTCGGAGTTGCGATACCGCGAGGTGATGTCGAGGCCCCGCACTGTGCCACGCCGGGAGCTGTAGAGCATCACATTCCAGGAGTGGGAGTCGCGGATGCCGAGGCCGGAGATCTCGAAGTCATCGACCCGATGGAAGGCGATCGGCGCGACATTGATGACCTCCTCGTCGGGACCGCCCATCAACTGGATCTCCCCGGCACCGGTGACGGTGACCCTGCTGACCTGACCGGCATGGATCAGGGGCAGGTTCTCCCGGGAGGCCAGGTGGTAGGGCAGGACGCTGCCGCCGGGCAGGTCATGACCGCGCGCGGGATCGTAGCCGTAGGTGCCAGGATCGTCGGACTGCACCAGCACCCCGTCGATCACCAAGGTGGTGTCGCCGTGGATCCGCAGATGGCCCACCCGGAATCGGCGGCCGGCGGGCAGGACCACCGTCAGCCCGGGGCGATCCAGAGCCTGGTCGAGGGCGTCCTGGATGGTGCGCTGGTCGTCGGCGACACCGTCCCCTGTCGCGCCCCACGGGGTGGTGGTGACGTCAATGACATGGGTTGGGCGGGTGGTGGCGGTCACGCGATGCTCCTGTGCTCGGCGGTGTGTCACAATGTTGTGAATCATATTGACATCACAATGGAGCAGCTGTCATCTTCGTGTCCAGGGGCGCGATCGCGCCGACACCAACGACCCAGGAGAACACCATGAATGAGTGGCTCACACAGCCGGTGACACGACGGCTTGTGCTCGCCGGTACGGCAGGGGTCGGGCTTGCTGCCGTGGCCGGATGCAGCACCGACCCGGGGACCGACCCATCGGGCCCCTCCAGCGGTGGGCCCAGTGACGCCGCCTCCGGGCCGGCTCTGCCGACCTACCAGGAGGCCGCCGGCGCGCCGAAGCCGGATCTGGCGGGGTCATCAGATCTGATGGCGACCTATCTGGAGTTCCCGACCGAGCATCCGGTGAGTGTGGACGGCCCGGCGCTGCCGACAGGTACGAAGATCTCGGTCTACGGCACCCAGGCCGCACCGGTGGTGCCCATGGGATCCAACCGGCTCTGGCAGGCCGTCGCCGAGGACATGGGCGGCGTCGACCTCGAATTCACCGTGGCGCCCAGCGCATCGGAGCACCTGCAGAAGTTGCAGACCATGTTGGCCGGCAATGACCTGCCCGACATCGTCCAGCTGGCCGAGATCTCCCGCCTGCCCAATGCCCTGGAGAGCAGGTTCGCCGATCTGAGCGAGCACCTGTGCGGCGATGCCATCCTCGACTACCCGAACCTGGCTGCGATCCCGACCTGGGCGTGGGAGTCCAGCTTCTACAACGGCAAGCTCTATACGATCCCGGTCACGCGCGGAAAGCTCAATGCCATCCCGATCGTCCGGGCCGATCTCTTCGACGCGGTCGGTGCGCCGGAGTTGTCCAATGGTGAGGACTTCCGAGCGCTGTTTCGTGATCTCACCAGTGCCAAGGACAACCAGTGGGCCACCGGCCAACGCCCCTCGGTGTGGGCCAATGTGGTCGCGGCAATGATGGGCGCGCCGAACCAGTGGGGAGTGGACGGCTCGGGCGTCTTCACTCACCTGTGGGAGACCGACGAGTTCGCCGCCGCCATGGAAGAGGTGCGGGGGATGTTCGTCGACGACAAGGTGTTCCACCCCGATGCTGCCTCCGGCCCCGATCCCCAGGCTGGCTTCGCCGCCGGCACCATGGTCCTCGAATTCGCCAGCTATGCCGTGTGGTCCTTCCTGCTACGCAGCTTTGCCGAGGTCACACCGGGGTCGTTCACCCTGCCGGCCTGGGACGGAGGCGGTGCGGCACCGCACTTCGTGGCGACCAAGCCGTTCCAGTTCTCCGGCCTGGCCAAGGCCGATCCTGACCGGATTGCTCAGGTCCTGCGGGCCGTGGACTACTGGGCCGCACCATTCGGCAGCTCGGAGAACACACTGCGGGTGTACGGCATCGAAGGCGACCACTACAACCTCGAGGACGGCACTCCGGTGACCAGCACCGACGGGCAGGCCCAGGCTCCGTCGCCGGTGAGCACCGTGGTCAGCGGGGCACCCACGATCTATCTGCCGGGTCAGCCCGAAGCAGCCCAACAGCTGTATGAGATCCAGGAGACTGTCGTGCCACAGGGCGTGGTTGACGCCTCGGTCGGGTTGTTCTCCGAGTCCCGGATCTCGGACGGGCCAGCGATTGACCGTGAGGTGGCTGACCAGATCGAGGGCATCACGACCGGCCGGGTCCCAATGTCGCAGTGGGCCGAGACCTTGGATCGTTGGCGCAGCCAGGGTGGCGACAAGATCCGTGAGGAATACCAGCAGGCCCACGCCGCTCGTTGATCCGCTTCGCCGTGCTCAGGTGCGCGGACTGCTCAGGCGGTCCGCGTGCCCCGAGTGGCGGCGAGCTCGAGCCAGTCGTGATGGTGGTCGGCCCGCCGCACGATCGGCATCGGGATCACCTGGTGATGGGGCGGCCCGGTGCGGTCGCCATGTACGCGGGACCACAGGCACGCAGCGGCCGCTCGCCCCATCTGGTGATGGGGCATCCGGATGCTGGTGGTGAAGGCGGCGATGTCGGATTCTGTGTTGCCGATGGTGACCATGGCGGGCCAGGCATCGGTCGGCACACCAGCGTCACGGAGCGCTTCGGCCAGACCCTCGGTGGCGCTGGTGCTGGAGCAGACCACGGCCGTGATGTCACGTCTGGCCACCAGTGGGCGGGCCGCCACGGTGGCCAGGGCGGCCTGTTCGCGACGGTGGTCGGTGGCGCGAGTCACCCGGAATGCCAGGTTGTCAGCATCCTCACCGGTCGCGGACACGGCTTCGGCCCACCCCGTCTCGACCAGCGCCGACCAGTGGTTGACCTGGCGGCGGTCCTGAGGGTTGGTGTGGACGCCCAGGAAGCCGACACGCTGGTGGCCCCGGCCCATCAGGTGCTCAGCGGCCCGTCGACCCGCGCCACGGTGGTCCGGCGCAATCGTGTCGACATTGCGCCAGTTCTCGAGATCGGCCGCCATCGTCTGCCAGCGCACGCGAGGCACCTCGTCGGGGACCACGCCGCGGAGCTCGCCGATGTCCTTGGCGCCGGCCCCGAACACACCCGCGACCGCGGGCAGGGGGCCCAGGCTGGCCAGTTCGTCCTGTCCGAGGGTGAGTACGACGCTGGCCCCGCCGAGTTCGGTGATCTTGTCCTCGAATCCGGCGCGGATCTTTTCGAGTGAACGGACCGACATGATCAGTTCCGGATGGGGTGGGGTGATCATGAGGTAGGTGTCGGGGTGGCTGACATCGCGGTCCGCGACAAAGGTTCCCACCCGCGGACGGCTGATCAGGAGCCCCTCGTCGACCAGTTTGCTGAGTTCTTCATGGACGATTCGCGACGACAATTCGTACCGCGCCTGCAGCTCGCGGATGGTCGGCACCATCTCACCCGGCTTGAGTCTGCCGTTGGCACAACTGTTGCGGATGTCGTCACGCAACGACTGCCGCTTGCGGGTGGTCACCTGCCTGCTTGCCATCGAACCTCCTTGCCGACATTGATCCTACCGCCTCGACATTGTGCTCCATTCTGATGCAGACTTGCATCCGTGTGTGGGCCACGAGGCCCGCAGTCAGACACAGAGGTCAGGAGTCCCGGTGGAACGTTCACGTCTTTCTTCACCCATGGCATCGCGCCGGACCGTGCTTGCCGCCGGTGCCATCGGCGGGCTCGCCACCGCGGTGGCCGGACCCGGGCTCGTCGCCAGGGCCGATCCCGGACTGGGGCTGGTCCTCAACGGCGAAGCGGTCGGTCAGATCAGCGTGGTCGTGGACGCGGGTCCCCATGCCGTCCACTGCGCACAGACTCTGCAGGACCACATCGCGGCGTGCACCGGAGCCACCCTCGACATCGTCGAGGGTGAACCGGCCCCCAGCAGCCCGGTCATCTACGTCGACTGGATCGGCAGCCGTGCTCCCGCCTCCGTGCCCGACCAACTGGACGGCCTCGACGGTGACGGCTTCGTGCTCGCCGTGGAGCCCGGAGCCGGGGTGATCATCGGCAACACCACCTACGGCACCGAGTTCGGCGTGTACGAGTTCCTCGAGCGACATCTGGACGTGCGCTGGCTCGCTCCGAGCCAGGCCTGGACGGTGACCCCACCGGCCCAGGACCTGGTCGTGCCGACCGGCAGTGAGGCGCAGGCCCCGGCCTTTGGCGACCGGATCGTGAGCCCGTACGCCTGGCCGGTCACCTGGGAGACCTCCGGGCAGTGGTACGAGTGGACCAACCGCTCCCGCTTCCGTCGCCGCGATGGGGCCCTCGGCTACGGCCACAACCTGTTCCGGGCCTTTCCTCCCGCCACCTATGCCGCTGACCACCCGGAGTTCTATCCGATCCTCAACGGTGAGCGAAAGATCCCCACTGACACCGACCGCGCCGGCTGGCAGCCGCGCTTCACCGCACCCGGCTCGGTCGAGGCGGCCGCTGACTACATCCGCCGTACCCTGACCAACCAGCCGGACCTGCCAGCGGTCTCCCTGGGGATCAACGACTCGGCCAACTTCAGCGAGGACGAACGAGAATTCGCCACCATCGGCCCGTCCGGGAGCTGGTCGTGGTCGGAGCTCTACTACGGCTGGGTCAACCAGGTCGCGGAACTGTTGGAATCCGATTTCGGGGACAAGGGCATCGGCGTGTTGGCCTATGCCGCAGTCCAGGAACCACCCAGCTTCGATCTGCACCCCATGGTGCGCCCGGTGCTGTGTCGCGACATCCAGTCGCTGAGCCGCCCTGACGCGGCCGCGGAGTGGCACGACTTCCACACCCGATGGCAACAACGCAGCTCCCACCTGGGGTCGTGGATGTACGCGTACGGGGGCAGCTTCGCCCTACCACGGGTCCAACTGCGCAATGATGCCGCTGCGCTGCAGGCGCTGAGTCAGACCTACGGGGTCAACCGGATCCACGTGGAGATGCAGCCCGAGTTCGGTGAGGGACCCAAACCCTGGGTGTACTCCCGGCTGGCCTGGGACCCGAGCCTCGATGCCGACCAGCTCCTCGACGACTGGTGCCGCCATGCCGTGGGGGCGCAGGCCGGAGCCGCTCTGGCCGACTACTTCCGCGGCTGGGAGGCATTCTGGGACGACGAGGTCCCGCAGACCGACTGGTTCGACCTGAGTCGTGCGAACTCGTTCTTCTACTTCGACGGCCCCGGATACCTCGAGGCCATTTCTCCCGACGACCTGCCGCCGTTGGAGGCGCTGATTGACCGGGTCGTCGACATGGCGGACACTCCCGAGGGTGTGGCGCGGGCACAGTTCCTGCGCAGGTCCATGGACTACTACGGCGCGGTCGTTCGAAGCTACCCCCGGGACGAGGCTGCTGTCGCGAGCCCGGGCCGTGGTCTGAAGCTGGCCACATCCGCATTGGCCGAGGTCGATGCCGGGATCGCTGCCGATCAGCTCCGGCGCGAATGTCTGAGCGAGTTCGCCGACAGTGAGCTCACCTCGAGAGCCACCAGCTCAGTCACCAACGGAATGGCGTGGTCGGGGGTGAACCTCTACCGCGCCTGGCGTTTGGCCGATCACATCGCCGCGGCCGGATCGGACAGCAACGCGGTGCGGCACTGCGTCACCAGACGCACCTCCATCGGCTCGCCGGCTCAGCGTGACTATGCGAGCTGGATCCTGGCCCTGGCCGACGGCGAAGTCGTGACGCGCGGGGACAACACCGGGTTCGACGACGGTCTGGAATCTTGGACCATGGCGAGCTCGGTCGCACCTCGTGAGGAAGTCGATGTGGTGGAGTCGCCCACCTTTGACGGATCCGGGATGAGCCTGCGCGTGCCGGGTGGCTCGCGTGCGACCTTCAAACAGACCCTGACCGATGTCACCCCCGGGCCACTGTTCACCACGATGCGTTGTCTGAGCACCGCCGAGACCGAGGTCACCGACCCGGAGCTGGGCTCGGCAGTGAGGGTCTACTGGCATCTCTACGACACGGCCAACACACTGATCGAGAAGCGCAGCGGACGGCTGTTTGCGCTGGCGTCGGCGCATGAGCAGTGGCAGGAGATCCGGATGGCCGATGTCCTGCCGGACACCATTGGACGAGTGATCATCACCTACGAATTCCGTCCGAGCACGTATGACTCCACCGCCCATCTCGATGCCGGTGAGTTCTGGCAACTGAGCTGATCGGGGTGCAGGTAGCATGGGGCAGTCCTACCGTCTCGATCCAGCGAGGTACCCACCGTGTTCGACACCTTGTCCGATCGTCTGTCAGCGGCCTTCCGTACCCTGCGGGGCAAAGGGAAGCTGACCGACGCCGACATCGATGCGACCGCGCGGGAGATCCGGATTGCGCTGCTGGAGGCCGATGTCCACCTCTCGGTGGTCAAGGAGTTCATCACCGCGATCAAGGAGCGCGCCAAGGGCGCGGAGATTCATCAGGCCCTCAATCCTGGTCAGCAGGTCGTCAAGATCGTCAACGAGGAACTCGTCTCGATCCTCGGCGGTGAGACCCGTGAACTGCGGATGGCCAAGAACCCGCCGACGGTGATCATGCTCGCCGGTCTGCAAGGTGCCGGTAAGACGACCCTGGCCGGCAAGTTGGCCAAATGGCTGCGGGCCCAGGGCCACGCCCCCTTGCTGGTGGCGGCTGACCTGCAGCGTCCGAATGCGGTCAACCAGCTCCAGGTGGTCGGCGAGCGGGCCGGTATCCATGTCTTCGCCCCCGAGCCGGGCAATGGGGTCGGTGACCCAGTCGCCGTGGCCCGCGAGTCGATCGACCACGCCAAGCAGAAGCTCTATGACGTCGTCATCGTCGACACTGCCGGCCGACTCGGCGTCGACGAGGAGCTGATGAAGCAGGCCGCCGACATCAAGGCCGCGGTCAATCCCGACGAGGTCCTGTTTGTCGTCGACGCGATGATCGGTCAGGACTCGGTCAACACGGCCAATGCCTTTGCCGATGGGGTCGGTTTCGACGCGGTCGTGTTGACCAAGCTCGACGGCGACGCCCGCGGCGGTGCGGCGCTGTCGATCGCCCGGGTCACGGGCAAGCCGATCATGTTTGCCAGCTCCGGGGAGAAGCTCGAGGACTTCGACCTCTTCCACCCCGACCGGATGGCCGGCCGCATCCTCGACATGGGCGACATGCTCACCCTGATCGAGAAGGCCGAAGCCACCTTCGATGCCGAGCAGTCGGCCAAAGCTGCTGCGAAGATCGCCGGCGGCAAGGGCACGGGCTTCGGGCTGCAGGACTTCCTGGAGCAGATGCAGGCTGTGCGCCGGATGGGCCCGCTGTCCAAGATCATGGGCATGCTCCCCGGCGCCGGCGCGATGAAGGATCAGCTCGCCAACTTCGACGAACGCGAGATTGACCGCATCGAGGCCATCATCTACTCGATGACCCCGCAGGAACGGGCCGACGTCTCGATCCTCAACGGCTCGCGCCGTGCTCGCATCGCCAAGGGATCGGGGACCCAGGTCTCCGATGTCAACAATTTGGTCAGCCGCTTCACCCAGGCCCGCAAGATGATGAATTCGCTGGCCAACGGCAAGATGCCCGGGATGCCTGGCATGCCCGGTGGTGGCGGGGGCGGCGGGGGTCGTCCTCAGGCGAAGAAGGGCAAGAAGAAGGGCCGCAAGGTCTCGGGGAACCCGGCCAAGCGGGCTGCCGAGGCCACTGCACAGCAGGCCCGGCAGGCGGAGCAGGCCCAGGATCCGGCTGCCGCTTTCGGCCTGGGTGCCGACACCGATCCGCAGGAGTTCGAGCAGGCGATGAGCGAGATGCAATTGCCTCCCCAGGTGCAGCAGATGTTCTCCCAGGGCAACAAACATCCCCGGATCTGAGAAAGTCGCCGTCCGGCAGGACGGGAGTCTGAAAGAGTGTGGGCATGTCCCAACTCGTGATCACTGGCCACCGCGGCACCCTTGCCACAGAACCCGAGAACACCATGCGGTCGTTCCGCCGTGCCGTCGCTGACGGCGCGGACGAGATCGAACTCGACGTCCACCTCACCCGAGACGGCCATCTGGTCGTCATGCATGACAAGACTGTGGATCGTACGACCAACGGCACCGGCGCGATTGCGGAGCTGACCTTCGCCGAGATCAGGGCCCTTGATGCTGGTCTTGGAGAGCAGGTGCCCGAGTTCATCGAGGTCTGGCGTGACCTGCCCGCGATCCCGCTGCAGGTCGAGGTCAAGGATGCTGCGGCCACTGCGGCGGTGTTGGAGATCGCCACCGCCGAGCCGCGCGAAGGGATCACCATCACCAGCTTCCACCCCGAGGCCGTCACCCAGGCCCTGAACACCCCCGGCTCCTGGCGGGTCGGCCTGATCGCCGGCGTGGGACAGGAGGCCAAGCTCGTGGAACACCTCACCGACGACATGGCACTGATGATCCATTGGAGCCTGGCCGAAACCGCCCCGGTCAAGGAATTCAGGGCTTCTGGCGGTTGGATCGCAGTCTGGCCCAGCCGGACGCCTGAAGAGGTGACCCGAGCTCTTGACGAGGGCTGGTCAGGCACCACTGCCGACGACACCGGCATGGCCATCGCCACCCGCAACGCCTGGTTGGCCGCCCGTTCGACCGCCGCCGGAACCCCTGGGTGAGCGCCCGCCGTATCCGCGCCACGCTGCTGCCCAGCGGGGAACCCACTGAGTTCTGGGTCGTGGACGGTCGGATCTCCACCACACCGATTGCCGGGGCCGTGGACCTGGGCACCCACGGCCAGTACGTGATCGACGGCCTGGTCGATGCACACTGTCACATCGGACTGTCGGCCGACGGCCCGGTCGACCGAGCCACCGCGATCGCCCAGGCCAAGACCGAGCGGTCGGCCGGTGTGCTGCTGGTCCGCGACTGTGGCGTCCCCACCGACACGCACTGGCTCGAGGATGATCGGTCCCTGCCGCGGATCGTGCGCTGCGGTCGACACATCGCCCGCGCCAAGCGCTACATCCGCAACTTTGCCGTCGAGGTCGAGCCTGAGGACCTCGTCGCCGAGGTCGAACGTCAGGCCCGCGCTGGTGACGGTTGGGTCAAGGTCGTGGGGGACTGGATCGACCGTACGGTGGGCGAGATCACTCCACTGTGGCCGGCCGACGTGGTTGCCGCCGCTGTTGCGGCCGCCCATCGCCTCGGTGCACGGGTCACCACCCATGTCTTCGGTGAGGAAGCTGTCGCCGACTGGGTCGCGGCCGGGGTTGACTGTGTCGAACACGGCACCGGGATCACCGCACCGGTCATCGAGGAGATGGTCGCCCGCGGCACCGCGGTGGTGCCGACCCTGGTCCAGACCGAGAACTTTCCCACCTTCGCCGAACAAGGGCAGGCACGGTTTCCCCGCTATGCCGCCCAGATGCGGGACCTCCACGCACGCCGCTGGGAGACCATCGGTGCCTGTGTCGAGGCAGGGGTCCCGGTGATGGCCGGATCCGATGCCGGTGGTCTGCGACCGCATGGCACCGTCGCCGAGGAAGTGATCCGGCTCAGCCGACTGCTGGGTCCGGACCGGGCCATCGGTGCCGCTGCCTGGCGGGCCCGCACCTGGCTCGGGACCCCCGGGGCGATCGACGGCTCGGGCGTGGTCGAGGGGGCCCGAGCCGATCTGGTTGGCTTCACCCAGGATCCCCGTACTGACCTCGTCGAGCTGGCGCGACCGAGCTGGGTCCTGGTCGATGGGCACGAACAGCCGACCCGCTGATTGGGAGTGGCGGCAGTCATCTGGCAGAATGTCGCGAGTCTTCTGTCCGAAGGTGCCCTCTCAACGCCTCCGGACTGCAGACCCAAGAGCCCATCTCTGGTGCCCCACGCCGGAGCGCTGCGTTCATCCGTACGTTCACACAGGAGATTCCACACACGTGGCTGCCAAAATTCGACTGAAGCGGATCGGCAAGATCCGCACCCCGCACTACCGCATCGTCGTCATGGACGCACGACAGAAGCGGGACGGCAAGGCCATCGAGGAGATCGGGCTCTACCACCCGAAGAACGATCCCTCGGTGATCAAGGTCAACTCAGAGCGGGCTCAGTACTGGCTCGGCGTCGGCGCCCAGCCGACCGAAGCCGTCATTGCTCTGCTCAAGCGCACCGGTGACTGGCAGGCCTTCAGCGGCGACATTTCGCCCTCGGGCATTGATGTCGCCGCGGAGAAGGCTGACAAGCTCGAGCTGTTCAACGCTGCTCTCGCCGAGATCGACTCCGCTCCGACCACCGACGCGATCGCCAAGAAGGGCGACAAGAAGGCCAAGGCTGACGAGGCCAAGGCTGACAAGAAGGCTGATGAGGCCAAGGCTGA
>CAMDZW010000013.1 GCA_945911015.1 uncultured Propionibacteriaceae bacterium
CAGGACCGCCGCGACCCGACCGAGGCCTTCCAGGTCGTGGCCTCACTGGTGACGAACAAGGGATCGGCGTGGTCAGCCGCGCACTCCTCGGTGCTCGAGAGTCCGGTTGACCCGCAGTGGGCACCGCCGGGAGCGACGGGGACGCAACCGGTGCAGCTGGGCAGCCAGCCTCCCGCCCCGGCGGTCGTCCCCTCACCGCGCCCGGCCCAGTTTGCGCCGATCCGTGGACCACAGGCGGTCAGCTTCGGTGGTTTCCTGGCCAACCTGACACCGGCGGTGGCCATCACCTTGCTGCTGGGTGGGTTCATCTCCGCCCTGGCGCCGTTGCTGTTCGGCGCCGCCTTCGTGCTGGCCAGCCGGGTCCGACTGGCCCGCACCACGATCCTGCGGGTGTTCACCGGCGGTGCCTCGCTGATCGGACTGGTCGCCTTCATCTCGGTGCTGACCGGGCCCACGCTCGGTGGCTGGTGGAGCGCAGTCGGGCTGACCTCATTGATCGTGAACTGGCTGATCCTGCTGGTCTCGGCCTGGCTGGTGTTGCAGGCCATGCAGAACGGTGAGCAGCCGATGGTGCCGGGACAGCGCCGGTCCACATGGTGACCAGGTGACATGGCGCAGCTACGCCGACTGGTGGCGTTCACGGTCGGAGGACGAGCTGATCGACCTGGTCCGACTTCGCCCCGATCTCGCCCATCCGGCCCCGGAGGATCTGGCTGATCTGGCCGCCCGCGCCGCCACCCCGAGTTCGGTGGCCCGCGCAATGCGACACCTCAATGCTTGGCAGTTGGCCGTGCTGGAAGCCATTGTCGCCGGCGGCACGGTCGACGACGCTGCTGTTCTGTTGGCCACCGACCGGTCAACCGTCGCTTCGGCCAGTGCCGATCTGGTCCGTCGAGGTCTGGTCTGGGGCGACGACCAGGTTGTCCGCGAGGCGCGGATCGCGCTCGGCCCCACACCGGGTGGTTTGGCCTCGGCGTCGGCCCAGCCGATGGACGAGGACCGGATCGACCGGGCAGTGTCCGACCTGCCGGAGTCGGCGCGGGCCCTGCTGGACCGGCTGGTCTGGGGGCCGCCCACCGGTCGGATCACCGGTGCGGCCAACCGCGGCCCTCGGACACCGGTCGGTGTGCTGACCGCTTCCGGTCTGCTGCGGATCCTCGACACCGACACCGTCGAAATCCCTCGTGAGGTGGCCTGGCGCCTCCGCTCACCGCGCCGCTTGCACCGTGAGGCTGTGTCGCCGACCCCGCCGACGATCAGCTCTGCCGAGACCGACACCCTCGGGCTCACCGGTTTGCGGGCCAGGCTGTCGGTGCAGACCGCAGTCGCCACAGCGACCGAACTCGTCCATGATGTCGAAGCCTGCGTCGAGTGGGTCGCCGCCCAGGAGCAGGTGGCGACGGTGCGCGACGGTGGATTGGCGGCCCGTACGGTTGCTGCCCTGCGCTCGGCCACCGGCCTGGTGGTCGAGCGGGTGTCACTGTGTGTCGAGCTTGCCGCCGCGGCCGGACTGTTGGCGGCCTCCCACCAGGTGAACGTGACGACCGCGTACGACCTGTGGCTGGCCGCACCGATGGTGGAACGGTGGCAGAGTCTGGTCCGAGGCTGGCAGACCATGTCCCGGTGGCCCGCCCACGGGATCGTCTCCGGGGGCCACATCCTGGGTGAGGCCGCCGAGTTCGGGCCGGCGCGGGATCTACGCGGAGCCACACTGGCCGCGCTGACCGAGGTCGGCCCCGACCGGCAGCTCGTCACCGCCCGCCTGGTGGAGCTGCTGGCCTGGCAACGTCCCGGCCGGTCCCGGATGCCGTGGCCCCTGCCCGAGCTGGTGGCCGAGCTGTGGACTGAGCTGCACGCGATCGGTCTGCTCCGCGACGAGGGCGTCACGACCGTCCTGCTGCCGGCCGTGAGCGGCGACGTCCTCCCCACCGAGGTCACCGCTCATTTTGCCGAACCGGTCGCCGAGGTGATCCTGCAGGCCGATCTGACCGCGGTGGCGCCCGGTCAGCTGACCGCCGATGCAGCCCGGACCCTGCGGCTGTTGGGTGACCAGGAGTCCCGGGGTGCCGGGGCGGTGTTCCGATTCACCGCGGCCAGTGTGCGGCGCGGTTTCGATGCCGGCTGGTCCGCCGACGAGATCCGGAGCTGGCTCGCCGAGCATTCGGTCACCCCGCTCCCCCAACCCTTGGACTATCTGATCGACGACACTGCCCGCCTCCACGGGTCGGTTCGCGTGGGAACGGCCTGGTGCTATGTCCGCACCGACGACGAGGCCCAGGCTGCTGCTCTGGTCTCGCGACCGGAGGCCCGTGCGCTCGGGCTGCGCCAGATTGCGCCGGGGGTGTTGGTGGCCGATTCCGAGCCCGAGCAGGTGGTGGCCCTGCTGCGCACGCTCGGTCTGCATCCGGCGGCCGAAGATGCCCAGGGGCGTACGGTGACAGCTCCCGACCCGTTACGGGTGGCGCCACCGTCCCCGTCGCGGGCGCACCGCCCGGTCGACATTGACGAGATCGTCGGCGCCGTGCTGGAACGCGACCGCCACCGGGCGGCGGCGGCCCGCGCAGTGACCGATGCACTCACTGCGGTGCGGACCGCCCACGCCGATGGCTCGTGGTTGCGGCTCACCTATGTCGGCGACGACGGCACCTCCCACGACACCGTGGCTCGACCGATCACCCTGGGCAGCGGCATCGTACGGATCAGTGGTCCCGACGGGACCCGGGTACTTCCCCTGGCCCGGGTGGTCTCTGCGCTGCCGACCGGGCCGCCCCGCTGATCTGCAAACCGCCCGCTCCTCACACCGTGGCCGTTTTCGCAGAGCACGTAGACTCGCGAGCGTGAAGCCCGAGACCATACGCCGCATCCTTGTGGTCGGCGTGTGCTTTCTCGGGGTCCTGATGCTCCATCTGTGGCCCGCAGACGCCCAGTCGCCCAGCGGTCTGCCGCGTGAGCCGACGCCGACCCGTTCCCCCCAGGTCGACCCGACCCCGGCCGACACACCAACACCGTCGCCGTCGACGCAGCCGTCCGCATCGGATCGGAGTGAACCCCCCGCGGACCCGCCGAAGACCCACCGCCCGTGGAACCCCGACGAACGCTGGAACACCCGGCAGCCCCAGCCGCCGCGGACCTCCGAACCGAGCGACCAGCCCACGGACCCGACCGACCCGCCGAGCCGGGAGCCGTCGGAACCGCCGTCCCGCACGCCAAGCGATGAGCCGTCGGAACCGTCGTCGCCGCCTCCGTCGACGCCACCGACGGACCCGCCGACTTCAGAACCGACCGATCCGCCCACCTCCGAGCCACCGCCGACGACCGATCCGCCCACCGACCCCCCGACTACCGACCCACCGGATCTCTTGCCTCCCCCTGACTATGAGTTGACCGAGACCGAGGACGGCGGCTGGGTGCTCACCTGGTCGCCCGTCGAAGGGGCCGACGCGTACTACCTCTACGTGAAGGACCCCGACGGCAATGAGGATCTCGTCGGCGGCGAGGACTTCACCTATGTGGTCAAGCCGGACACGGTGTCGATCAGCCTCCATGCGGTGTCCGACGGCAAGGCCGGGACCCCGGCCAAGATCAAAATTCCGCCGACCGAGGGTGGCGGGGACTCTGGCGACGGGGAATCTGGTGACGGGGAATCTGGTGGCGGGGACTCCGGTGACGGGGACTCCGGCAGAGAACCCGGCGATCCCACCCCCACTCTCTGACCTTTTTCGTCCTCCGGAAGGAGACCTTGCATGCCCGGACCCCTCGTGGTGCAGTCCGATCGCACCCTCCTGTTGGAGGTTGACCATGATGACGCCGGTCAGTGTCGGATTGACATCGCCCCCTTTGCCGAGTTGGAACGCGCCCCCGAACACATCCACACCTATCGGATCACCCCACTCGGGTTGTGGAATGCCCGCGCAGCCGGCCACGACGCCGAGCAGGTCGTCGACACCCTGCTGCGGCACAGCCGTTACCCGGTGCCGCCCTCGCTGCTGATCGACATCGCCGAGACGATGGACCGTTACGGACGGCTCCGCATCGAGCAGCATCCGACCCACGGTCTGGTGCTGGTCTCGACCGATCTCGCGGTCCTCACCGAGGTGCTGCGCTCGGCCAAGGTGAAGGGGCTGGTCGGTTCCCGCATCGACGAGCACACCGTGGCGGTTCATCCGTCCGAACGTGGCCATCTCAAGCAGGTGCTGTTGAAGCTCGGCTGGCCCGCTGAGGACCTGGCCGGCTACGTCGACGGCGAGGCGCACGCGATCGAGCTCGACACCCGAGGGTGGCAGCTGCGGCCCTACCAGCGGCTCGCGGCCGAAGGGTTCTGGCACGGTGGGTCGGGAGTGGTCGTCCTTCCCTGTGGGGCAGGCAAGACTCTGGTCGGTGCTGCGTCGATGGCCCTGGCCGGAGCCACCACCTTGATCCTGGTCACCAACACCGTGTCAGCCCGCCAGTGGAAGACCGAACTCGTGGCCCGTACCTCCCTCACCGAGGACGAGATCGGCGAGTACTCCGGATCGAAGAAGGAGATCCGCCCGGTCACCATCGCGACCTACCAGGTGATCACCACCAAACGCAACGGGATCCACCCGCACCTCGAACTGTTCAGCGCCCGCGACTGGGGCCTGGTGATCTACGACGAGGTCCACCTCCTGCCAGCCCCGGTGTTCCGGATGACCGCCGATCTGCAGGCCCGTCGCCGCCTCGGTCTGACCGCAACCCTGGTCCGCGAGGACGGTCGCGAAGGTGATGTCTTCTCCTTGATCGGGCCGAAGCGTTTCGATGCCCCGTGGAAGGACATCGAGGACCAGGGCTGGATCGCACCGGCCGACTGTGTCGAGGTCCGGGTCACCCTGACCGACTCCGAACGGATGACCTACGCGGTCGCCGAGCCGGATGTGAAGTATCGGTTGGCCGCATCCGCGGAGTCGAAGACCGAGGCCGCGATCGAGCTGGTGCACGCCCATGCGGGGGTGCCACGACTGGTCATCGGCCAGTACGTCGATCAGCTCGACGAGTTGGCCGAACGCCTCGACGCGCCGCTGATCAAGGGCGACACACCCAACTCACGACGACAGCAGCTCTTCGAGCAGTTCCGTACCGGCGCGATCGATCTGTTGGTGGTCAGCAAGGTCGCCAACTTCTCGATCGACCTGCCGTCGGCGCAGATCGCGATCCAGGTGTCCGGCGCATTCGGGTCGCGCCAGGAGGAGGCTCAACGTCTGGGCCGGATCCTTCGCCCCAAGGCTGACGGCGTCACCGCTCGCTTCTATGCCGTCGTCTCCCGCGACACCGTCGATGCCGATTTTGCCCAACACCGGCAGCGATTCCTCGCCGAGCAGGGCTATGCCTACCGGATCATCGACGCCGAGGAGATCCCCGGCTGATCCCCGTTCAGGAGGCCAGGAAGGGGGCGACCCGGTCCTTCGGTCGGCCGATGATGGCCCGGGACCGGCTCACCAGCACGGGTCGCTGCATCAACTCCGGATGGGCCACGAGCACCGCGACGACCTGGTCGTCGCTGGCCACGTCGTCATCGCCCAACCCGAGTCGGGCAAAGGCGGCGTCACGCCGTACGAGATCAGTGACAGGGTCCTCGAGCTTGGCGATCAGGTCCCGCAACGCCGGCTCGTCGAGTGGTGTCCTCAGATAGGCCACGATGTCGACCTCGACGCCGGCCCGCTCGGCCTCGGCCAGGGCATGCCGAGAGGTGGAGCACCTGGGATTGTGCAGGATCGTCACGTCAGCCATGAGCCCAGCCTAACGCTGCACCGCCGCCGCCACGTCCCACACCTGACGGGCACGCTCGGCCAACTGTGCTCGTACGGTGTCACGGACCGTCGCCAGCCGGTCGCGTTCAGCCTCGGCCTGGTCGAGAAGCGACCACACCGTGTCGTGGAGCCGCTCGGCGGCATCGGGCCAGGCGCTCTCCACGACCCGGTCCCCCAGGCCGATGTCATGCCACATCTGCCCCTTGACCGTCTCGGTCGGGAGCCGGTGGTAGACCATCGGAATCCCTTGCACCACAGCCAGGAAGGGCGAGTGGCAGTGCATGCTCACCATCGCGACACAGCGGCCGAAGACGGCGAAGGCCTCATGCGGCAGCCAGCGGTCGTCGACGACCTTCACCGAGGCGCGCACATCCTCGGGCAGTCGGGGCAGCACCACCTCCTTGGCGGTCTCGACCTCGTGCCCCATCTCCGGGCACAACAGCACCTGCAGGTCCCGGTCGCGGACCAGTGACACGATGAGCGCCACCACCGGTCCGAGATCGTTGTCCTCATTGGCCTCGCTCTCGGCGAGTCGCCGTCGGTCCTCGGCACTGGGCCCGTTGGGGTTGTTTCGTCCGTACGGGGCATGCCTCACCCGCGGCACCACCGCCACGACCGGTCGATCATCCAATCCGGCCGAGGCCCACAGGCGATCGGCATAGGACGAGTCGGCCCAGTCAAAACCGAAGAAGGCGTCCGGACTGAACTCGGCCTCACATCCCTGTCCACACAGATATTCCTCGCTCAGCGAGTCTCGGCAATACAGGAACGAGGCACCGTGGGCGACCTGACGCTGCACCCCGGACAGGCGGTCCACGCTGGCGAACTCGGCGACATGGTCAGCCAGCTCGGCCAACGTCCCGCCGCTCTCGTACGGGGTTCCATCGGCGAGCGTCATGCCACCTGAGGGCAGCAGCGGATCACTGGTCACCCCGAAGAAGCCGTACGGCCTGCCGGTGTAGGTCTGCCAGCCGGCAACCTCGCCGGCTCTCAGCAGACTGGGCCCCGAACCGTGCACCAACACCTCGGCCCGCTCCATGGCCGCGCGGAGCTCCTCGGTGCTCGGCACACCGTCGGGCCCGAGCTCACCGTCGACGTGGTCAAAGTCGGGGAACGCTGCGCGGAGAAAGGAAAGTTCGCGATCGTTGAAGGGCCGTTTGGGCCACACGGTCACCGTCGCTCCTGATGGCGCCTCCCGCTGCAGCACGCGCAGTGCGCTGGGGGTGTGCCCGTAGTCGCCGATGTTGCTTGCACTGCCCGTCGTGCTCAGCAGCAGATACGGTCTGCCCATGGCAGCATCCTTCCCATCGGATCAGCCGGTGTCTAGGCTGTGTCCATGATTCGCATCCTCAGCGGCGCCGGTCGGTACGCCGATCCGTGGCACCCCTTCCTGGTCACGACGGCGGGGATTGCCTCCGTTGCGGCTGAGCTCGACCTCGACCACGAGGCCGCCGATGTCACCCCGGACACCCTCGGCGATCTCGACGGCGTCGACATCCTGGTGGTCAACGTGGGCGGTGGTGGGCCCCATGCGGAATTGCCGCAGGACCGTGCCTGGGCCGATGCCTTCGCTGCCGCTGAGGCCTGGCTGCGGATGGGCGGGGCCATGTTGGCCACCCACCAGGCGACCAATGGCTTCCCGGACTGGCCCGGCTACCGTGAACTGCTCGGCGGAGAGTGGATCCCCGGCACCTCGATGCACCCGAAGATCGGTGATGCCGAGTTCACTGCCCGTCCCGGTGCGGAGTCTGATCCCTTGCTGGCCGGACTTCCCGGCGCCCCGCAGGCTCCGACCGTCACCGCCTGGGATGAACGCTACTCACATCTGGTGATGCGCCCGGACTCCCAGATCCTGTTGGAACATCACCTCGACGGCGTTGCCCAACCGGTCGTGTGGCGCAGCGGCGCCGAGGGCACCGCGATCCTGGTCGATGCCTTGGGCCACGGCGCCGAGTCCTACGAGTCGCCGAGTCGCCGGGCCCTGATCGCGGCCGAGCTCACCGAGCTCGCCGGCTGAGGGAGGCTCAGCTGACCGGGAGGGTGGACTCTTCCTGCTCACCCAGCTCGGCCAGAGCGAGATCCCCGGCCAGCACCCGATCGACGAGCTCGGGCAGACAGGACGGCCACAACCAGGCATCGCCGGCGCCGAGTTCACTGCGGGTCCACCACCGATGCCCGGTGAGGGTGAGCTGTTCCTCCTCGGTGTGCCCGGCGATGTCGACGGTGAAGGGCTCGACCCGGACGGCATAGAAGGTCTCGGAGACGATGTCGACGATCTGGTCCGAATAGCCGTGGACGACATGGCGGTGCGCGATCGGCCCGAGCAGGTCCGCCTCGGCGATCTCGGCGCCGGTCTCCTCGTGCACCTCGCGGACGGCGGTCTGCGATTCGGTCTCGCCGGGATCGATCCCGCCACCGGGGACGACCCACCAGGTCCGTTCGGGCAGCCCCGGGTCGGAGTCGTTGAACAACAGGATGCGTTCGTCGGTGTCAATCATCACCACCCGGACAGTGCTGCGGGTGATGACCTCCCGATCAGCGGGCGCGGGCACGGGGGCATGCGTTCGGCGACTCACAGCACCAGCGTAGGGGTTAGGGTTGGGCATCATGGACGGACGTGACCCAGAAGCCCTCGTACGGGAGTTCCACCAGACCTATGCGATGCCGATCGCCGAGGATGCGCCGAGTGTGGATCGCGAACGCATCCACATGCGGATGGCCTTGATCGCCGAAGAGTTCAGCGAACTCATGACCGCGGTGTACGGGGAACGTGCCGGCCAGCTCGTGGACGAGGCGTTCGGCGCCGCCGTCGCCACCGACGACCACAGCCGCGACGTGGTCGAGACCGCTGACGCCCTGGGCGACCTGGTCTATGTCATCTACGGGATGGCGCTGGAGACCGGGATCCCGCTGCCGGCAGTCCTGGCCCAGATCCAGGCCTCCAACCTGTCCAAGCTCGGGGCCGACGGCACACCGATCTATCGCGAGGACGGCAAGGTCCTCAAGGGGCCGGGGTTCTTCCCACCCGACATCGCCGCTGTGCTCGATCAGGCCTGACGCACCCGCAGCAGGGCACGAGCATAGGCACACTCCGCGTCCGGGTCCGTGGCCTCGGCCACCTCGCCAGCGACGACGAACCGCACGACCCAGTGCGTGTCGCGCCGCTCCAGGGCCACAAATCGGTCGGCGAGTGCGGCCCGCAGCTGGTCCTCCCGCGGCAACCACACGGTGTTTTCCACCGCCACCGAGTCCAGGGCCCATTCGGTGGTGCCGTTGAACGCGAGGATGATCCCGGTGTCGAGATCGTGGGCCTCGACGGTCATGTCAGCCAGGTGGAAGACGTCATCGCCCATCTCCGGGGTGGCGATCAGGAACCGGTCGCCGTTGGCCGGCTGCCACTCCAGCCCGGTCTGTCGCAGGGCCTGGGCCAGAGTCGCGGAGATCATGGCCCCAGTCAACCAGTGGACTCCGTCGCAACCAAGAAGTAGAGTCGGTCGGCTTCCACAACCACCGACGGCGTCCACTCGCCGGGACGGGATCTGCTGTGCCCGACTCCGAACTGCTCGACGAACAACACCATCTCGACGATGCCCGTGCTGCCCTGGCACGGATGCATGACCACACCGCCTCTCTCGCCTTCACCGGTGAGAACACCGCTCATGGCGGCGACCACGTCTCCACTCAGTACCTCTTGCAGACCCTGTACCGGCGGATGATCTCCCTGCGCGACGATCCGACGGTGCCGCTGTTCTTCGGCCGGATCGACGGTGACGGGACGACCCACCATGTGGGGCGCCGCCACGTCACCTCCGAGATCGGCGGAGAACCACTGGTCGTCGACTGGCGCGCCCCGGTGTCGCTCCCCTTCTACCGGGCTCGGGTCCTTGACCCGATGGGGGTACGGCGTCGGCGCCGCTTCGGTTTCTCCGCCGGTCAGCTGACCGCGTACGAGGACGAAGACCTCACCGACGCCGCCGAAGAGTTCCACTCCGAGATCCTGGAGTCGGAGATCGAGCGGCCGCGCACCGGCCCGATGCGTGACATCGTGGCCACCATCCAGCCCGAGCAGGATGAGATCGTCCGTGCCGATCTCGCCACTTCCCTGTGTGTGCAGGGAGCCCCGGGGACCGGCAAGACCGCGGTGGGCCTGCACCGGGCCGCGTTCCTGCTCTATGCCCACCGGGACCAGTTGCGCCGTTCCGGGGTGATGGTGATCGGACCCAATGACAGTTTCCTGTCCTACATCGGCGATGTGCTGCCCGCGCTCGGGGAGATCGATGCCCGGTCCGAGACGATCACCTCGCTGGTCGAGAACCATGTCGGACTTCGAGCCACCCGCACCGATGACACCGCGATTGCCGTCCTCAAGGGAGATCCGCGTCTGGCACAGGTGCTCCACAATGCCGTGTGGTCAAGGATGGCTGAGGCTGACGAGCCGCTCGTCGTGCCCAGGGGTTCTCGGCAGTGGCGGGTGCCGGCCTATGTGGTCAACGAGATCGTGGCTGAGCTCCGCGGCCGCGGCATCCGTCACGAGGCGGGCCGGTCGATGCTGCCGCAGCGCCTCGCCGACCAGGTCCTGCGGCGGATGGAGGCGGCCGGTGATGCCCCCGACGACCGGGTGCAGAACGCTGTCGCCCGGACCCCGGTGGTGAAGAAGCTCTGCAAACAGCTGTGGCCCCCGCTCGATCCGGCCGGTGTGTTGTGGCAGCTCTGGTCCTCCCCTGAGGCTCTCGCGGCGGCGGCGGACGGAATCCTGACCTCGGATGAGATCCGACTGCTGAACGGGCAGTCCACGACGAGGTCGGCGAAGTCGCAGAAGTGGTCTGCCCAGGACTTGGTCCTGCTCGACGAGATCGCCGATCTTCTGGTCCGGATCCCGAGCCTGGGCCATGTGATCATCGATGAGGCCCAGGACCTGTCGGCGATGGAGCTGCGAGCCGCCGGGCGTCGCGCCAGCACTGGATCGGTCACCCTGCTCGGCGATCTGGCCCAGGCCACCACCGCCTGGGCGACACGCTCGTGGGCCGACGCCCTGGCCCACATCGGACACAGCGATGCGCTGATCGAAGAGCTCCGGGCCGGCTTCCGGGTTCCCGGTGCGGTCATCGACTACGCCGCCCAGCTGTTGCCGACAATCGCCCCCGGGCTGAACCCGCCCTATTCGGTCCGCCGCACCCGTGGTGAGCTCGATCTTCGCCCCGGTTCCGCACCGGAGTGGATCGCGGCCGTCACCGCCGCCCTGCGGCTCGAGGGCACCGTTGGTCTGATCGTGCCCGACTCGTTGCTGCCCAGCGCCCGGAAGTCCCTCCACGACAACGATCTTGACTTCACTGACGTGACGGTCAGCGCCACGAGCGACGAGGATCGCGATGATCCTCGGGTTCGCTTCGCGGAACGTCTCGAGCTGGTGCCCTCGAGTCTGGTCAAGGGTCTGGAGTTCGATCATGTGGTGCTGGTCGAGCCGTCGGCGATCGTGGCTGACGAAGCCGATCGGATCACCGGACTGCGGCGGCTCTACGTCTGTCTGACCCGTGCGGTCACCTCGTTGGTGGTCGTCCACCGCAACGAACTGCCGACCGAACTGGGTTGACGAGTATCATCCGCCTCTGGTTCAACAACGCAAACAGCCCCGCCACAAGGACGGGGCTGTCGGGCTGTCCGGCAGATCAGGCTGCTGGGATCTCCAGCTCCTTCTCGAAGGCCGGGATGGTCTTGTCCTGACCGATGACCTTGGCCTCACCGCGCTCATAGCTGAGCAGGTAGGTGTCGGCCTTTTCCTTGACCACGTAGGCGATCCACCCGGTGGCGGTGCCTCCGTCGCGACGGGAGATCTTCTCGAAGACGTCGTAGTCGGCTGCGTCGAGCTCGTCTTCCATCATGCGAGTCTTGTTGTTCCAGAAGTCATCGCCGTCGTCCCACGAGATCTCGAAGTTGCCCGACTGGATCAAACCGCCGAAGACCTGTCCGGGCGTGACCTTGACCTGCACCAGGACGACCTCGCCGCCATCAGCGATGTCCTCGGCGAACTCCTCGGAGTCGAAGTTACGGACCACCGACACGATCTCGACGACATCCTCGGTTTCGGGATCGGTCCACTTCTCCCCGATCTCGATCTCGGACTGCTCGGACTGGGGAGCGCTCGACTCACTGGCTTCGGGGGTCTGCGACGTCTCGGGTGCGCTGGTCTCCGGAGCGGGGGCCTCGGTGCTGGCGCTGGTCTCGGGGGCGGGCGGCGGGGTCGCAGACTCGTCGTCGCCCCCGCTGCAGGCGCCCATGGTCAGAGCCAAGCTCAGGCTCGACGCGGCGATCAGTCCACGGAGAATCGGCTTCTTGTACATGCTGGTGGTGCTCCCTGTTGTGCGTGATCCGTGCCGTCCGACCCGGACCACGTACTCAGACGGATCACCGCAGGCCGGTGGTTCCTCCCCACCCCGGGTGAGATGGATCACAGACCAGAACGGGATGGTCAGAACAGGGTGGGCTGCAGGTCCACCGGTAGCTTCGGCATAGATGGCCGCGACCGCCACTCGTGTCGAGAATCCCAGCCGAGAGTGTCGGTGACCGGCTCCGGTTCATCGACCACGAGGTGCCCGAGCACGCGCCGGGCCGCAGCCGCCGTGCCGGGCAGCCCCAGGCCGATCAGCAGCTGGTGCAGGACCTCTGCCTCGTACGGAAGGACTCCGGTCCCTGCGTCGAGACCGAGCGCGAGCCCATCCTCGGGCCGCATCACCGCACGATTGTGCTGCCAGCGTTCCCGGGCCAGCGGATCCTGCAGCCGGGCCAGGACCGCCGGGCCGACCAGTTCCTTGACCCGCGCCCCACCGGCCTCGACCTCGGCGAACACGGCCTCGGCATCGCCGAAGGCGGTCAACAGCAGCGCAGCCCGTTTCGGCCCGATGCCGTCGACGCCGGGCAGGTTGTCCGAAGGATCTCCCCGCAGGGCGGCAAAATCGGGATACTGCTCCGGGCGGACACCGGTCAGGGTCACCAACCGGTCCGGGGTCAACATCGGCGAGCCCTCGACGCCACCACTGATCATCCGCAGCACATGGGTCGATTCATCGATCAGCGCGAAGGCATCCCGGTCGGAGGTGACCAGCACCGTCGTACCACCATCGCCGGCCACGGTCCGTGCGGTGGAGGCGAGCACGTCATCGGCCTCCCAGCCATCGGGGGTGACCACGTGGACACCCACCTGCTCGAGGAACTCGGTGGCCAAGGCCAGCTGCGACACCAGCGTCGGCAGTTTCTCCTCCCGTTGCGCCTTGTACGAGGGCCAACGGCTCTTGCGGCGATTGTGGCTCGGGTCGTCGAAACCAACCACGATGCGCGTCGGACCGATCCGGTCCGCAGCCGCGACGAGCTGGGTCATCAATCCTCGAACAGCCCAGATCGGGGCCCCACTGGCATCCCGGGCACCGGTCCCGGCGAGAGCGTGGAAACTTCGATGGACCAGGGAGTTCCCGTCGACCACCATCACCCGTTGCGCCACACCGGCCACCCTAACGTGGGCGAGATGATGTGGGATCATGGGCGCACCATGACAACCCGACCAGCACACCACGAAAAACTGGTCTCCGCCGTCGGCTTCGGTTACTTTCCCATTGCCCTGACCGCACGCCTCCCGTACGCGATGATGGTGGTCGGTGTGCTGACTCTGGTGGTGACCGCACGGGAATCGATGACCCTGGGCGGGGTGAACTCTGCCGTGGTCGGTGCCGGCACCGCGATCTTCGGGCCGCTGATCGGTGCAGCCGTCGACCGGTGGGGGCAGCGCCCGGTGCTGCTGATCGCCGGCCTGGTGAACTGTCTTGCCCTGTTGGCGATGGCGTGGGTGGCGTTCTCGTCGTTGCCCGACTGGGTGGTGTTGACGATTGCCTTCGTGATCGGTGCCTCGGCACCCCAGGTCGGCCCGATGTCGAGGAGCCGACTGGTCCTCCTGATCACCCGGGCCATCGTCCCGGGCCGACGGACGAAGGTCTTCAACTCGACCATGTCCTATGAGTCAGGTGCCGACGAGGTCGTCTTCGTCTTCGGCCCGGTGATCGTCGGCCTGCTCGCCACCGTCAACCCGGTCGCCCCGGTGGTCGGTGCCGCGGTGCTGACCGCCGTCTTCGTGGGCGCCTTCGCGCTCCATCCCAGTGCTCGTGCCGCCCGGCCCACCGCCTCGGACGGGGAGGCGGTCCGGGCCCCGGTGAGCGCACTGCTCAGCCCACGCCTACTGGTCGTGGTGCTCGGGGTGTTGGCGATCGGGATGATGTTCGGCACCGTGCTCACCTCGTTGACTGCGGTCATGGAGGACATGGGGAGGCCCGGTCAGGCCGGTCTGCTCTACGGCGCGATGGGAGTCGGTTCGGCCACGCTCGCCCTGATGGTGGGGCGGTTCCCGACCGGGTTCAGCCTGCGGGCGCGGTGGACGGTGTTCGCTGCGGTGCTGTTGGCCGGGGTGATCGGCTTCGGGGTGTCTGCGGCCGTGTGGTCAATCACGGTCTCGTTGCTGGTCGCCGGCATCGGCCTCGGCCCGATCCTGGTGACTGCATTCAGCCTGGCGGCACTGCGCAGCCCCCACGGATGGTCGGCGACCGTGATGACGATCCTCGGCTCGGCCGTCGTCGTCGGCCAGGCCAGTTCGTCGGCGATCACCGGCTGGCTCGCTGACTCCGCCGGCACCTCGACATCGGTCCTGGCCCCGATCGTGCCGGCCTCGATCGTGCTGGTGGCCGGACTGCTCAACTGGCCGATCCGCGACGAACAACTCTCCTGACCGGCCCCACCGTCGCCACCACGACCAGCCCGATCACCACACCGACGAGCGTCCCGACCCCGTTGTCGACGACATCGGTGATGTCGCAGGCCCGACCGAGTCGGGACACCTTCTGTTGGACGGTCTCGATCAGGACCGAACACCCGATCAGCCCCACGGCTCCGGGCAGCACCCACCACAGTCCGCGACGGAACTGGGCCGACAGCCACACCAGGAAGAATCCCGAGGGCATGAAGACCAGGGTGTTCAGCAGCCGCTGCCCGCCCGGCACGATCCAGAACCCGTCGGGGGCCGGTCCCCCGTAGTCGAAGGAACACAGCTCCTGGAAACGGATCGGCGGCGTCGAGGTGTGCGCCGGGGTCAGGGTGATCACGAACAGGCAGAGCACCGACCACACCAACAGCCATCCGGGCAGCGCCCTCCGCCAGCCGACCCCTCGCCCGATGAGCAGCGCTGCCACCGCGGTGACCACGCCCAGGCCCACGACCAGGGCGAGCATCACCCACGGGCCCCTCACTCGAACTCGGCCTTGCGTCTCCGCAGCCCGGAGGCTAGCAACATCCGTACGATCTCGCGGGTGGTGGTGACCCGGGCACCGGCCGCGACGACCTGGTCGAACCGATCGGCGATCACGTCGTAGTGGTCACGTTCGAAGGCCTGGCGCGGGATCCCGACCCCGGCAGCGAACTCGTGCAGTTCTTCGTACGAGCTGTCGCTGGCCAGATGGGACCACCACCGGCCATGGCCGGGCCAGGTCGGCGGGTCGATCCACACCGTCACGCAGGACCACCTGAAAGCTTGCGGTCGGTACGGTCCAGCAGCGTCCGCCACATCCGAACCAGCTCAACATCGACATAGGCCTTGTAGGACCCGGTGGGACGCACTTTGCTGCCCACATGGAAGGAACGGACACCGGCGCGCAGCAGCCACGGGACGTGGTCGGTCTGCAGGCCGCCGCCGGCGACAATCATCGCTGCGATCCTCTCGTCCCCGCGGGCCCGGACGAGCAGGTCGTCCAGCCCCTCCTCCACCCCACGGGCCGACCCTGCGGTCAACACCTGGTCACATCCCAGCTGAGGCAGCAGCGCCCAGGCCTTGTCCTGGTCGAGGCAGGCGTCGACGGCTCGGTGGAAGGTCCACGGCAGCTCGGTGGCCCCGGCCAGCTCGCCGATCACCGACAGGTCGATCTCGGAATGGGCGTTGAGGAAACCGAAGACCAGGCCGTCCGCCCCGGCATCGGCATAGGACTTCGCCAATCCCACCAGCCGGGTTGCCTCTCCCCCGTCAGTGCCATACCCGTCGCGCAGGCGCACCATCACCCGTACCGGGAGATCGGTGGCCGAGCAGACTGCTGCCACCGTCTCCGGTTCGGGCGAGAGACCACCGTCGTCCATCGTGCCGACCAGTTCGAGCCGGTCGGCCCCACCCTCAGCCGCCCGCTGCGCATCCTGGGCGTGGAGGGCGATCACCTCGAGCAAAGGCCTTGTCATGGGGACAAAGCTACCGTTCGACTTCAGTGGATGTTGCGATCCTCACGGTAACCGCGCCACACGTTCTCGAAGAACTCGTCGTCGGACGGGATCGGCCGGACTGCACGCCACACGAACCTTGGGGTGTTCGTCCCGTCCCACACGGTTTCCTGGATGACATCGGCCAGTGCTCCGCCGTCGAGCTGGAACCGGAAGATGTCGGGCAGGTCGAGTTCCCGGGTGGGGTCGTCGCCGGCTCCGGCCTGCGGCAGTGTGCCGTCCGGATCGGTGTAGAGCACCGATCCGCGGGACCGCCCGCCACGGTCGAGGTAGTCAGCCATCGCACACAGGTAGACGTACTGCGAGGTGATGATGTCGCGGATCAGGAACAGCCGGTTCACCGATCGACGGCTGCTGGCATCGGCGACCATGAGAGTGTCGTAGTCGTCGAGCCACTGCTTCACCTGGTGCAGTGCCTCGTCGATGCTGGCGCGGGAGCGGACCACGGCCGCGTTGCGACTCATCAGCTCGGTCGCCTCCCGCAGCAAAGCATCGGTGTTGTCCTCGCCGCTGGTGGCTCGCTCATTGGCCTGTGACAGCAGCGAAAGCGCGGCCCGGCTCACCGGCGCGGCCAGATCCGCAAAGGTGGCATGGTCGATCGGGTCATCGGTACGACGAGCTGCGACATAGGCGGCAGCTCGGGTTGCACCGACCTGGCCCGAGTTGAGCGCGGCACCGCCGGGCCGGTAGATGCCGTGGGCACCGGCAGCCTCGCCGACCGGGAAGAAGCCCGCCACATTGGACTGCCACCACTGGTCGACGGCCAGACCGCCGTTGTTGTGCTGGGCACACACGGCCACCTCGAGCGGCTCGACCTCGAGGTCGATCTGCGGATTCCGTTCCAGGTAGAAGTCGTAGGCCGGTCGGTTCATGTGCTGGAGGCGTTCGATCGGGGTCGAGTTGCCCAACCCGAGGACGCCGGCGCGATCCAGGTAGTCGTACGCCTCCGGGCTCAGCTGGTCGGGGTCGAAGTCGGGCCGGACCGGGTTGGAGCGGAAGTCCAGGAACACCCGCCGGCCACGCAGCACGGTCTCGCGGTAGACGAGGAGATCGATCAGTGAGGACCCGTCGAGTGCCTTACGGATGTCGAAGGGCCACTGGTAGCCCTTGAGAAAGATCATCGACATCTGCCGGCCGTAGTCCTCGATGGCCTCGGAGAGGAACTCCCGTTCGTCGTTGCCGTCCTGGTCGGTCGAGATGAACCGAGGCACCACCTGCATGTAGGTGCCGGAGACATTCCACCGGGGCTTGATCGAGGCCAGCCCGAACTGCCATTCGGTGAGGTTCTTGCCGTGGACCCCGGCGCGCAGCGCTGCACCGTTGGCGCCCCACTGACCGTGCGGGTAGACAGCGTCGGCGTACATCCCGGCCGGGCCGCCGGTGGCATAGATGACGTTGGTGGCGCGCAGCAACAGGAACCGGGAGCGCTGGTCCGCGGCGCGGACGTCGGTGCGCAGACAGAGCAGGCCAACCACAGTGGCGCTGCCATCGGCGGCGGTTTCGGTGACCAGGTCGACGATGCGGCAGGCGTCGATGATCCGGGTGCCGTTGCGTCGGACCTGCTTCTCCAGCTGCTCGACCATGGTGCGCGAGGTGTACGGGCCGACCGAGGTGGCCCGCTGTCGGGGGTCGTGGTCGGTCTTGTAGCCGACGAACTCCCCGCTGCGGGCGTGAGGGAAGGGGACACCGGCCTCGACCAGGTTGAAGAAGGTCCGCGGCGACCAGGCTGCCTCGGCGAGCGCGATGTCGCCGTCCATCGAGCCGCCGGAGAAGAGGGTCTCGGCCATGTCGCGGACCGAGTCGGGCTCATGCCCGGACAGGGTCAGCTTGTAGTACGTCTGCTTGTCCGAGCCCGCATTGCGGGAGGCACCGGCCCGGATCTTGTCGGTGACCACGACGACATCGTCGGTCCCGAACTGGACCAACCGAGCGGCGGCACAGTAGCCGGCCGCGCCCGTACCGACGACGACGGTGTTGGTGGAGATGACGGGAATCTCATGCCCGTCGACGGTGATGGTGGATTCGGCAACCATGATGTCCTCTCAGAGCCGCGGGATCTGCATGCCGCCGCCGACGTTGATCACGTCGCCGGTGCTGTACGGCATGGCGCCGGCAGCCAGTTGGGTGACCGCACCGGCCACATCGGCCGGGACACCCCAGCGCGGCATCGGAGCGAGGCCACCGGCGAACTGGGCGTCGTACTTCTCCTTCACCCCGGCCGTCATGTCGGTCGCGACGACACCGGGACGGACCTCGTACACCACGATGCCCTCAGGGGCGAGACGGGCCGCCCAGAGCTGGGTGGCCATTGCCACGCCGGCCTTGGAGATGCAGTACTCGCCGCGGTTGAGCGAGACCGTGGTGGCCGAGATCGACGAGACGTTGACGATGGTGCCCTGCACCGGCTGTGGGCTGGTCGGGTCGTAGTCACCGCGCTGGGCGATCATCTGGTTCGCCACGAGCTGGGTGAGGAAGTAGGGCCCGCGCAGGTTGATGCCGAGCACCCGGTCGAAGCTCTCGGGGGTGGCGACCAGG
Source organism: uncultured Propionibacteriaceae bacterium (assembly GCA_945911015.1). GTDB lineage: Bacteria > Actinomycetota > Actinomycetes > Propionibacteriales > Propionibacteriaceae > Avipropionibacterium. The sequence goes on from CAMDZW010000013.1 coordinate 18,594, forward strand.
AGGTCGTCGCGGACCTCGGGAGCGACCCCGGCATTGTTGACCAGCAGGTCGATCCGACCCCAGGCGGCGACAGTCTCGTCGACATAGCGCTGGTGCGACTCCTGTTCGGCGACACTGCCTTGGGTGTAGCGGACCTCGCCCAGAGTGCGGAGTCGGTCCAGCAGGTCGGTCGGCTCTGGACGGGTGGCGAGGATGGCGACTTTCCAGCCCGCCTGCAACAGCCCTTCAGTGATGCCGAGCCCGATCCCGCGATTTCCGCCGGTGACCAGGGCCACCTTGTCCGCAGCAGTGTTGTCCATGTCCGCCATCCTCCCCCAGCCCAGTCCTGCCGCGCAAGTAAGGGCTTTCCCATCGGCCGTGGATGCTGGACAGACGCCAGAAGCAGGAGCAGGATGTCGCAGAGAGCGGCTCGCATCGAGGTGAGCCAGGAGGAGGTGCGTTCCCCCATGACAACTCCGACCGACCCGGCGCCGGGCTCCGTGCTCAACGCCTCGCCGGAGGACTTCGCGCGGGTCCAGGCCAGCGCGGAATTCAAACAACTCAAGGTGACCTTCCGAGCGTTCGCCATCCCCATGACTGTGGTCTTCCTGGTCTGGTACTTCCTGTACGTACTGCTGTCGACCTATGCCGAAGGCTTCATGTCGACACCGCTGATCGGCAATCTCAATGTCGGCCTGACGCTGGGGCTGCTCCAGTTCGTCTCGACCTTCCTGATCACCGGTCTGTATGTCCGACATGCCAACCGCAAGATCGACCCGATCGCCACCAAGCTTCGTGAAGAGCTCGAAGGCACCACCCCGGCACAGGAGGCTGAGTGATGAGCGGCAACCCGATCCTCAACATCACCATCTTCGGAGTCTTCGTCGTCGTCACCCTCGTGGTGGTGCTGCGGGTCTCCCGAGCCGGCGTCGGCACGACGGGCTACTACGCTGGCGACCGGTCCTTCACCGGCCGCCAGAACGGGTTGGCGATTGCGGGTGACTATCTCTCGGCAGCGTCCTTCCTCGGCATCGCCGGCGCGGTCGCTCTGTACGGGTACGACGGCCTGCTCTATTCGATCGGCTTCCTCGTCGCCTGGCTGGTGGCCCTGCTGTTGGTCGCCGAGCCGATGCGCAACACCGGCAAGTACACGATGGCCGACGTGCTGTCCTTCCGGATGAAGCAGACTCCGGTGCGGCTGGTGGCGGCCATCTCGACCCTGGTCGTCTCCTTCTTCTACCTGTTGGCTCAGATGGCCGGGGCTGGCGGTCTGGTCGCCCTGCTGCTCGGGGTCGACTCGAAGTTCGGCCAGGGGCTGGTGATCTTCATCGTCGGTGTGTTGATGATTGTCTACGTGCTGGTCGGCGGCATGAAAGGCACGACCTGGGTTCAGATCATCAAGGCCACTTTGTTGATCCTCGGTGCTGCGGTGATGACGGTCTGGGTGTTCGTGCTCAACGGATTCAACTTGTCGGCCCTGCTGGGCAAGGCAGCCGCGACCTCCCCCGAGGGAGATGCCGTACTGCAGCCGATGCTGCAGTACGGCGCCAGCGACACCACCAAACTGGGCTTCATCTCGCTGGCCATCGCTCTGGTCTTCGGCGCAGCCGGTCTGCCCCATGTGCTGATGCGGTTCTACACCGTGCCGACCGCCAAGGAGGCACGACGGTCGGTGACTTGGGCCATCATCTTGATCGGGGCGTTCTACCTGTTCACCTTCGTGCTCGGCTTCGGCGCGACCTACCTGGTCGGCCCGGAGGAGATCGCCAATGCTCCGGGCGGCGTCAACTCGGCAGCACCCCTGCTCGCCTTCCATCTGGGCGGTACGGTGCTCCTCGCCCTGGTCTCGGGTGTGGCCTTCGCGACCATTCTGGCCGTGGTCGCGGGTCTGACCATCACGGCGTCGGCGTCGTTCTCGCACGACATCTACAACTCGGTGATCCGCAAGGGCACAGCCACCTCCACCCAGGAGGTCCGGGTGGCCCGGATCACCGCGGTCGTGATCGGTGTGATCGCGATCTTCGGGGGCATCGCGGCCAACGGGCAGAACATCGCCTTCCTGGTGTCGTTGGCCTTCGCCATTGCGGCCAGCGCCAACCTGCCGTCGATCCTGTTCTCGCTCTACTGGAAGCGGTTCAACACCACCGGCACGTTGTGCAGCATGATCGCCGGACTGGTCTCGGCCATCGTGTTGATCCTCTTCTCCCCGGCGGTCTCCGGGGCCGAGAGTGCCATGTTCCCCAATGTCGACTTCTCCTGGTTCCCGCTGACCAACCCGGCCATCATCTCGGTCCCGGTCGGCTTCCTCGCGGCGATCCTCGGCGCCCTGCTGTCCAAGGAGAGCCCGTCGGAGAAGCAGGCCGAGATGGAGGTCCGCTCGATGACGGGCGCTGGCGCGGAGAAGGCCACCGAGCACTGACCCACCCTCGAACCACACAGCAACCCGGCGGCCCGGCTTCGGCCGGGCCGTCCTGTGCACGATGACTACTTCAGGCCTGTCGTCGCGATGCCTCGGATCAGAAATTTCTGGGCCCGCATCGACCAAAGTACTCAGGGCAACCGGAGCGGTGAGGACCGCTCGATTGCTTGAGCCATGTCTGGCGCCACACCCGCCACGGCGACCGCTACGCCACCGTGATCATCGACCTCACACCGGTGCGCGAGAAGACAGGGCCGTCCAGGCTGCTGGACATGGTCGGGGGCCGCTCGAAGGCGGTGGGTCATGCAATCCGCCATCGACGCGCTCGCCAGCGGCATCCCAGCTCTGCTCGTCGAACTGCGCCACCTCAGCCGAACCCGGAAGCAACGCGCCGCCGACGTTCTCGCGTTCTTCGACCACCCCGGTACCTCCAACGGCCACATACACCCTCAAATGCGATGAGCCAGTCAACAAGTTCCCAAAGAACACCAAGAAGGTGGGGCAGTCGAACCCCGTGATGCCACCACTGCGCGCGTCATCGTCCCCGCACGTGACGCAGTGGTCGTCGAGCTCCACCCGGCCCAGACCGCCGACGTCTGAACTGCTGCCGGACAGCACAGCCACGGGCGGTCTGGGGGAGCCTTCTCCGGCTTGTCGGCGACGGACCGCTTCGGTGGTCAAGAACAGGCTGGCGATCGAAGCTGGGTTCTGCAGCACCGAGCGGGTGACTTTGGCAGGATTCACGCAGTGTCCGGGCCGGTCACCCGCAGCTGATAGATCCGCGCCTCCGCAGCACCGTTCGTGGCGGTGACGACCACACGCAGGGCATCGCCGGCCACCGTGGGGAAGGTCAGCCGACAGTGCCGCAGGTGGTTGCCAGCAGACTGAGCGACCGTGGTCCATCCGTCATCGGTGTGCACGTCAACGTGGAAGTCACGCACACACTCGGGCGCAATGTGCAGCCCTGGCCGGGAGTCGGTGGCAGTGTCGAGGTCGGTGTCGAACGAGAGGTCCACCGCGCCGACCCGATGCGGCCGATCCCACTGCAGTTCGATGGTCGCCGGCAGCTGCGGTGGGGAGATCCACAGGTTTGCACCACGGCCGGGCCATGCCCAGTCGTTGGCGACATTCTCCGCCCGGTACGGGGTTGCCGGAGGCGTGAGGCGGACCAGGTGGTTGAGTCGCCGAATCTGCTGCCACACGGTGTACGGAGGGATCTCGATCTCCTCGGGAGCAAAGCAGGCCAACTCGGCATTGGCCGGTTCGGGCCCTCCGGGGGCCTCGAGGCGTTGCTGGATCAAAGCCCCGGTCGGCGGCTGCGCTGACTGCGCCCATTCGACCGATGCGCCCGGTTCGTCGTCGGCCTCCAACCACACCCGTACCGGCCGATCATCCTGAATGCCCGACGGTTCGATGGGCAGAGGTGCCTCGAACCAACCGTCTGACCCCGCGGGTACGCTGATCAACCCCAGGCGCCGGGGCGTACCGGGCGCCCGGTCCCAAATGGTCGTCATCGGTTCGACCCACACCCGCACCCGACCTTCCCGATCACCGGACTGACGCAGGCGAACGGCGACCCTGCGCGCTGTGTTGCTTCCCAGAGCCGGGATGACCTGCCCGCGGGCAACGTCGAGGCTCTGCCAGTCCGACACCGCCTCAGGGATGGCAAAGTCTGCAGCCGGCGCGACCACCTGCGCACGTCTCGCGAGATCGTTTGTGTCCCCGTGAGCCACATTGAGCAGCCGGACATCATTGCGGAGCAGTTCCTGCTGCAACTCACCGATCATGGCCGGGTCGGTCGCCATCGTGCGCGGGTCAACCCGCGCACGATGGGCCCCAGCCGCGGCAAGCCCCACCGCCTGCCCCAACTGCGCGAGAGTCTGCTGGACCCGGATCGGGCCCAAACCGACATGGGTGGCCGACAGGCACCGCCCGACCAGCCACAGATTGTCGGCGTCGGCGGCACAGCAGGCCCGTAGCGGAACAGAGAAAGGTGCCACGCGAGCGAGACCACGGTAGTAGCGGTCGATGTTCTCCCGCTCGGCGGGCGCGTCAAGATTCTCGAGGGCACCCTTCGAGTGCAAGTCGATCCACCAGCCGGCGTAACCGACCTCGTCGCACCAGCGCTGGTCCTCCACGACATCGGCCTGGCGGATCACCACCTCACCACGCACCCGACGCGACTCACGCTTGCCGGGCACTTGACCGATCCATTCCAAGTGATGATGTGACAGCTGGTCGGACTTGTCGGAGGCGTTCTTCAGGAAGTCCCAAAGCCCGAGCACGTGACGATGGAGCTGGCGTCGAATGGCTTGATTGTCATCGATCTGATGGAAGGGATCGTTGACCTCGACCCACCAGAAGCCAGCCACGATGTCACCGATCACCTTGGGCAGCGAGCGGTCGAAAGTCAGGTCGGTCGACCGATAGTCGATGGCCCATGACGGCGCCGTGAACGGCACAGGCCGATCCATCCGACGAGCCTGCATGGTGATGGTGCTGCCCAACGACGACTCGTCGGAAACGACCGGTGCGAGTGACTCACCGTACTCGTGGCGAGCCTCCCGTCCGTAGGACCAGCGCATTCCGGCCAACGCGGAAAGGGTGCCGTCACCGGTCGCATCGACAAATTGTGGCGCGGTGAGCACGACGTCGCGCTCGCTGCCGAGCTGACGCCCTCGGACTTCGGTGAGATGGACCCGTCCGTCACTGCCGGGGGCGGTCGACACTCCGTGGACCACCGTGCTGCGATACACCGTCAGCCCGTCGGTCTGCTCGGCAATGTCGTCGAGAACAAGGTCGAGATGGACGGTCGTCGGTCGAGCCGGAGTGGGGTTGGACTGCCTGTCGAGCAGGGCGATCCGGTGGATCAGACCCGTCTCGGCAGCCCACGCGTTCGAGGATGCCGCTCCGCTCACCGGAACGCGAATCTCGCTGGAGCCGGAACCCCCGAGGACGGGACGATCCTGGACCAGGGCGACCCGAAGGCCAGCTCCGGCCGCAGACACCGCGGTGCAGAAACCCGACATGCCGCCGCCGACCACGACAAGGTCGTACTGATCCGACACCGCTGACGCCTCCACTCCGGCCACACCCCCACTGCTTCCCACATCGTGGGATACATTATTCCGCATTGCAGGAATGTTAGAAGATCGCCCTATGGATGTCCACCCCACGCAGGGCGATCGACCCGAGATCAAGGTCCAGTCCGTCGGACGCGCCTTCCGGCTCCTCGAACTGGTGGCAGCGGCCGACGGCATCGGTGTCACCACACTGTCGACAGAGACCGGGCTAGCAACCTCCACCGTGCACAACCTGCTGGTGACGCTGACCCAACTCGGCTACGTCACCAGCGAGTCCGGGCGCTACCGACTCGGGACCGCCATGGCGCTGCTCGCGGCTCGGGTCGATCCTGCAGCCTCGATCTCCAGTGTTCTGACGCCCGCCGTCGCTCGTCTCGCGAAGGTCACCGGCCACTCGGCCACCGCCACCGTGCTGGTCGGCCGCCATGCCCGGACGCTGGAGCATCGCGACGGGGCCGGCGAAATTGTCGTCCGACCATCTGCCGCGGTGTGGCAGGACCCTTTGGCACTGGCAACCGGGCGACTCCTGGTCGCGCTTCGACCTCGAACGGAGTGGCCGTCGTTCGTCGCCGCCGACGAACGGCGCAGCGCATCATCGATCACCGCACGGTGGCTCGCTGCGCTCGAGATGATCGCCGAGCAACGTCTTGCCGTCCGGCTGTCCAGACGGCCCGACGAAGGCGGCGGCCCCATCGTCACCGCAGTGGCCGCGTTTGTCGCGGTCGGCGGATCCTTCCCGCCGGTCTCGGTTGGAGTCTCGATCCCGTGGCAACTCACCAAGAACGATCTCGACGAGCTGGTCACCAGCTTGTGGAGCGAGGCCGGAGCGCTCTCGTTGAGTCTTGGAATTGACGATTACGGGACCAGGCCCAGCAGCGACGTCGTTGAGCAGGCGGCTGCGCTCGCTGCCGACCTGGTTCCCACGACTCAGTGAACCCCGGTCGGCGGCGGAGCAATCGTGTGGTCGAGCTCTTCCTCAAGAGCGATGACCTCTTGGATCGGTCCACGGCCCGGATCGGCAATCAAGTCGATCAGGGTACGGACCGCCCGGCGTCCCATCTCCTGTTGAGGAATTCGAAATCCCGCAATCCGCGGCGATGAGTCGGGATGGTTGATCCAGCCACCCAGGCTGATGATCGACAGCTCGTCCGGGACGGCGACACCATGCTGGACCGCGGACGCATACAGCTCAGCTGCGTCCCCCGGTGTCTCCAGCACCACCGCAGTCAACCGACGGGCATGTGTGGCGTCAAGGATGTCGGCCGGACCGACGGTGAGCACCGGTGCGGCAGCACGACCCAGTCCGTGCGCCGCCACCCCGTCGAGGAACCCGGTACGACGCTCCTCGGCCTGCTCGGTCGGATAGCCCTTCGAGACGAAACCGATCCGTCCATGTCCCAGACCGACGAGCGTGTCGATTGCTTTGCGGGCGGCCGCGTAGTTGTCCTCGGCCACGTAGGACACACCCGCACCCGGTACGTCCCGTCGACTGACGTGCACGAAAGGAAAGCAGTCGTTGGTGAGTCGTTGCATCTCTGCCAGGTTGGCGTCGACGTTCTTGCCACGACCGAGGATGATGCCGCCGTCGCCGAGTTGCAGCGCATTGGTCCCGTTGCCGTAGATCGCCCGGTGGCCGTCGGCGTCCCGGCTGGTCGTGATCAAGGCAAGGCTGTACCCCTGGGCCTCGGCCTCCTCCTCCACGCCGACGAAGAACTGGTGGTGGAAGTCATCGTGGCTGGCCGGGAAGGTGGCCGAATAGGTGAACACACTGATCAATCGGGTACGACCGCCCGCCAGACTGCGAGCAGTCACGTTAGGGACGTAGCCGAGCTGGCGCACGGCATCCCAGATGCGCGCGGTGGTCTCTTCGCTGGCACTGACCGTGCTGCGCCTGGAGGTGCCACTGACCACCGCAGACACGAGGGTCACCGACACGCCGGCCAGCCGGGCCACATCCTGTTGGGTGGGGCGGCGTTTGGGACGGCGGGCGGAGGTCCCCGAGTCTGTCGGTGTCATGGTCGGATCACTCTATTCGCCCCCGGACTGCTGCAGAGCTTCGGCATACTCAGCAGCGATCTTGTCGCCGCCCTCCGACCGCCAGGTCGCCACCGCATCGTCCCAGCTGTCCAGCTCGGCCCGATCAACCATGATGTCCAGGGCAATCGCGTTGATCGTGTTGTTGATCGTCGCCCCCTCCTTCATGTCCGTGGGCGAGAACAGTCCTGCGGTTGGCCAGGGCACGGCATCCTCCATGGCGGCGAAGGCCATCTCGTACTCGGTTCGGGCCAGGTCGACGTACGCCGGTTGGTAGTGCACTCCGGGTGGGTTGGCGACGTATTCCGCTGCGCCAAGCTTCTCGTTGGAGACGTCGGGATCAAGGATGGGGTCGGTGCCATCGAGGGTGTAGTTGTGGCCCTCGACGCCATAGGCCTTCTGGAGATACTCCCGGGTCCCGAACGGGGCGGAGAGCGCATCCAACACTCGGAGCAACTCATCGACCCGGTCAGCGTCGTCAATCTTCTTGATCCCGGTGAAGGAGAGTGCCCCCGAGCCCAGGTGAGCGCGGGCCGTTCCGCCGCCTTCCCACTTCGGCGGGCTGATGGGAATGGTGTGGGTGCCGCTGTCGTCAAGCAGCGTCCTGGCAACAACCGCCCAGGTCGAGCTGCTGAAGAACATCGGCACCCGGCCACCGACGTACCAGGTCACCATCTGGCCACCGCTGACGGTCAGCGTGTCGGGTTCGAAGCACCCTGCCCTCCACAGGTCACGGAGAATTCCCAGTGCCTGCTTGTACTGGGGGGTGGCATACGCGCTCGTGAAGTTCCCGCCCTCGGTGTCCCAGACGTTGGGGCTGCCCACCATGGCGTTCACCCAACCGAGAACCTGGGCGGGGCTGCGCAACGCCCACTGGTTCTTCTTGGGGTTGGTGAGAGCCTTGCACAGGGCGATGAACTCCTCGCCGTTGGTGGGTTGCGGATCCACTCCGGCAGCCTCCGCCTCCGGCCCACGGATCGCGCCCCAGGTGCGTACCGGCTGTTGTTGTTTCGGAACTCCGTAGAGACGGCCCGAGAACACTGCATTCTGCCACGCATAGGTGGGGAGATTGGCGAGGTTCGGATACTTCTGGATCGCGTCACCAGCGAGCACCTCGGTGAGATCGGTGAATCGTGAAGCGAGCAGACCGGGCAGGTCAGTCACATTGGTGAAGATCTGCGCCAGGTCGGGGATGTCGTCGCTGGCGACAACGGTGGCGAACTTGGCGTTGTAGTCGGCGATGGGAACCCCGACGAAGCCCAGATCTGTCCCCAGCATGGTGTTGAGACCCTGCCAGTACGGGTTGGATTCGACCGGCTTCGGAGACGATGGCACCAGGCACAGGGCGGTGACACTGCCACCGTCGAGTGGCGGCTCACTCAACGCCTGTGGCGGGTCGGCGGGATAGTGCTCGAAGAACGGCTGAGCACCTTGCTCGTTGGTCGGACCGTCAGGCTCGACGCCAAGGTACGGAATGTAGTCCGGGAGCGCACTGGCCCCGCCAGCGGTGGGCTCCACCTGGCCACCAGGGCTGGGACCTGTCGTGCAGCCGGCCACGCCGGTGCCAACGGCCACAGCCCCCAGAGCTGCGGTGCCAGCCAGCACGGATCGTCGGGTGATGGTCATCGGTTGTCCTTTCCGGTCGGGAGATGGTGGCTCAGCCGGATCAGCGTCTGAACCTGATCCGGGCTGAGGGTGTGGTCCTGTTGTGAAGTGATCATGGAACGGTAGGCCGCCAAGTGCTGGCCGGCTTCGTCGAGCTTGTTGACCCGCGTGGTGGCCGCAGCCTTGGTGAGCAACTGGCGAGCGCTGCGGGCAACGCCCTGCTGTGACGGGGCGCCGAAGTCCTGCAACTCGCTCACCGTCCGGTCGGTCAACGACCCGAAGTCCACCAGCTCGATCTCGTAGTGGTGGACTGCCATCGGATCGTAGTCGTCGGAGAACGAACCGTCGGGCCCCACCGACACGGTACGGTCCTCGTCGCGGACAGACACCGAGAGCGCAGCCGGTACGGTGAAGGTTGCGGTCTGCGAATCCCGGGTGTGGTTGACCGTGAGGAGATATCCCTTCCCAGCATGGGATTTGAGAAGGGTGTTGAGCCAGTCCTCACTCGACAGGGTGGCTTCCGGGGCTGTGTCGATGGACAGCAACACCGGGATCAGACCGTGCACTTCCTCAGCCGTGGTGACGGCGATGTCCCACGCCTCCTCGACGGAGACGTCGGGCGCTTCCTGCTGCTGCAACCGGCTGAGCATGTAGTAGATCAGCCCACTGGTCCCCTCGCAGATGAACTGCCAGGTCATGCTGCGGAATTCCGGTCCGGTGGGGAATCGCCCCACCCGGTTGTAGTGCTCCCACGAGAAGGCCTGAGGTACATGCCAGGCAGGACGGTTGGCCAGGGCCGCATTCTGTCCTCGGACCACCGTGGTGGGTTCGCCGACATCAGAGGTGTCGTCGTAGATCGGGTAGGAGGCGGCGCCGGACACATCCAGCATGCGCACATAGGCCCGTTGGTCGTCACGGGGCAGTTCGGCCAGGGCATGTTCCAAGTAGGCCGGATGATGGGGGTCGTGACTGGCGACGGCATCGTAGTGCACCTTGAGCCGTTCGTGGAGCAACGACTTGGGCTCGTCAGCCATGTACCAGGCCAGCATCGCCGGATGATCACCGAACCTTTCGACCCGGTCCAGGATCGCGGGCACCTCATCGGCTTCGGTGACGATCTCTGCCGGCTTGTAGGCGCTGGCCGAGTCGTGGAAGAAGGCCATCAGTGGATAGATGACGTTGACCCCATTGGCCTCAGCCAGGTCCAGCGCCGCCTTGGTGGGCGGGGCGTAGGGCAGGATCGTGTCGAACGGGGTGCCATTGATGGTCTCCAAGGCGTCGGCCAGCCCGCCGTGGTAGAGGCCGATCGGAAAGTAGGGCTCGCCGTCACGGATGAAGCGACCGTGCCGATCGAAATAGGTGGGAGGCGCGCTGGTCAGCTTCTCCAGACCCCACTCCTCGGCCTCGACGGTCTGCCCGGTCGCCTTGTTGATCAACTCAATGCGCAGGGTGTGCCTGCCGGCGGCGAGCCCGTCCGTCGAATAGCTGTAGTCGAGGGTCTCGGCAGCCTCAACTGTGGTCTGGTCGACCAGCTCATCGGCTGCGGTGAGCAAGGAAACGGTGACCTGGTGGGCGGACAGGTCCTCGGTCTCGACCGAGGATCGCAGCTCGATGGTGTCGTGGTCACCGGGAATCACCAGGCCCCGATAGGACGGGGTGTGCAGTTCGGTGTGCAACTGCCGCGGCTTGATCGCGCGCAGGGTCAGGTCATCGAACCAGGCTGTGCCGGCGTCCACCTCGCTGTAGAGGTACAGCTGGACGGCCAGCTCCTCGGTCCCTTCCGGGGGCGTGAACAACACCTGCGCCTGCACCCAGTCGTCCGAGCGGACGTCCAGGCTGTACGACCCTTTCAGCCATCCGGTGGCGCTGAAGGCGTCGAGCCCGACCTTGGCCCCGCGGATCGCCGGTCCCTCGAGGTCGACGGCTCGAACCCAGCACGTCAGTTCGTAGGCGACACCGGCTTCGGCCGGGATGATCATGGTGGCGGTCACGTAGCTGTCGCCGGCCGAGCGGTCATACCGCAGGCTGCGGTCGCCGGTGTGGGCGACGGTGTCGTCATAGATGGTCGGCCCTTCGAGCCAGTCGGCCTCATCGGTCTCGAAGGACGTCTGGTAGATGACATCGGTGCCGTCATCGGCCGAGGCCGGCAGAATCTGCCGTTGTCCCAGCAGTGGTGCGCGGGTGAAGGCCGACTCCGCTGAAACACCTATTCCGGCGGCCGTTCCGGCGGCCACGGAGCCCAGAAGGGCTCTGCGCGAGAGGGTCATGATGCAACCTTTCCAACCTCGTTGTTTCTGAAGGTGAAGCCAGCCCAAGAACAGAATCGAACAGGTGATCCATGAGGGGCTTCATGAACGAAGCTAGCACAGGGCTTCGAGGAAGGTCAACGCCCCGGCATACAAACCAACGCACCCTTGACACAAACCAAACAGGGCGGCCCGGCCGAAGCCGGACCGCCCTGTTCAGTGATTCTGGTGTGCGGTGATGCTGGTGGCTGGGATCAGAAGCCCATGCCGCCCATGCCACCCATGCCGTCGTCACCGGCCGGTGCAGCCGGAGCCTTCTCCGGCTTGTCGGCGATGACCGCTTCGGTGGTCAGGAACAGGCCAGCGATCGAAGCCGCGTTCTGCAGCGCCGAGCGGGTGACCTTGGCCGGGTCGATGATGCCCGCTCCGAGCATCTCGACGTACTCGCCGGTGGCCGCGTTGAGGCCCTCCCCGGCCGGCAGCGAAGCGACCTTCTCGACCACGACGCCACCTTCGAGACCGGCGTTGACCGCGATCTGGCGCAGCGGTGCGGCTGCAGCCTTCAGCACGATCTGGGCGCCGATGGCCTCGTCACCGACGAGACCACTGATGTCAGCAGCCTTGGCCGCCTGCAGCAGCGCAACGCCACCACCGGGGACAATGCCCTCCTCGACAGCAGCCTTCGCATTGCGGACAGCGTCCTCGATGCGGTGCTTGCGCTCCTTGAGCTCCACCTCAGTGGCAGCTCCGACCTTGATGACAGCAACGCCACCGGCCAGCTTGGCCAGCCGCTCCTGCAGCTTCTCGCGGTCGTAGTCAGAGTCGGAGTTCTCGATCTCGGCACGGATCTGGGCGACCCGTCCCGCGATGGCGTCCGACTCGCCAGCACCCTCGATGATGGTGGTCTCGTCCTTGGTCACGACGACCTGACGTGCCTGGCCCAGCAGGTCCAGGGTGACACCGTCGAGCTTCAGACCGACTTCCTCAGACACGACCTGGCCACCGGTGAGGATGGCGATGTCACCGAGCATGGCCTTGCGACGGTCACCGAAGCCCGGAGCCTTGACGGCAACGGACTTGAAGGTGCCCTTGAGCTTGTTGACGATCAGGCCGGCCAGCGCCTCACCCTCGACGTCCTCGGAAATGACGACGAGCGGCTTGCTCGACTGCATGACCTTCTCGAGGATCGGCAGCAGTTCCTTGAGATTGGAGACCTTGCCGTTGACGATCAGGATGTAGGGATCGTCGAGGACGGTCTCCATCCGCTCGGTGTCGGTGACGAAGTAGGGCGAGATGTAGCCCTTGTCGAAACGCATGCCCTCGGTGAGCTCAAGCTCCAGGCCGAAGGTGTTGGACTCGTCGACGGTGATGACACCTTCCTTGCCGACCTTGTCCATTGCCTCGGCGATGATCTCGCCCACCTGAGGATCGGCGGCGGAGATCGATGCGGTGGCAGCGATCTGCTCCTTGGAGTCGACCTCGGTCGCCAAGCTGGTCAGCGACTCGCTGATGGCCTTGACGGCCTTGTCGATGCCGCGCTTGAGACCCATCGGGTTCGCACCCGCAGTCACATTGCGCAGGCCCTCGCGCACGAGCGCCTGGGCCAGGACGGTGGCGGTGGTGGTGCCGTCGCCTGCAACGTCGTCGGTCTTCTTGGCCACCTCCTTCACCAGCTCGGCGCCGATCTTCTCGTACGGCTCGTCGAGCTCGATCTCCTTGGCGATCGAGACGCCGTCGTTGGTGATGGTGGGGGCACCCCACTTCTTCTCCAGGACGACGTTGCGGCCCTTCGGACCGAGGGTCACCTTCACGGCGTCGGCGAGGATGTTCATGCCTCGCTCGAGACCGCGACGCGCCTCAGTGTTGAATTCAATGAGTTTTGCCATGGTGTGCGGCAGTCCTCCCGCGTCCAAGGGCGACATGCGCCCCCAGTCGGTTGTCTGGTCAATGTTGTGGTGCCGAGACGATGCCCGCGACGGACGGCTTGCGCCTCATCGTGCCCGACTAGTGGCACTCTCACCGGGAGAGTGCCAATCCATTCTTAGCACTCGCCCCAAGAGAGTGCAAACGCCTGACCAGTCCACGAACTGGTCTCGACGCCCTGAAACCACCCCAACGCCTCGGTCAGACCGCTCGCGGCGAACCGCACTGAGAAGCACAACACCCCCGGGACGCAGGTCTCCGGGGGTGTTGGGTCCGTGGCTGTGGTGGGCGAATCAGGCCTCGGCATCGAATCCGAGTCGACGCGCCGAGCGGGCGCGTTGCCGGGTTTCGCGAAGGCGTCGCAACCGTTTGACCAGCAGCGGATCATGGGCCAGGGACTCCGGCTTGTCGATCAACGCATTCAGGACCTGGTAGTAGCGGGTCGCCGACATGTCGAAGTTGTCCCGGATCGCCTGCTCCTTGGCCCCAGGGAACTTCCACCACTGGCGCTCGAAGTCAAGGATCTCGGCATCCCGAGCGGACAGCTGCGTACCAGCGCCGGGGGTCGTCTCCAGATGAGGTGTCGCCATGGGCCGAGTCTAGCGACGAATGACAGGCGTGTCATTCCACCCTCGCCGGCCCGTCGGAACACAGCTATGATCCTGAGCGACCGAGGAGGAACAGTGGAACGTCTGACCGGCCCGATCCAGCACTATGCCTGGGGGTCAACCTCCGAGATCCCGGCTCTGCTGGGAGTGCCCGCCGACGGCCAGCCCTGGGCCGAGCTCTGGCTCGGTGCACACCCGTCCGCCCCGGCCCAACTCGCTTCCGGCGGCCTGGATGCCGCCATCACGGCTGATCCCGGCATCGTCGGACAGGACTCGGTCGACCGCTTCGGCCCACGCCTGCCGTACCTGATGAAGGTGCTGGCCGCAGCGCAGCCGTTGTCCCTGCAGGCCCACCCGAGCCGTTCCCGGGCCGAGGAAGGATTTGCCGCAGAGGAGGCGGCCGGAGTGCCGCGCGAGGCGAGCACCCGCAACTACCGCGACGACTGGCCCAAGCCCGAAGTGCTGTGCGCACTGGGTGACTTCGAGGCGCTGTACGGCTTTGCTGACCCCGAACAGGTGGCCGAGAACTTCGACCGTCTCGCGGTGGCCGGGTTGGCCGATCTGGTGGCGCCACTGCGCGGCGCCAACGGGATCCGTACGGTGTTCACTCGTCTGTGTCGTCTCACCTCGGCGCGCGAGCTGGTCGCCGATGTCGTGACTGCCGCGGCAGCATCGGCGAGTGAACCTTCCCCGTACGGGAAGTGGTGCGCGACTGCGGTCGAACTGAATGAGCACCACCGCGGCGATCCGGGTGTGATCGCCGCACTGCTGATGAACCGGATGTCACTGTCCGCTGGCGAGGCGATCTACCTGCCGGCCGGAAACCTGCATGCCTACCTGTCCGGGCTCGGCGTGGAGATCATGGCCAATTCCGACAACGTGCTGCGCGGCGGACTGACCGGCAAACATGTCGACGTGGGCGAGCTGGAGGCCGTCCTCGACTTCTCCCCGGTCGCCCCTGAGGTCATCGGCCATGACGAGGTGGCCCCCGGCCTGTTCTGCTACCGCACGCCCGCGCCGGAGTTCCGACTGTGGCGGATTGAGCTGTCGGGGAGCATCGAGCTGCCGGACACCGCATTCGGTCGGGTGGTTTTGGTGAGCGCTGGCGTCGTGTCAACTGAACCCCTCGAACTGCGCCACGGCGAATCTGCCTGGGCACCGGCTGGCGAGACCGTGACACTGACGGGCGAGGGCCACGTCTTTGTCGGGTCGCCCGGACTGGACTCGGCCCGCTAGACTCGGCGTGCTGGTCCGCCAGCCACTGCCCCTATAGCTCAGTTGGTAGAGCAGCTGTCTTGTAAACAGCAGGTCGCGGGTTCGAATCCTGTTGGGGGCTCGCAGTCCATCTGACAAACAACGCGACGGACCGAGTTAGCTTCGCCTAACCTAATGTCCATGCGGGATTCTGCGTGCCACCACGCTCCACCTGACCCTTGCCCTGACGTTCCTGATCGGCCTGACTGCTGCATGCAGCCCGAGCGGGGACAGCGAGCCAGTCCCCACGGACAGCCCTGTTGCCGTCTCCCACATCTTCGGCACGACACAACTCGACAAGGTGCCCACACGGGTGGTCTCCCTCGATGCGCCGTGGACTGACACCCTGTTGGCGCTCGGCGTCGAACCGGTCGGCTACGCGGTCGACAGCTACTCCCCTGACGGCATGGCATGGCAGGAGTTCGGCCCCGACAGCACATCTTTCGACACCACCGAGGGACTGCCGTACGAACAGATCGCTGCTCTGGACCCGGATCTGATCGTCGGGTCGTACACGGTCATCGACGAAGCCGTCCATCAGCGACTCAGCGAGATCGCCCCCACCGTGGCTCGACTCGATGACGCGCAGGTCACCCCATGGCAGGACCTGGTCGCCGCTGGCGGCATTCTGTTGGACCGTGCCGACCAGGCCAGCGCACTGATCGCTGAGGTGAACGCCGGGATCGATGCGATCCGCGATGAGCTGCCCGGCCTGGCGGGTCGCACCTTCGCCCTGGCCCAGTACATCCCAGGCACGGGCTTGATCGCGGTCGCCGACGAGGATGACGGGTCCTCGGTCTTCTTCCAACGCCTCGGCCTGACCATGCTGCCTGCGCTGGCCGAGGAAGGCGAGAAGACTGGCCAGGCACGGATCTCCTTCAGCCCGGAGCGATTGGAGCTGCTCCACGCCGACCTGTTGGCCTTTCTGATCAACGGAGCCGATGAGTCAGCACTGGCCGACATCCCGGGGATTCGACAAGTTGCCGGGAACGGTCGCCATCCTCGACTACGACACGATCGTTGCGCTGACCACGCCGTCAGTACTCTCGGTGCCGTACGCCGCGGACAAGCTCAAGCCCTACCTGGCCGAAACAGCCGCCGGCTGATCGGTGCCGCCACGCCGGGCTAGTCCTGGCTCGCGTCGATCACGTTTCCGGCCAGATTGTTCAGTCCGGCGAGCAGTCCGAAGACGATCATCAGCCCACCCGCGACCAATGAGCCTGTGATGACGGCGATGATGAGGCAGGTCAGCGCCAGACCGGTGTGGACCAGCCCGCGGACCTGGAACCTGCGGACCGGGTTCTCCTTGCGGCCGGCGGACTTGATCAGTCGGACGGCCTGATCTTCATCGATGTCCCCGTCCCGGTGTGCCTGCTTGATCTCAGCAAGGAGATTCTCGTAGTGCCCCATGCTGGGAAACCTAACACGAGCCGCGATGTCCGATTTTGGCTAGTCATCGCGTTCCTGCTCTGCAAGGATCATGAGGTGCCCGCAACCACGGATCTCGACCACGAGTCCTGCTACCGCGCCGTCCGGAGCCGCGACGTCCGCTTCGACGGAGTGTTCTGGACCGCGGTCGCGACCACCGGGATCTACTGTCGTCCCTCCTGCCCGGCCCGGACGCCGGCGCCGGGCAACGTGACCTTCCATGCCACGGCTGCATCGGCACAACAGGCCGGATTCCGTGCCTGCAAGAGATGCCGTCCGGACGCCACGCCTGGCAGCCCGGACTGGGATGTCACCGCAGACATCGCGGGCCGTGCGATGCGGATGATCTCCGACGGGGTGGTCGACCGCGAGGGCGTCACCGGGCTGGCCGATCATCTCGGTTACAGCAGTCGACACCTCAATCGACTGCTCACCACCCAGCTCGGCGCCGGACCGCTTGCCCTGGCCAGAGCACACCGGGCACACACGGCCCGAACCCTCATCGAGACCACGGCGCTGCCGATCAGCGAGATTGCCTTTGCCAGCGGGTTCGACAGCATCCGTCAGTTCAACACCACGATCCAACAGGTGTACGGGACAGCGCCCACCCAGTTGCGCGGGACCACCACCGCCGAGGTTCACGGCCGAATCGGCCTGCGGATCCCGGTGCGCCAGCCCTTCGCCGGTCCCGATCTGCTCACTTTCCTTGCCGCACGGGCGATCCCCGGCGTCGAGGTGGTCAGTGGCCAGCTCTATCGTCGCACTCTTGCGCTGCCCCATGGGCCCGCGGCGATCCAACTCGACCTGTCCCGCCCCGATCACGTCCCCGCGGTCTTCGCACTGACCGATCCCCGCGACCTCTCCCCCGCCGTGGAGCGCACTCGCCGCCTGCTCGACGCCGATGCCGATCCGGTCGCGATCGACGACGCACTGAGCATCGATCCGTTCCTCGCCCCGCTCGTCGCCAGCCGACCCGGACTACGAGTCCCGGGCCAGGTCGACGGGGACGAGATCGCCGTGAGGGCCGTCCTCGGGCAGCAGGTCTCGGTTGCGGGTGCGCGCACCACCGCGGCCAGGCTGGTCTCCAGGTATGGCGAGGAGTTCCGGCCAGGCTGGCCAGGCCTGACTCACGTCTTCCCCACCTCAGCCACCCTGTCCGAGTCGGATCCGACCACCTTCGCGATTCCGGCTTCGCGGGCGACAGCTCTGAGTGCCCTGACCCGAGCCCTGGCCAACAACGACATCCGACTCGATCGCAGCGCCGACCGCACCGAGACCCGAGCCGCGCTGCTCGACATCACCGGCATCGGGCCGTGGACCGCCGACTACATTGCCCTGCGCGCCCTGGGTGACCCGGACATCCTGCTCGTGACCGACCTGGTGACGCGACGTTTCCCCGTACGACAAGAGAAGTGGAGTCCGTGGCGTTCCTATGCCCAGCTCCATCTGTGGACAGGAGCCTGACATGTGGACCGTGATGGATTCGCCGATCGGCGAGCTACGGCTGAGGGCGGCCGACGGCGCGCTCACGGCGATCGAGTTCTCGCCCTTCACCGCCACCGCGGAGAGCCGGGCCGACGACGAACCGGTGCTCGTCCTGGCACGGACGCAGCTCGAGGAGTACTTCGCCGGCCGTCGCCACAGCTTCGACCTCCCCCTTGCCGCGCAAGGCACAGAGTTCCAGCAGCGCGTGTGGGCGGGCCTGCAGACCATTGGCTGGGGCGAAACCGCCTCGTACGGTGACCTCGCCCGAAGACTCGGGCTGACTCCGGCTGCGTCCCGGGCAGTCGGGTTGGCCAATGGACGCAACCCAATCCCCATCGTGGTGCCCTGCCATCGGGTGATCGGGGCGGACGGGTCCCTGACCGGCTATGCCGGTGGCCTGGACCGCAAGAAGATCCTGCTGGAGTTGGAGAGTTCAGCCCTGTTCTGAGTTCTGTTCCTTCTTGCGACTGGAACGGATGTAGCTGGTGACAAAGATGCCAACGATCAAGGCGATGGTGACATACCAGGCGTACTTGTCGTAGGTGAGCAGGAAGTCGACGACCGGCTTGCCGATGGTCCAGCCGAGGTAGATGTAGAGACCACGGGTCGCGAAGCCCAGAGTGATGTCAAGGATCAGGAACTTGCGCAGCGGCATCCCGGCGATGCCGAGCGCGCCGTAGACGATCGCCGACGGGAAGGGGATCAGCGGCAGCCAGGAGATGATCATCGCCAGCACCGCATACTTCTGGGTGATCTTCTGCGCCCGGGCCGCGTTCTTCTTCGCCAGTGCGCCTCGACCCTGCAACAGATAGTCGATGAGCTTGTCACCCCAGAGCCGCCCGGCCCACCAGAAGACCCAGTCGAACTTGCACACGCTGATCCCGGCGATGACCAGACCGAGGATCCACAGCCCCGACGGGTCAACGCCGGTGGAGGCGCGGGCGCCGATGTTGGTGGCCGAGATCGCACCGCCGTTGATGGCCGCCGAGATGTACGGGTTGGCCGCCACGATCAGCGAGCGGACCGGCAGCAGCGCCAGACTGTAGACGCCCATGGCCGCGATCATGATCATGCAGCCGATGTCGGCGCGCGACGGTTTGCCCTCCCAGGGGAATGACGGATGGTCCCACCAGGGCCGCTCCTCGGTCGTGGCAGTGGTGGCCTCGCTCTTCGCGGCCTCGGGCTCGTCGGTGGTCACCGGGAGAGCCTACGTGACTCAGTCGACCTGCAGTTCGCCCATGGGACCCCAGCCGTCCCCGTCAACCTGGTGGGACACGATCTGCGGGGTCGCGGCCAGGTACTGGGGGAACTCCTTCTGCATGGCGGCGAAGTGGTCGGAGTTGACGTGCGGTCCGGCCCCCTCGTCGGTGAAGGCCTCGATCAGGACGTACGTGTTCGGCTCCAGCACACTGCGCGACCACTCGAACCACAAGTTGCCGGGCTCGGCCAAGGTCGCCTCGGTGAAGGGTCGTGAGATCTCGGGCCACTGGTCGGCGTACTCGGCCTTGATCGGGAACTTCACGTTGATCAGGATCATGCCGGCCATTGTTCCACCCCGTGTCGCTCCATCCTGGTGTGCACATTTGGGACAGCCTTTTGCCCGATCACTGGCTTTCCGAAATCTGCGGAGGCACAATGGGTGGTGTGACCGTGAGTGTGTTCGACCTGTTCAAGATCGGCATCGGCCCGTCAAGTTCCCACACCGTGGGTCCGATGCGCGCGGCGGCACGCTTTGCCGCAACTCTGGCCGCGGAGGACCTCCTGACCCGTACGACCCGGGTCAAGGCCGAGCTCTTCGGCTCGCTCGGCGCAACCGGACATGGCCACGGCTCGACCGGAGCGGTGGTGTGGGGGCTCGAAGGCGAGGACCCCAAGACCGTCGACACCCGGCTCGGGGCGCTGCGCACCTGCGAGGTTGCCGAGTCCGGCCGCATCCGGATCAACGGCACCCATCAGATCGATTTCGATCTCGACGCCGACCTGGTGCTGCACCGCCGCAAGTCACTGCCCTTCCACCCCAACGGGATGACCTTCACCGCCTGGTCGGGCCCCGATGTCATCACCAGCCGCACCTACTACTCCATCGGCGGCGGTTTCGTCCTGGACGACGACGGCTCCGGCTCCCCCACGTTGCAACCGGACCCGACCCCGGTCCCTCACCCGTTCCGCACTGGCACCGACCTGCTCACGCTGTGCGAGTCGACCGGGTTGAGCATCTCCGACATCGCGCTGGCCAACGAGTGCGCCCGACGCCCGGAAGCTGAGGTCAGGGCCGGCCTCCTGGAGATCTGGCAGGTGATGGTCGACTGCGTCGCCCACGGCTGCCACACCACCGGCATCCTCCCCGGTGGTCTCAAGGTCCGCCGCCGAGCATCCGAACTCCACGACCGACTCCGTACGGCCCAGGGCCCCTTTGGCGCGACCCCGGCCACCGGGGTGGGGCCGGTCTCGCCGGCCAAGGCCGATCCCCTCGCTGCCATGGACTGGGTCACCCTGTGGGCCCTGGCGGTGAATGAGGAGAACGCCTCGGGAGGTCGGGTTGTCACCGCCCCCACCAACGGCGCGGCCGGCATCATCCCTGCCGTGCTGCACTATGCCGCTCACTTCGTGCCCGGGGTCGACGACGATGCGATCTGTCGGTTCCTCCTCGTCGCCGGGGCGATCGGCTCGATCTACCAGCAGACCGCGTCCATCTCCGGCGCCGAGGTCGGTTGCCAGGGGGAGGTCGGCACCGCATGCTCGATGGCAGCGGCCGCACTGGCCGAGATCCTCGGCGGCACCGTCGCCCAGGTGGAGAATGCGGCCGAGATCGGCATGGAGCATCACCTCGGACTGACCTGCGACCCGATCGGCGGCCTCGTCCAGATCCCTTGCATAGAAAGAAATGCGGTTGCCTCGGTGAAGGCGATCACAGCGGCACGGCTCGCCCTGCACGGCGACGGCAGCCACACTGTCAGCCTCGACAAGGTGGTCCGGACCATGATGCAGACCGGTGCTGACATGAAGGTGAAGTACAAGGAGACCTCACGCGGCGGACTGGCGGTGAACATCGTCGAGTGCTGAGGTAGCGTGCGGATGCGCACGGTTCCGCCAGACCATCACGACGGGCACCCCCCGATCCGAGTCCGGCGGAGGCAAGAGGGAACACGGTGAGAGTCCGTGACTGCCCCGCAGCGGTGTCGAGGAACGACCGCCGTCATCAGCACTGGACCACTCCAGGTCCGGGAAGCGACGGCCACTAGGTGGATGAGACCCATCCGAGCCCCGGAGTCCGAAGACCTGCCGGCGCCTGCCCGCGGCGCCGTCTCGGGCAGCTTCACAACGAACTCGCGAAGGAGAGTTCGATGGCTTCCACCATCCTCGGCTACCCGCGTCATGGGCGCGACCGCCAACTCAAGAAGGCAATCGAGAACTACTGGAAGGGTCGGATCGACCAGCCTGCGCTGCTTGATGCCACCCGCCAGATCCGGCTCGATCGTCTGACCCACCTCAAGGCTGCCGGTCTCGACGAGATCCCGGTCGGCGACTTCTCGTTGTACGACCATGTCCTCGACGCTGCCGTACTGGTCGGCGCGATCCCGGAGCGGCACCGCGACCTCACCGGTCTGGACCGTTACTTCGCCATGGCCCGGGGCAATGACCAGGTCGAACCGCTCGAGATGACCAAGTGGTTCAACTCCAACTACCACTACCTGGTGCCCGAGCTCAGCTCCAGCTCGACCTTCGAGCTCGACGCCGCATCGCTGCTGGAGCAGGTGGACGAGGCGGTCGAGAACCAGATCACCCCCCGGGTGGTGCTGGTCGGACCAGTCACCTTCCTGGCCCTGTCGGCCAGTGTGGACTCCGATCCCGGGTTCACCCCGATCCAGCTCCTCGACCAGCTACTGCCGGTCTACGCCGAACTGCTGTCGATCCTGCATGCCCGCGGCATCACCTGGGTCCAACTCGACGAACCGATCGCGGTCACCGACCTCACCCCCGCTCTGGTCGACGCGCTCGGCCATGCGCTCGATGTGCTGGCTGCGGTCCCTGACCGCCCCAAGATCGCCGTGGCCTCCTACTACGGGCATCTCGGCGAGGCCACCGATGTCGTGGCCTCCGCCCCGGTCGAGGGCATCGCCGTCGACCTGGTCGAGGGAAGGGCCAACCTCGAGGCCCTGCACAACCATCCGGGCCTGGCCGACAAGCGGGTCATCGCCGGCGTGGTCAGTGGACGTTCGGTGTGGCGGACCGACCTCGACGTGGCTCTGGCCGCGGCCCGTGCCTTCCAGCCCAACGCGGCCGACGTCGACATCTCGTCCTCGTGCACCTTGCTCCACCTGCCACACGACCTCACCCGCGAGACCGACCTCGACCCACGGCTGGTGGCTCAGCTCAGCTTTGCCGATGAGACCGTCGCCGACATCGTCCTGGTGTCTCGTGGCCTGACCGAGGGTGATGAAGCGATCGCCGCCGAACTCACCGCCGACCGCGAACGCCGCGAGGTTCGTCGCACCGAGACCTGGCTGCGCGACGATGCCGTACGGTCGCGTGCGGCCGCTGTCACCGCCAGCGATGCCCGCCGCGCCACCCCGTACGAGCAGCGGGCCGTCGCCCAGCAGGACCACCTGGGCCTGCCCGCCCTGCCGACCACCACGATCGGCTCGTTCCCGCAGACCGGTGAGATCCGCAAGGCTCGCGCTGCCTGGCAGGCCGGCCGGCTCGACCAGGCCGGATATGTGGATCAGATGCGCGCCGAGATCGACCGCGTCATCGAGTTGCAGGAGCGGATCGGACTGGACGTACTGGTCCACGGCGAACCCGAACGCAATGACATGGTGGCCTACTTCGCCGACCAACTCACCGGCATCTTCGCCACCCGTCACGGCTGGGTCCAGTCGTACGGGACCCGGTGCGTCCGTCCTCCCCTGATCGCCGGCGACGTGTCGCGACCGGCTCCGATGACTCTGGACTGGACCGGCTACGCCCAGTCGCGGACCGAACACCAAGTCAAGGGCATGCTCACCGGCCCGGTGACGATCTTGGCGTGGTCCTTCGTACGGGATGACCAGCCGCTGGCCGAGACCGCCCGTCAGGTGGCCCTGGCCCTTCGCGACGAGGTCAACGACCTGGAGGCTGCGGGCACCTCGGTGATCCAGGTCGACGAGCCGGCGTTGCGGGAGCTTCTGCCGCTGCGACGCGCCGACCACGACGACTACCTCGCCTGGGCGGTCGAGTCCTTCCGGCTCAGCACCAGCGGAGTCGCCGATCGGACCCAGATCCACACCCACATGTGCTACGCCGAGTTCGGCGATGTGATCGGCGCGATCGACGACCTCGATGCCGATGTGATCAGCCTCGAGGCAACCCGTTCGGCCATGGCCGTCCTCGACGAGCTCGCGACCGACGGCTACACCGGCCAGGTCGGTCCAGGGGTGTGGGACATCCATTCCCCGCGGGTGCCCGATGTGGCCGAGGTGACCGCGTTGGGACAGGCGGCGATCGACAAGCTCGGCAAGGACCGGATCTGGCTCAACCCGGACTGCGGATTGAAGACCCGCGGCTACAACGAGGTCATCCCGGCCCTGGAGAACCTGGTCGCAGCGGCCCACGCCCTGCGCTGACTCGGTCGACTGATCAAGGCCCAGGAGGCGGCTGGTGGCTCGTTCCACCGGCCGCCTTTGCCGTCCCCTCCCCGAACCCCCTCCCGGAGTCGGCGCCAGTGTGATGAACTGGGTCCGTGGTGAACGATGACGACCTTGCCCTGGCCTTCGAGTTGGCTGCCGATGCGGCTGCGATCTCGTTGAGTTGGTCGGGCGGCGACGTCCCGACCACGATCAAGGAGGACGGTTCGCCGGTCTCGGAGGGCGATCTGGAGGTCGACCACGCCCTGGGCGAGATCCTCGCCGAGGAACGGCCCGACGACGGCCTGCTCAGCGAGGAACAGCCCGAACGTCACGGCACCAGCGGCCGCCGCTGGATCATCGACCCCATCGACGGCACCGCGCTCTTCATTGCCGGCCAGCCCGACTGGGGCAATCACATCGCCCTGGAAGTCGACGGCGAGGTCGTGTTGGGCCTGATCACCCGCCCCGAGGACGACGAACTCTTCTGGGCCGTACGGGGCGTCGGTGCATTCCGCTGTGGCATGGACTCCCCCCAGGACCGTTCACGGCCGATCCGGCTGGCATCGGTGGACTCGCTCGACCGGGCCCAGATCGCCGGGTACGGGATGGGGCCCGACGAGCTGGCCCGGCCCGGTTGGTCGGAGCGTACGACCCGGTTCAGTGATTTCTTCGCCGGCCAGATCCACGGGCTGGCGCTGCACCATGCCAAGGTCTGGGACTTCGCACCATTGGTGCCGATCGTCCGCGAGGCCGGTGGCGATGTGCTGGGCCCCGACGGCACCGACCGGATCGACCAGGGACATCTCGTCGCTGCCCGGACCTCGATCCTGGCCGAACTCGCCGCGACCGCCTTCTGAGACTGGGTGTGGATCGCGACGACGATCCACGTCTACACTGACATCGGCACCGCTGACTGCGGGGTCCAGGGCGGAGATGCCCTGTTTCCACTACGGATCGTCGGGCACGTACCTGCCCGTGGAAGGAATGGTCGCATGGCGACTGTCAGTTTCAATGACGCCACTCGTACATACCCGGGCACTGAGCGCCCGGCTGTCGACAAGCTCAACCTGGAGATCGGTGACGGCGAGTTCGTCGTGCTGGTCGGACCGTCGGGTTGTGGCAAGTCGACCTCGCTCCGCATGCTGGCCGGGTTGGAGGAGGTGAACGCGGGCACCATCACCATCGGCGACCGCGACGTCACCCACCTGCCGCCCAAGGACCGCGACATCGCGATGGTTTTCCAGAACTACGCGCTGTACCCGCACATGAGCGTTGCCGACAACATGGGCTTCGCCCTGAAGATGGCCAACACCCCGAAGGCTGAGCGCCAGAAGCGGGTTCAGGAAGCCGCTGCCCTGCTGGGCCTGGAGGAGTTCCTCAACCGCAAGCCGAAGGCTCTGTCGGGTGGTCAGCGTCAGCGCGTGGCCATGGGTCGTGCCATCGTGCGTCAGCCGCAGGTGTTCCTCATGGACGAGCCGCTGTCGAACCTCGACGCCAAGCTCCGCGTGTCCACCCGCACCCAGATCGCTGCCCTGCAGTCGCGTCTGGGCGTCACCACCGTCTACGTGACCCACGACCAGGTCGAGGCCATGACCATGGGTGACCGCGTTGCGGTGATGAAGGACGGCGTGCTGCAGCAGGTCGACAGCCCGCTGGCGCTGTACGACACCCCGAAGAATGTCTTCGTCGCAGGCTTCATCGGCTCGCCGGCCATGAACCTGGTCGACGGCAAGGTCTCCGAGGGTGGCATTGCGGTCGGCGACTTCGTCGTGCCGGTCCCGCGTGAGGTCCTGGCGAAGGCCCCTGGCGAGGACACTCTCACCATCGGTATCCGCCCGGAGGCCTTCGAGGTTGCCGACGGTGCAGGCGTCGGTCTCGACGTCGCCGTCGTCGAGGAGCTCGGCGCCGACTCGTACGTCTACGGCACACTGGCCGGCCTCGACGAGGACGAGCGGCTGACCGCTCAGCAGATCGTCGGCCGGATCAGCACCCGCACCCCACCGCGGCGCGGTGAGACCGTGCGGCTGTCGATCAAGCCGGACACGATCCACGTGTTCAGCAAGGAGAACGGCGATCGCCTCACCTGATCGCATCTGACTCCATCCACAGGGGCCGCACCGTTCTCGGTGCGGCCCCTGTGTTGTGCCCGGATGGCACTTGTGTTGTTCGGTGGATCGTGAGACAGCCGGGTCCAGACACTCCACGCTGGGTGTTCGGTGACAGAATGGGCCAATGCCCAGGTTCGTCTCCGCTCGACCGGACGCCAGCCTCATCCCGCTGCCGTGGAACACCCCTTTGGAGGAGTGGCCGGTCAGCAATCTGGTCGCGCTCCCCCGCGGCATCTCCCGACATGTGGTCCGCTTCATCAAGGTCGGCAAGAATGTCTACGCCGCCAAGGAGGTCATCGAGCACCTCGCCGTGCACGAGTACCGGCTGCTGCACGACCTCAACCGCCTCTACACCCCGGCCGTCGAGCCGGTCGGTGTGGTGACCGAACGCTATGACGTCGACGGGAACGCGCTCGACCCGGTGCTGATCACCAAACATCTCCAGTTCTCCCTGCCGTACCGCTCGTTGTTCACCCGCGGTGTACGCCAGGACACCGTCGCCCGTCTGCTGGACGCCATGGTCGTGCTGCTCGCCCGGCTCCATCTGGTCGGCTTCTTGTGGGGCGATGTGTCCTTGTCGAACACCCTCTTCCGACGCGACGCGGGCGCCTTCGCCGCCTACCTGGTCGATGCCGAGACTGGCGAGCTCCACGACGAGCTGACCGCGGGCCAGCGCGAACACGACCTGACCATCGCCCGAACGAACCTGTTCGGCGAGTTCTCCGATCTCGAGGCCGGCGGGCTGCTGGACGAATCACTCGACCCCCTGCAACTGGTCGATTCGATCGAGTCCCGCTACCGCGCGCTGTGGTCGGAACTGACCGGCAAGGAACGATTCGACGGCTCGGAGATGCACCGCATCGAGTCCCGCGTACGACGGCTGAATGCGCTCGGTTTCGACGTCGCCGAGCTCGACATCGCCACCGACATGGGCGGTAGCACGATCACCATCCAGCCGAAGGTGGTCGACGCCGGCCACCACTCACGGCGACTGCTGCGCCTGACTGGCCTGGACACCGAGGAGAACCAGGCTCGCCGTCTGCTCAACGACCTCGATGCCTTCCGCGCCCGGACCGACCAACAGGGTGCTGACGAGGCGATCGTGGCCCACCAGTGGTTGACCGAGGTCTTCGAGCCGGTCGTCTCCGCCATCCCTGAGGACCTGCGCGGCCGCCTCGAGCCAGCCGAGGTCTTCCATGAGGTCCTCGAATATCGCTGGTTCGCCTCCGAGGAGGCCGGCCACGAGGTTCCCCTCGAGGAGGCCACGCGGCACTACATCGACGAGATCCTGCGGACCAAACCCGACGAGGCGCTCACCTCGGTCGACGTGATGGGCCCCTTGGCCAATCCGTACGATCCATCGATGGGGTACGTCGATGACGACGACACGGTGCCGTACGACCCGTGGGAGGCAGACGCCGAGGCGGTAGATCCTGCCGATGCCAGCTACTTCGACATCGACGCTCTCCGCGCCCGCGGCAGATGACGCACAAAGGTCGCGCACCCCATAACGGCGGTGCGCGACCTTGGCGGTGATCAGGCGAAGTCGGACTGCTTCCGGGCCCGGTCGACGATCTCGGAGACGCGGCGCACGCTGTCCGGGCTGACGAACAGCTCGGCACCGTTGCGGATGGTCTCGTAGAGCTTCGAGTAGTACTGCTGGGTGCGGGTGTTCGGCGGGCCGACGGCGATCGTCTCGGTCTGGAACTCGTAGGTCTCACCGTTGCCGTAGGCGCGGCCTTCGGGCGTGTTCGGGTTGGCCTCGAGCGGTGGCAGCGCGTCGAGATCGGTCCACTTCACGGTCAGCTCCTGGGCCGAGCCGGTGATGGATCCCTTGCTGCCCACGACGAACCAGGAGTCCTGCGGGGAGGCGACCAGCATGGACGATTCGAGGTCGAGGATGGGGCCGGACTCGGGACGCATGGTCAGCTTCACGTGATCCTCGGCGTCACCGGCGGAGTTGAGGTGGCGCAGATCGGCGAGCAGCTCGACCGGCATGTCGACCGGGACGAGGGTGAGCAGCTGGTCGAGGAAGTGCAGCGCCGTGTTGGGCAGTTCGCCACCGCCGTGACTGCGCAGGGTCTGCCAGTCACTGCGACGCTGGAATCGGTGCACGGTGCGACGGATCAGCACCGGTTCACCGATGCGGCCGGAGTCGAAGATGTCCTTCACCACGAGGAAGGAAGGATCAAGGCGCTGGTTCTGGAAGGCGGTGACGATCTTGCCCGAGCGTTCGGCGGCGGCCATCAGCTCGTCGATCTCGGCGACCGATCCGGCCATCGGCTTCTCGACCACGACATGCTTGCCCGCGGCCAGGGCCTGCAGGGCGAGCGGTGCGTGGGTGTGGGAGGGCGTCGCCACGGTGACGACCTCCACGTCGGACTCGGCGATCAGCTGTTCGGGGGTGTCGTAGGTCTGGCAGCCGAACTTCTCCCGGGCCTCGTTCTGGCGCTCGGGCATCGGATCGGCGACGGCCCCGACCTCGAACTGCTCGGGCAGGTCCCCGATTCCGTTCGCGTGGATCCCCCAGCCGCTACGTCCCAGCCCCAGGATGCCGATTCTGATCTTGTCGCTTGCCAACGTTCCTTCACCTCATCGTCATGGCGTGAGAGCACGCACTGCCGTTCCTCGCCACCTTTCCACAATCCGCATCGACGTGCAATCGTTTGCAAGCAATGGCTCGGATTATGTTCAGCCAGGCCCCATGCGCAGGGCTCCGTCGAGCCGGATGACCTCTCCGTTGAGATAGGGGTTGGCTGCGATCTGCTCGACCAGCAGCGCATATTCATCCGGATCGGCCAGTCTGGCCGGATGTGGGACCGATGAGGCGAGACCCGTCTTGGTCTCCTCGGGCAGACTGGCCATCATCGCCGTGTCGACGATCCCCGGCGCAATGGTCATCACCCGGATCCCGTGCCGGGCCAGGTCCCGGGCCGCCGGCAGCGTGAGCCCCACGATCCCGCCCTTGCTGGAGGCATAGGCCGCCTGCCCGATCTGGCCCTCAAAGGCCGCCACCGAGGCCGTCATCACGATCAGCCCACGGTCACCGTCCTTCGGTGGGTTCTCGGCCATCTGCTCGGCCGCCAGCCGCATGACGTTGAAGGTGCCGATCAGGTTGATCTCGATCACCGTCCGGTAGGCATCCAACCCGAGGGTCCCTCGGCGGGACAGGATCCTGCCCGGGTTGACGACCCCGGCACAGCACACGGCAAGTCGCAGTGCACCAAGCTGCGTTGCTTCCCGTACGGCATCGCTCACCTGGTCTTCATCGCGCACATCAGCAGGGCAGAAGGTGCCACCGATCTCGGCTGCGATCTCACCACCGGGCGAGCCCGGCAGGTCGAGCAGCACCACCTGAGCGCCGAGGGCCGCGCACCGTCGTGCAGTCGCCTCCCCCATGCCGGAGCCACCTCCAGTGACCAGGACGACGTCGTCGGATCCCAGCTCCATCTCATTTCCT
The DNA here is from genome assembly GCA_945911015.1 of uncultured Propionibacteriaceae bacterium. Classification (GTDB taxonomy): domain Bacteria; phylum Actinomycetota; class Actinomycetes; order Propionibacteriales; family Propionibacteriaceae; genus Avipropionibacterium. Next base: position 47,832 of record CAMDZW010000013.1, read on the forward strand.
CCTGCCGAGCCCGGAGCGGACCTGCGATCCGATCAACTGCCGAGCAATCACGATTCTTTGGATCTGGTTGGTGCCCTCGAAGATCTGGGTGACCTTCGCCTCCCGCATGTACCGCTCGGCAGGAAAGTCCCGGGTGTATCCGTTGCCGCCGAGCACCTGGACCGCATCTTCGGTGACCTGCATCGCAGCGTCGGTCGCGGTCAGTTTGGCCACCGCCGCTGCGCGGGCATAGGGGCGCCCGGCATCCTTGAGCCGCGCCGCGTGAAGATAGGTGGCCCGAGCCTGGTCGACCCGAGTCGCCATGTCAGCCAACAGGAACTGCATCCCCTGGAACTCGGCGATCGCCCGGCCGAACTGCTCACGTTCTCGGGCATAGTCGACAGCCACGTCGAGCGCCGCCTGGGCGAGTCCGGTGGCACAGGCGGCAATGCCCAGCCGCCCAGAGTCCAATGAGCCAAGGGCAATGCGCAACCCGTGGCCCTGTTCACCGATCAGCCGGTCTCTGCCCACATGGACCTGGTTGAACACCACGTCGGCGGTGTGTGAGGCGTTCATGCCCATCTTCTCCTCGGGGTCACCGAAGCTCAGACCGGGGCTGTCCGCCGGGACGACGAAGCACGACACCGGCAGGCTGCGCGCATCATCGGTACGGACGAAGGTGGTGTAGTAGTCGGCCTGCCCGGCGTGGGTGATCCATGATTTCGTGCCCTGCAAGGAGAATCCGTCACCGTCGGGCACTGCTCGGGTCGTCATCGCCGCAATGTCAGAACCCGCACCGGCCTCCGACAGTGCGTAGGCGCCGAGCAGGTCACCACCGAGCATCGACGGCAGCAGGGCCTCCTGTTGTGCCGGCGTCCCGTGATCGATGACGGCCAGACAGGTCATCACGTGGACCGAGACCCCCACCGCGACGCTCATCCAGCTCGCCGCGAGCTCCTCGAGTGCCTGGAGATAGACCTCGTACGGTTGGGCAAGCCCACCCCACTGTTCGGGATACGGCATCGCGAGCATCCCGGACTCCCCGAGCAGGCGGAAGGCCTCGCGAGGAAACTCCGCAGCAGCCTCGGCTGCCGAGGCCCGGGGTGCGAGTTGCTCGGTCGCCAGCTCGCGGACCAGGCCGACCAGGTCTCTGCCCTCATCGGTGGGGAACAGTCGTTCGACGGCCATGTCTGTCTCCTGTCACAGGGTGTCGTCTGCGGCAACGATCTCGATGTCGTAGATCCGAGTCTCGGTCGCCTCGGGGTCATGGGCCTCCTCGGCCTCGACCATCACCTGTTCGACCCGCTTCATCATGGCGGTGAACTCATCCGGGGTGAGCGCCAGGTGGCGGATCGAGAAGGTGCCGTGGTGGGTGTTCGCACCACCGGCGATGTGGTCGGGCACCACCTGCAGGAACCGTTCGAGCAGTTGTTGGTGATCGGCCACCATGCCGCGGACGACGGTCTGGGCCAGCACCGGGTCGGCCGCCGGGGCCCCCTCGGACGCCACACTCAGCGAGCCGATGTCGGCCAGCCGCCACACCCGGTCCCGGCGGTCCCGCGCCTGCTCCGGCGCCTCGACCAGCAGCCCGGCCTCGGCCAGGACCCGCAGGTGGAAGCTGATCTTGTTGGCCTGCTCCCCCAGCTCGGCGGCGATGTCGGCGGCCCGCCGGAACCGTTGCTTGCCAAAGATGCCCAGGATCCGGCGACGCAGCGGGTTGGCATAGGCCTTGAGCATCGCGGTGCTCATCAGTTGCTCGGCCATGACCGGAACCTTAGCAACACAACTTGCGCAATTCTAGTTGCGCAACTGTTCTTGCGCGTCTATCGTCAAGCCATGACTTCACTGTGGCGCAACCGCCGCTATGCGACCTGGCTGGTCAGTGACACGGCCAAGGGCCTGTCCAATGCCCTGGTCGGTTTCGCCATCCCCCTGCTCGCCCTCGTGGTGACCGACGATCCGCGTCAGGCTGGAGTCGTCGGGGCGATCGGGCTGGCAGTCCGGGTGGCGCTGATGCTCTACGGCGGAGTCCTGGCTGATCGTCACCGCCGCGTCACGCTGATGCTGCTCGGAGCCGGCGTCGGGGCCGTCATCGCCGCCGGCTTCACCGTCCTGGCCGGGCTCGATGCGATCACCTTCGCCACCCTGCTGATCGTTCAGGTGCTGCTCTCAGTGCGCAGTGGTCTGCTCAACAGTGCGGGCGAGAGTGCCTTGAAGGAGGTGGTCCCCGACGAGACCATGGGGCGGGCCCAGGCAGCCAACCAGGCTCGCGATGCCGCACTCCAGCTCGCCGGCGGCCCGATCGGCGGTGTCCTATTGGTGGTCGGCGGCTGGCTCGTCGCGCTCGTGATGACCCTCTGCGAGGTGGTGTCCGGCGTCACCGCCGCTCTGCTCCGCCGCCAGCTCCCGGTCGAGCCGAGTGAACCGGGTGAACAGGGTGGACAGGGTGAACCGAGTCAACGGAGTCGCAATGCCGCCCGCGAAATCGGCGAGGGCATCCGCTGGCTGTTCTCCCGGACCGACGTCCGCGGGATCCTGGTGATCAGCACGATCATCAACCTGGGCATCAACGTCGCCGTCACCACGGTGATCTACTCGTTGCAGCAGTCGGGCCATTCCCCGGCGGTGATCGGTTGGGTGGAGGCCGGCATGGGAGGTGCGATGTTGCTCGGCGCAGCATTCGCCGCGACGATCGTCGCCCGGATCGGCGCCGGTGTCATCACCATCGCCGGCCTCACCGCGATTGCGCTGGGCGCTGCTGCCATCGGTCTGGCCCATCACCCGATCGCGATCACGGCCATCCTGGCAGTCCCGGCGCTGTTGCTCGCCCCGGTCAACGCCGCGCTCGGTGGCTACTTCATGGTGGCCACGCCGCGTGAACTGATCGGCCGGGCGAGCAGCGCCTCGGGGCTGGTCGGTATGGGGGCGATGCCGCTGGCTCCGCTCATCGCCGGGTTCGGTCTCAGCTGGCTCGGTCGAGAAGCCACCATCGGGATCGGGGCTGCCCTCTGCGCGGTGGCGATGATCCTGGCCTTCAGCAACCGCAGTCTGCGTTCGCTGCCGGCCGAGTCCGGCTGGGCCGCCCATGCCGCGAAGGTCACCCTCTGAACCAGAGAGCGGTTTCTGATTTCCGGCGTTACAGTGAGGCATGACCTCAGAGCCGGTGGATGAGCTGGCGTCAGCGTTGCCCGACGGCGTGGTGGCGACTGACCCGGCCGTGATCGAGAAGTACCGCACGGACTGGTCCCGCAACACCGATGGCGTCATCCCGATCGCAGTGGTCCGGGTCAACGACGCCGACCAGGTGCAGCAGGTGATGCGCTGGGCGACCCGGCACCAGATCGCGGTCGTTCCCCGTGGCGCCGGCACCGGTCTGTCCGGTGGTTCCAGCGGGATCAGCGGCGCAATCGTGTTGAGCATGGAGCGGATGACCGGTGTCGAGATCGACGTCGCGACCCGTACGGCGATCGTGGAGCCGGGAGCGCTCAACATCGATGTCAAGCGGGCCGCCGCCGAGCACGGCCTGTGGTACCCGCCGGACCCTTCCTCGTACGAGATCTGTTCCATTGGTGGCAATCTCGCCACCAATGCTGGCGGGCTGTGCTGTGTGAAGTACGGCGTGACCACCGACTATGTCCTCGGCCTCGACGTGGTCCTCGCCGACGGCACCCTGGTCACGCTCGGCGGACCGCGGATCAAGGACTCAGCCGGTCTGTCCCTGGTCAAGATGTTCGTTGGCAGCGAGGGCACCCTCGGCATCTTCACCCGTACGGTGTTGCGTCTGGTCCCTGCCCTACCGCCGGCGGCGACGATGGTGGCCACCTTCCGCTCGCCGGAGGATGCCACCCGCGCCGTGGTGGCAATCGGCGCCAAGCTGCGTCCGTCGATGTTGGAGTACATGGACCAGTTCAACATCCGGGCGGTGGAGAAGCTGCGACCGATGGGACTCGACACCGAGGCCGAGGCGATGCTGATCGCCCAGTCCGATGCCCCCGACGGCGCACGGACCACCGAGATCGCGTTGATGTCGACCCTCTGTCGGGAGGCTGGCGCCAAGGAAGTGCTGTCCACCGATGACCCGGACGAGGCGGAGATGTTCGTCGCAGCCCGACGGGCCTGCTTTCATGCGCTCGAGCCGTACGGGAAGATCATGTTCGAGGATGTCGGCGTCCCGATCCCGCAGCTGCCGGACCTGGTGGCCGGCATCGAGGAGATCGCTCAGCGCCACGGTGTGCTGATCCCGGTCGTCGCGCACGCCGGCGACGGCAACACCCACCCCAATGTCATCCACGACGGATCCGACCCTGATGCCGTACGCCGGGCCCAGTTGGCCTTCGACGAAGTGATGGACCTCGCGATCCGGCTCGGCGGGACCATCACCGGCGAACATGGCGTCGGTCGCCTCAAGCGCAACAAACTCGCCGACCAGCTCGGTCCGGAGGCGATGGAACTGACCCGTCGCATCAAGACCGCCCTGGATCCGGACAACCTGCTGAACCCCGGATCCCTGATCTGATCCACCTGAGAGAGCAAGGAGCAATTCCCCATGACCCGTCTGCCTGACCGTCACCTCTTCGGCCCCGGCCCGAGCAACCCGTACCCGTCGGCCACCCAGGCCCTGGCCGCGCCGCTGCTGGGGCATCTCGACCCGGCCTTTCTCGACATCATGGACTCGGCCTGTGACGGGCTGCGGGCGGTCTTCGGCACCGACAACCGCCGCACCCTGCCGCTGAGCGCGACCGGCTCGGCGGGCATGGAGGCGGCCTTCGTCAATCTGGTCCACCCCGGTGATGTCGCCGTCATCGGCGTCAACGGCCTGTTCGGCGTCCGGATGGCCGAGGTCGCCCGCCGGTGTGGTGCGGAGGTGATCACCGTCGACCATGAGTGGGGCACTCCGATCGACGCCGAGCGCATCCAGGCGGCCCACCCGAATCCGCAGCTGATCGGCGTCGTCCATGCCGAGACGTCGACCGGGGTCCGCTCCGATCTGGCCGAGGTCGCCGCGGTGAAGGGGGATGCGATCCTGATCGCCGACACCGTGACCTCAATCGCCGGCATCGAGCTGCGCCTGGACGACTGGGGAGTCGACGTCGCGTACGCCGGCACCCAGAAGTGTCTGGGGGTCGCGCCCGGTCTGGCGCCGTTCTCCATCAACAACCGCGCCTTCGAGCGCAGGGTCATCGATCCCCGCTCCTGGTACTTGGACCTGGGTCTGCTCGGCGGCTACGTCGGCGAGGCCGCCAACTCCAAGCAGCGCACCTACCACCACACCGCCCCGACTGCGTTGGTCGCCAGCCTCGAGGCTGCTCTGGACACGATCCTGTCTGAGGGATTGGAACAGGTGTGGGCCCGTCACGGCGAGGCCGGTGCGATCCTCCAGGACGGGTTGCAGGAGATGGGCCTGGAGCTGTTCGCCGCCGAGAGATACCGTCTGCCGGAGCTGACCACGGTCAAGGTGCCGTCGGGTGTCGACTCGGCCGCCGTCCGCTCCTATCTGCTGAACCGGCACAACATCGAGATCGGCGCCGGGGCCGGCGAATTCGCCAGCACGGTGTGGCGGATCGGACTGATGGGGCACAACGCGCGTCCTGACCGCGCACTGTTGGTGCTGGCAGCGCTGAAGGACGCGCTGGCCAACGCCTGAGTCACGGCAGGCCGGATGTGCCGTAGAGCGACGAGTCCGCCTCAGCGGTCCGAGTTTCCTCCGACATCCGGCTTGCCGCCCGCCGACCGATCTCAAGGATCTGGGCCGTCTTCCGTACGGACTCGGGCGAGCGATCGCGCTTGGTGTTTCGCGTCATGGGTACCACGTCCTCACCTTCTGATACTCATGGTGCCTGTCCGATCCGTGGGTGTCCTCACCTTTCTCCCGCATTGGTGATCGAATGTGCTTCGTCAATTCTTCGAGGAGGACCACCAGTGCAGGCATTCGATCCCGGAACCCATCCCGATCTCTGGCAGGGAGCAGTCCGCTGGACCCCGGTCGAGGACGGTTGGCAGGGGTGGCGGCTGCTGCCCGAGGAAGAGCAGTTCGCCTATGCCGAAGCGCTCTACCAAAGTGCCCGCTCTGCGGCCGGGATCCGCTTCGTCGCCGATGTGACCGCCGACTGGATCGAGGTCGAGATCACCGCTCTGGGCGATCCGGCCAAGCCTGTCGACATCCTGGTTGACGGCGAGCTGGCGACCCGGGAGATCGCGGCGGGACGTGTCACCGTACGGCAGGAGCTCACCGAGGGCAGCCACCGCGTCGAGATCTGGCTCCCCCACGCCGGCCCCACCGTGGTCCACGCCGCCCGCGTTGCCGACGGCGCAACGGTCACTGCGATCGCGCCACGGACCCGCTGGCTCACCTACGGCAGCTCGATCACCCAGGCCAGCGGTGCCGACGGCCCTTCACTCACCTGGCCCTCGATCGCGGCCCGCACTCTGGACTGGGACCTGACCTGCCTCGGCTTCGGCGGCCAGTGCCACCTCGACCAGGCGGCCCTGGCCACCATCGCCGCCACTGAGGTCGACGTCATCTCGCTGTGCCTGGGCATCAACATCCAGGGCAACGGCTCCTTCAACGAACGTTCCCTGCCGGGCCAGTTGTCGGCCTTCGTCCGGGGAGTCCGGGCTGCGCACCCCGACATCCCGATCCTGGTCATCTCGCCAATCATCTCCACCGGCCGCGAGGAGACCCCGAACATGGCCGGGCTGAGCCTGTCCCGGATCCGTGCCATGGTCACCCAGATCACCACGGACCTGCAGGACGCTGGCGACACCGCTCTCCATCTGGTGAACGGGTTGGAGGTCTTCGGGGATCAGGATCTTGCCCTGCTCCCCGATGACCTCCACCCGAACAGTGACGGTTACGGCGTCATGGGTGAGCGACTCACCCCACATCTGGCCAAGCTCATCGCCTGATCTCGGCGTGATGGGTGCGTCCGTCGCGGTCGCTGGTGTCGATCTCGACCACCATCGTTGCGCCGGAGCGGGTGTGGCTGACCGTTTCATCGGCTCGGCCCACCCGCTGCACCCCACCCAGCAACAGCTCGAGACGGATCAGGTCCCGACGACCGGTCGGATCGGAGACCGCCAGCTTCGCCGTACCGTCCTCAGAGCGCAGTGCGACCGCGCAGGGACCGTCAGCAGTGACCCGCCGCACCGAACCGGCAGCGAAGAAGTTCGCCAAGGTCACTGCGCCGGAGTCACCGCTGATGGCCTGCACCGAAGCGGTGTTGGCCACGATCGAAACCCCCGGGTCACCAGCAGCGGCCTCGGTCTGGGCTGAGGTAGCGGTGGGGAGCACCAGGTACGCATAGCTGGAGTCGAGCTCGACCGGTGTGTGACCGACCTCGCTGATCCGGACCGCGTCGGCCTTGGGATGACCACTGCCGTCAATGTCCATCCGGATCTCAGCCCGGCCCGCCGCGAATTCGTACTCCCCCAACACCTGCCACTGTCCGGCACCGGTCCGCTGGTCGAGGACCACGACATCCTCGCCATCGGCATGCGAAACGGTGTACGGGGCGCTGGGAGCGTTGTTGGCGGCGGCAGGAAACCAGACGGCCACCTCGTACCGCCCCGCAGTTTCGACCTCAGGACGCCAGATCACCCAACTGTCGCCGGCATGGTTCGGGCTCCCACCCAGCACCGTCCCGCCGGCATATCCGGGATAGCGAGGGGTTTCGGTCCAGATCCCGACCTGGCTGAAATCAGGTTCACCGGAGTTGGTGTCGACCACTCCCTGGTGAGGATTGTCGGCCCGGCCGTGGTCCAGTGACAGTGTCAACCACTGCCGAGTCACCGCATCGGTGCTGCCGTCATCGTCGACCTGGCGCCAAGTGCCGGTCCGGCTCGTGGTCGCCGCGCGCAGGGACACCCGGTCGTCCAGCAGGACATACCCAGCGACCGATTCCAGATGTGCCCAGGAACCGGGTCCGAAGTCCTCGACCCACTCGGTCTCGGTGGACCAGGCCGTCCCGTTGACCGTCAGCACACCGCCGCCATCGCTGTGGAGGTTGCGATCCTCGATGGTGGTGACAATCGGTTCGCCGCTGCCGCCGGTGATGCCGGCACCCAGCGCCACGATCCGATCCGGCAGGCAGAACCATGACTGACGTGCGGTCATGGTGGATCCGACGCCGTGCAGATCCTGACCGAAGGTCCCGGTGCCGTCATCCAACGCAACTCCGCCCGCCCAAGTATTGGGAGCCAGGGTGCGCCCTGCGCTGCCGCCACCCGAGCCAGGGGCCAGTTCCTGGGTGTCGACGGTGGTACCGGGCAGCCCGTACAAGTTGGCAGTCGGCCAATACCCGTCGGTGAACTGGGTCGGATCTGCTGCCGTGTGGAGCTGCATCCATCCGGCCGCAGTGTGGAAGCCGCGATAGTTCTCACCGAGTTGGTAGTCATAGACAGCAACACGGTCGCTCGCACCAGCAATCATGCACGCCCAGCCCGCACCTCGGTGCACCGCTCTGGCCATCGAGGGGAAGATCGCGAAACCGACTCCTTCGTCTGCCGGTGTGACCGAGGGGTCGTCAAGCAGTTCCTTCACCAAGGAGATTCGACTCAGGGAGGCGCCGGCGAAGATACTGAGGACTGTGTTGCGCTCCAGCCAACCGGCACACACCGCTCGCCACCGCGCTGCCGTGGACGGTTCTGCGGCTGGCGCCAGCCGCAGGACTGCTTCGATCAAAGAGTTCCCCGACGCGTACGAGGAAGCTCCGGCCCGGGCGATCGCACGGCCCCGAACCGCATCCATCACGGCTCCGCCGAAGACAACCGGGATGAACGCCCGATCGACGGCGTCGATGATCCGATCGACACGCGGATCGGTGATCTGCCAAGGCGTCTCGGCGAGCACACCCAACAGGCGAGTCAGCCCAGTCATCATGTCGATGCCGTAGGAACCGGTGTAGGGCACCTGTCCCTGGTAGAGGAACGATCCGTCGGGGTAGAGCCCGGGCGGAGAGTCACGTTCGGTGGCGTAGGCGAAGGCGGCACCCAGACGGTCAGCCGCCAGGGCGATGTGATCCTCGGACTCGCCGAGCATGCCGATCAGGAAGGTATTGCGGCACAGGTCGACCCGGTTGGTGGCCGACGACTCGTGATCGGTCCGATTCGGGTAGCGCTCGAACTGCCAGGCCGGGTCACCGACGAACCAGTCAAGAGCAGCCACATAGCGATCCAGGTCAGCCGCAGGGACCAGACCATCGAGCAGGACCAGCACGTCAGCCAGGTTGACCGCGCCACCGATCTCCCAGTGCCACCAGTTGTCGAACTCGTCGGCGCCGGCGTGGTAGATCAGGTCCTCGGTGGTGGCGAGTCCGTCGAGGATCTCGGTGAGCAGCTGGTCGTCGCCGAAGCTGTCGGTGGGTGGCAACCGGTGGGCGATGGCCATCTGACGCAGCCGGTCATACGTGGTGTAGATGCTCGCCGACGTGGTGAAAGGAACGTCGGTGAACACCCGGTCCCGGCCTGGACCGGTGACCAGCTTCGCCCGCGCCATCGCCGCAGCCGTCTCCGCATGGGCCACTCCGGCGGCGATGGAGGGATCATCGATGTCGAAGATGGTGCCGAGCAGCAGGTCACGGTATCGCCCCCGCAGCACAGCGAAGGCGTCAGTTGGCTCGGCGGCGCCGGCGGACACGGCAGAGAACGGGACAACTGCCGCCCCGGCGACGATGGAGCCCGAGGCGAGCAGCGTCCGGCGGCTGATGGCCGACCTCGTTGTCGATCTGGTGGACATGTCGATCAGCTCTCCTGCTCGGGGGTCGGAATCTGGAGCTCATCGAAGGCGGCGCGGAAAGCGGTGACGGCCTCGGAGAGCGACTCGACCGTCATCCCGGTCACATAGGCGCCGATCATGACGGCCCACACCTGGGGGATGTCGAACAGCCGCGGCACATCGGACGGCACCAGCTGGCGCACCGACGGGACGATCAGCCGACGCTCGCTGATCCTGCCGGTCTCCCGCAACGCATAGAGATCCTGTACGACCAGAGGCTTGCGGTGTCCCTCGAGCGGGACTCCGCTGGCCTCCATCCAATCGCCAGGCGCATCCCGCAGGGCGCGCACCCCGTGCAGGTAGTTCGCGGTGCCGAAGGCCCCGCCTCCCGAGGGGACGAACGGGACCTCGGGGTCGGCCATGAAGGCGGGTGCAGCAGCGAAGTCTGCGTTCACGAAGCAGATCCCCATGGCCAGGGCGCGGTCGAGTTCGTCCTTGGTGATCATCGCGTCGGAGGCGCCGGGCACCAGGCCGACCGGGGCACCGAGGGCGATGATCTTCTCGAACTCGGCAACATTGTCGTCAAAGGTGCCGAACTCGTGGCCGGACATGTGGCGCAGGTTCAGATGGACCTTCACCACATCGGCGCCCGCGTCGAGGGCGACCTTTGCGAACTCGACGTCGTTGACCGGGAGGCTGACGACGAGTTGGCCTCTGCGGTCGGACAGTGGTGTTGCGGGTGACATCGTGGATGTCCTTTCGTTGGGTGGTTGGGACGAGGGTGCTTGACTGCGCACGAGTTGATGGCTCACCAGGGCTGCACCCTGGGCCAGTTGAGGTCGACCCCTTCGAGCCTGAGGCGGCGTTGGTACTGCGCCAGGTGGTCGGCGTCAGCACTCAACTGGTGCGGTTCGAGCCTGTGGTCCAGACAGTGGGTCGCCGCGACCCCGGCCGCCTCACCGACCGACCACTCGACCGGGTGCAGCCGATAGCACCCGTTCGTGATGTGGGTGGTGCCGATGGTCTTGCCTGCGGCCAGGAGGTTGCGAACCCGAACCGGGACGAGTGCCCGGTACGGGATCTGGAACGGATGAGCCGGGACGTCGATGTAGTTGTCCCCGCCGGTCGAGGGATGCAGGTCGATCCGGTAGGCGCCGGTGCCGACGGTGTCGGGGTAGGTCAGGGCACCGGACGGCCGCTCGGCCACGGCCACATCGGCCGCGGTGATCGTGTACTGGGCACGGATCCGACGGGACTCGCGGATGTAGACCCGTTTGGCGAACCCGTCCTCGGTGCCCATCACGTCCGGCCGCAGACGCAGCCCTTGGTAGCCGGTGCCACCGTCGGGACGTGGTGCTTCGGTCTGCAACCAGTACAGGAATGCTCGGCTCATCGCCTTCGCCCCGGCAGTATGTCGTGCGTCGTCGTGAGGGGCCCCGCCAAGCACCGGACCGTCGAGGTAGTCGATCATCGGCCAGTTCACCAACGTGACGTCGCTGGCTCCGTATGGGCTGGTCGGGTCGTAGTGGTTGCGGGCCAGGACTCGACGGAACCGCCACAGGTCGTCGGCACCGGAGTCCTCACTCTGGTCGGCAATGATCCGATCGGGACGGTCGTCGGGATTCGGCACCATCGTGTGGCGCCGCGGCGCGAGCGTGTGCGGGTGGGGAACGACCCATCCGAACTGACGGCCCGGCCAGTAGGAAGGCTGTCGGGATCGCCAGTCGTCGTAGTCGGCGGGTCGATCGATCGTGTGATCCTCACCGGCACGGTGCTCGACGGCGAAGCACCAGGAGGCGGCCTGCATGTTCATCGGCTGGGCCACCTCGGGTGCATCGGCCTCCCCGGTCTCGTTGCGTGACTCGAAACCGGTGACATGTTCGACTCCGGCAGCACTGATCAGCTCCCCGGTCTCACTGGCATCGAGGACCAGCCGTGCGATGACCGTGACGGCCTCACCGGTACTGGCCTCCTGGAAGACGACCGTGTCGATCCGATCACCGGACACCGAGGCGCTGACAGTGGCATGTTCCAGCAGGACCTGCAGCTGGCCACTGGCTTCGTACGGCCGGAGGATCTCGTCCATCACGTGTGCCGAGACGACGGGTTCGTGGCACAGCGCCGACACCAGCCCGGCGCCGGGGTTCACATAGGGCAGACGAGCGGATCGGGCCCGCAAGGGCCGGTGGTCGCGATACCACTGCCGAATCCTGCTGCGCAGCTGGCGATAGCGGTAGCTCGATCCGAAGTGCTCGATCCATGGATGCTCGTCCGGAGGGACGCCCTGGGAAGTGGCCTGTCCACCGAGCCAGTCCGACTCCTCGGTGAGGACAACCCGATGACCTGCCGAGGCCACGGCCCAGGCTGCTGCCACTCCGCCCAGGCCACCTCCGACAATCAAGACGTCTGTTTCAAGGTCGCGCATTTTTCCTTTCACGGTTGGAGAATCATCCCTTCAATCCGGTGCTGCTGAGGCCTTCGACGAACTGCCGCTGGGCAAAGACGAAGACCACCAGGACCGGGATCACCGCGAGTGCGGTGGCTCCGAGTTGGGTGTTAAACAAGGGCTCTCCGTACATGTCGTCGTAGCGGGTGATCCCCAAGGAGACTGGGAACAGTTCCGGGGTCCGCAGCAGCACCAGAGGTTCGAGGTAGAGATTGAACGACCGAAGGAAGGTCATGATGGCCACCGCACCGATGGCAGGGCCGGCCAGAGGAAAGGCGATCCGCCAGAAGATCCCCCAGCGACCGAGGCCGTCCACCCGTGCCGCATCCTCCAGTTCGCCCGGCAGGGACAGGAAGAACTGGCGGAAGATGAATACCGCGACCACGCTTCCCGGTCCCAGCATCGGCAGAATGATCAACGGCAGGTGGTTGTCCAGCAGACCAAGCTGAGACACCCAACGGAAGACCGGGATGATGGTGATTTCGGAGGGCACCAACATCGCCGACACCAGCATCAGGAAGAACAGATTCGCTCCCCAGAAACGGATCCTGGCGAAGGCATAACCGGCCATCGCGCCGAGGACGACCACACCGACGGTGACGACGGTGGCGATGTAGAGCGAGTTCAACCACTGCCGCGCATACGGGTTGACGGTGAAGATCTGCTTCACGCCATCCAGTGTCCATTGCTGGGGCCACAGGCTGGGGCTGAGCGACATCAGCTCATCGTTGGTCTTGAACGGCGCGAAGAGCATCCACACCATCGGATAGATGAAGGGCACGCAAGCCAGCGCGAGGAGCAGGTAGAGCACGATCCTGCTCGAGCGACGACGACTCCGATCAGACCTCATCGTGGACCCACTTCCTCCGGGCCACCCATTGGATGGCGGTGAGTCCCAGCACCAGAACGAACATCATCACGCCCAAGGCACTTCCGTACCCGAACTCAAGGTCCTGGAAGGTGGTCCGGTACACCAGATAGGGCAACACGGTGGTCGTGCCCTCGGGCCCGCCCTGGGTGAGGACCATGACCGGCACGAAGGTGTCCAGACCGCCGATCATCGTCAGGATCATCACCAGCAGGATGGTCGGTGTCATCAACGGCAGGATGACGTGTTGCCAGACCCGCCTCCGGCTTGCGCCGTCGAGGGCAGCGGCTTCCTTCAGTTCGTTCGGGATCCCTTGCAAGGCGGCAAGGAAGAGGATCATGTTCATCCCGACTCCTTTGATCACCTGCACCACGACCACGGTCGGCAGTGCCGTGCGGCGATCCATCAACCAATTGGGTCCGTCGATGCCGATGGCGGCCAGGACGGCATTGATGCCGCCGTTGGCTGCCAGCAGGTACGACCAGACCACCACCCAGGCAACGCTGGACACCACGACCGGGGCGAAGTAGATGACGCGGAAGGCGGTGATGCCCTTCAGCCCCGTGTTGAGCAGATTGGCCAACAGCATCGCCAACGGGATGTTGAGCACCATGAGCAGGCCGGCGAAGCCGAGGGTGGCCCCCACACTGGTGGGGATCTGAGGGTCGGTGAACATCCGGAGGTAGTTGGCAACACCGGAGAAGTCGAAGGTGCCGGCCAAGGGGTTCCACTCATGGAGGCTGTACCACACGACCATCAGGAAGGGCACCAGGCCGAAGGCACCGATGCCGAGCACCATGGGCGCCGCCATTGCTGCGCCGGTGAACTTGTCGATGGTCGTCGATTTCACTCCAGATCCGCCTCGATGTCGGCGCAGGCCTTTTCCATCAGTGCGGCGAGATCGGCATTGGGGCTGGGCCAATAGGCGTCGAGATGAACCTTGACCTTGTCAGTGATCCGGCTGAGGTTCTTGTGGCCCTGTTTGGTGGTGCCCCGGCTGGCCTGGTCGATGATCGTCCCGCTGATCATCTCGTCGGTCAGCAGGGGGCTGACCTGCTTGAGGTTCTCGACCGTGAGCAGTGAGGTGCGCGGTTGGGGGAAGAACTGCGACAACTTCGCGCCCGACTCGGGGTTGGTGAACCAGGCAAGGAAGTGCTTGGCGGCCTCGATCTTGCTCGACTGCGACAGCACTCCGATCCCGGACTGACCCACGATCGGGTGGGCACCGGCTGGCCCCTCGGGCAAGGGCAGGAAGTCCCAGTCGAATCCGGCCTCGGAGATGAGCCGAGATCCGCTGAGCAGGCCGATCTTGAATCCGGTCTGGCCGGAGTTCATGTCGAAGACCTCACCCGGCTTGGCGTGAGCACCGGTCTGGTGGATCTGCTCGTGGAACCAGCCGAAGAAGTCGAGCATCGGCTGTGAGGTCAACTGACAATCGGTGCCGTCCTCGGTCCACGGCCGCGCGCCCCACTGCGGCCACATCGTGCCGAGACCGTCGAGCCAGCCGTCGAAGGGATCGACACCGGCCTGGAAGCCGGTCAGTCCGGAGTCACTGGCCGCGACCTGGGCGGCGCTCTCGGCCAACCGGCCCCAGGTCCACTCCCCGTTGTCGAGGAGCTCCCGCGGAGCGGGTCCACCGGCGGCCTTGATCAGGTCGAGATTCGCGTAGATCCCGAACGGGCTGTTCGAGAACGGGTAGGCGAAGACCTTGTCGTCCTGCTGCCACACCCGGAGTGCTTCGGCGACGACGTCGTCGAACGCGTACCCCTCAGCCTGCTTCAGGGTGTCGGTGACATCGACGAATGCGCCACCGTCGACGAACTGGCGAGCATTGGCCTCGAAGACCCACGCCAGGTCCGGCGACTGACCGCCGGCGATCTGGGTCTGCAGGGCCGTGATGTAGGCGTCGGCGGGCAGCGTGTCGAAGACGACCTTGTTGACCCGATCGGAATGCGCAGCGACATAGGCGACGCCGATGCTGTTGAGCACCTCGAGGTGGCCTTCGTTCGAGCTGAAGATGGCCACCCGCAGCTCGACCGGCCCGGAACCGTCCTCCTGGGGCGGTGCCGGATCATTGGAACAGGCAGCCAGGCCGATCCCTGAGGTTGCAGCCAAGCTGGCCAGGCCCAGGGCCTGCAGTACTGCACGGCGTTGTGTCATGTCGTTCTCCATCCAGTCAGGAATCGTGTTGGCGTCATCCTTGTCCGACGAGAACAGCCGCCACAAGCCCCTGATAGGAATAACCTCATGACCCATATTGGCTGTTGTTCAGCGGGATAGTTATGGTTATGCAAATGACTTGGAGATCATCATGAATCAGCGACGGCGCCCCACCCAGTCCGACGTGGCCAAGGCAGCCCGGGTGAGCCAGGCCACGGTCTCGCTCGTGCTGAGCGGTAGTCCACATCCACGCACACGGGTGTCGGACGAGAGCCGTCAGCGCGTGCTGGACGCCGCTGAACAGCTCGGCTATGCGCCCAACGCGCTGGCCCAAGGGATGGTCCGCGGACGCAGCCGCGTGATGGGGGTGTTCACCTACGAACCGGTGTTTCCTCGTGACGGCAGCAACTTCTACCACCCGTTCCTGGTCGGAATGGAGGCGGCGGCAGAGCAGATCGCGGTTGATCTGCTGTTGTTCACCTCGGCACCACTGGTCGGGAAGCGACGGCGACTGGTCGACACCGGGTGGAATCGGGTCCAGATTGCCGACGGCTGCGTCCTGATCGGCCGACTCGGTGATGCCGATGAGGTGGCCACCCTGTCCGAACAGCGCTATCCGTTTGTCCACATCGGCCGTCGGGAAGGGTCGCAGCAGCTGCCGATCCCCCATGTCGGCGCTGACTACGTCGCCGCGACCGCGGCCGTGGTCGAGCGACTCCACGGCCTGGGGCACCGCAGGATCGCCTTCCTCGGCGACCTGGGCGGTGCGGTCTCGGCCCTTGACCGGCTCAACGGCTACCGCACGGCGATCGAGCGGCACGGGATGCGGCCGATCATGCTGGATGCGGCTGCCTTCAGTCCCGGCGAGACCATCGAGGTGCTCACCACGAACGGGGCGACCGCGGTGCTGTTGAGCACCGTGACGATCTCTCCGCAGGAGTTGGCCGATGCGGCCACCCATGCCGGTCGGACGGTGCCGACCGATCTGTCGATCGCCGTGCTGGGTGAGTCTGAGGTGAGCCCTGCCATCGACCGGAGATGGTCAGGTTTCACCATCCCTCGGGTCGAGATGGGAGAGGCGGCGCTACGTCTGCTGGACCAGATTGTGCGCGGCGACACCGATCTTCCCCACGAACAGCTGCTGCCCTGTGCCACCGTCCCCGGCACCACGGTCGCGACGGTATCCTGACGCGGTGAGCTTCCGCCTGTATGACACCGCGACCCACGAAGTCCGTGACTTCGTACCCGTACGACCGGGGGCTGTGTCGATCTACCACTGTGGCCTCACTGTGCAATCGGCACCCCATCTGGGCCACATCCGCAAGGAGGTCGTCTTCGATGTCCTGCGCCGCTGGCTGACCCGGTCCGGGTACGAGGTCACCGTGATCGCCAACGTGACCGACATCGACGACAAGATCTTGTCCAAGTCGGCCGAAGCCGGGATCGAGTGGTTTGCGCACGCCTACAAGTTCGAGCGCGAACTCCACCAGGCCTATGCCGCGCTCGGCTGCCAGCCGCCGACCTACGAGCCGCGCGCCACCGGCCACATCCCGGAGATGATCGAGCTCATCGAAACGCTGATCGAACGGGGCCACGCCTATGTCGCCGAGGACGGCTCGGGCGATGTCTACTTCGACGTGTTGTCCTGGCCCTCGTACGGGGCCCTGTCGCGTCAGCGACTGGAGGACATGGAACCGGCCGGCGATGCGGATCCGCGCGGCAAGCGCGACCCACGGGACTTTGCGCTGTGGAAGGGCCACAAGCCGTCCGAGCCGGTGACCGCGTCTTGGCCGACCCCATGGGGACGCGGCCGACCGGGCTGGCACCTGGAGTGCTCGGCCATGGCCGGGAAGTACCTCGGCGACGAATTCGACATCCACGGCGGCGGACTGGATCTGCGGTTCCCGCACCACGAGAACGAACTCGCCCAGTCGATTGCGGCGGGTCACCGGTTTGCGCGCTACTGGATGCACAACGCCTGGGTGACGGCGGCCGGGGAGAAGATGAGCAAGTCCCTCGGCAACGGGGCCTTGGTCTCGGAGGTGACCACCCAGTACCCCCCGCGGGCAGTCCGGTTCTATCTCGCCCAGCCGCACTACCGCTCGGCCATCGAGTGGTCGCCCACCTCTCTTGACGAGGCGAGCGCAGCCCTGCACCGGATTGACCACTTCGTCGCCCGTGCGCTGGACACTGTCGGTGCCGTCGATGCCGGGTCCTTGCCGGAGGCCTTCGTGGCAGCAATGGACGACGACCTGGCGACACCGACGGCGGTCGCTGAGATCTACGGTGCGGTGCGCACCGGCAACCAGGCGCTCGAGTCAGGCGACAACGAGCTCGTACGGATTCGGCTCGCCGAAGTCCTGGCCATGCTTGACGTCCTCGGTCTGCGGGCCGACGACCCGGTCTGGGCCGGCAGCGGCAACGACGACCCCCTCGAACCGATCGTCGACGGACTGGTCCGCACTGTGCTGGACCAACGTGAGGCCGCTCGGTCACGCAAGGACTGGGCCGCTGCCGATGCGATCCGCGACTCGGTCGCAGCCCTGGGCCTGACCATCACTGACACCCCCGACGGGCCCCGCTGGTCCATCAAGGAGAACTGACATGCCCCCAGGACAGAAACCGCGCGCCGGACGTGCCCGCGGCAAGGGTGTGACCGCCGGCTCCGGGGGCCGTCACAAGCGCAGCCTCTCGGGTCGTGGCCCGACCCCGAAGGCCGAGGATCGCCCGTACCACAAGGCACACAAGGCCAAGGCGTCCCGTGAGTCCGCCGGTGGCCGTCGCCCGGTGAGGGCCAACCGCGTTGCCGCCGGACCCGAATGGGTGGTCGGCCGCAATGCGGTGGTGGAGGCCCTCCAGGCCGAGATCCCGGTGAAGACCGCCTATGTCGCTGAGGGCGCTGACCGGGACGAACGGCTGCGCGACATCCTCAAGATCGCCGCCGACCGCAGCATGCCGCTGCTCGAGGTGACCCGGGCCGAGCTGGACCGGATGACCGGCGGCGCGGTGCACCAGGCGGTTGCGCTGCAGTTGCCCGCCTACACCTATCTCCACCCTGACGACCTGCTGGCCAAGGCCTTGGAGTCGGAGGCACCGATCGTCGTGGCACTCGACCACATCAACGATCCGCGCAACCTGGGGGCCATCATCCGCTCGGCGGCCGCCTTCGGGTCGACCGGTGTGGTGATCCCGGAGCGTCGCTCGGCCGGGATGACGGCTGCAGCCTGGAAAACCTCTGCCGGGGCTGCGGCACGGATCCCGGTGGCCCGGGCGACCAATCTCAATCGGGCCCTGCAGTCCTTTGCCAAGGCCGGGTTCACTCTGGCCGGTCTGGATGCCGAGGGCACCACCGACATCGGCGGACTGCCCGGGGCCTCAGGTCCGATTGTGCTCGTCGTCGGCAGCGAGGGAACCGGGCTGACCCGACTTGCCCGCGAGGCCTGTGACGCGTTGGTCTCGATCCCGATCGCGGTCAGCGTCGAGTCGTTGAATGCCGGTGTCGCCGCTGGCATCGCCCTGTACGAGATCAGCCGCCAGCGCTGATCGGCTCAGGCCTGGTCGAGGGATCCGCTCGCGACCAGGTCATGCCGCAGATGCCGTGCCGGTGGATCGAGCTGGGGTGCGTCGAGGGTGTCGATCCTTTCCCCGCGGGCCAGCAGGGTGGCCAGGGTCTCTAGGCGACTCACCAGTCCGGCATAGCGTCGCTCGACCAGTTCCCACCCCTGGGTCCGGTTCATCTCGTGCCAGCGAGCCCGGTGTGCCTCGGCGAGTTGGCCCACCAGCTCCCGCGCAGTCGGGATGAGCTCGTCGACCAGCTGCCCACAAGCCCCACGGTGGTAGGAATCCCGGAGACTGTGATGGACCCGCAGCTTGGCCGCCACAGTCCGGGCCAGCAGTGCCGGACCGGACAGTCGACGATCACCGGGTCGGGTCGACGCGGCCGAGGTCAGACGGTCGGCGAGGGTGTCGTACCGCTGTGGATCCAGCCCGGTGACGCTGACGTGGTCGAGGACCGGATCGAGCCACAGCACCCACACACTGGTGTTGCTGGGGCCGACCGGTTCGCCGGGGGCCAGATCGAGCTCGCTGGCCGCGACCCAGGCGGCAAAGCTGGCGTCGACCGACCCGACGAACCGGGCCTCGATGTCGTCATCGGCACCCCAGGCGTGATCGGCAAAGGTCTGCACCGCCGGCAGCGCGCTGAACCAGTCGAATTCGCTGCCCCCATTGCCCCAGACGGTCAGCATCAGGTCCTTCGCCCCGGCCTCTGAGGCCGCATCCAGCATCGGGTTGAGGCAACGCCAGGTCTGGGGAAGGTTGGCCCAGTGCTGCCGCCAGGTGTGGACTCCGCCCGCCACCACGGGGACCTGGCCCAGATCGCGATGACGCTTGATCTGGCGGCGGTGGTGGTCGACCTCGTTGTGGTTGTAGTCCCAGTGCACCAGTCGCAGCCCGGCGGGCAGTTGCGCGATGAACTCGGCCGCCAGCGGGGCATCGAGGTCGCTGGGCCGATTGTCCGGGGATCCGGCCCGCAGGATCATGTCGCTCCAGATCATTGGTTCCAGACCTCGGTCCCGGCACATCTGGACCACCCTGGTGAGGTGCCGCAGGAAGATCGAGGACGGTTCTGCCAGGCCGTAGCGATTGCGGTGCACTCCCCCACCGAGACCGAAGGTCTCATCCATGCCCAGGTGGATCGTGCGCGACCGGAGCCCGGCGCTCATGGTGTCGAGCATCGCGGCGATCAGTTCGTAGGTGCGAGGTTCGTCGACGAGTAGGACGGACTCGGTGTCACGCATCCGCGACAGGGCAGGCCATTTGATCGCATTGGCCAGGTGCCCGAGGGTCTGGATGCAGCCGACGAGTTCGATACCGAGTTCGGTGGCCGCGGCATCCATCGTGTGCAGGTCGTCGAGGCTGTAGCCGCCACGGCCGTGTCCGAACCACGGCATCGCCTCGATCAGGTAGGTGTCCTCGGTGTACAGCATGACCCGGTTGATCCCCATCCCGGCACAGATGCCGAGCAGCTCGATCACCGCCTCCACGGTGAGCACGGCGTTGCGGGACACGTCGAACATCACCGTCAGTGTCTCGACCCGGCACTGTTCCCGATGGGGTCGTGCCTCGCCGTGAAGCCTCAGGTCGCCGCGCAGCAAGGAAAGTCCGCGCTGCGCGGCGACCGGCGATCCGTGCGTGATGGTCACCGCACCATCAGGTTGTGGTGCCACGACCAGCACGCCCGGATCCGACACCGGGATGAATCCCACCTCCACCCCGATGTTCACGCGAAGACGTCCTCGCTCCAGGTCAGGTCGACTCCGCGTTGGACCAACAGATCTTGGAAGGTGGTCAGGTGCTCGCTGTTGCGGACCTGCCTGGGGGTGAGCTTTTCCCGCAGGCAGTGGGCGACCAGAGCACCGGCCACCTCGCCGATGCTCCACTCCACCGGGTGCAGTCGGTAACACCCGTTGGTGATGTGGGTGGTGCCGATGTTCTTCGCCGCCGGGATGAGGTTGTCCACCCGTACGGGCAACATGGCCCCGAGCGGGATCTGGAACGGATAGCTCTCCACATCGACATAGGTCCGGCCTCCGGTGCTGGGATGCAGGTCGATCCGGTACGACCCGGTGCCCACGGTGTCCCCGTACTCCTGGGAACGGGCGGGCAGCCCGGCCTCACGACGAGCGAGCACCCCGACATGCTCCTCGACCACAGTGGTCTCGGCGATGATCCGACGCGCTTCACGGATGTAGGGGCGCATGGCCAGGTCATCGGTCCCGACGACATCACCCCGCAGCCGCAGCCCGGGAAAGCCGGTGCCGCCGTCCCATCGGGGTGCTTCGGTCTGCATCCAGTACAGGAAGGACAAGCTCTGTTGGCGGGCCTGACGTAGGTGTTCGGCCTGCTCGTCGGCCGTGACCCCGACCAACGGACCACCCCAGTAGTCGATCTGTGGCCAGTTGATCAGGCACAGATCGCTGGCCAGGAAACCGTCCTCGAAGTTGCGCGCCGACAGGATCCGGCGGAATCGCCAGTGGTTGTCCGATTCCTCGTCACCGAGATGGTCGTGTTCACCGGCCAGAATCGGCCGGGTGCGCGTGTTCAGACTGATCGGGTAGACATCAGTCCACGACAGCAGCGGCCCGGGCCAGAACTCCGGCCGATAGGCAGTCCAGGTGGCGTAGTCCTGCGGCCGGTCGATGGTGTGGTCCGCACCGGGCTGGTGATCCAGGACGAAGCACCACGAGATCGCCTGCTGGTCCAGTGGGTCCGGGTCCCCGGCCAGGGCATGCAACTCGCCGGTCTGGGCGCGGCTCTCCGAGCCGATCACGTGTTCGACCCCGGCAAGCTCGAGCAGCTCGCCCAGTTCGGTGGCATCGATCACGTACGGTGCCTCGATCCACACATCACTGTCACCACGGCGCACCGCGACTGCGGTGATCCGGTCACCGTCGGTGCTCACCTCGACCGGTGTGTGGTCCATGAGTACGGTCAGTTGGCCGTTGGACCGATGGGGGGCCAGCAGGTCCTCCAGCACGGCCAGGCTGACCCGCGGCTCGTGGGCCAGGCGGCTGACCTTGGCCCGCCCCGGGTTGAACCGACCGGCGGACCGGACCTCTGCCCGTACGGGATAGTTGCGCAGGTAGTGCTCGCGGATGCGCTGGCGCAGATGGCGATAGGTCGCGGTGCTGCCCTGGTCCTCGATCCAGCGATGTTCGTCGGGCGGAACCGCTTGGGAGGTGAGTTGGCCTCCCAACCAGGACGATTCCTCGGTGAGGACGACCCGTAGTCCGAGCCGCACCGCCGACAGTGCTGCTGCGACCCCGCCGACACCGCCTCCGATGACGGCGAGGTCACAGCTGAGAGTGCGATCGGTCACTTGCGCGCCTCGAAAGCGGTCTCGTACTCGACCCGGATGGCCTCGCCACCGGCCTCGAGCCATTCCTGCACGGCCGCTTTGTAGTCGTTGATGGTGTTGTCGCCGCGGTAGTAGCCGGCGATCTTCTCGTTGACGATGACGTTGATCTCACCGCGACGACTCTGGTCGGTCTCCGACCACAGGCCGGTCGCCGCATCCTGTACGCCGACCTCGACCACCTTGGCGATGAAGTCGTGGTACTCCTTGGCCTGTTCCTCGTGGCCCGGGATGTAGACCCAGGTCGGCGGATTCGCGACGTACTTGGTCGGCAGCGCCACCTCGGTCTGGCCGGCCTCGGTCAGCTCGATGTTGCCGTCGGTGTTGGTGTGATGCTTGCCCTCCTCGCCGTAGTGGAGGAACTTGTACTCATTGGTGCCGAACGGAGCGGCCATGTAGTTCATGATCCGCAACAGCATCCGGATGCGGTCCGGGTCGGCGTCCTTGCGGATGACGGTCATCGAGTAGGTGCCCTTGCTGAGTGCCTGGACACCCATCCCGCCGCCGTCGAAGGCGACCGGTGGGATGGCGGTGACGTCGAGTCCGTCGGTGGCGACGCGAGCCTCCCACTGATTGCCGCCGCTGTAGTTGAGCGCGATGCGACCGGCTTGGAACTGCTGGAGCGAACCACCTGCGCCGAGCGAGTGCGCATCGGGGTGGAACAGTCCCTCGTCGATCATCTTCTTGGTGAACTCCATGGCCTGAGCGAATTCCGGGGTCTCCCAGACCTGGGTGAACTTGCCCCCGTCCTCGAGCCATTCCAGCTGGGAGTAGGCAGGAACTCCGAGCATTTCGCTGATGAACCATGCGGTCCAGGTCGGATTGCTCAGTGCCCAGCGGTTGGCCTTCGGATCAGTGACCTCGCGGCACAGGTCGAGGAAGGACTCGGCATCGGTGACGTCATCGACCGAGATCCCTCGGTCGTCGAGCAGGTCACGGCGGGCGAACATGAAGCTGCCCATCAGGTGCAGCGGGTAGCGGACGCCGAAGATCTTCTCGTTGTAGATCGCCTGTTCCCAGGTGGTGGTCGGCTCGTTGGCCAGGAACGGGTACTCGGAGACGTTGTCACCGGAGAGGTACTCGGTCAGGTCGGCGAAGTTCGCCTCGGCGATCGCCGGGGTGTCGGGGGTGTTGGCCGGCAGCTGGAAGAGATCAGGCAGGGTGCTTCCCGCCAGGAGGGTCTGGGCACGGGCGCGGTAGTCCGACTCGGGGACCATCTGGAAGTCGAGTTCGGCATTGACCTTGTCGTTGAGTGCCTGCCAGTACGAGTTGTCCTTGATCCCGGGCGGCATCGGACGGTCCTGGCCGCAGGCGATGGTGATCTTGCTGCCGTCACCGGGTGCCTCCGTGACGGCGTCGGCGACACCGCTGGGGTAGGTGAAGTAGCCGTTCGGCAGGGCAAAGCCGTCTCCGGGCAGGTCGGGGGTCGGCCCCTCGTAGGCGGTGAAGGTTGGCACGATCGATGGGTCGACCGGCGCCTGCCCGGTGGTGTTGGGGGCAACGGGCTGATTCGAACCGGGGGTGCAGGCGCCGAGGGCGCCGACGCCGACGGCCGCTCCGGCCAGTGCCACCCCCTTGAGTGCTGCGCGACGGGTGAACGGGGTGATCGACATTGGTCCTCCTGAAGTGTCGTACGGTAATCACGCGCGTGATTACCGCATGGCATCACCCTAGAACTATGAGTCCGGGGCCGTCAAGCGATCGAGCGCCGATAAGGTTGCGCCATGCCCGACACCACCTCACGCCGCCGCGCCACCCAGGCCGATGTCGCTCGACTGGCCGGCGTGGATCGCAGTGTCGTGTCCGCGGTGGTCAACGGGGATCGGGCCAAGGGCCGGATCGGCATGAGCCAACAGACCCGGGAGCGGGTGTGGAATGCAGTCAGAGAATTGGGCTACACCCCCAATGTCGCCGCGCGCCAGCTGGCCCGTGGAGCGACGAACCTGATCGGCGTCTTCACCCACGAACGCGTGTTCCCGATGGAGAGCCAGAACTTCTACCACGAGTTCCTGATCGGCATCGAGCATGCGGTCGACGAAGCCGGCCGCAACCTGGTGCTGTTCACCTCATCGCGCAACGAGGCCGGCGACCGAACCATCTACACCGGCGGAGAGAACTCCCTGCAGATCGCCGACGGTGCGATCATCATCGGCGCACTGCGACGGCCCGACGAGCTGGCCAAGCTCTCCCGCGACCGGTTCCCCTATGTCTTCGTCGGACGTCGCGAGACTCCGGACCTGGAGCTGGACTGGGTGGCGGCCAACTATGTCGACGGCGTTGCCGCGATCGTCACTGCCCTTGCTGAACTGGGACATCAACGGATTGCCTGGGCCGGCCGCATCCGCCAGGCCGAGGCCAGCCACGACCGATGGACAGGGTTCCAGACCGGGATCGCACGCCATCGGGCCACCGCGATCGAGATCGGCCCACTCGACGAGGGCGGAGACCCGATCGCCGAACTCATCGCCAGTGGCGCCACCGCCCTGCTGGTGGAGTCGGCCTGGGAGGCCGACCTGGCCCGGCGACAGCTGCGCCAGGCCGGGATTGCTGCCCCGGACCGGATGTCACTGGTCAACCTGAGCGGCGCCTCGATGAAGCGGGCGAGCCGGGTGGCCCACCTGGTCATCCCGCGTCGCGAGATGGGACGCGAAGCGGTCGACATCCTGCTCGAACGCATCGCCGACCCCGACCAGCCACCGATCCAGCGCACCCTCGACTGCCAGCTCGACCTCCGGTACACCACGGGTCCGGCACCCGCCTGAACACGAAGCCTTGACCAGGTACGGCTGATCCCTCTACGGTGATCACGCGCGTGATTGTCGTCTGTCATCCATTACCCGTCACGAGGAAGTGTCATGGACAACATCATCTTCAGCCGCCGACGTGGCCTGCAGTTGCTACTCGCCGCGGGGGTTCTCCCGCCCGTCATCGGCGCCATCCGGCCCGCGCATGCAACGCCGGCCGCCGACCCCGCAGGCCCTCTGCCCGATGCCCTACGTCGCCTCCCGAAACCGGATCTCGTCATCAACCAGGCCGCCCAGATCAGCAATGATCGGATCCGGGTCACCTTCCACATCGCAACCTGGACCGGCGGCCGCACCGTGGTGCGCACCATCGAGCTCCGTTCCGGTGGCATCTGGCAGGACGTCATCGGCCTCGACCAGGCCTTCGACGAGCAGTGGGTCGTCCACCCCGGGCCCCGGTTCGGCCATCCGGCCGCAGCACCGGTGTGGGTCGGCTTCGACACCGTGGAGCTGGTCGGCGAGCGCACTGTCGAGTTGACCTCCTCGGTCACCGACCAGTTCGACCTGACCGTACGGTGGGTGCTCGACAGTGATTTTCCTCAGCTGGACCATGTGTTGACCGCCCGTCGTTCCGATGATTTCACGGTCTCCTACCAAGGCTTTGCTGCGATCTCACGCGATGACGTCAGCGAGGTGTTGTGTGGTGCGCGGCAACACGGTCAGATGGTGCTCGACAGCCCAGATCCTTTGGGTGCTTGGGAACTCTTCATCCCGGCTGCATTGCTCGAGACCAGATCACGCACGCTGGGGGTGCACATCCCTGGCGAGGTGCTGGAGTTCAGCCATGCCCGACACGACCATGCCCAGCGCCAGCCCTTCGCCATGTCACTGCGGCGTGACGATGCCGACCTCAACCCCACCGTCCATGCCCCCTGGGGCAATGACCTGACCCACCTCGATGCCGGCGACCAGCGGGGATTCAGCTTCGGCCTGGTGGTCGAGGAGTCGTCGCTGGCTGATGCAGTCACCAAGGTCGTACGGGAAGAGCTCGGCCTCACCGCCCACCGGGAGAATGTGTACGGCACATCGCTGACCGACACGGTGCACAACATGGTGGAGCTCATCCGGGACACCGCGGACGGCGATGACTCCGAGACGTTCCAGCCCTCCTTCTCGGGATGGTGGTCCCGAGGCAAGGGATTCGCCGACATCGAGGGAGACCAGAAGGTGAAGGCAGCAGCAGCTGGAGCCGTGTTGTCCGCGCACTACCTGACTTCGACACCGAACGACCAGGGCCTGTGGGACGAACGGGCCCGCCCAATGATCGAGTACCAAGCGTCCCGCCAACACATCAGTTTCACTCCGATCGCTTCTGCCACAGGGATCGAAGCCATGCGCAGCCTCGGTGGGACGCCAACCGACGCTGTCGCCCTGCATGCGGTGGACGAGCTTCTCCGTGGCGGGACCAGCGGCTTCCACCAGCTCGCCGTAGCGGCCACCGTGGAAGGACAATGGGCCAGCCACCGACCCTCCTTCTCCCCGGTGCTCGCGGCCCATCAGTTGACCGGCGATCCGAGTCTGCTGGCCGAGACGGTCGCGCTCGCCGAGGACTACATCACACACCGCATTGACCAGGGCCCCCAGGAACCGCCCGTCCGCAACTCCTTCGGCTACAACTACTGCGGTCATTGGGTGGATCTGTTCAACCTGTACGAGGTCACCGGCCGTGAGGACTTCCTGTCCGCGGCCCACCGGGAGGCACGGCGATTCATCACTCAGACGATGGTGCGCCCGGTCCCGTCTGGCCAGGTGAGGGTCGGCGAGGATCCGCTGATCACTCAACAGTTCGACTGGCCGACCAGCACCCAGCCGGACTATCCCGGCACCGGGGTCACCCCCGAGGATGTGCCGGCCTGGCAGATGTCGACCACCGGTCTCACCTTCGAACAGCTGACCACCTACACCTACGGCGCCTCGACCGATCCGAACCCGGCAGGCGGTTTCACGTTGATCCCTTCCTGGGCAGGATCCCTGCGCAGGCTGGGACATCTGACCGAGGACGACGTTCTGGTCGATCTGTCCCACGACATGGTTGTGGGCCGTTTCGGCAACTATCCGGGCTACTACAGCCGCCAGTTCGAGACGGCCTCTCTGAAACCGGACTTCCCCTGGGAGGGGCCACCGGGGATCACCTCGATCTACTACCACCACATCCCGGGCCATCTCGCCATGACCCTCGACTACCTGATGTCGGAGGCCTTCACCCGCTCTGACGGTGCGATCAGATTCCCTCACGTCCTGGAGTCCAACTATGTCTTTTTCAACACCGCGGTGTACGGTCACCGACCGGGTAGCTTCTTCGGGGAGGAGGGAGTGTGGCCCTGGTTTCCGAAATCCCTGCTCAGGCTGGACAATCCACAGATCAACTGGATCGCCGGGGTGGGCAACGACAGCCTCTATGTCGCACTGATGAACCAGACAGGTCGCCCCCAGCGGGTACAGGTCGATCTTGCCTCCCCACTGACCGGGATCACTACCGACACCGAGGTGCGGGTGGACGTCCTGCGCAACTCGGGGGCGCTGCGTAGGACCCCTGCCCGGCAGGGTGCGGTCACCGTGACCGTCCCGGCGCACGGACTGGTCGCATTGGCCGTACGGGAGGTGTCGGTCTCAGTGCCGTGGCACCGCGAGCCCAGGGCAGTTGACCGCGGCACGACCAGTGCGGCAGTGGCCTCGCAGGTCAGGGGCATGTTGCTGCCGCGACCCGATGGAGCTGGTCATGATGCCTACGTCTCGCTCGCCGACGATCCGGACGATGCCGTCTTCGAGTACCGGATTGGAGCCGGCGAGTGGCAACGCAGCGAGGGCAAGCTGTTCCCGTACGAGTGGACGGTGCAGATCCCCGATCCGACTGAGACGTTCACCTACCGGGTGATCACACCCGAGGGCAGCAGTGATGAGACGACACTGGCAGCGCACCCGAGCCTGGTCGGCGAGGACACAGTCGGGTGGCTGGAGTTGCCGACGACCACGGTGGCGGGTGTCGAGCTGAGCGGTCGGGCCGTGGTCCACAACCGCAGTGAGGCGCCCATCACGTCCGAGGTGTCGCTGACCCTGCCCCAGGGATGGTCCGGAGCGGGTGGCGAAGTCACCGCAGCACCCGGGGAACAGGGCGAGACCGCGATCACCGTCGCGGTCCCCGAGGGGACGGTCGGCGCGGTGGAGATCTCCGGGACGGCCGGCGAGCTCGACCTGCCGGCGATCGGAATCACCGTGCGCGAGCCGGTCCGCGCCGTGGAGATGGTGGTGGCCGATCCGGTGATCGATGGCCGGGATGGATCGACCACAGTGACCACGGTGTTGGTCAATTCCAGTCCGGTTGACCGAGAGGTGGAGCTGGAGCTGGACCCGTCGTCGGACCGGTGGTCTGTCGAGGCCACGCCGGCGACGGTCACCGTGCCCGCGGAGTCGGTGTTGCGGCACAGCTTCACCGTGCAGCCCGGTCAGGACGTGACCTGGCAGGACCAGACGACGCTGACCCTGTCGGTCGACGGCCACCAGGCCCAGACGGCACTGGTGGCTGTGCGCACCGATCCGACAGTCGTGCACAACGAACTGGCCTGGCCTGAGTACGGCGAGTACGGCGAATGGCTGAACAGCGGGTTGCTCGGCTGGGATCGGCGGCGCACCCGCTACAGCGCGGAGGGAGTGCTCGGCGGCGCCGTACGGTGGCGGCCGCGGTTGCCCCAGGACGGCCCGTACGAGGTGTCGCTGTGGTATCCGCCGCACGCGTCGTCGGCACCGGCGGCGCGCCATGTGGTCCGTCACCGCGATGGTGAGGAGGTCTTCGAGATCGACCAGCGGACCGGCGGCGACGATTGGCAGGTGCTGGGGGTCTGGGACTTCACCGTTGACGGTCCGGCCGAGGTGAGCCTCGAGGTGACCTCGGAGGGAGTGCATCGAGCGAGCGCGGTCCGGTTCCGTCCGATCAGCGATGCCGACCGGACGCCGACGCTGTCGATCGATCCCGGTCAGCCGGTGGCTGCCCCAGGCGAGTCGGGCACGGTGACAGCCGTCGTCGTCGCCGGACCGGGCGGATTCTCCGGAGAGGTGAGCTGTGCAGTGCCAACCGGATGGACCGTCCATCCTGACTCCTTCGAGGTCGATCTGGGTGCTGGTCAGAGTCACACCGAGGAACTCGCCGTCACTGCCGCCGACGAGGCGACGGTCGGGTCACTACACGAGGTGCGGATCCGTGCCGCCGAGGTGCAGGCCTCAACCGTGATCCCTGTCGGTGAGCTCGACGGCGACCTGGTGGCGGCGGTGGACACCGGTGATGACGATGCCCACAGCGAGTCGGGCCCGTGGGCGGGAAGCTCCACGCTGACGGGAGTCAACGGCGGCCCCACCCGGTATGCGCGCCCGGGAACCGGGGCGACAGCAACGTGGACACCCGCCCTGACCGCAGCAGGTTGGTATCGGGTCAGCGTCTGGTACCCGTACTACTACCTCAACACCCGCTCCGCTTCCTACACGGTCGGCGATGCCGAGATCACGCTGGACCAGACCGAGCAGGGCGGTCAGTGGCGAGTCCTCGGCTGGTGGTCGCTGACCGCAACTGAGGCCACGGTGACCGTCACCGGTCACGACGAACGGGACCTGCGGGCCGACGCGGTCCGCTGGGAACTGGTGGTGCCAGCCGTCACCACTTGACCTCAACCCAACTTGAGGTCATAACGTCGTGACTGTGGTGGCCGACCGGACTCCTTCCAAACGCGTGCGAACAGTCCGGACGGCCGCCACAACCATGTGAACCTCCTGGCTGTCCTGCGCGTGGGGAGGGCATGACAGCATCTCGTTGGTTCCGGATCATTGCCTCGGGCGTCATCGGCTTCGGCGCGGTGGCGGGCCTGTTGGCCTACACCGTCGTCGCCTTGACCACGCCGACCTACACGGGCGGCTGCATCGTGATGCCGCGGCCGAGCATCGCCGGCGCACTCGTGATGTTCGTGATGGCAGCGCTGATCACGGCACTGTTGGCCTTCGCCCGCACCACCAATTCGGCGTTGATCGGGTCACTGATCCTGTTCGGGCTCTCGACCAACGTCTCGGACGACTTCCTCGGTCCGTACGGGGCATTGCTGGGTGCGGCCGTGCTCATCATCGGCGTGATCGCCAAATGTGTGGAGGAGTTTCCCGCGCTGCAGCGTCAGTCGTCGTCGAAGTCCCAGAGCGACACATCGGGCCCCGGGTCCAACCAGTCCTGACTGGCCAGCAGCAGACGTCTTCGCTCGAACGGCGCCCGAGCCACCAGCTTGGTGATGTCGACCGTCGTGTCGGGAGTGACCAGGTAGGTCTGTCCCAGCGGGCTCACCCAGACAAAGGCACGCGGTGCCACCTGCCGAGAAATCCAACCCTCATGGGTCTTCAGCCGATGATGGGTCCGACACAGCGGTGCCAGATCATCGGTCGAGGTGATCTGCCCCTCGATCCACGCATCGACGTGGTCGGCATCCCAACTGTCGAGCAGGGTGCCGTCCTCGTTGAGCTGGACCGAGACCGGGTGGGCCAGGTGCTCACAGGACGGAAAGACGCAGTGGCCGTACTGCAGCGCGACATGTTCGCGTTGCGGAGCTGACGGTGGATAGCAGTCGGAGACGATCGGCTGGTTGAGGTCGATCACCTTGGTGACCTTGATGTTCCAGAACGGACTGGCACACCAAGCCTTCAACTGTTCGACGCTCAGATCCTGTTTTCCATTGAGCCGGAGCAAGGTCTGCGCCTCGGGACCGCCGGTGATCGTGTCGCCCTTGACCACGACATAGAGCCGCAGGTCCCTTCGTGGGGTCAGCCGGTCCGCGGGCGTGCCGCCATTCCCGTCCGACGGTGCGGGTGGGGTCTGCTGCATCTCGAGAGCGGCCTCCCCGACCACGCCACAGGCCTTGGCCATCCGCTCATCGAAGGAGGAGTTGTCGCCGGCCTTGCCCAGGTCGGTGGCGATCGTGCGGAGTGCCTTCTCCAAGGCCTGCGCATCGGCCGGGTCGAGCGTGCCCTCCATCGTGGTGCGATCCGGACCGATCCGGCCGCTGTTGTTGAACCGCACTCCGAGACGGCGTGCCTGGCGTACCGGTTCGTTGCCCATGAACCGACGATGCACCTCGGTCAGCATGCGGCGGGCGACCATCGCGCCGACCCGGCGCGGGAACTTGACCAGTTGGTCGTCCAGAACCTTGAAGCCCTTGTTCGAAAGCCGCGGTGAGACCGACCGGGCGATCATCTTGACCACACCGACATCGATGCGCAGCTGCTGCACCATTTCCCAGACCTGCGGCAGCATCCGCCGGACCAGCACTGCCTCGTACAACATGTTCTTGGTGACCATCTGGGAGCGGCCGATCCGTGCGGCGATCTCGGCGACCGCTCCGACGCGGACCGGTGGCAGGTCCAGCACCGGCCAGATCCCGCCGTCGGCGTCGATGTAGGGCTCTTCCGGATCACGGTCGTACCACGACTCGCAGCCCTGCTTGCCGCGCGGATAGGCCTCGTCCACCAGCCGGGCGAACAGGACAAAGCGGTCAGCAGCGGCGCGTGACTCCACGAAGGACAGGTCGTCAAAAGCGTCCAGGCAGCCGGCGAACCCCACGGACTGCTCCACCCGACCTCGGGTCTGCGTCATCGTCATTGCCATCGTCGCCACCTCCTTGGGCCACTCTGTCGCCACAGTCTATACATACACATGTACGATTTCAAGAGCCTCTGTCGACCAGTTCCGCCGACCTGCTTCCATCCTGCCTCCCCGGTCTGACAAAACCCTTTGCACTCCCGGCCAGCGTCGGACAGGATCAAGGCTGAAGTGGTCACACAGCAGGTGTGGCCTCGACGAAGGAGGTGCGACATGTCCACGACTGTCCCCGGGCCTGACCGCCCACATCACTTCTTCGAGGAGCACCTCACACCATGGACTTCACCTTCCGCCCGACCACGGAGCTCGCTGACAACCAACGCTGGTCCAGCTGGCCAGACATCGAACGACTCTGCCGCGGGCCGGAACCACGCCCCGCCTGGGTCATCACCGAGGCGGCAGCAATCGACACCGACCTCGGAATCCTCAAGACAGGCAAGGAAGCTGACTGCTTCCTGGTCGACCGTTCAGTCCCTGAGGACCCCACCCGTACGTCTCTGATGGTCGCCAAGCGCTATCGCGATCTCGACCATCGCAGCTTCCGCCGGGCCGACAGCTACACCGAGGGCTGGACCACCAAACGCAGCCGCGACGTCCGCGCCGTCAACCGCAAGAGCGCGTACGGGCGCCAGGTCCAGCAGGGCCAGTGGGCCGTCTCCGAGTGGGACGCCCTCACCCGACTCTGGCCACTCGGCGTCCCGGTCCCCTACCCGATCCAGATCGACGGCACCGAGATCTGCATGGAGTACGTCACCGACGGTGACGAGACCGCACCCCGGCTGGCCGGACTCAGACCCACCCCGGACCTGCTCGAGGAACTGTGGCACCAACTCACCACGGCGCTGGAACTGATCACCGAACTGGGGCTGGTCCATGGTGACCTCTCCCCGTACAACATTCTGGTCAGTGACGGCAGGCTGATGATCATCGACCTGCCGCAGCTGATCGATCTGCGCGCGAACCCGGCCGGGCCGGACTTCCTGCACCGCGACTGCGTCAACGTCTGTACGTGGTTCGCCCGGCGTGGCCTCGAGGTCGACGCCGACGAACTGACCTCTCA